>JAFGVA010000017.1 GCA_016938235.1 Bacteroidales bacterium | reverse complement strand
GCTGTGTCAAAGATCGTTAAAATACAAATCGAAAGCAATTCACAACAGGGGACAAACTAATTAACCAAATATTTGGCTGTGTCAAAGATCGTTAAAATACAAATCGAAAGCAATTCACAACTAAACCAGGAGAATAATATGACTTATCCCTGCTGTGTCAAAGATCGTTAAAATACAAATCGAAAGCAATTCACAACAGGTGCAAATACTAGCCGTTACGGAAACAAGCTGTGTCAAAGATCGTTAAAATACAAATCGAAAGCAATTCACAACGTGTAATCATAATCGACTTGATCTAATGAAGCTGTGTCAAAGATCGTTAAAATACAAATCGAAAGCAATTCACAACCATTGCTTTCTCAACCTCTAATGCAACAGGGCTGTGTCAAAGATCGTTAAAATACAAATCGAAAGCAATTCACAACTATCAACTACAGTACCAGTTATTCCACCTGGCTGTGTCAAAGATCGTTAAAATACAAATCGAAAGCAATTCACAACTCAAGTTCATCAGAATATTTTGATTCTGATGCTGTGTCAAAGATCGTTAAAATACAAATCGAAAGCAATTCACAACGAGGTTAAAGCTTCAACAGCATTTCCTGTAGCTGTGTCAAAGATCGTTAAAATACAAATCGAAAGCAATTCACAACGAACCCCGAAAAGTGGCAGCCACATTCTCGGCTGTGTCAAAGATCGTTAAAATACAAATCGAAAGCAATTCACAACTCAAACGTATAAAGCCATTTTGTTAACGAGCTGTGTCAAAGATCGTTAAAATACAAATCGAAAGCAATTCACAACTCAGGGGCTTCCGATTTAGCACCCGAAATGGCTGTGTCAAAGATCGTTAAAATACAAATCGAAAGCAATTCACAACTGGCTTATTGAATTTCAGTTAAATTACAAAGCTGTGTCAAAGATCGTTAAAATACAAATCGAAAGCAATTCACAACAATCAGAAAGAAGTTGATTTTCTGCCAAGTGCTGTGTCAAAGATCGTTAAAATACAAATCGAAAGCAATTCACAACCGTAAACGCATAACCTGTGCATAAAATATGGCTGTGTCAAAGATCGTTAAAATACAAATCGAAAGCAATTCACAACAATCAGGGAAATGATAATAACATTGGCGATGCTGTGTCAAAGATCGTTAAAATACAAATCGAAAGCAATTCACAACTGATTTATAGTTGTACTCTTTTATTTCTAGGCTGTGTCAAAGATCGTTAAAATACAAATCGAAAGCAATTCACAACAGAAAAAGGAAATGTAAATTTAGATTGGATGCTGTGTCAAAGATCGTTAAAATACAAATCGAAAGCAATTCACAACTCAAAACCATACGAAAGAAGAAAAGAAAAGGCTGTGTCAAAGATCGTTAAAATACAAATCGAAAGCAATTCACAACAGTATTTCGCATGTTTTAAGCGATAATGAGGCTGTGTCAAAGATCGTTAAAATACAAATCGAAAGCAATTCACAACTAAAACAATGGTGATAGCAGGTCGATTTGTGCTGTGTCAAAGATCGTTAAAATACAAATCGAAAGCAATTCACAACTGGAAATTTAAACGCTAATGAATCATCTTTGCTGTGTCAAAGATCGTTAAAATACAAATCGAAAGCAATTCACAACTTACCGAAATGAATAAAACACTATCTGAAAGCTGTGTCAAAGATCGTTAAAATACAAATCGAAAGCAATTCACAACGGTAAAGTGATAGGCTTTTTCGCTTTCGCAGCTGTGTCAAAGATCGTTAAAATACAAATCGAAAGCAATTCACAACACATTAATACCCATATAAGGCTGCATAAAGCTGTGTCAAAGATCGTTAAAATACAAATCGAAAGCAATTCACAACAGGAATCGTATTGTTATTGTCCTTTAATAGTTATTTGCTAAATTTCAGGCCTTAGCCCGGCAAGGGTTTAAAACCCTCGCCAGACTATACAAGCTCAACCGATTTTTATAATTTAGCATTATATACATTTGCCATGAAAAAGAATAAAAACCTGTTTCGAAATACCCTTAAAGAACTTACCCAACCCTTCATTGACCTTGCCCATACTTCCAGAGCGCTCCTGGGTGTAAACCTTTCTTATGTTTTAGAAGGCATAACCTACTTTGGTGTAGTTGGTCTCTTAACTATTTTCTTCAACGAGAATATAGGCTTGAGGGACGAAACTTCGGGATATATGGTAGGTTTTCTCACCGCAGGAATTACCCTGGCCATGCTTCTGTTAGGCGCTACCGTTGATTGGATTGGCGTGCGAAAAGCATTTCTTATTTCCCTGGTTTTTATGCTTATTGGGCGAATCGTAATAACACTGGCTCCGTCTACTGGATCAACCGGTCTGGGTTCGCCTGCGTTCTGGATGTCGGGCTTTGGAATACTCGGAATAATTCTTGGTTATGGAATTTATCAGCCAGCCGCCTATGCAGCTGTAAAAAAATTTACCAATTCCAAAACATCGGCCATGGGCTATGCCATGCTCTATGCCCTTATGAACCTGGGCGGATTTTTACCCGGAATTATTTCGCCTCCGGTCAGAAAATCGCATGGAATAACCGGAGTATTCTGGGTTTATGTAGTCTTAACTATTGCAGGAATCGTAATTGTAAGCCTCATTATTACCAAAAAAGCTGAAAAAGAGGCTGCAGATGAAGCTTTACAATCGGAACCAAAGATTGCAGAGAATAAAACCGGACAACCCTCTACCGATGAGTTGGAGGCAATGAATGGAAAAGAAAAATTCAGGTATTATATGAAGAACTTTCCTTTAAAGGACTTTCGATTCCTGTTTTTTATTTTTGCATTAATACCGGTTCAAACCCTTTTTGCTCATAACTGGTTAACTTTACCCGCCTATACAAGCAGGGCTTTCGAAGGATTTGTAAAGGAAAACTTTGAGTTTTTTGTGAACCTGAATCCAATTTTAATATTTATTCTTACCCCAATAGTAACTGCGCTTACAGCTAAAAAAGACACCTATAAAATGATGATTATCGGAACATTGGTTATGTCTCTTCCGGCCTTCATCCTGGTATCAGGTCCAAACCTTAATACCCTTATGGTATTTCTTATTCTTATGACAATAGGTGAAGCCATGTGGCAACCACGGTTTCTGCAATGGGTTGCCGATATTGCTCCAAAAGGTATGACCGGTATTTACATGGGAATCGGACAATTCCCCTGGTTCTTAACTAAAGTTGTAACTTCGCTTTATTCAGGCTGGTTTTTATCGAAATACTGTCCGGCCGATGCCCCCATAAGCCAAATGAATACCGAATTCATGTGGTTGATTTATGCTTTCATTGCTGTTTCATCGCCAATAATGCTCTTATTCGCATGGAAATGGATGAAAAAAGATTTTAAGACCAGGGCTTAACACCAGGTACAAAAGGTATTGAATTATTTCTTTGCGTTCATCCCCAAAAATTCCCGTTCGGTAATGCAACTTTCATGTTCATCGCTTTACTTTTTATTATAAAGTTGGGGCATCATACATTTGAACCAGAATTTTAAACTTTAGAAACGATGAATCGCGTACTTTTTACTTTCATGTTTTTAGGATGTGCAGTTTTAAAAACACACTCAAACGACATCTACACACAAACTATACGCGGCACCGTAGTTGATGCAATTACAGGTTATCCGCTTATTGGTGCAAATGTAATTCTGCTTAACGCTTCATCTCCGAAGGGAGCAACCACAGATTTAAACGGCGTTTTTGCACTTTACGATATTCCTATAGGCAGGCAATCTCTTGAAATAAGGTATATAGGTTACAAGAGCCAGCTGATTAACAATGTGCTTCTCACCAGCTCAAAAGAACTGGTTATAAACATTCAGCTCGAAGAAGACCCTATGCAGGTAGAAGAAGTTGTTGTAAAAGCCGAAAAGCCTAAAGAAGAAGCTTTAAATGAAATGGCACAGGTTTCTGCAAGGACTTTTTCTATCGAAGAAACCGAAAGATTTGCCGGTAGCCTTGGCGACCCTGCCAGAATGGTTGCCAACTATGCCGGCGTTATGACACAAAACGATTCTAGAAATGATATTATTATTCGTGGAAATTCTCCGATGGGTGTTTTATGGCGTCTGGAAGGCGTTGAAATTCCCAATCCAAATCACTTTGGTGCACTTGGTACTACCGGTGGTCCGGTTAGTATGGTTAACAATAACCTCTTAGCCAATTCCGATTTTCTGACAGGGGCTTTCCCGGCCGAATTTGGCAATGCCACCTCAGGAGCTTTTGATTTAAACCTGCGATCGGGTAATAACCAAACCAGGGAGTTCACCGGACAGGTAGGTTTCAATGGCTTCGAATTTGGAACAGAGGGGCCACTCTATCAGGCAAAAAGCGGAGTAAATCCTTCGTACATAGCCAGCTACCGCTATTCAACACTCGATTTATTGCATAAAATGGGCTTTGGATCAGGTACAGGCGAAGCGATACCAGAATACCAGGATTTCACCTTCTTAGTTGATGTTCCGGGAATAAAAATGGGCAGATTAAAAGTATTTGGTTTATGGGGAAAAAGCTTTATAAGCCTGGGACGAGAATTTTCAGATACTACCGAAAATTCATACAATTCGCTTAACACCGCTACTGATTTCGGGTCAAATCTTGCAGTAATCGGAGCAAAACACACCTATTTCTTCACAGATAAGTTAAGATTACAAACAAGCCTGTCGTACCAATCAACCGGAGCCATAACTGAACTTGATTCTGTAAACCGAACAGAAGAATCTTATAAACCATGGATACGTTTTAACCAAGATGAAGATAAACTTTCGGTTTCAACACAATTAAGGCACAAAATAAATAAAAGAAACAATTACAGTATTGGTGCAGTTGCAGACTTTTATGTTCTCGATTATCTCGACAGCCTTTATATGACTGATTATAACAAATTTATTACTGTAACAGATATAAAAGGCGCGTGTAACATATTCAGATCGTATGCACAGTGGCAGCATAAGTTCGATAATAACATTACTACATACAGCGGTTTACACATGCAGTATTTCGATTTGAATAATGAAACAGCTGTTGAACCCCGCTTTTCGGTAAAATGGCAAATTAATCGGAAACATGCACTATCGGGTGGATTTGGAATGCACAGTCAACTGCAGCCAAAAAGCGTATACTTTTACCAGTTATATGACGAAATAAACGACAACTACCAGGTAACCAATAAAGATGTAAAATTCACCCGCAGTAATCATTATGTTCTTAGTTACGACTTTTTCATTCAAAAGAACACTCGCATAAAAGCTGAAACATATTACCAGCAACTATATAATATACCTGTGTTTGAAAGTCAGCCAGAATACAGTATGGTTAATGCGGGAGGCGATTTTGGTATTCCTCGTGAAGAAAATATGGAAAATGAAGGTACCGGCAAAAACTATGGTATTGAATTAACCGTTGAAAAGTTTTTAAGCCAGGGCTTCTACGTGCTATTCACCAGTTCAATTTTCGATTCAAAATATAAAGGCTACGATGAAATTGAAAGAAATACTGCTTTTAATGGAAATTATGTATTCAATTTATTAGGTGGCTATGAACATAAACTGAGCGAAAAAGTAATGTTGACTTTTGATGTAAAAACCGTTTTGGCAGGTGGTAAAAGATATGTTCCCATCGATTTCACTGAATCTGAACTTCAGGGTGAAGAAATCAGAGACTGGAGCCATGCTTACGAAAACAAATATGATGACTATTTCAGAACAGACTTAAGAATTGGATTAAAACTTAACGGCAATAAAATATGGCAGGAATGGGGACTTGATCTTCAGAATATATCAAATTACAAAAGTATATTTACCGAAGGTTATAATGTTGAAAAAAATGAAGTCTACCCGGTTTATCAGCAAGGTTTTATGCCTATGATGCTTTATAGAATACACTTTTAAGATTTTTAATTAGTTTAGTGGCATGAAGCAACAAGTAGACCAATATTATAAGTGGCTGGTACTAGTAATTCCTCTTGTGGGGTTACTGATATTAGCTGTTTTCAGAAATGATGGTAACGATGCTTATGACATCCAACCCATTTTTGCTTTGCTTCATTCGATATTATATACTGCCGGAATTTGGATTGGCTGCATAATTATTGTAGATTTTTTATGGAAAAAATATCCATGGGAAAATTACCCCTGGAAACATTTGTTGTTGGAAGTCCCTCTCATTTTTATCTATACAATGGCCTTTTCCTATGGAATTTATAAGCTTGAGGTAAAACTGGGGCTTATCGACCCCATGGAAGACATCTATTTATCTGCCGTAATAACAATCCTGATAACATTCCTGATAACCTCTATTCATGAGGCTGTTGAGTTTTATAAACAATGGAAATACAACTTCTCAAAATCGGTAAGACTCGAAAAAGACAATATTGAAGCACGATATGAAACACTAAAACAGCAAATCAATCCACATTTTCTTTTTAATAGTTTAAACAACCTTACAACAATTGTAGAAGATAATACTGCTGCCGTTGAATACATTGAAAATTTAAGTGAGTTTCTGAGGTATGGATTAAAAAGCAGGGACAGAGAACTGGTTTTAGTAACAGATGAGCTTAATTTCCTGTCGAAATACCTTAAAATCCAAAACTCAAGGTTCGGTAAAAATTTGGATGTAAATATTGATATCCCCAAGAATTTTTATCATTATTCGTTACCTCCCCTGGTATTGCAAATGCTAGTCGAGAACTGCATTAAGCACAATATCATTTCTATGGATAAACCACTCAAAATTGATATTCAGGCAGATAAAGAGCGCATTTCAGTTGTCAATAATCTTCAAAAAAAACAAACACAAAGTTCAACCGGGAATGGTTTATCAAACATAATTGAAAGGTATAAGTTTTTTACCACCGCCGAAGTGCAGGTTTCAGAAACAAGTTCTATATTTAAAGTATCAATTCCGATGCTTTTGGTTGAATTATGATAAAAACCCTGATAATTGAAGACGAGCAACCTGCAGCCAACCGGCTTGAGAAAATTCTGAAAGAGATAGATCCTGAAATTATTGTTATAGATAAAATTGATAGTATTGAATTGGCCATAGAATGGTTTTATAACAACAAGCAACCAGATCTTTTAATGCTCGACATTCAGCTGGCCGATGGTTTAAGCTTCGAAATATTTAACAAGGTAAAAGTTGAAAGCTTTGTAATATTTACTACCGCTTACGACGAATATGCCATCAAAGCTTTCGAATTAAACAGTATTGACTACCTCTTAAAACCGATAAACAAAGAAAAACTTTCAAATAGTATTCTGAAACTTAAAAAACTGAAACCCGGCCAACCTCAATTTGATATAAAATCTTTAATTGAAAGTATAGAATCGAAGCAGGACAGTTACAAAAAGAGGTTTGCCATCAGCCTGGGCACCAAAATAAAATCTGTTGAAACTAATAGTGTTTTCCTATTCTATTCGCTTGAAAAAAGCACCTTTCTGTGTACAAAAGAGGGACAGGAATACCCGGTCGATTTTTCGCTCGACAAGTTAGAAGAGCTTTTGGATCCGGAACAATTCTTTAGAATTAGCCGCCAGTATCTGGTGAAATTTGATGCTATCGGCAAAATTCACATTTTATCTAAAAGCCGGCTTGAACTTGAAATTTTGGGATACCCCGAAAAAGTTCTTGTCAGTACTGCAAAAACGCATACTTTCAGAGAGTGGATCGATAAGTAAGACAAGATAAAAGTGAAAAGTGAAAAGTGAAAAGATAAAAGTAGTTTGTAAACAGAGCCATCGTTTCACGATATACTATTCACATTTCACTAAATCTGGTAACTTTGAACCAGAAACTTTGAAGTATTAAGCATCAAACTGCAAATAAAAATCTAATTTCGCGCTTTAAATAAAAGTGCATTGAATTTATCTCAAAACAAAAAGGCATATATTGCTCTTATAATCGGATTCATTCTCATAGGAGTTTCTCCGATTCTCATAAAACTGGCACATGCCCCGGGAATTGTTACTTCATTTTACAGGCTGTCTATTGGAACAATAGTTCTTTCCGGCCCGTTCATATATTTTGTCGTAAAAGGAAAATGCAAACTAAATAAGAAAGGAATACGGTTTGCTGTTTTAGGTGGAATTTGTTTTTCTATTGATATGTCGCTCTGGTCAACAGGTATTGTTGCAACAAATGCCACTATTCCCACCCTTGTTGGTAACCTGGCACCCCTTTGGGTTGGAATCGGAGCCATGATTTTCTTTAAAGAAAAGCAAAAAATTCGTTTTTGGTTAGGCTTGCTTTTAGCAATAGCCGGAGTAGCCCTTCTGGTAATCCGTGATTTTTTTGAAGCTACAGGCTTGTTTAAAGGAATATTTTTAGGTCTTATGGCTGGTGTTTTCTATGCTGGTTATCAGTTATTTACTCAGCCAGGACGAAAATACCTGGATACACTAAGCTATTTATTTATTAGTTCACTTACTACATCAATTATCCTGGCAATAATAATTCCCATTTTTAATTATAATTACCTTGGTTATGATAATATAACCTGGATACTCTGGCTAATAATGGGCGTTGGCTTGCAAGCCGGAGCGTGGTTCCTGATAAATTATTCACAAGGACATATTCCTGCCTCGGTGGTATCACCCACCCTTTTGGGTCAACCGGTTATAACAGCAATTGTTGGCTCTTTGTTTTTAGATGAATCGCTTACTTTCTGGCAAATTATTGGCGGCATTGTAATAATTTTAGGCGTATATATTGTTTACTTTAATCGTTCAAAATAATAACTTGGCAAGTATATGATGACAGCAAGCAAAATACGGCTAATTTACCTGTTAATGTATATGGCTTTTGCTGTCTGGCGGGTCTATTATAACATTTACCTTGAAGATATTGGGTTGAGAGGTTCGCAGATTGGCACTCTGAATGCTTTGATGCAAGCTGCTTTACTCCCCTTTGTAATATTCTGGGGAGCAATGGCCGACAAGAAAGGTATCAGGCCGGTTTTAAGGTGGCTGGTAATAGCAACAGCAATAATAATAGTGTTTTTGGGTAAAATTACTTCGTTTTGGTATTTACTTTTTTACATTCCATTTCTTACTCTGTTTTACCATCCGCTGGGACCACTTACAGATGCCATGGCGGTTCAGTTTACCGAAACCAGCAACAAACATGCATATGGCGGCTTCAGACTATGGGGCTCAATGGGTTGGATGATAGCGTCTATTCTGGGTGGTATTGTTTTTTCAAGAATTGACCTGAAGTATATATTTCCTGTATCTTCCGGGCTGTTTGTACTGCTCCTCTTTTTATTGTTTACCAGAAAGAGAAAACGAATATTTAAACCTAACTATCAGTCTATAAGCTTTAAGGAAATTATAAAAGATAAGCAGCTATTATACTTTATACTTTTAATGATTGCCTATGGAATTACCTGCTCACCGGTAAACTCGTATATCAATCTCTATTTCAGAGACATCAATGCAGGGAACGACATTGTTGGTTATGCTTATGCAGTAATGGCTTTTAGTGAATTGCCCTTATTTCTTTTAGGCGACAAATTATTGAAAAAATGGGGACCAGAAAGAGTTATTATTATTGCAATGATTGCCATGCTGATTCGATTTATGTTCTACGGATTAGTACCTAATATTGGCCTTGCATTAATTGTGGGGGCAGTGCAGGGAATTTCACTTTCTTTCTTCCTGGTTGGGGCGGTTGGCTTTATGCAAAATATCATGGCCGAAGGCCGACATGCCACTGCGCAATCGCTTATATGGGGTACAATGTTTGGCATTGGACAAATGATAGGTAATTTATTCATCGGAAGCCTTCTAGATAGTACAGGAATGGTGGGAATTATGAAAATCTTTATAATTATCTCTTTTGCATGTTTAGTATTCGGGCTTTTCTATTTCAAAATATACAATATAAAAAAGCCGCTTGCATAAAACAAACGGCTTTTCAGACTAATATTTTATTAATTAATTATCTGCTACTGTCAAGGATGTCTCTCAACAAACCACCTGCCTGTTCTTTTCCGGCATTTCTTCCTGCAGGTGCAATTGCTTGTATCAGTTTCCTGATTGGCATTGATTGCAGCCATATTTTACCATTCCCTTTTAAATGCGCCAGGAAAATACCTTCACCGCCGAATAACATAGAACGCATTCCGCCTGCCTGCGATATTGAGAAGTCAATACCTGTGGTAAAACCAACAATACAACCTGTGTCAACAAACAATGAATCGCCCTTAAGTTCTCTTTCAATCACGGTTCCTCCGGCATGGCCAAAAGCCAGTCCATCGCCTTGTAGTTTCTGAAGAATAAATCCTTCGCCTCCAAAAAGTCCGGCTCCAATCTTTTTATTTAAATGAATGGAAACCTTTGTACCCATAGCTGCACATAAAAAGGTTTCCCGCTGAACAATAATGCTCCCACCAAAATCGGGTAAATTGAAAGGGACAATAGTTCCGGGATATGGGGCTGAAAAAGCAACATGTTTTTTACCATAGCTGCTGTTTGTAAAATGAGTTAAAAACAAACTTTCACCGGTAATCACCCGTGAGGCACCTTTCAAAAGTTTGCCAAACAGGCCTTCATTCGGTTCGCTTCCATCACCCATACGAGCAGTAAAATTAATCCCATCGTCCATGTAAATCATGGCTCCGGCCTCAGCAATAACAGTTTCTTGCGGATCCAGTTCAATCTCAACCAACTGAACATCGTGCCCCTTAATCTGATAATCAATTTTGTGTGATTGCATAATTTATATGTTTTTTTATTCTTCAAATACAGCATCAAGTTTCTCAACGAAAGGTTCTATAACAGCTTTATCCTCAGCGTTTGTCATTGAAGTATAAGTTGTTCCTAATGAGTCCATTACTTGTTTCAGTTGCGATATTGCCATTTCTTTTTGTTCGGCAGTCATATTGGGATTATTTTGAATCTCGGTAATTGCTTTTTTCATCTCAGGATTTCCCTCTTTTTCTATTTTTAAGGCGATATACGACATAGAAATGGCCCAGGTTTTAATAAAAAAATCACTTGCATCGGCATAACCATGCTTTTGAACTACATCATTTACTTCTTCAATATTATTTAATGATTTGGCTATCGAGTTAAAATCTCCTTCTCCGAGCTGGTAGTCAAAGTCAAGACTTTCAAAATCAGCTTCAATTTCTTTGTAACAATTTAAGAATCTTTCAACGTCGGCTTTTTTTAATTGTGGCTCGGTATAATCTACATTTTGCGTAAAAGCGAAAAAACTCGAAAGCAAAATTGCTGTCAGTAGAAAAACAAATTTCTTCATGGTAATTGAATTTAGTTTTATTGTTGAAGCGGAAAGTTAAAAAAGGTTTTCCTTAATACACAAATAGTACAAAGTATTTTTGTAAATTAATTCATAAACAATAACAGAAAGTAGTTTATAGAGTAACCTGTACCAACATCTAATCAAGCTTCAGAACAGCAAGAAAAGCTGACTGTGGCACTTCTACATTGCCAACCTGGCGCATGCGCTTTTTTCCTTTTTTCTGCTTCTCAAGAAGCTTGCGTTTACGGGTAATATCGCCGCCGTAGCACTTGGCGGTTACATCTTTACGCACTGCTTTAACAGTTTCGCGGGCAATAACCTTTGCCCCAATTGCAGCCTGAATAGCGATATCGAATTGTTGTCGGGGAATAAGTTCTTTTAATTTTTCACAAATCCTCCGACCAAAGTTATAGGCATTATTACGATGAATTAATGCTGAGAGTGCATCAACCATTTCGCTATTTAATAAAATATCGAGCCTGACAAGATCGGCCTTTGCATACCCGGTCTGATGGTAATCAAAGGAGGCATAACCCCTTGAAATACTCTTTAGCTTATCGTAAAAATCAAAAACAATTTCTGAAAGGGGCATTTCAAAAGTTATTTCAACCCTGTCGCTGGTAAGATATGACTGGTTCTTCAAGGTTCCCCTCCTGTCAATGCACAAATTCATGATTTGCCCTACATATTCTGATTTTGAAATAATCTGGGCATGGATATAAGGTTCATCGATATAATCGATTTGAGTAACAGGGGGTAAACCTGAAGGATTATGTACAACAACTTTTTCACCCCTGGTTGTATACACATCAAAAGAAACGTTAGGAACAGTTGTTATAACATCCATATCAAATTCGCGATCCAACCTTTCCTGCACTATTTCCATGTGCAATAATCCTAGAAATCCGCATCGAAAACCAAAGCCCAGTGCTGCTGAAGACTCAGGCTCAAAAACAAGCGAGGCATCGTTAAGCTGCAATTTCTCCATCGAGGCTCTTAAATCTTCATAATCATCGGCATCTACCGGATAAATACCTGCAAAAACCATGGGTTTAACATCTTCGAACCCCTCAATGGCCTTAGAACATGGTTTCTCAACATGTGTAATTGTGTCGCCTACCTTTACTTCTTTGGCGGTTTTTATTCCAGAAATAATATATCCAACATCGCCTGCACTAAGCACATTTCTGGGATGCGGTTTTAATTTGAGCACGCCAACTTCGTCAGCAAAATATTCTTTTCCGGTGGCAATAAATTTTACCCTGTCGCCTTTCTTAATCGTTCCGTTCAAAATTTTGAAGTAGGCAAAAATTCCACGAAAAGAATTAAATACAGAATCAAAAATCAAGGCTTCCAATGGAGCAGAAGGATCTCCAACCGGAGCCGGCACTCTGTCAATAATGGCATCCAATATCTCATCAACACCAAGACCGGTTTTACCACTGGCTTCGATAATAGAATCCCTGCTACACCCAATTAAATCTACTATCTGGTCTTTAACTTCTTCGGGCATAGCACTTTGCATGTCCATCTTATTTAAAACCGGAATAATTTCCAAATCATGTTCAATCGCCAGGTATAAATTTGAAATTGTCTGAGCTTGTATACCCTGAGTTGCATCAATAATTAATAATGCTCCTTCACAAGCAGCGATTGAACGGGAAACTTCATAAGAAAAATCAACATGCCCGGGTGTATCAATCAGGTTCAGACGGTAATTTATATCATCTCTGGAGTACTCCATCTGAATCGCGTGACTTTTTATGGTTATACCCCTTTCGCGCTCTAAATCCATACTATCAAGAACCTGATCCTGAAAATCTCTCTCTGCAAGCGTATGAGTTTTCATTAATAACCTGTCAGCCAAAGTACTTTTACCATGATCAATGTGAGCTATTATGCAAAAATTCCTGATGTTCTCCATTTAACAATTTCAATATTTCAAATCGGCCACAAAGATATCTATTTATAAGAAATTGTGAGACTTTAGTTTGCAAAATCAACCCGCCAATTAAAAGTATTTTAACATCTTTGCAAAAAAAGCCTATGCTTAGAGTAATTGAAGTTGATTTTGATAATAAAGAACACTGTAAAGCGGTTGTTGAACTCATGAATCATTATATGCAGGATCCGATGGGAGATTTTCCGCCACATACTGCTGAAAGTGCTGAAAGATTAATAACCGGGCTTAGAAATCATTGTAATAAATTGTGCGTGCTGGCAAAGATTGAAAATAACTACGTGGGGCTAGTGAATTCTTTTATCAACTTTGGAACATTTGCTGCTAAACCATTTATAAATGTGCACGATGTGGTGGTTCTGGATAAATACAGGGGCCAAAAAATAGGATTCAAAATGCTTGATTTTATTACTGAGAAAGCGATAGAAATGGATTGTGCAAAAATTACCCTGGAAGTTAGGAACGATAATCCCGGTGCGCAGAAATTATATAGTAATCTTGGCTATAAAGAAGGTAACCCCCCCATGCATTTTTGGACTAAATACCTTTAATAGTATCTTCTTTAAAACAGCGCTTGGTTATTTTTAAATCATATTTATTAATCATTTTTTAATTTTTATTTCAGATACCCCTATTTTTAATAGATTTAAATTGCATTTTTTATAGTTTTTTTGAATTTAACCCCTCGATTTGAAACTTTTTAGTTCTATTTTTGTAAAACATTTTCACATGGAGGTTGGTAATGCGCACTACTGAAAATTTTTGCGACAGAACGGGGAGAAATTGCTACGGTAACACCGAGTTACCCATGCTTTTTGAGATTAGTTGCATGCTTAATAAAACAAGCAACATTAAGCAGGATCTCGATAAGGTTTTAAACCTTGTTGCTCAATACTTAAGTGCCGACCGGGTGTTCATTACCATTTTGAACCGGGAGAACTCCAACATTTTTATTGAAAGAGGCTATGGAATAAGCGATGAAGCAAAAGCCCGTGGAATATATCGTATCGGTGAAGGTGCAATTGGTCGCGTTGTAAAATCGGGCGAGCCTGTTATAATACCCAAAATTCTGAAAGATACAACCTACCTTAATAAAACAAAGTCGAGGCTGTTAACCAGCGACAGAAAGCACATAAGCTTTGTATGTGTCCCGGTAAAAGTTGAAGAAGAAATAAGCGGTACCCTGAGTGCCGATCTTGAATATGACGAGAAAAAAAACCTGGAGGAGCATGCAAGAATACTAACCATTATCGGTGGAATGATTGCCCAATATGTCAGAGCTCGCCAAGACAGACTTGAGGAAGTTGAACGATTAAGAGAAGAAAATATTTCGCTGCAACAGGAACTCAAAATTAAGCTTAAGTCAACAAACATGATTGGCAACTCCGGCAGAATGCAGGAGCTGTATAAACTAATTGAACGAGTTGCTGCAACCAATGCTACCGTATTAATAAGAGGTGAAAGCGGTGTAGGAAAAGAACTCATTGCCGATGCTATTCATTATAACAGCCCTAGGGCAGACAATCCTATCATAAAAGTCAACTGTTCGGCATTGCCGGAGTCACTTATCGAAAGTGAATTATTCGGACACGAGAAGGGAGCATTTACCGGTGCCGAGAGACTGCATAAAGGTCGTTTTGAACTTGCCGAAGGTGGAACAATTTTCCTTGACGAAATTGGCGATCTTCCGGCTCAAACACAGGTTAAAATACTCAGAACACTTCAGGAAAAAGAATTTGAGCGCGTAGGAGGTTCCACCACCCTGAAAGCTAATGTAAGAGTAGTTGCTGCAACAAACAGAAACCTTGAAGAAGCAATAAATAAAGGCGATTTCAGGGAGGATTTATTTTACCGGTTAAATGTATTTCCTGTTTATGTTCCACCCTTGAGGGAACGCATTAACGATATTCCGGCACTTGTTGATCACTTTATACAAAAATGTAACAAGGAAAACTTCACCGATATCAAACGTATAAGCTCATCAGCAATTGATATGCTTATGGTTTACCATTGGCCGGGGAATATCCGCGAGTTGGAAAACTGTGTTGAACGAGCATGTATTATGAGCGTTGACGGGGTTATACGTGCCAATAACCTGCCTCCTACCCTGCAAACAGCAACTTCCTCCGGCACCGAAATGAAGGGTACACTAAATGCCATTCTTGATCGGGTTGAGAAGCAAATGATTGTTGAAACCATGCTTCAGACAAGGGGAAACATGGTCAAGGCTGCCGATCAGCTTGGAATTACAGAACGAATTATGGGTTTAAGAATTAAAAAATTTCAGATAGACCCTAAAAGATTTAAGCTATAATCAATAGCACTATCGCATCAAAATAGAAAAATTTATAGCTATTTATAAAAAAAGAGCCTGATTAATAAAAACTTAAATCAGACTCGTTTCTCTATATCTTAAAAGAAATAGTTACTTACTATAAATTTGTTCTTTGGTGTAGTAGCCATCTTCGATAATGGTTTGATCAATGTTGTCTTTATTAACAACTATAGGAGTCAATAAATAAGATGGAATATCTTTCCCCTCAATAGTAAAACTGTCGTTTGTTTCAACATCATTACCCTTTATAGCATTCCACATCATTTTTGCGGCAATATCACCCAGTTTCTCAATAGGCTTGTAAACAGTCATTTCAACTTCATCTCTTATTATCATCCTGCAAATATCAAGTTCAGCATCCTGCCCGGTCAGTATTACTTTTCCTAATGCATCATTCTCTAATAAAACATCAATCACACCTCGAACAAGCACATCGGCAGCACAAATAATAGCATCGGGTAATTTTTCTTCATTAGTTAAGAAATCCTGAAGCGCCAAATAAGAATCCATCTGGTTCCAGGTTGTGGTCTGTATCGATTTTACTGAATAATTATTTTTTAGTGGATCTAACACCTTAAAAACCCCTTGTCGGATTAGTTTTGAATTATAATCTTCGGCAGGGCCTCCTATGTATAATATGTTCCCTTTTGTCAATTTCTTTATTACAGCATTTGTCATTTGTTCCCCAACGGTAACACTATTAAAAGAAACATAATAGTCGATAGGAGCATTTAAGATAATTCTATCGTATGCAATTACCGGAATACCTGCTTCATGGGCAACATCAACTGCCGGTGCAGATGCTACGGCATCAATAGCTACAATTACTATACCGTCAACACCTTGTTTAACCATGTCTTTAGCCGCTTTAACCTGATTATCAACCTGATCAAAGCAATCAACAACAATCACTTTCCCACCAAACTCTTCGAATTTCTCAACAAAATAATCGCGGTCTTTATTCCATCTGTCGTTAAATGTGCTTGCCAGAATAAACCCAATAGTTACAGGTTCATCCTGAGCTTTAATTTTATCAATTAAACAAGTACTTACCAAAAGCAGTACCAAAAGGAAGGAAATTATTTTTTTCATATTTATACTATTTAGATTTAAAAAGCGTATGAACAATTAGTATGTCTGATAATCTTTGGACTCCCATTGATAATCATTGCTTATTATTTATTATGATTATCATTTGACAAAATATAATTCAGTTTATATCAAGGAGAAAAAGCACATTTTCCCTGTCAAATTAGTCATTTTTTTATAAATGCCAACGGTATTTACCAACAAAATATGAGATATAATTTAAAAGGTTTGTACCCCATTATAACATAACTCTTCCTTCCCGGCAAATAAAATCACATTTCAAAGGTTTAACCTTTTCAACTTTGATAAATACCCCATTTATTATCGAATAATCCTATAATCGGTAATCCTACCTAAATGTAGTTTCATAGAAAATGTAAAAACAAAATTGTACTTAAAATTTAACTTATAAAAAACCCGAAATAATAATACTGTCTGTATGTATTTGATTTTCTGCGTGTTTTAAAAAAATACTTTTCGGCAATAATATATTGGCACATTCTTGGAAAACGGTTTGGCACGACAATAAATTTTGAATTTTAATTAAACGAAGGGCTAATATCATGAGAAAAGTAGCAATCTATGGAAAAGGGGGTATTGGAAAATCTACAACTACCCAAAACACAGTAGCCGGATTGGCTGAAATGGGAAAAAACGTAATGGTTGTGGGTTGTGACCCAAAAGCAGATTCAACTCGTCTATTACTGGGAGGCTTAGCACAGAAAACTGTTCTTGATACTCTTCGCGAAGAAGGTGAAGACGTAGAACTTGACGATGTAATAAAAGAAGGTTACGGTGGAACCCGCTGTGTTGAATCAGGCGGACCAGAGCCGGGTGTAGGATGTGCCGGTCGTGGTATCATTACTTCAGTAAACTTGTTGGAACAACTTGGAGCTTACGAAGAAGATTTAAAACTTGATTATGTTTTCTATGATGTTCTTGGTGACGTAGTATGTGGTGGTTTTGCCATGCCAATGCGCGAAGGTAAAGCACAAGAAATTTACATTGTGGTTTCTGGCGAAATGATGGCCATGTATGCTGCAAACAACATTTGTAAAGGTATTGTGAAATTTGCCGAAGCTGGTGAAGTGAGATTAGGTGGTCTTATCTGTAACAGTCGGAAAGTTGACAACGAAGAGGCAATGATCGAAGAGCTGGCTAAAAGATTAGGTACACAAATGATTCACTTCGTTCCTCGCGACAATATGGTTCAGCGTGCTGAGATCAACAGGAAAACTGTTATTGATTACGATCCATCACATGGCCAGGCTGACGAATACAGAGCTTTAGCCAAAAAAATCGATGAGAACAAAATGTTTGTGGTCCCAAAACCATTGGAGATTGAAGATCTTGAAAAACTTCTTATCGATTTCGGAATTCTTAACTAATACCTACACGATAAATACTCATAACTAAGTACTCACTTCTAAAAAGATACAACTATGCAAATGATAAGAGCAATTGTAAGACCTGAGAAATCAGCAGCTGTAATGAAAGCACTATTCGAATCAGGTTTTGTTGCAATAACCAAAATACCCGTAGTAGGCCGCGGTAAACAAAGAGGCTTAAAAGTAGGTGATATTACTTACGATGAACTTCCAAAAGAACTTCTTATCACGGTAGTAAAAGACGAAGACAAAGACTTTGTTCTGAAAACTATTCTTGAAACAGCAAAAACAGGCGAAAAAGGAGCCTTCGGAGATGGTAAAATATTTGTTTGCCCGGTAGAAGAAGCTTACACCATTAGCCGCGGTACAAAAGAACTTTAATCAGAAACCTTTATAAAACAAAAAAAATGAAAACCATTTTTGCGATGATACGGATAGACAAGATGAACGAAACAAAACAGGCCATGTCTGATGCAGGTCTGCCCTCGTTCACTGCTACCGGAAAGGTTTTTGGCCGCGGAAAAGGGAATTGGGATGCGAAAGTTTTGGAAGGTGCTAAAAACGATCAACCCGAAGCACTTGCATTATTAAGCGAACAACCCAGACTAAGACCTCAAAGATTGCTTTCAATAACTGTCCCGGACAGTAAAGTAAAAAAAGCAGTTAGTACACTAATAAAAGCCAATCAGACGGGGAAACCCGGTGATGGTAAAATATTCGTGCTTCCAACAACAGAAGCAATAAGTATCAGAACAGCAGAACCAGGAGACATTGCTCTCGACTAAAATTGGAATTATGGCTAAGAAAACAACTAAAACAAGCTCTCCGGTATTACCTGATCCTACCGAGATTATAGAGGAAATATTGGCGAAATACCCCAATAAGGTAGCTAAGAAAAGAAGCAAATCAATCGTTATTAACGATCCTGAAGAAAAATCTGAAGTTCAGGCAAACGTTAGAACAATTCCTGGAATTATTACCCAACGCGGTTGCTGCTATGCAGGATGTAAAGGTGTGGTGTTAGGCCCAACAAGAGACATTGTTAATATTACTCACGGTCCAATTGGCTGCGGCTTCTATTCATGGTTAACACGAAGAAATCAAACCGATCCGGGACCAGAGGGTGAAAACTATATGCCCTATTGTTTTTCAACCGATATGCAGGATTCAAACATCGTGTTTGGTGGTGAGAAAAAACTTGCACAGGCAATCCGTGAGGCATATCAGATTTTCAATCCTCATGCAATTGCAATCTTCTCAACATGTCCTATTGGTCTTATCGGCGATGATGTTCATTCCGTAGCCAAAGAAATGAAAGCCGAATTAGGAATCAATGTATTCGGTTTTAGCTGCGAGGGTTATAAAGGTGTAAGCCAGTCAGCCGGTCACCATATAGCAAACAACAAAATATTCAGCAATGTTGTCGGCCTTGACGATACAATACGCGATGGAAAATACAGGGTTAACCTGCTTGGAGAATACAACATTGGTGGTGATGCCTTTGTGCTTGAAAAGTATTTCGAAGAATTAGGAATTAATCTGGTTGCCACATATAGTGGGAACTCTTCAATCCATGACTTTGAAAACAGCCATACTGTTGATCTGAACATGGTAATGTGCCACCGTTCTATCAACTACATTGCCGAGATGATGGAGATAAAATACGGCGTGCCCTGGTTTAAGGTAAACTTTATTGGTGCTGAAGCTACAGCAAAGTCTCTTCGAAAAATTGCTGAATATTTCGAAGACGAAGAAATGAAAGCAAAAGTTGAAGAGATTATCGCTCGCGAAATGCTCGAAGTTGAAAAAGCATTGAAAGAAGTAAAACCAAAAACTGAAGGCAAATTAGCCATGATGTTTGTGGGTGGTTCACGTGCTCACCACTACCAGGAGTTATTTACTGAAATGGGCATGGAAACTGTTTCTGCAGGATATGAATTTGCTCACCGCGATGATTATGAAGGCAGGCATGTACTTCCAAACTTAAAAGTTGATGCCGACAGCAGAAATATTGAGGAACTTGATGTTCAAAAAGATGAAGCAAAATACCGTCAGGAATTAGCAGATAAGAAAGCCGGATTAGTGGAAAAAGGTTATACTTTCTCAGATTACGATGGCATGATGCCTGAGATGAAGAAAAACGCCTTAGTAATCGATGATATCTCGCATTGGGAAGCAGAAAAAATCATTGAATTCTATAAGCCCGCTATTTTCTGTGCAGGTATAAAAGAAAAATATGTTATTCAGAAATACGGAGTGCCGTTGAAACAGCTTCACAGCTACGATTATGGCGGACCATACGCTGGATTTAAAGGAGCTATAAACTTCTATAATGAAATTTCAAGGATGGTTAGTGCGACTATCTGGTCTAAGCTAAAAGCTCCATGGAAAAACGAACCGGTGCTGGTAGGAAAATTTGCTGACGCACCATATTAATAATATTTCCCGGGAAACCGGGAAATCAACCCCTGAGAAGCAGGATTCCCGGGGAATGCTCCGGGACAACCCTGCTAAATTAAAGAGGTATATTTTTTAACAATTAAAATTTAAGACTATGTTACTCCGACATACACCAAAAGATTCGATAGAAAGAAAAGCTCTTACTATCAACCCGGCTAAAACCTGTCAGCCAATTGGAGCTATGTATGCAGCTCTTGGAATTCACGGATGCTTGCCACACAGTCACGGTTCTCAAGGATGCTGTTCCTATCACCGAAGCACATTAACCAGACATTATAAAGAACCTATTATGGCTGCTACAAGTTCGTTTACAGAAGGTGCTTCTGTATTCGGTGGACAGGCAAACTTACTACAGGCCATAACCAATATTTTCGAAATTTACGAACCAGAGATTATTGCTATACACAGTACATGTTTATCTGAAACTATTGGCGACGACTTAAACCAGATTATTCAGAAAGCATCTGATGACGGTAAAATTCCCTTAGGAAAGCATGTTATCTATGCAAATACTCCTAGTTATGTAGGTTCTCACGTTACGGGTTATGCCAATATGCTTAAAGGTATAATAAGGTATTTCCCCGAAGCAACTGAAAAGAAAACCGATTTTATAAACCTTATTTCTGGTTGGGTTGAACCTTCTGACATGAAGGAAATGAAAAGACTGGCCAAAATGATGGGTGCAAAAACAATTATGTTTCCTGATACCTCTGATGTAGTTGAGACATCCCTTGATGGTGACTATAAAATGTATCCTAAGGGAGGAACAACAATCTCAGAATTAATTGCATCCGGTAATAGTAAGAAAAGTATAGGTATTGGTACCTGGGCAACCAAAGAGGCTGCTATTGCTCTTGAAAACAAATGTAAAGTTCCTTTCGCATTAACAGATGTCCCAATAGGCCTTCAGGCTACCGACAGATTTATTCAGGCAGTAGCAAAAGCAGCTGAAATCAGCATCCCTGATTCAATAACAAATGAAAGAGGTAAGCTGGTAGATGTTATTGCAGATATGCACCAGTACTTATACGGAAAGCGTGTGGCACTCTGGGGCGATCCCGATCAGCTTATTCCACTCGTTGAGTTCCTTGTTGATTTGGATATGAAACCGGTTTACATTGTTACTGGTACCCCTGGTAAACTTTTCGAACAAAAAATGAAAGAAATTCTTTCTGAAAAGGTTCCGGAAGCAAAATATAAAGCCGGCGAAGGTGCTGATATGTTTATGATGCATCAGTGGATAAAAAATGAGCCTGTAGACTTATTAATTGGAAATACTTATGGAAAATACATATCAAGAGACGAAAACATTCCATTCCTGAGAATGGGCTTCCCGATTCTCGACAGGATTGGCCACAGTTATTTCCCCACAGTTGGATATATGGGTGGCCTCAGAATACTCGAAAAAATCCTTGGTTTATTCATGGATAAACAAGACGCTGAATCTCCTGAAACAAGCTTCGAACTAGTTATGTAATGGTAATTATTTTCAATGCACTGACAACCGGTATTATCGGGAACTAATAATATATTCTCTCAATTTTAAACCGAAAAGACATGGGTTCGATACTTACAGACAGAAAAAATCAGGTACTTACAAAAAAGTTAGGTGCAAGCACTGATATCGATTGTGCAAAAGAAAGTCTTGCAGGGTCAGTAAGTCAAAGAGCCTGTGTCTTCTGCGGTTCAAGGGTTGTTCTTTATCCGGTAACAGACGCGCTGCACCTTATCCACGGTCCGGTTGGCTGTGCTGCCTATACCTGGGATATCAGAGGTTCTCTTTCATCTGACAGGGAACTTCACAGAAACAGCTTCACAACCGATTTGAGAGAAAAACACATTGTATTTGGAGGAGAACAGCAATTATACCAGTCAATGGTAGAATTGATTGATAAACTTAAACCGGAAGCTGCCTTTGTATACAGCACCTGCATTGTTGGATTGATAGGTGATGATGTTGAGGCAATCTGCAAAAAAGTCGAAAAAGAAAAGGGAATTCCTGTTTTACCTGTTCAGTCAGAAGGATTTCAGGGTTCAAAAAAAGATGGCTATAAAATTGCCTGCGATGCTTTGGCAAAGTTGGTCGGCACAAGAAACAACAAAGAAGTATCGAAAAAATCGATTAATATTTTAGGCGATTTTAACCTGGCAGGTGAGCTTTGGATGCTTAAAGAATACTACGAAAAAATTGGCGTTGAGATTAACGCAACCATCACGGGGGATGGAAGGGTAAACGATATTTGCAATGCCCATAAGGCATCGCTCAATGTAGTACAATGTTCAGGCTCAATGATGCACCTTGCTAAAACCATGAAGGAGAAATATGACATTCCGTTCATGAAGGTTTCATACTTTGGAATCGAGGATATGTCAGACGCTCTTTATGAGGTTGCTAATTTCTTTAAAGATGAGGAAATGCTGCGCAAAAGCACCGAACTGGTAAAAGACGAAATCAGTCTTCTTTTGCCGGCACTTGAAGAATACCGTAAAGGTTTAGAAGGTAAAAAAGCAGCAATTTATGTTGGTGGAGCCTTTAAAGCTATCTCCCTGGTAAAAGCATTAAGACTTTTAGGCATTGAAACAGTGATTGTTGGTTCACAAACCGGCAATAAAGAAGACTATAAACTTCTGGCCGATTTATGCAACGAAGGAACAATCATTCTCGACGATTCAAATCCAAACGAATTATCAGATTTTGTTAATCAAACAGGTGCCGATTTATTTATTGGTGGCGTTAAAGAACGCCCCATAGCCTTTAAAATCGGTATAGGCTTCTGCGATCATAATCACGAGCGTAAAGAAGCCCTGGCCGGATACGAAGGTATGATAAACTTTGCCAAAGAAGTATATGCCTCTGTAAACAGCCCGGTATGGGAATTTACCAGCAGAAAGAAACAGAAATAATCATCAATCCCCCTGTGCAGACTCCCCTGACCTCTTTGAGAATTTCAAAGAGGAAAGGTGGAGTTAAACTTAAAAGTTAACAATTATGCTTAGGAACATTGAACATAAGAAAAGTGAATACACAGCAACAAGAAATGCTTGTAAACTGTGTTCTCCGCTTGGTGCTTCACTGGCATACAAGGGGATCAAGGCATGCGTGCCAATTATTCACGGCTCTCAGGGTTGTGCAACATACATCCGCAGATACCTGATAAGTCACTACCGTGAACCTTTCGATATTGCTTCGTCAAGTTTCAGTGAAGAAGCTGCTGTATTTGGTGGTCAAAAAAACCTGAATATAGCCATCAGCAACATCATTGAACAGTACAAGCCTGAAATAATAGGGATATGTACAACCTGCCTGAGCGAAACAATTGGTGAAGATTTAAACATGATAATCTCCGATTATAAAGCAAAGCATGCATCAGAAGACTTACCAGAAATAGTGCATTCAAGCACTCCCAGCTACCAGGGAACCCATGCAGACGGCTTTCATGAAACAGTTAAAAGTCTGGTAGCAGGTCTTGCTAAAAAAACTGAACCTGTTGATCGTATCAATTTATTCTCAGGTTTTGTATCACCGGCTGATTTAAGACACCTGAAAGAAATTATGGCCGATTTTTCCCTTAATTTCAGCATGATACCGGATTATAGCGAATCCGTTGACAATCCTAACTGGAGTGAATATAAAAGAATTCCCGATGGAGGCACACCCGTATCAGAAGTAATTGAATCTGCAAATGCCTACGCTTCAGTAGAACTCGGTTATGTTTTTAACAAAGGATACAAAGCAGGGCGTATCAAAAATAAATCACAGGAAGTTCAGACTGCCGGTGAATATCTTGAATCGAAATTTAATGTTATTAACCATCAAACCGGGCTGCCCATCGGTATAAAAGAAACCGATAAATTCTTCGACATTCTTGAAAAACTCTCGGGAAATCCAATGCCCGGGAAATACGAAAAAGAAAGAGGAAGGTTAATAGATGCCTATGTTGATGGACATAAGATAATGTTTGGAAAGAAAGCCATTATTTACGGTGAAGAAGATCTTGTTATCGGATTGTCAAAATTTCTGGCTGAAACAGGTATAGATGTTGTTCTTGCAGTAACCGGTGGAAATAGCGGTAAAATAAAACCAATTCTTGCCAATAGTAATCAGAATGGACAGGAGCCCATGACAATCGGTGATGACATGGATTTCGAAGACCTTGCTGATATAGCAAAAGATCTTGGCGCAAATATCATGATTGGTAACAGTAAAGGATATTATATAGCCCGAGAACTTAAAATACCTCTGGTAAGGGTAGGTTTTCCCGTACATGACAGGTTTGGCGCACAAAGAATACATCACCTTTCATACAGGGGCACACAAGAGCTGTTCGACAGAATAGCAAACGCCCTCATGGAATATAAGCAGGAAAATTCTGCTGTTGGATATAAGTATTTGTAAACGGTCAAAATAGTTGAATTATGAAAGATTTAAGCAAACACCCTTGTTTTAACAAGGAAGCAAAAAGCGAACACGGAAGGGTACATTTACCAATAGCACCAAAATGTAATATTCAATGTAATTATTGCGACCGTAAATACGACTGTGTAAACGAAAGTCGCCCGGGAGTAACCAGCTCAGTGCTCACTCCTAAACAGGCAATTGCCTATTTAAAAGACCTGAAAACCAAGCTTCCGAACCTCTCGGTAGTAGGTATTGCAGGCCCCGGTGACCCCTTTGCAAATCCTGAGGAAACCATGGAGACTTTAAGACTTGTTAACGAAGAGTTTCCCGAAATGCTTTCCTGCCTGTCGACTAACGGGGTAAACCTTATGCCATACATCGATCAGTTGGCAGAATACGGCGTTTCGCATGTCACCATCACTATTAATTCGTTAGACCCTGAAGTTCTGGGAAAAATATATCATTGGATTAGGGCTGATAAAAGAGTCTTACGGGGGAATATGGCCGGAGAAGAGATAATCAAGAGGCAGCTTGCCTGTATTCCCCTGCTTAAGGCGAAAGGTATGATTGTTAAAATTAATACCATAGTTGTACCGGGTGTTAATGACCATTGCATTGAAGAGCTTGCGGCCAAAACAGCTGAGTTAGGCGCCGATGTAATGAATTGCATTCCACTTTACCCTAATAAAAATACACCTTTCGAAAATGTATTGGCACCAACACATAATGAAATGCAGGCTATCAGGGCAAAAATACTGAAACACATTAAACCCATGACTCATTGCGCCCGTTGCAGAGCCGATGCGGCAGGCCTGCTGGGACAAGACTATAAAGGTGCAATGGATATGCTTCGCGAGTATTCCAGTAAACCAACTGTTCCGGTTAAAGAAAGACCCTATGTTGCTGTAGCAAGTTTCGAAGGCATGTTGGTTAATCAACACCTGGGAGAATCAAAAGAATTGTTTATTTACCGTGAAACTCCAAATGGATACCGTTTTGTTGAAAAAAGAGAAACTCCTGTTGCAGGTAATGGTGAAAGAAGATGGCTGGCTCTCAGCAGCATATTAAATGACTGTCGCGCATTACTGACAGGCGGTGCCGGACCAAGTCCTGTAAGAGTACTTGAATCTTCGGGAATAAGGGTAATACAAATGACAGGCTTAATTGATAACGGACTGGATGTTGTTTATAAAGGGAAAGTACTC
The DNA here is from genome assembly GCA_016938235.1 of Bacteroidales bacterium. Lineage (GTDB taxonomy): Bacteria > Bacteroidota > Bacteroidia > Bacteroidales > UBA10428 > UBA10428. Next base: position 17,467 of record JAFGVA010000017.1, on the reverse strand, counting down.
AGGACTATTAAAAAAGCCGACGCATTCAAATGTGGTCAAAGCTGTTCGGGCAATGCAGCAGGTTGCGGGTGATAAAAAACAGATAATTAATCCTAATTTTTCAAAATACATATCAAAATGAAAAAGCCAGAATATCAAATTTTAGTATGTAACTCATACAGAGTTGCAGGTGATGCACAAGGTGCATGTAATAAAAAAGGAGCATCAGATCTTTTGCAGTATATGCAGGAAGAAGCTGTAGACCGCGGATTAGACGTAGCTGTTACAAGTACTGCTTGTCTGAATGTTTGTGCCCAGGGACCGGTAATGGTTATTCAACCCAATAACTACTGGTATGGTGGAATCGACTCAGAAGAAAAAATAGATGAGATACTCGATGCACTCGAAAAAAATTCAGCAGCAGAAGAATACCTTATATCTGACTAAGCAGAAAGGCAGCATAAGCGCCTGGCATCATGAAAGTTAAGATTGATTGACTAAAGACGGAACTGATATTTCATCAGCAAAGTTTTAAACATATGTCAGGTGCTTTTTAATATCAGACATCTAATCCTTTTTTTTCTGTCTGATTTAATTAAAGAATAATAAAATTCAAAAACCAAGAAAATGAAAGTTTGGTATATCGATTCAACATTAAGAGATGGAGAACAGGCACCAGGTGTTTCGTTTCATCCCTATGAAAAGATTAACATTGCTGCACTTTTAGACGATATGGGAATGGATGAACTTGAGTTGGGAACTCCTGCCATGGGTGCAGAAGAAATCAGGGTTATGAAGCATATAGCTACTGCCGGATTTTCTTTTAAAACAACATCGTGGTGCAGGGCACTTGAAAATGATATCCAGGCTGCTATAAAAGCAAAAACCAATGGTATAAATCTTTCTTTCCCGGTTTCAGCAATTCAATTAAGCGCTATTAACAAAACCGAAAACTGGATTTATGCCCGAATGCCCAGGTTAGTATCCATTGCCAAAGATTATTTCGAATATGTGGCAATTGGGCTACAGGATGCCAGCAGAGCTGATTACAACACGCTGCAAAAAGTTATCACCCTGGCGCAGGATTTCAACGTCAGTCGAATAAGAATTGCCGATACTGTAGGGTGTTTAAATCCATTTTCAACACAGGAATTATTTACCCGACTTTGCCGGGACTTCCCCAAAATGGATTTTGAATTTCATGGCCACAACGATTTGGGCATGGCTACTGCAAATAGTTTAGCTGCCGTTTCAGCCGGAGCGCGTAGTTTAAGTACTACTGTTAATGGTCTTGGCGAGAGAGCCGGAAATACTTCAATTGATGAAATAGTGATGGCCCTGTATTATTCTGAAAACATAAAACCTCACCTGAAAACCAAACGATTTAAAGAAACTGCAGAATATGTTTCAAAAGTTTCGGGCCGGACAATACCCTGCTCTAAGCCTATAACAGGAAAAAGAATTTACCAGCACGAATCCGGAATTCATACACGCTCGCTAATAAAAAATAAAGATACCTACCAGCTGATTGATCAAACTCTAACCGGAGAAGATGACAATCTCAAAGTTGTTTTCGGCAAGCATAGCGGAGTGGCTGCTCTTGAAGAACTATTCATAAAACAGGGCATATCATTGAACAAAGAAACCATGAGTGCGATTCTCGAACAAATAAAGATGCAGTCGTCTATCAGAAAAGACAACCTGCCTGAGAAAGATATTTTAGAATTATATTATCAACTAACCTGATTTGATATGAACAATTACAGAGCATTTTTAAACGAGGCTTTCGGATACTATAACCTTTTAATGGGTGATACCCAAAAAGTCTATAACAAGCTAGGTGGCAAAGTGGTTTTTAGTATTGGTTCTATGGCAGTAGAGAAATTCATGGTGGCGGTACTGGTAGCAAAAGAAAAAGCAGTAAACGGCCATTCTATCGGGTATTTGCTTACCCTTTGCAAGGAGTGTTTTGAAACGATCCCTGAAAAAATTCTAGGTTTGTCGAGTCTTGATCAAAGACTTGATTTATGCAGTTTTGAGGCTGTAAATAGTCCGGATTTTACCTTCGAGGATTTTCAACTTCTTCAGGTGCAACTTAAAGAATTAAAAAGCTTTGTTGACTACGAAGTGGAAAAAGTTAATTCTTTAGAATTAAAATAGGATAGAAAAAGCTCATTATTTGCCTGTTTAAATGTGTTTGTTGATTTTTTTTGTAAATTAATTCAAAATTTATTTACAATCTAAACTCAACCATAAGGTATGCTTTATTTCACCGACGAAGAATTAGACAGATTAATCTCGGAAGATGTTCCATATTTTGATATGTCGACCCGCCTTGCCAAGTTTGGAAGCAGGCTGGCCCGCATACAATTCTCCACCACCGAACCCAGTGTAATTTGCTGTACAGAAGAGGTAATGCGTTTTTTTACAAAGTTTAATATTTCTCCTACCCTGGTAACCTTAAGCGGCGAATATATTGAGGGGAAAGTAAAATTTCTTGAAGGTGAAGGACTGGCTAAGCATTTACACACCATCTGGCGTGTTTCTGCCAATTTGCTAGAGTACGCTTCAGGAATTGCAACAATGACAAGACTCATGGTGGAGGAAGCCCATAGAGTAAATCCACATGTAATTATTACTGCAACCCGAAAAACAATACCATATACCCGAAAAGTTGCAGCCAAGGCTGTATTGTCAGGAGGTGGCAATATGAATCGTTTAAGCCTATCTGAAAATATAATGTTCTTTCCTAATCATTACAAATTCTTTGGAGGATTAAACGGCTTAATATCCAAGGTCGATAAGTTTAAGGAGGAAGCCGGTGGCAGGCCAATAACTGTTGAAACAAACAATGCTGAAGATGCTATCGCCTTGAGCAAAACGAACGTCGATGTGATACAATTAGTTAATCTAAGCACCGATGAAATATCAGAACTTACCGAAAAAATCCGTCTCAACAATTCGCATATTAAGATTGCTGCAGCCGGAGGTATAAATCTTGAGAATCTTAAAGACTATGTATCAACCGGGGTCGATATTATAATAACATCATTCCCAAATCATTGTAAGCCGGCAATTTTTAAAGTCGAGATTGACCCTTTTGAAGATTAATATTCTCTGCCCTATTCGTATTTCAGAATAGCCCCGGGTTGCTTCCTGACATACTTCATGGCTCTCAATACAACGGTTGCCAAAGCAATTGCCAAAACCAGCAAAGCAGAAAATAATAGAATCATGGGTTCAACCTTTATCCTGTAAGGAAATGTGTTTAACCATTTTTGTGCGATGAACCAACTTGCTCCCCAGGCAAATACTGCCGAAACAGAAACAAGTTTAAATGCTTCAAGAGAAAGCATAGTTACCAGTGTTGTATTAGAGGCACCCAGGGATTTCCGGATTCCGATTTCTCTCATCCTGTGGTTAAATGAGTAAGAAATTAAGCCATACAAACCCAGGGTCGCAAGGAATACAGCTAATATGGAGAACACAATAAAAATTCTTCCAATTTTCCTGATAGCATCGTAATTACGCTCAAAATCTTTATTCAGAAAGAAATATACAAATGGATAATCAGGAGCATATTTATTCCAGTGTTTTTCAATAAAACCAAGACTTTTATTTATGTTGCTGTTTGTAAGCTTAACATTAATAAACCCCTCCCAATAACCTGGCATCATGCATATTACCAAGGGTTGAACCGGCTTATCCACACTTTGAAAATGAAAATCCTTTACAACTCCAATAATTTGATACTGCCGGTTTGTTTTAGCTAATAAGCTTGGTTGTTTCAGCACATGACCCACAGGATAGCTCAGACCCAAAATCTTAGCTGCACTTTCATTTATTATACAGGTGTTTACATCGCTTTTCACAGTAGAATCAAAAAATCTGCCGGTTTCAAGCTGTAGGTTATAGGTTTTCTCAAAATCGAAGTTTACAAATACCTGGTTAATAAGAATTGCCGAATTGCTTTCCATTCCGGCTAAGCTAAAAGTTGTACTGGTAAAATCGCGACCGGGAATAGCATTTGAATTTGTAACTGAAATAATATCTTTATTCTGCAATAGTTCCCGTTTAAAAATCTCTGTGTTCTTTTTCAGTGCATCGGATCTTCGAATAATAACTACCTGCTCACTGTCGAAACCCAAATCTTTACGAAGCATAAAATTCATTTGCTTGTAAACAACCAGTGTTATTGAAATAATCAGAACAGAAATAAAAAACTGAAATACTACGAACACGGCTCTCACCGAACTATTTCTCAAGCCCTGTCCAAGTTTACCCTGCAATACATTTACCGGATTAAAAGATGAAATAAAAATTGCCGGATAAAAACCTGAGATAAAACCCACTACCAGTGTAAGTGCAACAATAAAGCCTACCGCTTTCATATTGGATAAAAAATGGAACTTCAATCCCAGTCCAAGGTATGTATTGAAAGCCGGTAATGCAATCTCGGTAAGCAACAGGGCTATTGCAAGTGCTATAAAACTAAAAGAAATTGACTCGGTAAGAAACTGTTGCACAATTTGTATTTTTTGTGCACCGGTAACTTTTCTAAGAATAACCTCTTTTGACCTGTTAATTGAATTGGCTGTTGAAAGATTCATAAAATTCAGACAGGCAATTATGAGAATCAGTATAGCTGCAATACCAAAGGCATATACATATTCATCCTTTGAATTCACTCCAAGTTCACCATCCAGAGCAGATTTAAGGTGAATATCTCTCAGGGGTTGTAATTTAAATACATATGAATCTTCTTTTGACAGAACATCATCAAATACAGAATAAAACTCTGGAAGTATAAACTTATTAACCACAAGCTTTAACTCTGCCTTTGCATCTTTTAAGGTATATCCGGGCTTAAGCTTAACATAATTGTAGCAATCGTTTTTAGTCCAGTAATCAACCAGGTTTTCATAAGTTACTAACGAACCTATAATACTAAAGGGGATATGTGTATTCGAAGGTGGATCGGCCATTACGCCGGTAATTTTGAATTTTCTACCTGCTTCAACTAAAAGATTCTGTCCAACAACATCTGTTGTACCGAAATATTTCAGGGCAGCAGATTCTGTCAGAACAAAGCTGTGAGGATATTTAACGACCTCATCAGCATTGCCTTCGATAAGTTTAAATCCGTCGAAAAAACTGAAGAAATTTGGATCAACGAACAATATATCATCCTCGTTGTCACGAATGGTATCATGAGAAACCAGCCAGGCGCCAAATCTTGCAATTCTGGTTGCTTCTTTAAAAACAGAAGAATCTTTGGCTAAAACCCTTGACATTGCGCCGGTTGTCATGGCTCCTTCGGCTTTTATTCCATATAACTGGCCGTCTAATACAATTCTGTATATGTTTTCTGGTTTCGAATGAAAGTTGTCGTAACTGGTTTCATGCACTACATACAAACTTATGATCAGAGCACAGGTAATACCAATGGAAAGACCTAAAATATTAATTGTAGTAAAAGTTTTATATGTTGCTATGTTCCTGAGTGCGCCTTTAATGAAATTCCAAAACATATTTTCCAGTTAAACCATTATTTGTTTAAGCAACAATAATACCATTTTGCCGTATATTACTGAATATAAGTCTTTAATGCTAATTCAATAAGCAGAAAACATGTTCGATTATGCACAAAAATGTTCATTAACGGATAATTATCAGGATTCAAAAGGATAAAAATTAAATGCAAGGCCAATTGCATCTGAAATATCTTCACCGTCTTCAAGCATTTTATCATCTCCCTGATCATAGTACCATTCTACAACCAGATCAAGACCCTGATCTTTAATTTCGACAATCTTCTCAAGAATAATAAGTATATATTTTTGGGTGGCTGAATTGCAGTAATCAAGCTTAAATACAATCTTCAGTGTTGAAGAACCTAATTCTTTTAATTCATAAGGTATTTCTTCAACCCAGTCAATTACTTGTTGATAAAACAACCCCACGTTTTCAGGCCTGGAAACACCTGTAAAATGCATAGAAAGATTGGCAGGATTTAAATCAATTGCAGGAGTATAGTCAGTTGCACTTAATATTAATCTTTTCATATCACCCGTAATTTATAATCAGGTTCAAACTATAATATTCAAATTTATCGTTGATTGGGTCTAGCTTGTATCCTAAAATACTATCCGAAATTTTTGCCATCTCAATAAGGCCCAATCCGGCTCCTCCCTTTTCAGAAAATTGTCCGTTTGTAATAATGTTTTTGTACTCTTCTTTAACGCCGGCTCTGTCAAGTGAGTTAATATAATCCAACCGTTTTTTAAGCTCGTTTGAATCTTTCTTCAATACGGGGTTTGAGCAGGTTATCCGGAAACAAGATTTGTCTTTATCGATGGTAATCTCGGGAGGAAAATTTTTTCTCAAAACTTTATCCTTCTCAAAGTATTCATGATATTTAAACACATTTTCGAGAGCTTCAATCATCACCATGAGCACTTTTTTATACACCGCTTGTTTTATCCGTGCCTCAAACATACGTTCTTTCAGATCGCTGATAAGCTGACCTATGGTGTCGTATAAAATCGGTCCCTTATAATGAAGAAAATGTTCCACCCCTTGCTTAATCATGATGATTTGTTAAACCGTTATGAATATACAAAAAAATTACAAAAATCGATTATTTCATTGATTAAGTGCTTCGTATTCGGTATCAACGTGCATAACTGACTTCTTAGATGCTTCGACAGCTAATTTATCGCAACGTTCATTATATGGATTATTGGCATGTCCCTTTACCCATTTAAAACTCACATGATGCTTTCTGTAAATTGTAAGAAAGCGCATCCACAAATCGGGGTTTTTCTTTTTATTGAATCTTGTCTTTTCCCATTGAAAAACCCAGCCTTTCTCTACCGCATCGCAAACATATTTCGAATCGGTATAAACGGTAACATCGCTTGGAATAAACTTCAGCGTTTCCAAAGCAACAATTACAGCCAAGAGTTCCATGCGGTTGTTTGTGGTCAGACGGAAGCCTTCCGAAAGTTCTTTGTAATGTTTCCCCGATTGCAAAACAACACCATAACCACCCGGACCCGGATTGCCACTTGCTGCACCATCGGTATAAATTATTATTTTATGAGCCATGATGTGGTAATTGAATCCCTGTATTTGCCAAAAATAATCGAATAGCAACTGCAAGAAGAATTATTCCGAAAAATTTTTTCAAGATCTGAATCCCAACCTCTCCCAGAACGCGCTCAAAAAAGCGTGTGGCTTTCAAAACCAGGTAAACAAAAACCATGTTCAGGCTTAAAGCAATAAGAATTTCAAAAATTGAATATTCCGATTTTAAAGAAATCAGGGTAGTCATTGAACCTGCACCGGCAATTAAGGGAAACGAAAGTGGTACAATGGCAGAGCTTTTATTGTATTCGTATTTAAAAAATTCTATTCCGAGTACTAATTCAAGTCCAAGAAAGAACAGCACAAGTGCTCCTGCAATAGCAAACGACGATAAGTCAACTCCGAACATATTAAGTAAGGGTTCGCCAAGAAAAAGGAATAACAACATAAAGATAAAAGCAACAATTGTTACTTTGAAGGGTACCACATTACCCGATTTTTGTTTTATATCTATTATTATAGGTATTGATCCGGTTATATCAATTACAGCAAACAATACCATAAAATTTGTAATAATATTTATCAGTTTTATGTCCATTTCATTTCACTTTTAACAATTAAAAAAGGCCCCCACAATATGGGAGCCTAAAATAAAGGAAAAGATTTGTTTTTTTAATCAACAATTGTCATCTCTTCAATAAGATTTCCTGCTTCGCCAAACTTGTCTATTACAAACAGTACATACCTGATATCTACCCCAATGGTTTTCTGAATATCGTGCTCAAAAATAATATCACCACTCATAGCTTCCCAGTTCCCATCGAAAGCCAGCCCGATTAATTCTCCGTTCCCATTTAATATTGGACTTCCTGAATTTCCTCCGGTTATATCGTTATTGGTAATAAAGCATACCGGCATATAATCTTTTTCGGCATAGAGTCCGTAATCCTTTTTCTCATACAGTTCTTTAAGTTTTTCCGGAACTACGAATTCAAAATTATCCGGATTTTCTTTTTCCATAATACCTTTAAGGGTAGTATAATGTTTGTAATGAACAGCATCGGAAGGTGAGTAATCACCAACTGTACCATAGGTTAAGCGCATTGTTGAGTTAGCATTGGGATAAAATACTTTATCGACGTTCATCTCCATCCGTGCTTTCATATAGTATCGTTTCGCCCTTTCAAGTTTCTCATTAACAGACCGAAGAATTTCAGATAATTCGGCATTTTTACTGTTTACGCTGGCATCGATCTTAACCGCAGGATCATTCATTAATACTTTCAATGAAGGGGAGTCGAGAAATGCATTAAAACCAGACTCAGTAGCAAAAACAGATTTATCATACAATGCATCTGTAAACTTCTTATAATTTCCCTTGTACCTGGTTTCTATATGTTTGTATATATCCGGACGCTCTTCCGGCAACACCATCTCTGCATATTTTTCCATTAAAGCCAGGGCAATCTTTTTATCTGTTTCAAGATTAAATTCGCTGTAAAAACTATGAGCTGTTTTACGTAATCTTTCAATTTCACGGTTTAGGTTTTCTGCAGGGGTAGATTCGTCAATAAGCATTTTGTTTAAGTTTAAAACCTGGTGTGAAAAACTAACAATTTCAATTCCCCTAAGAAAAACTTCGCTTAATAACTGACGGTTACTCTGAGCACTCTTTCTCTCGGCATAGCTTTCTTCTAATTCCGATAACACATTTCCATACTCGGATTTTCTTTTGGGTTGAGAATTTACCCATTCTGAAAAGGCTTTTTCTTCTGCTTCTTTTTTGCCAACAACATCAAGGTTTTTTATTCCTTTATTCTGACCGATTGAATATTTCCAATAATTAGAAGAACGCTGATATTTTGTGGAATACATGTTGGCTATTTTTGGATCTGCTGCCATATCTTCTTTCATAATTGCCTGGCGCACTTCTCTAATTGCAACACGGTTCGGATTAGTAATTTCTAATATTTCTTTTACTCCCCACGATGAAATATACCTTTCTGTTGACCCCGGATATCCAAGTATCATAGTAAAATCGCCTTTCTCAATACCCTTGAGACTTACCGGTAAATGGTGTTTGGGTTTGAGTGGAATATTTTCTTCGGAATATTCGGCAGGCTTACCATCGGGACCCGAATAAACCCTGAACATGCTAAAATCGCCGGTATGCCTTGGCCACATCCAGTTATCTGTTTCGTCTCCAAAATTACCTATTGATTGTGGTGGTGCTACAACCAGTCTTACATCAAGATAGGTTTCGTACACAAACAAATAATATTGGTTGTTGTTGTAAAATGGCCTGACAGAAGCCCTGTAATGCGTTCCTTCAATGGCTTTTCTCCCCAATTCTATGCTGTAATTCCTGATAATATTTGCTCTTTCAGACTCTGGCATATTGTCGTTTACCCGTTCCAGAATCTCAGAAGTAACATCCTGAATACTTTTCAGAAAAGTTACTGTCAACCCGGGATTAAGCAATTCATCTTCTTTTGATTTGGCAAAAAAACCATCATTCAAATAATCATTCTCACCCAACGAATGATTCTGAATATAATCGTTGCCACAATGATGATTTGTCAGAATCAATCCTTCCTCAGATACTATTTCTCCTGTACATCCTCCGCCAAAAATTACAATGGCATCCTTCAGACTTGAGTTGTTAATGCTGTAAATCTGTTCCGGAGTTAATTGCAAACCCATCTCTTGCATTGCAGTATAATTAAGTTTTTCTATTAAGGGTAACAGCCACATGCCCTCATCGGCTTTTAACGAGCCAGATAAAAGAATCGCTGCAACTGAGAGAGATAAAATAAAACGCTTCATTTGTTTTTTGTATTAGTTATTAAAAATCGATTTCCAACTGTTTGTCGAGTAACTGGAAAGTTTTTCGGTGATACTTAGTTACTCCGTATTCTTGAATTGCCTTACGATGTTTTTTGGTTGGATATCCTTTATTTGTAGTCCAGTTGTATTCCGGAAAATTTTCAGATAAATTCAGCATATAATCATCGCGGTAAGTTTTTGCCAATACAGAAGCAGCAGCAATGGAAAGGTATTTGCTATCGCCTTTAACAATGGTTTTATGTGCAATGTTCTTGTATGGATAAAACCTGTTGCCATCAATAATTATGTGCTGTGGCTCTAATTCTAATTCATCTAATGCCTTGTGCATTGCCTTAATGGAGGCTTTCAAAATATTAATCTGGTCTATTTCGATATTATCAATAAATGCTACAGCGTAACAGATAGCATCTTTTTCTATTATTTCACGAAGTTTATAGCGATTCTTCTCCGAGATTTGTTTAGAGTCATTCAGCAACTCGTTCCTGTAATCTGGGGGTAAAATAACTGCAGCAGCAGTTACAGGACCTGCAAGGCAACCTCTTCCGGCTTCATCGCAACCTGCTTCGACACAATCTGACTGATAACAACTTTTCAGCAAAACAAATAATCTTAGGCAACGAAAATATAAATTTATGATTTTTATAATACTGACATTTGTAATTAATTAAGATAGTGTCTGAATTATTCTGTTATTTTTGTACCCGCTAAAACTAAATCCTTGAGAAAGCGATTCATAGAAAATCTGGCTTTTTTTCTAACCCTCAATCTATTAATTAAACCAATTTATGTTTTTGGTATTGACAGGGTTGTACAAAACACTGTTGGTACAGAGGTTTACGGAAGTTATTTTCCGCTTTTTAACCTGGTAATTATTCTGCAAATATTTCTCGATTTAGGTATCGAAAACTTTACCCGTAAAGAAATTGCTTCAAGCCCGGGAATGGCTAACAGGCTGTTTTCAAAATTTCTTATACTGAAACTCTTGTTAATTGTTCTGTTTATCTCGATACTATCAATAGCAGGATTATTTTTGCCGCAAAGCAAAGGCGAATGGAAGATCTTATTCATTTTGCTTATCAACCAGTCAATGGCCAATCTCATTTTATTCCTGAGAGCAAATATGGGCGGCTTGCAATTATTTAAAACAGAAAGTCTGGTTTCTGTTTTCGACAGGTTGCTTATGATTATGATTTGCGGCACATTGTTATTCATGCCACTTACAAAAAACATTTTTAAAATAGAGTGGTTTGTTCTATCTCAAACAGTAGCTTATGCATTTACTCTTTTAGTTAGTCTGATTATAATTATTAAAAAATCGGGAATACCAAAAATACAATTCAATATAGCTTCATATCTTCCTGTTTTAAAACAACTATTACCCTACGCCACACTGGTTTTACTTATGGCCTTTTATTACAGGATCGATTCTGTATTTCTAAGATATTTTCTTTCGGATGGAAAAGAGCAGGCCGGTATATATGCCCATGGTTTTCGGATACTTGACTTCATGTCGAATTATGCTTTAATATTTTCATTCATTTTACTGCCTACTTTCGCTAATATGATTCGGCAAAAAGAATCTGTATCATCATTACTCCGATTGGCATTTTTAACATTAACGGTACCCTCGCTTGCCCTTTTATCGGGCATAGTTTTCTATCGTTACGAAGTTTTCGATTTATTGTATGTTGACCATGTCTCTGTATCGGCTGATATTTTTACTGTATTTATTATTAGCTATACAGGCGTTTGCTTCAGCTATACATTTGGTGCTCTTTTAACAGCAAACGGTAATTTAAAAGAGCTTAACCTGATGGCTCTTTTTGCTGTTCTGATTAGCGTTGTGCTTAACCTTATTCTTATTCCAAAATATAAAGTTGCAGGAGCCGCAATTGCAAATGCAGTTGCGCAGACTTTCACAATAGTGTTTCATGTTGTTGTTACGAAAAAGAAATTCCTATTAAAAACCAATTCAAGTTTACTGCTTAAATTCCTCTCTTTTATTGTGTTTACCGCACTCATTGGCTACCTGGTTTCGTCAACAAAAATAAACTGGTTTATTGGTCTTTTGGTTATCGATATTTTTTCCTTCGCATTTGCCATAACCATACGCCTGATTAATCTATCAAAAGCTAAAGCATTGCTTTTTTCAAAAACCGATGAATAATACTTTTCAACAGCTATTCCTGTATATCGTCAAAAGGCATTAACAAACCTTTAAACTCTTAAAATGAATTTATTAGCGGGTTTACTTTTTAAAAAATATGTCTGACCCTGCATCAACAGCTCCATAAGTGTTAATAACTAAGCACATAGTCTGTAATCTATAAATTGTATTTTCGGATTGGTTAAATGGGGTAAAATTTCTGTATGTGTCATAGAAAACAAAAATCTGAAAAACTTAAACGAAGTAACAGACAGGCAATATTGTTCAATGAACGTGAAATGAACGCTATAAATCATTATTGCAAAAAGTTTAAGGTAGAAAACAAGTCTAAGTTTATGCGCGAGGCTATTATTACTGAAGTTTTAAGAAAATTTGATCAGAATTATCCTACACTTTGGGAAGACAAACAAATGAATCTGTTCTGAATTTTATTTTTGTGTAATCTCATACCAGTCTGTCCATTTAAATTCACCTTTCCCTTTATATAACCTGAATTTTATTAGTTCTGCTTTTTTATCTATTTCATGCCAGCTGATTTCCATGGCCTTTTCCGAAGTTAAATTTGTTCGGTAACCCTTCGTCTCGAGTCTCATTTTATCTGCTTCGACAAAATTAAGCTTCGATTTAAGTTTTAGTTTCCACTTTTGCTTTTCAAAAGCCTGTTCAACCAACTCATCTTCGAAGACAACAATATGTATGGTATTATATCTTTCAATTGAACCCCTGTATGGCGGCAGAGTTTTACCCTTCTCCATTTTTTCAATATCAGCCCAAAGAAAAGGCCTTTCTTTTTTAAATACAATATAATCTGTATTCAAACCCGTCTCCTTGTCCTGAAACACAACCTGCCTGAAGATACCTTTTTGCTTATCCTCCCCTATTAAACCAATGCTTTTCAGACTAATATACTTTGCCACGATTTAAGATTATTAAATCTCCTGCAAGTTTACAAATTAGCGTACGATTGTAAGAAAAATAAAAATGCTAACTATGAACAATTAATCTCATTTCTGTTTTTTTAGCATGCATAATCTATCTTTGTTGATGAATATCTTAAAATAAAATCCCTAAGTTCGCCGAATTGTTTTTAATTTAGACATTCAAAAAAAACAGCACTTTCAAATGGCTAATAAAACAGAAGGAAAACCGAGTTTCTTCGACAAAATCAAGTATAAATATCGCCTTTCGATATACAGGGACGAAACTTATGAAGAAGTTCTGAATCTGAAACTTTCAAGACTAAATTTTTTTGCTGTTATCGGAACCCTGACTCTTATTTTTCTGGCAATTGTGGTTTCAATAATTGCTTATACTCCCGTGCGCGAATTCATCCCCGGATATCCGGATGAAAACACATTAAGAACAATTCATTTAAATGCAATCAGAACCGACTCGTTGATAATGGAAATCGAAAGACGCGACAGGTATTTCGATAATATGAAACTTATCATTGCAGGGAAAGAACCTAATAATTATGAGAATTCGCAAGACTCTAACATATCCTATGAAAATATAAACTTTAACCGTTCAACAGAAGATTCCTTAATCAGACAAATTTTTGAGGAAGACTCAGAGTTTTCACTTTCAGTTGTGAATGCCAGAACAAAGATTGGTTCAATCTCACAACTACATTTTTTCCCGCCTGTAAAAGGTTTAGTAACTAATTCTTTTAATACAAGCGAAAATCATTATGGAACAGATATTGTTTCAGGAGCGAATGAAGTTGTAAAGTCAACCCTTGAAGGAACAGTAACCATGGCAACCTGGACACTTGAAACAGGACATGTAATTCAGGTTCAACACGGCAACAATATTATTTCGATATATAAGCACAATGCTGAACTTCTGAAACGTGTTGGTGATTACGTTAAAGCCGGGGAGCCTATTGCCATAATTGGAAACTCCGGAGAACTCACTACCGGACCACATTTACATTTAGAACTTTGGTATAATGGAGTACCTCTGAATCCAGAAGATTATATATCTTTCTAAACAAAGGAGAGCTCTTTTACTTTATGAAAAAAAACGTAGCGATTTTAGGATCAACAGGTTCTATCGGCACTCAGGCACTTGATGTTATTGATAAAAATCCAGCCATTTTTAATGTTGAGGTTTTAACAGCAAGAAACAGTTCGAAATTACTAATTGACCAGGCACGCAAATTCAAACCTTCTTATGTTGTTATTACTGCAGAAGAAAAATATTGCGAAGTTTGCGATGCACTTGAACATTTACCCATTCAAATTCTTACCGGAGAAGAGGCACTTAAAGAGGTTGTTTGCATCGATAAAGTTGATATTGTTTTATCTGCCCTGGTAGGTTATTCAGGCTTATTTCCAACCATAAGTGCTATTGAGGCAGGTAAAAATATTGCCCTGGCAAATAAAGAAACCCTGGTAGTTGCCGGAGAGCTTATTACAAGCCTTGCCCGAACCAGAAGGGTTGATATATACCCGGTGGATTCTGAGCACTCCGCTATTTTTCAATGCCTGGCCGGAGAGGCTCACAATCCCATAGAAAAGATTTACCTGACCGCTTCAGGCGGACCCTTCAGAAAAAAAAGTTTTGAAGAATTAAAAAGTGTTACACCAAAAGAAGCTCTGAAACATCCCAACTGGGACATGGGAAATAAGGTAACTATAGACTCTGCCAGTCTTATGAATAAAGGCCTCGAAGCCATTGAAGCCAAGTGGCTGTTTGGCCTTACTCCCGAACAAATCGATGTTATTGTTCACCCACAATCAATTATACATTCCATTGTTCAGTTTGCCGACAGTTCAATGAAAGCCCAAATGGGACTACCTGACATGCGGCTCCCAATACAATATGCTTTAGGTTTCCCCAGCCGGCTTAAGGCTGATTTCCCCAGATTTAACTTTTTAGAATATCCTGAACTTAGCTTCGAAAAACCCGATGCTCAAAAATTTAAAAATCTGAGCCTTGCTTTTGAAGCCATGAAAACAGGAGGAAATATGCCTTGCATATTAAATGCTGCAAATGAAATTGCCGTTGATGCATTTTTAAATAATAAGCTTGGCTTTCTTGATATGCCTGTACTGATTGAAAAAACCATGTCAAAAATAAATTTCATAAATCATCCTTCGTTAGACGACTATGCAGCAACCGATGCAGAGAGCAGACAATATGCTAAAACATTATTAAGCCGATAGTTTTTAAATTCATATAGTAACTCATCAACTAAAAATCTTATTTTTGCACTTCAATTTTTTAGAAGTTAACATATAAATTATGGATACATTAATAAAAATCGGGCAACTTTTACTTTCACTTTCGATCTTAATTGTTTTGCACGAATTAGGTCATTTTCTTTTTGCTCGTTTATTTAAAACACGCGTTGAAAAATTTTATCTTTTTTTCGATCCCTGGTTTTCACTTTTCAAGATAAAGAAAGGTGAAACCGAGTACGGTATTGGCTGGTTGCCATTGGGTGGCTATGTGAAGATATCCGGAATGATTGACGAGTCGATGGACAAAGAACAAATGAAACAACCGGAACAACCCTATGAGTTCCGCAGCAAAAAAGCCTGGCAACGATTATTGATTATGTTGGGTGGTGTTATTGTGAACTTCATCCTGGGTTTTGTTATATACACCTTTATTTTATTTAACTGGGGCGAAACTTATCTGCCGAACGAAAATATGATTGGCGGAATACAGGTTGGAGACTCTGTAATGACTGAAGCTGTTGGTCTGCAAACCGGAGACAAGATAGTTAGCATTAATGGTGAAGCTCCCGAGCGTTTCTCTCAGATTATCCGCAGAATGTTCAAAGGTGGCGAAATGGTTGTTGAGCGCGATGGAGAACTTGTTAATCTTGAAATACCCTATAATTTTGCAGGCATTCTGTCTACAAACCGTATAAAAAGTAAGAAAAGTTTAATAACCCCCAGAATTCCATTTGTAATTGCAAGTTTCTCTGACAGTTCGCTGAATAAGAATTCAGGGCTGATGCCTGAAGACAGGATTATCGGACTAAATGGAAAAACAATGCTTTATTTTGACCAGTATCCCGCAGTGCTCGATACTTCAAAAGGAAAATCTTTAACCTGCCAGGCACTGCGTAAGGGAGATACCTTAAATTTTGATTTACAAATTGATAAAAATGGATTGATTGGCGTAGCTCTTGCCGGCATTTCAGACCTGCAACGCCTGGGCTATTTAGAACTGGTAACAAAAAAATACTCGTTCTTTCAATCGATACCTGCAGGATATAACTACGCTAAAACTCAGCTGCTTGATTATATCGATGATTTTAAACTAATTCTTGATTTTAAAAGTGGTGCCCATAAGGGCATGGGAGGCTTTGCTGCCATTGGTAGCTTATTCCCTCCAACATGGGACTGGCAAAGTTTCTGGGAAATAACCGCTTTATTATCTCTAATGCTGGCATTTTTAAATGTTTTGCCCATTCCACTTCTCGATGGCGGACATGTAATGTTTGTTCTGTACGAAATGATTACAGGGCGTAAACCTAGCGATAAGTTTATGGAATATGCCCAGTATGTTGGCATGGTACTTTTATTGTTCCTGTTGCTATATGCCAATGGTAACGATGTTTACAGGTGGATTGCAGGGATGAAAGGGAATTAATTTGTGAATCAAACAGAATATTCGCATAAAGATTTATCTTTGGTATAGTAAAAACTAAAACTCATGGTTAATATCGTTGCATTTTCGCCCGGGCCAACAGAAATTATTCTGATAATACTGGCAATTTTGATATTGTTTGGAGGAAAAAAAATCCCGGAACTTATGAAAGGTTTAGGCCAGGGAATGAAAGAATTTAAAAAAGCATCTAAAGAAGATCCTGAAGAGTCAAAACCAGATGATTCAAAAAAATCAATTAAAGAAGATTCTGGAGTTTAAGAAATTTATTATCAGTAAATATAAGTCCTACCGGTTATTGCCAGAAATTTATCGAACATTAACCGGAGGGCTTTTATTATGTCTTATTACTCTTGTATTCCTTCTAAGCTATGATCATTACAGGTATTCAAAAACTGTAAGCCTCTATAAAACGCATAGCAGTCTATCAATATCAAGCCGGCTTTCTCCCAAAGATGCTTTAGAAATTCTTAATCAGCAAACACCTCTTGAGCTCGTTTATAACGAACAGGTTCAGCATTATATTCAACTATACCTGAATGAGAGAAAAGACCAGTTTGATATCTTCAGGCAACGTTCGGAAATCTATTTTCCGATAATTGAATCGTACCTCGACAAACATGAACTCCCCCTGGAGCTAAAATACCTTGCAGTTGTTGAATCGGGATTAAACCCGCTGGCAAAATCGAAATCGGGGGCTGTTGGTTTATGGCAATTCCTCTATAACACATGTACCTTACTCGACTTAGAGGTAACCTC
>JAFGVA010000016.1 GCA_016938235.1 Bacteroidales bacterium | reverse complement strand
GGCCCTATCCCAAAATGTATTCATTAATGGCACGGTACAGGACAATACAGGCCAACCCTTGCCAGGTGTTAACATTATTGTAGAAGGTACTACTACAGGAACCATTACCGATTCCAATGGCAAGTATTCCATTGAGGCTCCTTCATCCGGTACACTGGTTTTTAACTTCATCGGTTTTTCATCGCAAACAGTACCCATTAACGGCAGGCAGGTTATTGATGTCACCATGCAACCCAGCGACATCAGCCTGGAGGAGATTGTGGTTGTTGGTTATGGTACGCAACGGAGAGAAAATTTATCAGGGTCAATATCGGATGTACGAGCCGATCGAATGGCAACCAAACCCGTGAGTAGCCTTTCTTCAGCATTGCAAGGTGAAGCGGCAGGCGTTTCCATCGTAAACAGTGGAGGCCCTGGTCAGGAGCCTGTAATCCGCATCAGGGGTATCGGATCAGTCAATTTATCCTCCTCCCCCTTATTTGTGGTGGATGGAATGCCGGTTGGTAGCATTGAAGGAATCGACCCCAATTCGATACAATCGGTCTCGATACTCAAAGACGCCTCATCAGCTGCCATCTATGGTTCACGTGCTGCCAATGGTGTACTTCTTATCACTACCAAAAAAGGAAGTCGTAGTGGAGATATCATTGTTAATGTTGACGTATCGAAAGGCGTGCAGCAAGCATGGAAAACACTGGATTTAATGAACAGGGAGCAGTACATGGACTTTGCGACTGATTATTTAACCAACGCTGGCAAACCTTTACCTGCGAGATTCTCAAATATGAATGATCCTGTTTACCCGGGTGCTACACAAACGTTTGCCGAAACCGACACCGACTGGCAGGATGTAATGTTTCGAAGTGGTCAGATTTCAAAGGTCAACGTTGACCTGACCGGCGGAAATGAAAAATTCCGGTTCTTTACCTCTTATGGATACATCGAACAGGAAGGAATCATGGAGGGAACCGATTACAAACGTCACAGTTTAGCGTTCAATGCCGAATATAAGATCAATAAATTCCTGACCATTGGCGAAAATATCACCGGGTCGTATGGAATAAGAAACAATGAAAAGGAATCGGGAGGCCGAACCCTCATCAAACATATGGTTAATCAGATCCCTTATATTCCTGCAACGGTACCAGTAAATACCATTGGATATTTACATGGCTATAGAACAACCTCAGCGGCTGATGGCAGCGACCCTGAAAACCCCTTAAGAATAGCTTTACAAGACCAAAGTATTTTTAAAAGGGCTAATATTATTGGAAATGCTTATGCCGAAATATCTTTTACCGACTGGTTAAAGTACAAATCAACCGTTGGTATTGAATATACCGGTGATCAATCTATTACAGACAACCCGCTGTATCGGGATGATTACAACAGAAGGGAGTTTCATGAATTAACAGATAATCGTAATAAATACTATTCCAGGATTTATACCAATCAACTGACCTTCGACAAAATTATTAACCAGCATAATATCAATGCCGTTGCAGTTGTGGAGGAACAAATCACAACAGGCAGCAGACTTATTGGCAGGGGTAATCATACCACCAACCTGCTGGGTCAGCTGGATGGTACACAAAATCAATCATCAGGCGGAAACCTGAATGAGACAACACTTATTTCCTACGCGGGAAGATTAAACTATTCATTCGCTGATAAATATTTGTTAAGTGTTTCTTTGCGGAGAGATGGTTCGTCGAAATTTGCAACAGAGAAAAAATGGGGTAACTTCCCAGGGGCTTCCATAGGATGGGTATTAAGCAAAGAAAGCTTTATGCAGAATATTGATTTAATATCGAACCTTAAACTCCGGGCTAGTTACGGAAAGGTTGGAAATAATGCTGTTGGAGCATACGACTGGCAATCTACGATTTCTCAAAACACCTGGGCATCATTTATTAACGGTGCCGAAAGTCACCCGGGCGCCTACTACTCATCCCTGGCAAACAAAGACCTGGAATGGGAGATTACCACCATGCAAAACATTGGTTTTGATCTTTCCTTATTGGATTATTCCATCACCTTTTCTGCTGAATACTTCAAAAGGAAAGTTGACAACCTGCTGGTTCAGCGACCACTGCCAGCTTCACTGGGATACTCCGCAAATCCCTTGATGAATGTGGGTGCCATGGAGAATTCGGGATTGGAATTCAATGCCGGTTATCATAAAAACAGAGGCGATTTCCAATTCTCAGTAACTGCCAACCTTGGAACCATCCGGAACGAAGTAACAAACATGGTTGGAAGAGTGATTGATCAGGTTGGTGTTACAGGCGACTATGGAGGTGGCACCATCACCCGCACACAAGAGGGTTATCCCATTCAGGGATTTTTTGGTTACGTAACCGATGGCATATTCCAGTCGCAAAGTGAAATTGATGCATTAAATCAAAATGCACTTAGCCAATTTAATGCAGGAAATGTTACTCAAAATGTTTACCAAACCAACAAAACGGCGCCCGGAGATATTAAATTTAAAGATTTGGATGGCAACGGTGTTATTAACGAAAATGACCGTAAAGTTATCGGTAATTTCCTGCCTGATTTCAGTTATGGTCTGAACTTTTCGGGATCGTACAAAAACTTTGACATTTCGATGCAGTTACAGGGTGTATATGGCAATGATATCTATTGCGGAACAAAAGTTCTCACTCAGGGTATGATGCGGCTTTTTAACTCAGATGTCGCTGTTTTGGATGCCTGGACTCCGCAAAAAACAAACACCAACATTCCCCGCGCTGTGGAAGCGGACCCCAATGCCAACGCCCGCACCTCGGATCGTTTCATTGAAGACGGATCGTACATGAGAATTAAAAACCTTACCATTGGTTACAATTTCTCCGACCAGGTTCTGTCGAGCCTCTTTGCAGACTATGTGAAAGGATTAAAGTTCTATGCCACCGCACAAAACCTTTTGACCTTAACCAATTATTATGGTTATGATCCGGAGATTGCCTCACGTGGCGCTAACACCCTGCAACATGGTGCCGACTATGGACAATATCCTCAACCACGAACCTTTATTATTGGAGTTAAGGCCACTTTCTAATGTTTTTAAAAAAAATAAAAACAAAAATTATGAAACTAAAATATTTCTTTTCAATTCTTTTTGCCGGCCTGTTGGTTTCATCATGCGATGAAGACGGCCTTGACAAACTAAATCCAAACGGGTATATCTCCAGCGAGTATTATCAAAATGCAGAACAATTGGATAAAGCAACCAATGCGGTATATGCAGCCTTTACAGGAGGGAACCTTTATGGACGGATGATGAAGTACTTATCTGCCTGTCGTTCTGATGAACATGCATCAGGCGGTCCACAGTTGGAAGTTCATAACGCCAAGGTTTTGAATGGTACCTACACCAATACAGAATACACCCTGACAGGCCCCTGGGAAGGATGGTACCGCTTAATCCACCGCGCCAATGCTGTTATAGAGTTCGGTCCGGCTATCGACGATCCGGAACTGGATCCCGACATAAAAGCCCTCCGTATTGCCGAAGCAAGATTTCTGAGAGCATTTGCCTACTATTACCTTGTAGTATATTGGGGAGATGTGCCGCTTATGACCGAAACAGCTAAAGCACCAGAGGATGAAAAGCCAGTTACTCCGGAATCAGAGATTTATTCGTTTCTCGAAACCGAAATAAATGCCGTTATTCCTGTTTTGAAAGAAACCTACGATGCCAATAATACCGGCCGGGCAACTCAGGATGCAGCCCAGTTGTTACTTGCCAGGGTTTTAATGCATCAGGGAAAATATGGAGACGCCCGTACTGTTCTTCTCAACATTTATGGCTCTTACAGCCTGACCGACAATTACTCAGATAACTTCAGGGAAGAGACTGAATACAACCAGGAGTCAATCTTTGAAATTGGATTTAACGGAGGTCAATATAACTGGGGCCCTGACGGTAATGGGAATACAGCCAACGAAAAAGGTCATGTCATGTTTCAGGATGTAAGCCCCACAAGTTGGAGAAACTTAGTTCCTTCCGATAAACTGATAAATGATTTTGAGCGCGTATCGAATGGTGATGCAAAAGATGATCCCCGGTTAGCCGAAACAGTGATATTCAAAGGCGAAACCTTTGGACCAAATAACGAGTTTACTTTAACAGAGTCAGATTTTGGTTGGTTTAAATATTCACCTATGTACAAATTGCATCCAGGTGGATACTATATATCATCGATAAACTACCGAAACATGCGTTATGCCGAAGTGTTGATAAAACTGGCTGAATGCGAAAATGAAGTAGGTACACCGGAGGATGCTATCGGTTATTTGAATGAAATCAGAAATCGTCCAAGTGTGGATATGCCCGATTATCCAACAACCAATTATCCTTGCGATTCCAAAGACCAAATTTACAGAGCCATAATGCATGAGTCGTTGGTTGAATTCTCCAATGAACTGTTCAGGGCAGTGGAACTGGCCCGTTGGAGGAAAAATGGTAAGTTCTCTGCCCTCAATCCGGAGCCTATTGAATATATAGCCACCAATCCCAACAAAGCGTTGTTACCTATACCCAGCAACGAAACCGACAACAACTCTTTGATTGATTAATCCTTATCATAGCCGGAAGGTTATGCAGATCATACTAAAAGAGACTGTCTTAAACGGACAGTCTCTTTTTCGATGGTGTTATTGCACCGCCACATAGCTACCCTTCAATTAGATGGGACCCTTTAGCCAAACACAGGCGATTATTTTGTGAAAGATCCAAGCTCCCTTTTGACGACACACAGACATGGATATTCCATGTGGCCATTGAAAACAAATTTTTGACTCATAAATAATACCGATTAAGAATGGTTGAAGAATCTCCTTGAAGAACTTCAACGACCAATACAAAAATGCATCCTGAGCGTTTTGCCCTGATAATCTGGATTTTTTATAATTTAGCTCTTAACTTTAACCAGTAATTATCCTTGCGATTCCAAAGATGAAATTTACAGAGCCATAATGCACGAAACACTGGTTGAGTTCTCAGATGAACTGTATAGTGCCGTTGAATTGGCTCGTTGGAGGAAAAATGGCCACTTCTCCACCCTTAATCCTGAGCCCATTGGATACATAGCAAATGATCCCAACAAAGCGCTACTGCCTATTCCCAGCATCGAAACCAGTAGCAATTCTATAATGGATTAGTAGAATCTTTATCGAACTTGTATTATTTATTAACCACAAACAAGAGTGAAATTATGAAATTCTTAATAAAATGGTTTTTAATCATATTGGCTATTGGTATTTTATATCAATGCAAAAAAGATGAGGAACTTCATTATGCGAACATTCTTGATAACAATTTTTTAAATGAACTAATAGGACAAGGAATTGATATTGATGGCGACTTAAGAATAAGTCATTCAGAAGCAGAGAGCGTTAAATCAATAAATGTTTCGTATGCTGAAATCTCTGATCTTAAAGGAATTGAAGCGTTTGTTAATTTAGAATCACTTGATTGTAGCCGTAATAAGCTAACTGCTTTAGACATTTCCAAAAATAAATCGTTACTTTTTTTGAATTGTTCCGAGAATAATATTTCGGAACTGGATGTATCTGAGAATGTCTTATTGAAATATTTAAACTGTGAAATTAATAATATAAATGTGCTTGATATAACAGAAAATGTTAATATCGAAAAATTGCATTGTGCAGCTAATAAGTTATCAGAACTTAATGTATCAAACAATAAGTTATTAACAGAGTTGTCATGTCCCGGAAATAAGTTAACCAATCTGGATGTTTCAGAAAACACTAACTTATCTATACTCAGATGTAGCGAAATGGAAGGGTTAAATAGTCTGGATGTTTCTACTAATGCTTCTTTAACCGAATTGAATTGTGGTGGAAATTACATATTAGATCTGGATGTTTCATTTAACGTATTATTAACCGCTTTGTATTGTGATGTTAACAGCCTTACAACCCTTGATATTAGTAAAAATACTGCATTAACAAGTTTGGATTTAGGTGGTAATTTAATAACTGAACTTGACGTTTCACAAAACAAGTCCTTTAAGTATCTGAATTGTGAATTCAACGACCTTACCGAATTAGATATTTTGGGAAACGTAGGATTACAAGAACTTATTTGTAACAATAATAAATTAAGCAGTCTGGATATTTCTAAAAATACAGACTTAGTAGTATTAAATTGTTCTGGCAACGAGTTATCAACAATAGAGGTTTCAAATAATCACTTATTAAGGCTTCTCGATTGTGAATGGAATCTGCTAACGAATCTGGATATCTCCAACAATACCAAATTAGAATCTTTATTTTGCTCCGCCAATCAGCTTAGCAGCTTAGATCTGTCAACTAATACCAACCTAATCCACCTGCGCTGTGGCACAAACTTGTTAACCACACTGGATATTACCAATAATATTGATATTATCAATTTAAATGTTAGCAATATGCCTACACTCAATAAAGTATGCATTTGGGACATACCATCTGATGCGGC
>JAFGVA010000138.1 GCA_016938235.1 Bacteroidales bacterium | reverse complement strand
TAACTGCCGAATAATATTCCCGAGTGCTTTTCGGAGCATTCGCTTTTTTGAAAATCGTGATGGACCGGGATTTGGCTTCTACAAAAGCCAACCCGGTTTTTCTATTTGAAATAAATCGTAACACCTATAAAAAGCTGAAGATGAAATGGTCGCGTGGTTTTGCATATCGCCAGATAATTACTTTTTTGTGAAAATGTTTGAATACAGGCCCCAGAAGCTCAACTTGCCGGTTACCGTTCGGAAACCGGGTGTCGCTTTGGTAAATAAAACGCAGAAATGCATGATCCGACTGAATTTTGTCACCACATTGGCTTATTACATCTTACGTCGATATTTATCAGTTAACGATTTTTAAAAGTTGATTTAGGCACTTGTAAGCTAAACCCAGTTGCTTATCTTTGAAATATTAACTTGAGAAATGATTTCAACAATTTTGCAAATACAGCTTCCATTAACCGACCCGGTATTGAAATTCTTGGTCATCCTGCTAATCATTTTATTTATTCCCATATTCTCCGACCGTTTAAAGATTCCGCATTTGCTCGGAATGATCATTGCGGGGGTATTGATAGGACCATTTGGCTTTAATTTATTAGAGCGCGACAGCGGAATTATTCTATCCGGAACTACCGGATTACTTTATATCATGTTCATGGCTGGCCTGGAGATCGATATGAACGATTTTAAAAAGAATGCCTTTAAAAGCACATTGTTGGGTTTATATGGTTTTATTATCCCAATGGTTTTGGGCACACTTGTTGGGATGTATGTACTGGGATTTTCGATTCCAACTTCGGTTTTACTGGCGAGTATGTTTGCTTCGCACACACTTATCACTTATCCTATTGTGAGTAAACTGGAAATAACAAAAAACACAGCAGTAAATATTTCGGTAGGCAGTACACTCATTACGAATATTCTGGCTTTGCTGGTACTGGCAATAATTGTGGGTATGTCGGCAGGAGAAATAGACCACAACTTTTGGATAAAGCTGAGCATAAAGTTTGTGATTTTTACGGTGGTTATCCTATTTGTGTTCCCAATTATCGCCCGGGCTTTTTTAAAACGATACAGTGATAATGTAACTCAGTATATTTTTGTACTGTTTATTGTTTTTTTAGGAGCGATCTTATCTCAGGCTGCTGGTATTGAAGCCATTATCGGTGCTTTTATGGCAGGCTTAGCGCTTAACAGGCTTATTCCGCGTACGTCGTCGTTAATGAACCGGATTGATTTTGTAGGCAATGCCATTTTTATACCTTTCTTTCTTATTGGCGTGGGAATGTTGATCGATTACAGGGCTTTTACCGATTTAAATACAATCATTGTTGCTGTTACCATGTCGCTTATTGCTACAGGTGGAAAGTATGCTGCGGCATGGTTGACACAGAAAAATTTCAGATTCAGCAATGACGAACGGCTATTAATTTTTGGTTTAACCAATGCTCAGGCGGCTGCTACCCTGGCAGCTGTACTGGTGGGTTACAATATCATACTGGGTTACGACTCGGGCAACGAACCCATTCGGCTTTTAAACGACAGTATACTAAATGGTACCGTTATTATGATTTTAGTTACGTGTACCATTGCATCGTTTGCTACGCAGCAAAGCGCCGGAAAAATTGCACTAAAAGAACAGACTGAAGAAGAACCAAGGGAAAGCCTGGAAAAAATCCTGATCCCGGTGAGTAACCCAAAGAATATTGATGAGTTGATAAATCTTAGCAACATCATCAAGTCGAAAAGAAATAAAAGCGGTTTGTACGCCCTAAACATTATTCATAGTAACGATGTTTCGCCCGATGCCGAGAAAAAAGCCAGGAAATTGCTTGAAAAGGCCAAGATAGCAGCATCTGCTACAGATTTGGACCTGAAAACGATCCTTCGTTATGATATAAACATGGTGAACGGAATTACCAATATTATTCGTGAAAATGGTATTACCGATCTCATCCTTGGATTGCACGAGAAAGGAAACATCTCGGATTCGTTTCTTGGCAATTTAACCGAAAGCATCTTGCAAGGCAGCAACGTATCTACATATATTTACCGACCGTTTCAGCCAATTTCTACCATTAAAAGGCACATTGTTATTATACCCGAGAAAGCAGAATATGAAATCGGGTTTTCTTTCTGGCTGGCAAAAATCTGGAACATTGCCACAAATACCGGTGCCCGTATCATAATTTATTCGTCGGAACAAACAGGTCAAATTATTCAAAAAATATATTCAAAACATCCGATTGAGTTGGAGTTTAATATTTTCAAAGAGTGGGATGATTTTCTCATTCTGGCACGCGATATAAAAATCGACGACAACCTGGTGGTTATTATGAGCCGTAAGAACCTTCTCTCTTACCAAACTTCGATGAGCAGGATTCCGCGTTACCTGAATACCTATTTTCAGGAACAAAGTTTATTGCTTATTTACCCCGTTCAAAAAATTAAGATGGGTAAAGAGGAAATGGACTTAAAAAATTCGTCGATGCTTGAAACTATTGAGAAAATTGATACAATTGGAAAAACCATTGCCGGAATTTTCAGAAAAGGCAATAAAAATAATTAAGCTGGGTTCCAGACAGTTTTTTACACTCTCGGTCCTTCGCCTTTCGAAATTTACAGGCATTCAAACTTTCATTCGCGTAAATTTTATTTTATTTCTTATATATTTATTCGCGTAAAACTTCAGGTTATTCGAGCTGCCTGAACTTATAATTCGTTACAATATGGATGCATACCTGTTTATCGCCGGACTTTGTGTGGTCATTATTATTTCGTTCTTTAATAACATTCTTGCAAAGAAAACCAATATTCCGAGCGTATTGATGCTAATTTTCCTGGGAGTTGGAATTAACCAGCTGCTGATTCATTTTAAGCTTGAACCCGACTTTAGCACCACGCTTGAAGTACTCGGAATTGTGGGTTTGATAATGATTGTGCTGGAAGCAGTTCTCGACCTTGAATTAAAAAAAGAAAAGTGGCCGATTATCTGGAAGTCGTTTTTAATTGCCTCTGTTTCGCTGGGATTAACTTCTTTGGCGCTCACAACCATAATACTGTTTTTTATACCACACATAACATTCTTATCTGCTGTAGTATACGCCCTTCCCTTGTCGATTATGAGCAGTGCCATTATTATTCCAAGTGTCGCCAATTTAAGTGGTTACAAAAGGGAATTTCTGATTTATGAGAGTACTTTTTCTGATATACTTGGGATTATGGTGTTTTA
>JAFGVA010000137.1 GCA_016938235.1 Bacteroidales bacterium | reverse complement strand
AGAAGAATCCATTGAAACACGCTCACTTTCAATTTGAACAGGTTTATAGGGTATTGTTACATAAAATGTGGAACCTTTTCCTTTTTCCGATTTAAGGGTAATATTTCCCCCTAATAATTGAGTGTTTTCTTTACATATTGATAAGCCTAAACCAAGGCCGCCGTGTTTGCTTGAGACTTCCTTGTCTTCTTGCGAAAAGCGTTCAAAAACTATTTCATGATTTTTTGATGAAATACCAACACCTGTATCTTTTACATATAAAATCAAATTTGTGTTTTCAATGAAATATCCAAACTCGATATAACCCTGATTAGTAAATTTTAACGCATTCTCAAGTAAATTACTTAGTATTTTATTGAGTTTTGTTTTGTCTGAGATAATATGGCTTTGTTTATCATGTAATGCCTTTCTTAAGTACAGTGGCAGATTTCTTTCTTTTGACTTTAAGTTGAAAATTGAAAAAAGTTCCATCAACAAATCGTTCAGGCAAAATTCTGTTTCATTGAGTTTTTCCTGTTTTGTTTCTAAGGTTGAAATCTCTAAAATATCATCAATGATCCTTAAAAGCTGGTAGCTGCTGTTTTGTATAATTTTCGAATAGTATTTCCTTTTTTCGTCGGTTATATCAGGTTTATCGAGCATCTCTGAAAAACCAATTATGCCGTTCATGGGGGTGCGCACCTCATGCGACATGTTATTGAGGAATTCGGTTTTCAGGTGGTTGGCCTCTTCGGCTTTTTCTTTGGCAATAGTAAGTTCCTTTTCGGTTTTTCGGTATTCTGTTAAATCCATGCCGAATGCCCAATTTTCATCACCAGTGGATACGAGCCCCCATAATATGTTTTTTTTTGAGCCGTCTTTACAGGTAACGATTGTTTCCATAGGTACAATATCCGATTTTGTTTCAATGGCCTTTTCAACACGACTGTTCCATTCTTTGCTAACTTGTTTCTGATAATCAGGGTCGGGATAGGCCAGTTTCCACCATAAAGCAACTTCATTTACTTCTTTGTATTTATAGCCAAACAGCCTGTAAAAAGTGGGGTTAATATATTCTAAAACTTGCCGTACTCCTTTGGAAATGTAAAGCGCCAATGGCGAAGTATCTGCAATAGCCTTGAATTTTCGTTGGCTTTCTTCGGCTTTTTCTTTGGCTGCATTGATTTGTTGTTCTACCTGCTTTTGTTCTGTAATATCCCTGAATTCTACGGTTCTTACTTTTTTCCCTTTGTATGGAATGTTCCTTGCTTCCAGCCGCAGTGGGTATATTTCACCATTTTTTCGAATACCCAAAGCTTCGTAAGGATTTTCATATCCGGCCATTATTCTGCTCATAACTATATTCCGGGACTCTGGTGCAATCAATAATAAGCCATCCATGCCAATCAGTTCATCGTAGGCATATCCCGTCATTTTGCTAAGGCCTTGATTACATTCAATAATCAAGCCTTTGTCGTGTATTCCAATACCTCCAAATGATGCATTATGAAGCGCTTTAAAACGTTCGGCACTTTCGGCAAGTTCAAGTTCAATTTGTTTGCGTCTGGTGATGTCGGTGTGGGTTCCAACAATCCTTACGGCTTTTCCGCTATTGTTAAAAATGGCCTCGGCACGTGCCAGAATTTCCACCCAATACCCCTTTTTATGTTTCATTTTAAACTCTAGAACAAACCGATCGATTTGTTTCGTAATAAGTTTTTGCTGCAACTTCCACGATTTTTTTAAATCTTGGGGTTCTGTTAAACTCTCCCAAATCGAAATGTCGTTGGGAAGTTCATGATCTTCGTATCCAAGTATTTTTTTCCAACCCGGTGAGTAATATATTTCGTTGGTCTCGAGGTTCCAGTCAAATAAGCCATCGTTAGATGCCTGCATCGCCAAATTGAATCTTTCCTCGCTTTCTTCGGCTTTTTCCCTGGCATTTTTTATTTCTGTAATATCTTCGAAAGTAACAACTACCTGAATTAATTGGTTCTCACTGTTAAGTTGTGGAACAGAATTAATGTTAATCCATGAATAATCATTTTCTTCAGGATTAAAAATACCCATTATTGAGTTTTTTATGGGCTCTTTTGTTTTTATTGTTACCATTGCCGGATGTGTTTCACCGGGATAGTCTGTGCCATCTTCGTGTATCGATTTCCAGCGCGAGTTGATTGGTGTTATTCCGTAAAGCTGGTCTAAACTCAGCCCGAGAATTCTTGCTGCCGCTGCATTTGCACGAATAATCTTACCTAACGGGTTATGGTATACAACGCCTTGTGTCATATTTTCAAATAAGAACCGTAAATCCGTTTCGCTTTCTTCCGCTTTTTCTTTGGCAAATATCAGTTCTAGGTTTGTTTGTCGCAATTCTTCGTTTAAAGCTTCGTATTCTTCATTTTTTTCTTTTAAAGATTGCTCCGATTGCTTTATTTCGGATATGTCTCTTACCCATTCAACAAATACATGTTTTTCATCTATTGGATCAATAATTGGGAAAACCCTGATGTCAATCCATTTACCGTCGGGTAACAAGGCCTGCGAATGATAAATCTTTTTTGTTTCAAGCACTTTTTTTGCCTGGCAATCAGGGCATATACTATCGTAACCACGATACGTGTTATAACATTTTGAGTTTAATATTCTTTTATCAAGCGGCACCGCCCCAAACCCGTTCCAATTGCTAAAAATGATATTCAGGTCTTTATCATGGATAGAGACTAGGTCTGGGATTGTGCTCAGTACATTATCAAACAAAGTTTTGCGCCTGATTTTTTCTTCTAATGCAATTTTTTGTTCTGTAACATCTCTTCCAACGCCAATATATGAAACAAAATTTCCATTTTCATCTTTTATTGGAGCTCCGGTTGAATTATGCCAACGCCATGTTCCGTTTTTGTGTTTTACACGGTATTCGACCCCACTTTGCTTTTCACCTGTTGTTAAAACCTTATTTAAGAAATCAATACAAAGGTGCAAATCATCGGGATGTGCAAATTTTTCAACTTTTTCCCCAATTGTTTCATTAGGTTGATATCCGAGTATTTCTGTCCAATTCGGCGAAACATAGGTAAATACGCCTTCCGGGGTTAAATGGTAAATAATATCATTGACATTTTCAACGAAGGTTTTAAATCTTTCTT
The DNA here is from genome assembly GCA_016938235.1 of Bacteroidales bacterium. Taxonomy (GTDB): domain Bacteria; phylum Bacteroidota; class Bacteroidia; order Bacteroidales; family UBA10428; genus UBA10428. The sequence goes on along the minus strand of JAFGVA010000137.1, from coordinate 41,743 downwards.
CGCTTTCAAACAACCTGTTTTTAAATTGTGTCAGGGGGGTAATATCTCTATAACTTTCTATAACCAGTTCAACCTCTCCATTTTCACTTATAACAGGGTTGGAAGTAATTTCATAAATTGGTTCGTTTTTTTCGTTTAGCGGGTTTTTAAGAATTTCTAAATTGGGGTTGGCTGTCTCAAAGGTTTTTAATACGGGGCAATCGGTACACGGAGTTTTGCTGTTTCTAATGGTTTTATAGCAATAAGAACCAATAACTGTTTCATTAGCCGAGACTTTTGAAAGAATCATTTTGTTAGCCCTAATTATCCTTAAATCTTTATCTAATACAACAATGCCTTGCTGTATTGAATCCATAAGGTTGTTAAACAGATTTACCATATTTATGGTACCGTTTTGCATATAAAAATCTTTTATACCATAAGTTAAGCATTTTTTTTAAAAGTAGAATAATTTGCTTTTTTTGGAATACCTTCTACCAGTTACGAAGTAAAAAGTTGTAGGGTCTTCTTGTAAATCGCGATACCCTGTTTGAGAAACACAATACGGGCCGAGAAGCCGCAATACCATTATTCATTCCAGAGTTTTCTCTCGGCTAACGATATAAGATTATTTTTATTCTTTTTAACTTCTTTTAATTAAAACCACATGGAAACAGTTTTTCTATTCAAGCGTAACTCATGGTTCGAATGTACGACCTGCATCTTGACCATCTGTTTTTTTAACACCGGGCTAATCCCTCTTTCTTATTCTTTTCAGAGAATAAAATCACTTTAAAACTTCTTTTATTGCATCGGCCACCAGTGGAATTCCTTTTTTTATTTTTTCGACTGTTGCATTGCAATGTGGCTTAAGTAATGCTTGTCTGAATTTAAGCTACCCTGCTTTTTAGAAATTCCAGGTCAGAAACCTGAACAAATGAATTGACTTTAATTTATAATCAACAAAAACCATGTATCGATTAGCCAATATAAGCAGGCAATATTTCCGAGCCACATATTTATCTGCCCCTTACAATTAAGATTAAGACTAATACGTAATCCACTTATCCCATAGCCTGCTTATATTGACTGCAATACTCCAATTTTATATGTGCATTTCAAGCTTAAAACCAGGGCATCGGTTTTTCAAATAGTGGATAGATGGTAAACAAAACATTGTACCGCTATGACATTAAGGAAATTACATAGATGTATTTTCAGAGCTATGTCAGTTATGTACTCTTAAATCTTTTAGCGAATATTCTCTATATTATTCCACCTGCTTTTCCACCCATTTTAGAATGGTGTTCAAAGCTATTGGCGACATGGTTTGTTCAATCTGCCCATACTCGGAAGGTAAGCCGGTTTCACACTCCTGGAAAAGGTGGTTCAGGCCTTTAAGCTCAATGGTACTTACGTTGTTGTTGCCGGCATTTTCCAGTGTTTCACGAATGATCTCTAAATTTTCTTTAGGCGGTACCTGCAAATCTTTTTCACCATTAAGAGCCAACACGGGGCAACGCACTTTTTTGAGGGCAAGTACCGGGTCGTATGTTAAAAAGTTTTTCATCCATGGTGTTAAAAGCAGGCTTAACTGCATGTCGATAAACTGGCCGGCCTCCATTCCTTCAGGCACCATTTCGGGATTTTGCTTAATTTTTTTTTGAAACAAATCCCTTACTTTTTTTTGCAGTTCTTCAGAGTTGTCGATTTCATCAATCAAATCAAAAATCTGCTTATTCATGCCGACTGCCAGTTCCAGGTCATCTTCGGGCATGCCCGATGCTTTACCAATCAGTTGTTGCTGCATCATCACAATTTCACTACCGGGAAGTCCCGGGCCGGCAAGTAACACAATATACCCAACTTCGTCGGGGTGCTGCGATGCCACAACAGGAGCCACAATTCCACCTTCGCTGTGACCCATAAGGCCAATAGTTGCAGGGTCAATTTCCTTCCTGCTTTTTAAATAGTCGATGGCAGCTTTAACATCGGTGGCAAAATCAAACGAGGTGGCTTTACTGAAATCACCACCCGACTCGCCGGCACCGCGGTCGTCGAACCTTAGCACGGCAATACCGTTGCGTGTAAGGTGATCGGCCAAAACCAGAAAAGGTTTGTGCCCCATCAGTTCTTCATCTCGGTTTTGCTGACCGCTGCCCGAGATTAATACCACCGCCGGGTATTTGCCTTTTGCATCGGGAAGTGTTAAAGTTCCGGACAGGTGTATGCCGGCTTCTGTATTTTCAAAAGTTATATTTTCCGAGACATAGGGATAGGGTTTATCTGGCTCCTGCGGTCGCTTGGGTTTTTCTACTTTTTGGGCATTTTTGCTGAGCGTCATCGGGAACGATGAACCCATTTGACTGAAAGTGCCGCTTATGCTGTCGCCGGCCAGTGTGCCTTCGAATTTTATACCGGCCGGTGTGATGGAAATGAAAAGCTTTGAGTCCTCGAAGGTAGCTTCAGAAACAGGAATGCCATACGCATTTTGGTCGGGACTGTCCATGGTAGCCGAAATGCCGGCATCGCTTTTTTCAATATTGAATACCAAACGCAATTTTTGTCCGGCGACATTAAGCTCACCATTCCATGCTCCTTCAACTTCCTGTGAGAAACCGGCAATGCTTGTTAGCAGGGCAAGCAACAAAGTGATTGTAATTTTCTTCATCATTATATGTTTTAAATAATTAGGGGAATTAAAAGTTTGGGCACAATCATTCCCACTATGATTCCTGTTATATACACCGGAATATGTATGTGATTTGGCAGGTTGGCAGCCACTTTATACCCTTTGTAAATCCAGATTGCACTCCACACCGTCAATAACATCAATATAATCATCAGCACCACAAAAACCAACATTTGGCTGGCCGCAATATCAAGCGCACCGGCAGGGTTTGCTCCAAACTTTTGCAAAGCTTCTGCCACCACTACGGTAACCTCAAAAAAACCAAGTACCGAAGCCGGCACCAATGGGATAAACGCAAAAAACTGGGTTCCAACCACGTCGATTACCCGCACGTTTTGCTTACCAAAAATGACGACAAAAAGCCAAAACCAAATTGCAATAACAGCAACACTGAGTATGGGTGCGGCAACATGAACATACCATGCCAACTGCATACCCGAGTGAATATTTAAAATACCATCGAAATGCGTTTTGCTGAAATAACCGATGGTTCCAGTTACTAAAACCGCTGCCAGACCAAAAAACAAACTTTTGGTACCTGCAATTTTCTCAAAGGGGTTGAAAATCACTTTCAGATTCATATCATGCATCTTTTGATGGTTCATTTTTATTCAATAGCTCAATAACCTCATCTAAACGGTTGCGTACCGTTGGATAGCTCAGCGACATTTCTTTGGCCATTTTTTTCAGGCTTCCACTTTTTTTCACAAACCCGATGATAAATGCCTGTACATCGGGCGATAAGGCAGCCAGTATGGGCAGATCAAATGAACCCTCCACCTTGGTTTGACAGCTTTCGCATTTCAGAATCGAAACACGTAGTGGCGCATTACAACTCGGACAACTAACCGGTAATCCCATATCGAATAAATTTAAGTTAACATTGCAAATATAAATACTTTATTAATTAAAATAAATTTTTATTTTAATTTTTTTAATTTTATGTTTAACTATATTCAAACATATATTCTTTTTTTTACATTGTTGCATTTTTTATTTTAATAAAGAGTATTGCATCAACTTATACTTTAGCTATTTTTGTTTTGTAATCAGGAATATGAAATCTTTTTGCTTCAAATTTTTGTTTTGTCTGGTATTTATCAACTTAAATACCTCATCAATAGCTCAGTCGCTTTTTGATTCACTGTTTAATGTTGCCGAACATAAGATTTTGTTCATCGAAAACAACAGTAACCCGCTTTCATACATAAGCGATACAGCTGGGTGGAACAAAACCAGAATTATCAGACTTGCTGATATCAAAGGCAAAAACGAGATTCTGTTTAAGCAACAATACAGCAACAGCTGTTTCGTAAATCCGGTATTGCTGCTTATTGGGTACACCTCCGGATTCGAAATTTACCGCGATTCATTGCTTATATATTCAGCAAAAAATTCGGATACAAAAAATTCGGCTACTTTATATTACGATGCCCACTTTGTAAAGCTTGAAACGCCAATCGATTCGGCAACCTTTATATTGCGAATCCCCTTTACAAATTATCTTGATGCAACCGGGTTTAGTGCAATTTTAATTGGCGAGGCACACAATTTGGCTAAACATGCTGTTAAACAAACCCGAAAATCGCTTCGAAAAGGACTTGTAAGCGATGTAATGGGCCTATTTTTAATTCTTACCGCATTATTTGCAATGGCTGCCTTTGTTATTCGTTTCCGAAAACATGAATATTTACTGTTGTGGTACTTTGTTTTTGCCATTTCGCAAGGCTACATTTTTTTGTTAGAAAACCTGCACCAGCTCCTCAACATTCGTCCATTGTTTTTTATGAACTCAATGATTATTGTCGAAAATCTGGTTCCTATTGGCATTTTGGGAATTGTTGCTTGCATTTCGGGCTATACAAAAAACACACTTATACGAATAATGATAGCCGTTCATATCGTTTATGCGGCAACAAGTACCCTGATGTTTCAATACCAATTTTTTAATATCCTGTTTTGGATACTGGTGGTTATCGACATCGTTTTATTTGTATATGTTTTAATAGTAAGCGGTTTGTACCGCAACAAAGATTTCAGAATTCCGGTGCTGGCGCTTTGCGTGTTGTTTTTGTTGGTTATTATTGATGTGTTTGCGGTATTCGATGTATTTTATATTGCTGATGATTTAAGCTCTTACGGGATGCTGCTTTTGGCTATAGCGTTTGCTCAGTATATCGAAAGAGTGCTTTACAAAAGCCGTCAAAAAAATATTCAATATGAGGTTGAAATTCAACAATCAAAAAACAAACTCTTACTGCTCGAAAATCAACAAGTTGTTGCACAATACGAAGTGCTTAAAAATCAGGTCAACCCACATTTTCTTTTTAACAGCTTGAATACCTTATCGTCGTTAATCCGAAATAACGATAAAAAATCGCTAACCTTTATCGAAGAGTTTTCGGTTATTTACCGATATGTACTGGATGCCAAAAACAAAACCCTTGTTGAGCTAAACAACGAAATCGACTTTGTTAACTCTTATCTCTACTTACAAAAATTGCGCTATGGCGATAACCTGAAACTACAAATCGATACAGATATGGTGCTCAGCAATTATTGTGTTGTTCCCTTGTCGGTTCAAATTTTAATTGAAAATGCAATTAAGCATAACGAAATTTCGGAACAAATGCCCTTAACAATTACGATGCATATCGATGAAGATACGATTGTTGTGAAAAACCCGCTGAACAAACTAAACTATCAACCCGAATCGAACAGCATGGGGCTTAAAAGTCTTAAAGACAGATATAAGCTGATTACCGAAAAAGAGTGCAGCTTTACAGAAATTGACAATACCTTTGTGGCAAAAATCCCTGTACTTAATTTAAATCACTGTTAATGAACATTTTAATCGTTGAGGACGAGACTCCGGCGGTGCAAAATTTAATTGCTTTGTTGAAGGAAATTCAAGCCGATGCTGCTATTGCCGGAGTTTGCACTTCGGTAAAAGAATCGGTTAAATGGTTGTCCGAAAACAAAGCCGATTTAATTCTGCTCGACATACACCTTTCGGATGGTTTGAGCTTCCGGATTTTTGATAAAATACAAACCAATACCCCGGTAATATTTACAACTGCTTACAATCAGTTTGCCATTAAAGCTTTCGAATTAAACAGCATCGATTACCTGATAAAACCGATTAAAACAGCCGATTTTAAGAAAGCCATTGAAAAGTATAAAACACTGCAACAACAAAGCATGCCCGATTTTAGCCAACTGATAAACATGTTGCAACACAAAGAACCTGAGTACAAGCAACGCTTTTCGATTACCTATGCCAACAAAATTAAATCGCTTGATGTGGCCGAAATTGCCGCATTTTACATCCTGAACAAATCGGTTTTTATGCTTGGTTTCGATTCAACCACCTACGATATTTCCCATGCGCTTGACCAAGTTGAAAAAGAACTTTCGCCCAAAATGTTTTTCAGGATAAACCGCCAGTTAATTATCAATTACAAGGCCATCGAAAACATGTATTCTATGTCGAACCGCAGCATTAAGGTTGAACTAAAAGTACCTCTCCCGGTCGATTCGCTGGTAAGTATCCAGCGCCTGTTCGAGTTTAAAAAATGGATTGACCAGTAGACTCTTATGCTTTCGCGCTTTATTTCAGACAATTTGGGTGCATTTACAAAAAGCTGAAACATCTCTTAATATCTCTGCAACAAACCATTTCTCAATTAATCGGGCTGCTCTACCGTTATCATCTCTAAACAGATGTATATGTGCAAATCGCAGATGAATCAAGGATGCGAAATAAAACACTTCAATTTCTTTTCCAATGAACTTTTTATTAGTGTCTAAATATTTTCCTTCAGTTATTCTATTTTTTCCGATTATTTATGCAATCATATACTCATTTGAAATATCAAAACCTTTTTACACTGAGGTTTCCCATGTATGAAGCACAACAGCTATAAAAAATCAATGCAGTTAATTATTTTTTTCATTTGGTGTCTTGCTTGTTTCCGCATTAATATGACTAAATTGCTGTCGTCCTCATCTCTCAATTATTAATGCTCAGCTCCGAAATTTCAACACCCGTCATGTTTCTTTTCTTCAACACCTATTGTGGAATTAGTTTTGTACCAATAATTGAGCTATTACCAAAATATTCATCTTTAATAAATCTAAATGAGAAAACCATTATTCTTTTTGCTTGGAGCTTTATTGTTCTCGTTTCTGCAATCGCATGTTTTTGCCCAGGCTGTTTCCGAAACAGGCTATGCAAAACAAAAAAACCTGCTGCTGTCGGCTGGTTTAGGCTATGCAAGTTTTCGCGATTTTGCAACATCGCCGCTGTTTTACAATGGCCCGGGCATATCGCTGGCTATCGAAAAACAAACCCTTAGACAAAAAAGCGAAAACGTGTGGGGATTTAGTCCCTTAATAAGCTCAACACTGGCAGGAATTCCCAAAAGCAACTACTACCAAACCTCAGCATCAAGTATGTTGATGAATTTCGACGCCTATTTTCAATACCTCAGGTTTGTACCTCAACTTTCGCTCGATAAATTACACATCAAAGCCGGAGGCACATTAATGGCTACTCAAAATATCCGTATAAATCAGAGTTTGAACAATGCTGCATTAGGAGCCGAATCATTTGTAAACCTGATGCTTGCCCTTAAAGCAGATAAAGATATCAGCCGTAACGAAGAAAAAAACATCAAACTATGGTTTTTGAATATTAAACAGAAACCGGCAACCCGAAACCTGTCATTTCAGGCCAATATCGGCTTGTTAAATTTCAATCACAGACCTTCGTATAATTATTTCTATTTCAGCGAAATAGATGGAAACAGCGTAAGCAGCTTGTCGTCGCTCATGAAAACATACGCATGGTCGTTAAACGGATGGAGAGTTGGAACTAAAATCGAATTTTCGAAATTCGCTTCAAGCGGAAACGGTTTCAAAATAGCCTATGTATGGGACATTGCCAGCGCACCCGGCAAACACGAAGCTTTCCAAATGGTAAGTCATCGTATTCAATATTCATTAATCATTAACAAGAACAAATAAGGTAAATCATGAAGCATTCTATCGTAATTATTTTTGCCGTTTTTGCATTACTATCGTGCGAAAACATGATTTTTGAAGAAGATAAAGCCAGCAACGACCCCTATGTAAACTTCGAATACCTATGGAATGAAGTTGACCTAAAGTACAGTTACCACGAACTAAAAAAAATTGACTGGGACGCAATTGGAACAAAATATAAATCGATGTTGTATCCTGAAATAACCGAAGATTCGCTTTTTACTGTTTTAGCAACAATGTTAAAAGAGCTTCGCGATGATCACGTAAACCTTTTCTCGCCCTTTAACATTTCAACCTATGAAGTCTATCTTTCAGGTCCCGAAAATTTTAATCTGCGGACTATACGCGAAAACTACCTCAGCGCCCCCCGATATACCGGAGCATTTACGCATGGTTTTATCAACAATCAAAACATAGGCTATATTATGTACAGTAGTTTTTCCGACGATATAGATGAAGAAACATTAAATCACGTGCTTACACATTACAGCGGCACAAAGGGATTGATTCTCGATATGCGCTCAAACGGAGGGGGCGACCCGGCAAATATTGCAATGATACTTGAACGCTTTGCAACTGAGAAAACCCTGGTAGGTTACAACATTACCCGAAACGGCCCGGGACACAACGATTTTGGCCCACGCGAACCATTTTATATCGGGGTTCACAAGGGTATAAATTATAACAAACCGTTAATGGTACTTACCGACCGTAGTTGTTACAGTGCCTGCACATTTTTTGCTTTTGCCTGCAAACAATTTCCTCAAATTACATTGGTTGGCGATACGACCGGAGGAGGTGGCGGATTCCCAAACGGCGGTCAACTGCCTAATGGATGGACATACCGATTTAGCATATCGCAACTTCTCGATGTCGATGGAAACAATTATGCCGAACAGGGCGTAGCTCCCGATATTCGTGTAAATTTCGACTGGACGAACCTGAACAACGACGAAATAATTGATAAAGCAATCGACGAAATATTAAAACAATAAATTGAAATTCAGCATGTTGACAAAAAAAGTAAAACTTCTGTTCTCGCTCCTCATTATCGCAATTTCACTGGGCGCACAAACCCTCGAAAACACCGGCAAAATCAACTGGGGTATCGAGTACGATTTAATGGCTCCCCGTATTGGACAGTGGTATAATTTTAACATTAACGGATGGATTCGGCACGGACAAAGAATCAAACACTCGCTGGTATTGGCGAACATCGATATTAACGAAAAACACCTAACCGAAGAGTCGTTTCAAAAAGACATACTCACAGCCTTTGGTTACCGTGGCGAAATATTTTCGCACCGCGACATGAAACGCTGGAGCACCGGCATCATCTTCTTATTCTCCATGCATCATGTCGAAACATCAATCAACCAGCAATCGGGCAGGTTTAACACCTTTTTTACCGGAGTGCCAATCGGATACACCTGGGTATTGTGGAAACATCTTACCATCAACCCCAATATTAGTGTTCTGGTGCCCCTCACCAACCAAAAGGTACAAATCGGCACCGACGAAGTTTCGCAAGCCCCCTGGGGCCTTGAGCCCGGCTTACGTATCGGATACCGTTTTTAGGCTTACACATCGATTTTTCAGCCGGACTGGAGGCTGTCCGCTATAGTTTCTTCGCAGTGTGCGGCATTCACCGTGCGCCGGCCGGGAATAATCAGCCTGAAATTTAAACAATAGTTTTTAAAAGCTTGTCCGCCAAGAGGTTTGAAATTAAAGGCAATTCATACCGATTGGTGATTAATTTGAAACCCGACCAACAATTGGCATGTGCAAGATTTATTAGGACTAATTCGGATGATATTAAAATTGATGCTAATAGTATTAAAATTGGATAAATAAGTAGTGTAAATACACTATATTATTCTATCTTCAAATGTTAATTCTCTATATTCATTACAATAATGTATAAAAAATTAATTTTCACATTTCTTATAGTTATATTGACAGTCTGTGTTTTTAGTCAGGAATACAATAAAGACACATTAAAGTATAAAATAAATGAATCGGCATTTCATGGTGGTCTGGGAATTACACCACTTTACGGAAGCATAACTGTAAATTATGAGATTATGCTTGTTGAACGACCAAATTTGGTATTTAAAAAAAGAGGATTTCGTGCTGGTACCGGAATATACCAGTATTATGATGACGGCAGTTTGAATGTTGTAATTAATTACACATGCCTTACAGGGGCAGAAAACAATCATTTTGAACTAGGACTTGGTGCAGCCTACATGCATTTTCTTACAACTTCAGGAAGATATATTGTTCCAGCACCAAACATAGGATACCGGTTTAAGAAACCTGAAGGAAAATTTGTGTTCCGCACCGGAGTTGGATTCCCCGAATTAATCTATTTAAGCTTTGGTTATTCGCTCAATTAATAATCGGGCTTTGTTAAGTCCAAACCTACTTCTAAGACAATGGTTTTATTGCTATTCGAAAGAAATTGAGATTTTAAACACGACACACCATTCTCTAAGCAATCGCATGATAATTAACCTCTTAAAAGCCAAAACCTATTCTTAATGCCGGATAGGTTAAATTTTTTGATATATACAGCTGGGGAGTTACTGATATGTATTTTCCAACTTCCCAGTTAATTCCAAGTCTGAAGGTGTTTTTATCAAATAAACTGCCATGATGGCTTACAAGGTAGCCCAATTCCATTCCTATCCAGTTGGGTTCTTTCTGATCATGCGAGAAATTATGCCGGTAACCGACATTGGCAAATCCGTTCAAATTTACCTTGTCTTCATCATCAAAATACGACAATTGATTGTACGACAAATAATACAGGTTTTTAAAAACTCCTTTTTGATTGAATTGCAAACCCACCAATGCAGAAAGGTCAATAACAGGCTCGCTTTTTATAAGGTCTATTCCAAGACCACCTGAAACTATCAAAGCATCCATCTGCCCGTTATGTTTGTCGAACTGCTGGTTATGTACTAAATTCTTCCCCTGGAATGTGAAATTATACGTAGCTGCCCACCTTCCCTGAAGAGTGTCTGTGGTATTAATGACTTCCTCAATTTTTTGAATTAAATTATCAGAGGTTATGCTTTCAATATCGTTAAAACGAATGAGAAGAAAATAAAATTCTGAATTAATGACACACTGATTGTTGTATTGATATTTTACAGGCTCATCGCCTTTCCAGATGATCCTTTCATTTAATTCAGATTGTTTAACAGTTACTGACTTATCGGGCTTATAAGTGATTTTATACGAACCAGCTTCAAGTATTCCATCTGATTCTTTTAAAATTGATTGAAGTTTTTTTAGATCCTCTCCCAATTTCTGGTTTATGTTTTCATAATCGTCAATGGCCAGTTCCAGTTCCATTTTATCGTCAATCTGAACCCTGATAGAATCAAGCATAGGTTTCTGGGCAAAAATAGTAGCACTCAATACCAGGATAATTATAGTTAAAAATATGTTTCTGAAGTTCTTCATTTCATTCTATTTAGCATTAAACAATAGATATATAGATTGTTACGCGTATTTCTGTTTTTATAGTTCGGCTCTGAAAGACAAGATACCTTCTTTTGATTGGATTTTATTGCTCCCAAACATAAGCTGTAGTTTTCGTTCTTTTTTTTGCTTTATGCTTTCGCTGCTACTTAATAGTATTCGGGTTTCATAGTAGTCAGCCCTTAATTGAGCTGAAGGAACGAATGAAAAATCATCACTTAAAGCAGTAGCCATTTGCATGGATGATTCTTTTTCGATATACACCGTACGGTCCACATAAATAGTATCAACAATTTTTTGTATTTCCATAACAGTAAAGGGTACCGAAACTATTTTCTCAATAAAAAAAGTATCCGGAACAGCAGTGTAGGTTTCAACCTGGCTTTCTTTTTGATAGATGGCATTTTTTAATTCAACTTGTTTCTGTAAACTGCTGTTTAACTCCGTTAAAGCACTTATTTTCCTGTCAGCTTTTCTATACGAAATTGTAAAAACGGATGTAGTGAAAAAAAGCAGTATGCAGGCAGCTGCCAGAGCACGAAACCATATTGGCTTAATCTGCTGCTGTTCATTAAGCTGAAGATGCTGCCATATTCGCTCTTTTGCGTTATCGGCTTCTGAATCGAAAAAGCTGACCGATTCACTGATTATCTTATTAATTTCCGAATCGATATTTTGTGTTTTCATGTTCTTCAATTTTATTCAATTTCTCAATGATGTATAACCTGGCTTTTCTAAGCTGAGATTTAGAAGTATTTTCTGTTATTCCCAACAATTCGGAAATCTCTTTATGGGAATATCCTTCAAGAGCAAACAAATTAAATACAACTCTGTAACCGGCAGGCATATTTCCAATTATAGAATAAACTCGTTCGGCATCAATACCTGACAAATCTGCATAACACTCATCATTTATTTCCTGTCCGGTTAATTCCTCTTTGTAAACAGCAAGAGGTTTCACATTCACGAACCTTATCGACTCATTTATAACAATGGTTTTAATCCACTTAACCAAGCTGTTGTCTCCCCGATATTCAAATCTTTGAATATTCCTGAAAACCTTCGAAAATGCTGTTATTAGAACATCTTCGACATCTTTTTGATTATAAATTATCCGCATCGATAAGTTGTACATCTGCCGATAGTATTTGTCGAACAAAACGCCCTGGGCTATCTGATTACCAGATTTGCAGTGCTGTATAATTTCTTTTGTCTCCAAAAATTTTCTTTTAAAACAGTAGTTTAATTGCAATAACCCATAATATTCAATAGAGGTTGCCTGAGCAATGAAATAAAATTACATTTATTTTGATGTATCGGAATTTATCCATCATGTAATTAAAAATAATTTGCAATCTTCAAGGATTAACACAAACAAATACAAATTTATACCATTATGATAGAGTTAAAAGATATGACCCAAAATGAACTAATCGAATACTTTACTGATAAAAAGATAAAAGGTGTATCATTCAGGGAACTCGCCGGCATATTCGAGAAAAACAAAATTGATAATGATACCCGAAAAATAATAATGAAGGAGTTAGATGAAATTGACAAACAACAAAGGGTGATAATGACAGATGCTGCCAATACTAAAAAACGCAAGGGAGGGTTTATAAATTTATTAATTGGCACACTCATCGTAATTTTTGGGTTAATCTTTTTTGTTGCAACGGCAAGCAAAGGAGTGATTTTTATTTTCAATATTATTGCCTGGGGGTTTGGCGGACTTTTAATGCTTCGGGGAGTATTACATATTATTGCCGGAACAATTAAAAAGAAATAATAGTAAACTAATAGTAATAAAACTGATTCAAATTTAATAGGTAAAAAAATAAATATTTTCTAAATTAACAGTTGAATTAACTACAACAATACAAATACTTTTTTATCATGAACGTTTTCAAAGAAAGTTTTGGTGAAATCATTTTTAATGAAGAAGTTCCGTGTGTTATCTGGAAGCCATCAAAGTTTATGAATAGCGACCAATTTAAAAAACTTATGACTACCGGAATCGATTTTTACATTAAAAAGAAACCTGATGTTAGTAATTTGGTTTGGCTTAATGATTCACGCGACATGAAAGTTATTGGAAAAGAAGACCAGAAGTGGCTGGAAGAATTCGTTACTAATCAAGCACTTAAGTACGGTCTCAAATACATTGCCTTTGTGCTGCCCGAGAATGTTTTTGGAAAATTAATTGTGAATGCATATATTAAATCAACTTTAGACAGAAAAGCCAGCGAATTAGAAATTAAAACATTTTCAGACTACAACAAGGCTGTTGAATGGTTGTCGGAATGTGCAAGAAAACCTGAAATTGCAGTAAACTAAGGTATTAAAATCATTATAAAGCCCGCTAAAAAACACATTGTTACACTACAAATGAGATTAGATATACTCTATTGGCTTAACTAATTCATAGTAAGGGGCTGTTAAAATTACTTTACAACAGCCCCTGTACTTTATTTCATTAGCATTGAATCAACAAACTAAAATATGTCTATGCCTCACGATAGGTAAAATAATCGAAGTCGGCATGTATTTTAGAACCCGATAAATCCTGACAACAAATACCTGTAAAAGCTCCGGTAAAGTGAGCATCGCCACCACCATCATCAAATTCGTCCGACAGGGTGCTGGCATCATAATCGGTACCGATTCTAATCCAGTTCACTTTATCAATGCTATAGAAGAATTTTAATTTATCGTAATTTACCTCGGCTTTAAGAAGCACTTCACCTGTTTCAGGTATAGATACTTTCGATTCCAAAGGACATTCATAATTTCCTTTTTGGCGGGTAACAATATCAAGGCTTCTTCCCTGATCTTCGTGATGAATAATGTTCAGGTAATAAAAATTATTATTATCATACATACATATTAATCCGGCAAATTGTTGAATGTTTTCCGGTTGAAAGTCGATGCAGGTTTCAGCTGTATAAACAAAAGACTGCTGTCTGCGGGCCAAAAGCGCTTGTTTATGGTATGAACTTAAAGACTCCGCTCCTGTCAACCTCAAATATCCCGGACGTTCTGTGAGTGAATACAAATCGCTGATATCTACCCTAAGCGACTGAAAATTGATATTTAACACCTCAGAATCAAAGTCGTCTTTTTCAGGGTCTTTTTCCCATTTATATTCAGGTAAATCCGGAGCATCAACTGTTACTTTGGGTTCGTTTGTACCGTGCTCCAGACACAACCAATCATCCTCTGTCCATTTTAATTTCTGAATAGCAGTTTCACGGCCCATTACACATCGTCCCTGGGTTGGCATTCTTCTACCGCAAAGATGGGCAAGATAAAACTCGCCATCCTGTGTTTCAACAATGGAACCATGCCCTGCTCTTTGAAGTTCAAGGTTCGGATTATTGTAAGAGGTAAGTAAAGGATATTTCGGATCCAACTCGTATGGGCCATCAATATTTTTTGAGCGAGCCATGGTGGATGAATGTCTTAAAACTGTTCCTCCTTCGGCTGTAAGCAGATAATAATACCCCTTCCATTTATACAAATGTGGTCCTTCAACCTTCTGGATGTCTGAACCTTTAAAAATATTCTTTACAGGGCCAACCAGCTTTTTCTGTTCGTGATCGTATTCCTGCAGTAATATTCCGGCAAAAGCATGACTTTTCTTACGGTGATCCCATTTCATGTTAACCAGCCATTTCCGGCCGTCATCATCATGAAAAAGTGATGGATCGAAACCAGAACTGTTAAGGTAGATTGGCTCAGACCACGGGCCATAAATATCCTCTGCAGTTACGAGGTAGTTGTGCGCATCTTTATAAATACCCTTAAAACTCTTTACATCGGTATAAATAAGAAAATAAGTGCCCTCATGATACGATAAGCATGGTGCCCAAACTCCACACGAATTAGGATTACCTGCCATATTTAGCTGTGAGGTTCGGTTTAAAGGTCTTGTAATGAGCTTCCAGTTCACCAAATCTTTCGAATGATGAATTTGCACCCCGGGAAACCATTCGAAAGTTGAGTTAGCAATGTAATAATCGTCGTTTACTCTTAAAATTGATGGATCAGGGTTAAAACCAGGTAACACCGGATTTATAATTTTTTGCATGGTTTATCTTTTAATTAATCGATATTTAATAATTACTATAGGGTATCTGTTTGATTAATCGATATTTAATAATTACTATAGGGTATCTGTTTGATTAAGTAAACTTTACTCAATCACAAATACATTTAAAATGAAAACAAAAAAACTAACGAAAACAATTAGAAAGAAAACAGCATGAAAGTATTACTCCTGATTCTGAACAAACCATGTAATGACTCATTAAGTAAACATTTTATTGTGAGGTAGGCACTACACATAAACATTGGATGGAAATAACAAAGGAAATTAACCCCCATATTTTCAGTTTTAATTTAGCGCCGCAAAGATATTCAAATATGTTAGAAAAGAGCATGACCAATAAAAAAACAAAAAAATATTGGAGCATTTCTTCGTAATAATATTAAACACCCTGCCCCTTTTCAAATCGATCAATCATTTCACCCGCAATACTTACAATTGATGAATATGCCGGAAGATTTCCTTTTTCGAACCAGGCAGCCTCAGCTATTTCATTCTTATCAATGCTTAATGGCTGATTATCATCTGCTTCTGCAAAAAAACCAATCATCATTGAACCAGACAAAGGCCAGGGCTGGCTCTTGTAATATCTTATGTTGGTTACATCCAGACCAACCTCTTCTTTCACTTCACGACGAACAGTTTCTTCAAGCGATTCTCCGACATCGGCATATCCCGCCACCAGGGAATACCATGTACCTTTGTAATGTGTTCCCCGGGCAAGCAAAATTTTATCACCACAAGTTATAGCAACAATTATTGCCGGCGATATCTTTGGATACACAACATGATTACATTTCGGGCATATCGTTGCTCTCTCATCTTCTTTATGCCGGGTTTCTGAACCGCACTTTCCACAAAACTTATTCTGCCGGTACCAGTTCAAAAGGTGAAAACCTACCATGCATATCCATGCTATCTCGTTTTGTTTGGTTGATCTGAAGAAACCCAAATCCTCAAAACCAAGATTTGGTTCATCGATCAGTATTTTATCTTGCAAAAGAAAACAAGGCACTCCGTTAAAACTAAACAGAAAGGTACACGTCCAATCGTCATTATTACTTGCAAAATCCTTTTTCCGTGGAAGCTCCAATATCCCTTCCGACCTTTTCAGTAACACTGCATTTTCCTCATACAATAAAATATAATCCTCTTCGGAAAGTTTTATGCCGGCTTGAAAATCATTATTGAAATGATGCGGGGCAATTTCATGAATCATGTTTTGTAATGTAGGGTTTTGTTGCACGAAGATAGACAGAAAAATGCTTATTCTTAATTTGTTATTCTTACATTTGATTAAAGCTTTACACAAACGTAATCTTATGAAAAAAATATTTATTCTATTAATATCAGCAATAGTCTTCCTTTCATGCAAATCCGGCGACCCCGACAAGAAATCTGAAACAGAGGGAAAATTCAACATAAAAAAAGACTTAATTTTAATGCATTTCGATTGCAAAACCGATGTGGATGACCTTCATTCTGCTGCAGGATTAATAACCCTGTTAAGTCATGCAGATTACGACCGGGTAAAATATCATGCTGTAGCAGGAACATATGGCACACAAGAGGGATTGTATGTTCCCCCTAACGATTTATTTCAGCTTGCATTTGGCAATAACTGGACAGATGCACATAACAATTTCGAATCGGCTGCTGAGAAGGTAAAAGCTATAGCTCTAAAATCATTAAAATCAGGTGGAGATGTATGGATAGCAGAAGCAGGTCAATCGGACTTTTCAGCTATTCTTGTTAAATCGCTTATGAAAGATATCCCTGATTTAAACCTTTCAGAACGCATTCACATTGTTCAACACAGCAATTGGAACGAAGAAGTTACCTCAACTGAAAGCTTAGAATTTGTTAAAGAACATACCGATTATCAGAAAATACCCGACGGAAATGCAACAGGTAATGGCACTCCCGGTTTTCGAACTCCGGGCTATTCAGGCTGGAAAGATAAAATAACCAACGATAAACTTTTTCAAGTCTGGCAATTGGCCGTTGATATAGGAAACAGATATAATGGATCGGAAGACCGGTATAACAACGAGGCTGTTGCAGACGGTGGCCTGGATTTTTCTGATCTCAGTGAAGTTTGCTGGATACTGGGATTGCAAGACATTAATGGAACTGAAGAATTTTTTGAGCGTTTTGCTCAATAAAAATTACTGAGAAAATATATTTTTTTTTGCTGTAAACCTGCATAAACATATCTCAATACTTTATTATTTAAGCATGTACTTATGAGAAAAACCAGCTGTTTTATAATTTTAATTCTTTGTTGTCTTTTAACACCAGTTCTTATAAAAGCTCAGGAAATAGATCATGAAGTAATTTTTGCAGAACATAAGTACTTGCCTGGTTATAAAATGAAGAAACTGGGGAACACACATTTATTCCAGGGTAACACTAAAAGAAAAGCCTATTTCGAAGGATGGTATTTTAAGATGGTATCTGACGATGGCTCCTCCATTCTGAGTGTAATTCCGGGTATATCAATTTCTGAAAACGGAAAGGAACAACATGCATTTGTGCAAATTATTGATGGAAAAACAGCACAAACCTATTATTACTCCTACCCTATCGAAGAATTCTCATTTTCTAAGAAAGAATTTGCTGTAAAGATTGGCCCAAACTATTTCTCCGACAACAAACTAGTATTGAACATTAATAAAGATAGTGCTTATGTGAAAGGCGAAATAAATATGGCTCACCATATAAGATATACCCCTCGTAATAATAAAACAAAAGGCATAATGGGCTGGTACAGGTTTGTGCCCTTTATGCAATGTTATCATGGTGTTGTGAGTCTTACGCATAATTTAAGTGGCTCACTTACAATGGACAACAAAACCTGTAATTTCGAAAACGGACATGGGTATATCGAAAAAGACTGGGGAAAATCGATGCCGTCCTCATGGATTTGGATGCAAACCAACAGTTTTAATAACAGTGAAAGTTCTTTCATGCTTTCTATCGCAAATGTTCCCTGGCTGGGGAATTCTTTTACCGGATATCTCGGTTTTTTTTATCATAATAACGAAGTACATCCATTTGCTACTTATACAAAAGCCAAGCTTAATATAAAAATGCTTAATGAAAATTCTGTACAAATAAGAATTAGTGATAAAAAAAACACCTTCCTTATCAATGCCAGTCGGGTAAATTACGGAGAATTAAAAGCCCCTGTAAATGGCTCAATGGACAGAAGGATAGTTGAAAGTGTTGATGCAAAACTAAAACTTCAGGTTCTTGACTTACGGGGTAAAGAAATATTCTCTGACAGCACAAATATTGCAGGATTAGAAATAGTTGGAAATATTGAATCATTAATAAAAAATAAAAAAAAGAAAAGAAAGGCTAACTGAAATATGAACTCAGAACCCTTGCAACTGAATGAAAATATTTAGTGATATAAATCATTCATATAATCGCAACTGTTTCAATATAATTGAGTATAATAGCATGATTTTGAATGATAGTAAGTGTTTTCTAGTGTTGTTAAGATGAAAAGGTGCCTTCTGATTATAGTTTTGGCTATACCTGTTCTTGTTTTTTGCCAGGGGAGAAAAGAACTTTCTTTTTTACATTATACTACCGAAGATGGTTTGTCGAGCAGTGAGGTAATTAATATTGCGCAAGACAAGAAAGGTTTTATTTGGATCGGTACCGAAGATGGCCTAAATCGCTTTGATAGTTATAATTTTAAAGTTTACCGAAAAAAGAATAATGATTCAACCAGCCTCTCTCATAATTACATTTCCAAATTATTTACCGATAGTGATGGTAATCTCTGGATAGGCACTCACCAGGGACTCTGTCTTTATAATTCCGAATTTGATTCCTTTTCGAATTTTTATTTTGTTGAAGGTGACTTTGGCCATGAATCAAACCATATCTCATCTATAGCCGAGAACAAAAATCAGAAATTGTTTTTTGGTTTACAAAACGGCAAATTACTTGAGTTCGACAAAAAGAAAGGCAGATTGCGTGAATTGTTAATGCTCGAAAGCGAAATAAAGTTTCTGTTTTTCGATAGCGAAAACAATCTGTGGGCATTGTCTGATAGCATATACCTGTTTAATTCTGAAATAAAATTAATTAAAACAATCTATAACCCTCAAGTTGAATATCCTTATAATAATATTGTAGAAGATGATGATAAATTCTGGATAAGCAGCCAGGGAGGCGGGCTTTTCTGGTACAATAAAAATACGAAAGAATTAGTTCGATCATTTAATTACGACACTTACGAAGATTTCATAAACATTATATACAAAGACAAAGAAAATAATATTTGGGTGGGTGCCAGCAACAGCTTGAAATTGTATGACAGAGAAAAAGGTATTTTCCATTATTATTATTACAATGAACAAGATAAAAACAGCTTAATAAGCTCGGGTATTGTGTCGATACTTCAGGATAAAGATGGCAATTACTGGGTATTATCGGCTAAAGGAGGGGTAAATGTTTCGCTGGTAAAGAAAAAATTTAAAACAATTAATACCTCCTCCGATTACGAGTTTAAACTTTCAAAGAACATTGTAAGTTCTTTATTGGCAGATAGCAAAGGCAAACTTTGGGTTGGTTTATACAACGCCGGTATAGATAAAATTGATTTCATGAAAAATGAAATTTACCAATTCGATAACATACCTGTGAATAATAAAAGCCTGGGAGCCGGTTCCGTGTTGATGCTTTATGAAGATCGCCTGAGAAATATATGGGTTGGAACCTACTTTGGAGGATTACAGAAGTACAACAGTCAAGAGAAAAACTTTACTGCTTTTTTTAACCAATCAAACAATTCGGAAAGTGCAGTAGTGAAAGACATAAGAGCCATAACTGAAGACAATGAAGGTATTTTTTGGTTAGCAACTCATGGTTACGGATTGGATAAATTTGACCCAAAGTCGGGTTCTTTTAAGCATTACAAACAAAACAAAATCAATAATGAGGTTGGGCTAGTTAACGACTGGTTATTTGATGTTTTATGCGATTACCAGGGCAATATATGGGCCGGCTCATCCTATGGATTAAGCTGGCTGGATACTGAAAATGAGAAATTCACCAATTTCTTTCATATCCCGGAAGACAATAGTAGCTTAAGCAACAATTTCATAAATTGCCTTTTCGAGGATTCAAATAAAAACCTATGGATTGGCACCAACGAAGGATTGAATCTTTTTATAAGAGAAACCAAGTCTTTCAAGTCATATTTCCAGAAAGACGGCTTGCCGAATAACGTTATAAAAGGCATTTTAGAGGACAAAAATGGCTGTTTATGGATAAGTACCAACATGGGGATTGCTAAATTTGACCTAAATACCGAAAGTTTTCGGAATTACGACATTAACGATGGCCTGCCTTCAAACGAATACTATCCAAGAGCTTGCTCCAAAGACAATAAAGGTTCTCTTTATTTTGGAGGTAATAACGGAGTTGTTTATTTTGATCCGGATAGTATTATCGATAATAAAAACCTTCCCACCGTTTATATTACAAATTTCAAACTTTCAAATAAGTCAGTGAGTCATACTGATATAAATTCCCCACTTGAGAAAAGCATTATTCAAACACATGAAATTGTTTTAGACCACAAACAAGCCTTAGTAATTACTTTTGAATATGCTTCATTAAGCTTTACTCAATCTGATAAAAAACAATATGCCTATATTATGGAAGGTTTTGATAAGGATTGGGTTTATTGTGGAACCAGGCGCGAAGTAACCTATACAAATCTGGATCCCGGCCAATATATTTTTAGAGTAAAAGCATCTAATCAGGATAATATCTGGAACGAGGAAGGTTCATTCGTTGAAATAACAATTCTGCCTCCCTGGTGGCAGACTCTGGGTTTTAAAATTTTAGTTGCACTAATATTTATTACCCTATTTATTGTATTTTATCTTTTTAAGCTTAGTTCTTTGCACAGTCAAAAATTACAGCTTGAGCAAACAGTTGCTGAAAGAACCAAGGAAATAAAAGAGAAAAATGAATCTTTATTGATATTAAATGCAACTAAGGATAAATTTTTCACCATTTTAGCTCATGATTTAAAAAACCCTTTTAACTCCATATTAGGTATAAGTGAAATACTTTCCAAAAAATTTGATACAATCCCCAAAGAAAGACTTAAAATTTTAGTCGATTCAATATATACATCTTCAGATTCGGTTTATAAACTATTAGAAAATCTTCTGCAATGGTCTCGTTCACAAACCGGAGCCATAAAATATGAACCTGAAGAATTCAGTTTATTTGAAGTAATTCGGACTAATATATTGCTCGAGGAAACACGATTTGAAGAGAAAGGCATTAAACTCAACCTTGATGTGCCGGAGGATATTATTGTTTATGCCGATAAAAATATGACACACACCGTAATCAGAAACTTATTGTCAAATGCTGTAAAATTTATTGAAAAAGGCCAAATTACAATTACAGTTGTAATTAGAGGTGATTTTGCGAAGCTTTCCATAAATGATACAGGAATTGGAATGAGCAAAGAAAAACTGAACTCATTATTTATTATTGGCGAATCAAACTCAGACTTAGGCACTCGTGGCGAAACTGGCACCGGACTGGGACTTTTAATCTGCAAAGAGTTTGTAACAAAAAACAAAGGCGAATTAACAGTTGAGAGCGAAATAAATAAAGGATCCAATTTTAGTTTCACCATTCCTTTGAAAAAATAACCGTTTAACGCCCAAACTCCTCTTCACTTTTTTTATTATGGAAATAATTGCCATTTTTTAACAGAATTACCAAAGGCAATTAACACTGGTATTTTAAAGTAATTATATTCTATTTTAAAACATAATAAGCGATAAATTGCTAATTTTGACTAATTATCAAAAAAAGTCAACGCCCATGCCAGAGATCGACGTTAAAGATTTAATAGTTGATTCAGCTACCAAATTTTTCTCGAAATATGGTTTTCATAAAACCACTATGGATGAGATTGCTAAAAACATTCATAAAGCAAAAGGCGTAATCTATTATTATTTTAGAAGTAAAGAAGAGCTTTTCAGAGAGGTGCTCAAAAAAGAACTCGATAATGTTAAAACCGAACTTTCAAAGATTATCAGCAGCAATGAAGATTACATGACCATTATTAAACAATACTTCCTTACACGTTTAAAATTATTAAGTACCGCAGTAAACTACCACGAAACTCTGAAAGCTGATTTTTTTGAAAAATATAATTTTGTAAAGGATGTGAGGGATGATTTTGCAGCTTATGAATATAAACAACTACTCTGGCTATTTACGAAAGGTGAAAAGGACGGGCATCTGACCATCAACAACATGAAATCTACCGTGAATGTGGTAATGATGCTTTTATCCAGCATTGAGTTCCCGCTTTATCTGCAAAATAAATATTCCGAATACGAAAGCACAATAGACGAACTAGTTACAATGATTACCGTTAGTCTCAGAGGCATGCAGAAATAATTTAACATTTTTTTAAACTAATTTTGACTTAAAAACTATTATAGTCAAATCATATTTTTTATCTTTATCTGACCAAAAAACTATAATAGTCAAATAATTCTCATTTATTTAATTGAAATCACTGAACACTAAAACTATTATGTAAACATGGAAAAATTAGCAGAGCGAATTGTTAAATTCAGGTGGGTAATCATTGCTTTTGTTCTGGGGTTAACACTCTTTTTGGGTTACCAGCTTAAAAATTTGCATATAAATGCTGACATTCTTAGTTCTTTGCCCGAAAATGACCCGACTGCACTCTTATATAAAAATATTGGCAAGCAATATGGCGGCAATAACATTGGCATGATAGTGTTGGAAACAGAAAATGTTTATGAAACTGAAGTATTAAAACATATCAAACAGATAACGGACAGTCTTAGTATCGACAGCGATGTGTCTTCGGTAACAAGCATGACAAATATTCTGGATATTAAAAGTTCGGAATGGGGCATTGAGATTGGAAAATTGATTGACGAATATAATTTACCCGAGGGACAAGCAGAGCTCGACAATCTCAGAAATTACATCGATTCAAAAGATATGTATAAAGAGTCAATTGTATCAGCAGATGGCACTGCAAGCCTTATACTATTTAAACTTTTACACGATGCCGACATGCGTTTAGCTGCCTTAAGGATAAAAAACAGGGTGAATAATTTAGCTCTGCCTGAAACACTCTATTTTGGCGGATTACCCTTTTTATTAACCGATATAACCGAGTTAATAGTATCTGATATGTCGGTGCTTATACCTGTTGTCTTTCTTATTATTGCTCTTATACTTCTAGTCAGTTTCAGGTCGCTTAGAGGAATGTTTTTACCATTGCTTATAGCTGGCATTACTGTAATCTGGACATTAGGATTCATGGCTATTTTAAAATTTGAAATCTCTATTATTTCAAATACAATGCCTGTAGCACTGCTTGCCATTGGAAGCGCTTATACAATACATGTATTAAACAGCATTAACCTGTTTTCGTTAAAAGACAGAAAGAAAGCTTTGCTCAAAGCTTTAGCCTATACCATAGTTCCAATAATACTGGCATCTCTTACAACGTCTATTGGTTTTATTTCGTTTATTTTTGGTGCGTACCTTTCTATAATCAGGGATTTCGGTATTATAACTTCAATCGGAATTGTATTCGCATTGTTACTTTCCATATTTTTTGTACCGGCTCTCCTTTCCGGATTATCTTTTTACAACAAGAAAGACAAAAAAGCAAACAAAGAAAAAAAAGATATAATTACCCATGGTTTCCTTCAGCCTTTAATAAAAATTCTTTTTAAATACCCTAAACGTGTTTTAGCTATATGGCTTATAATAATAGCCTTTAGTATTGTTGGCGTTTTCATGATAAAAACAAGCGTAAACATTACCGAATATTTTAAAGCAGACAATCCTACCCGGATTTCGGAAAATATTATGCAGAAAAAGTTTGGTGGCTCCCTGCCTGTTTTTGTTGAATTTGAAGGTGACATACAAGAACCGGAAGTCTTGAAGATGATGATAAAAACCGAAGAATTCATAAAACAGGATCCTAATATTCATTCGGCACAGTCGGTTGCCGATTTGGTAGAACAAATGAACTATGCCATGGGAGAAGGCGAAAAAATTCCTGACGATAAAACTAAAATAGAACAATTGTGGTTTTTACTTGATGGCCAGGATATTATGGAGCAGCTTGTTTCTTACAACCTGGACAAAGGGATAATACAGTCAAAATTTGCTTCTATTGAAACAGATGAAATTGACAATTTCACCAATAAAATGAACAAATTTATTGAAGAAAACCCCGGTGAAAATTACAAAATAAACTTCACAGGCATACCCCCACTATATGTTAAATTAAACGACAGCCTGGTAAAAAGTCAGTACAGCAGTTTAATAATAGCAATCATACTGGTATTTCTGATAGTAGCAATTATTATGCGCTCTTTGTCAGAAGGTGTTTTTGCAACCATTCCAATTATTGCAACCGTATTGTTTCTACTTGGTTTTATGGGATTTACGGGCATACCGCTCGATATTGCAACCGTACTTGTTGGAAGCGTTGCAATGGGTATCGGAATAGACTATTCCATACACTTAATTACAGGTTATAATACACACATGAAAGAATTCGGAGATACAGAAAAAGCCATTAAAGAAACCATTATGGCCAAAGGAAATGCTATTATCATTAATGTGCTTTCTGTTGCTGCTGGATTTTTAGTACTGGTATTGTCACACATAGTACCACTCAAGAATTTTGGTTTACTAATCGCAATCAGTATGGTTAGTTCAGGTCTGGGAGCCTTAACCCTGTTGCCTGTTATTTTAATACTGGCATACAGAAAAAAGAACAACAATAAAACGGTTTAATACGAATTAAAATAATACAGATATGATACGAATAATTTTTTCAACTCTGATATTATCGGCAAGTATTTTTGCCGCGAATGCTCAGGAAGCAAATGCCATTTTACAAAAAATGGATGAAATAATGTTTTCAGCTAAAGATATTTCTGCCACTCAGAAAATAATCTTAATCGACAAAAATGGAAATGAGGAAGTCCGCGAAGCAACAATGCTACAAAAAGGCACCGATATGCGCATGTTCCGCTTTACTTCACCGGCATCACAAGCAGGCATCTCGGTGTTATCATTGCCAGACGATATTATGTATTTGTATCTGCCAGCATTCGGAAAAGAGAGAAGAATAGCTTCGAGCTCTAAAAACCAGAATTTTGCTGGAACCGATTTTTCTTATGACGACTTGGAATCAAAATCGTTCGCTGCGAAATACACAGCGAAATTATTAAAAACTGAATCTAATGCTTTTATCCTGGAATTAATACCAAAGACACCTTCGGATTATTCAAAAATCATTATTAACGTGAACAAAACAAATTATTATCCGGAGAAAATGGAGTATTACGATAAGGGAAATAATAAAATTAAAGAAGCAACATACAACTTTAAAAAACTAGGAAAATACTGGAATACCGAACTTGTTGAAATGATAAATTTTAAAAAAAATCACAAAACACAAATGATTATGAGCGATGTGAAATACGATACCGGCTTGACGGATGATGAATTTACCGTAAGAAAACTCAAACAATAAATACCCGGCTGGTTATGCGTTACAGATTAAAAGCAGCAAGTCTTTTTCTTTTTAATTACCGAATAAAAAAAATATTTTGTACGCCCAGAAACTTGAAGTTGCGATTGTAAAATGAAGTACCTGTAATTAAACATGCTAAAACAAAAACTGCCATGAAAAGATTTTTTGTCCATACAATTGTGATACTGATTACTTCAATTACCATTAATCTGAAGTTTGGATACGCACAAACAGATGATAACAAGCTTAAACTTTCAGGGACTTTTACCACTGACCAACGCTTATTATTAAAAGATGACAATGACTGGGCATGGAACGAAACAAGATTATCACTTAAGCTTGATAAAAAGGTAACAGATAACTCAAAGTTCCATAGCGACATCTGGTTAAGAAATATTGGTTTACCCAATGTGCTCATGTCTTCAGATTTATACAATAAAGGTATTGTTGACCCCTACAACCTCGAAATCAGGGAAGCTTACGTTCACGTTATTGGTTTTGTTTCTGACAAAATGGACCTTACAATAGGTCGCCAACGCATAGTGTGGGGCACTGCCGACAAGTTAAATCCAACCGATAATCTGAATCCGCTCGATATGGAAGACATACTTGATTTTGGACGTCGCAGAGGTTCCGACGCACTTAACCTGAAATATTATCTAAACAATGATTATTCGATGCAAGCAGTTTTTCTTCCTTTTTTCCAACCTGCAAATTTACCTGCAGGCATCTTCGCAAACTCTTTGAATCCTGAAATGAGCTTTCCTGAAGGGCTAACTATAGTTGGCCTTTCAGATACTGTTTTAATGCCAGACTACAATCTAAAGAAAAGCTCAACTGCAGCATTCAAATTTAAAGGATATGCAGGCGGAACAGATTTTTCAATAAGCTATGTTTGGGGCATTGATGGCCTGCCTTTTAATACCAGGAATGAACTTATTCCTGTAACCAACCCAATTGTTGGTATTCATGTGAATTCCGAAGTTTCATTTTTTCGAAACCACATAATTGGAGCCGATATTGCAACCGGAATAGGTGGTATGGGCTTTTGGGCTGAAGCAGCGCTATATCTGCCAACCGAAGACATTCACACGATCACCGATATGTCGGCAATAATTCCAAATATGATTCAGGACCAAGCCGTGCTTGATAAGAATAAGCCATACCTGAAATATATTATCGGTGGCGATTACTTTCTTCCTGATGGTTCTTACTTTAACCTGCAGTACATGCATGGCTTCGTGCATGAAAGAGGCAGTGAAAACCTGAACGATTATTTCTTTATGCAATACGAAAAAGGCTTCCTGAACGAAAAACTTAAGGTAGCGCCAATAGGTGGTGGTTTTATTGTTAGCGATTGGAAACAATTAAGCAACAATTATGCACTGGTTTATATGCCTTCCATAAAATACCAGTCATCGGTTAATTCAGACATCACGCTATTCACTGTTTTATTCGATGGCAAAGGAGAAAATATGTTCGCTAAACTGAAGAATTTCAATATGTTCATCCTAAAATTCAGCTATAGTTTTTAATCTTTGTTATCAGATTAGAAAACTTTGCAACCGGGTTTTGTACATGGAAAAAAAATAGTGAAATTTCAGATCCATTTAATTGAATATCTGATATTTTATTGTTCTGATATTTCAACAAACAAGTTCGAATGTTCAACTGACTCATTAAGCAACATATCAATTGGCTCAATATACTGAAGAGATGTCATGTACTTCCAGACTTCAAATCCCGGAATATCCTGTAATGGCGGATTCTGACCGAAGCTGCTTCCTTTTGTGTCATTTGGCATAAAAGCTTCAAGCGTGAGCTCATAGCTTTCTTGCAGGTTATTTAAATCGATTAATGCCGATTTATAGATAAAACAAGGCCTGTCGGTAAAATAATCGTTGTTGTTTTTTGATCGATCAATCTCAAAACATACCCTGAACTTCGTAACATCGCCAAGAGCTAAAGTCCTTTCAAACTCAGTCGCATCCTGAATCGATGCCCCGGTAACAGCATCAACATTTTCCAAATCGGTATTACCTGTTTTCTCCCGCGCCCAGTAAGGTAAGGCTATACCAGTAAGCACACCGGTATTTGTGGTCATATCTTCAATAATTTTCTGGCAGATGTAAATATTCTGAAGATTTTCGCCACTTTCATTTTCTATCCAGGCAACATAAACCGCTGCCCATCCTACTGATGAGACACCCGGAAAATCTAGTTTTACCTTATAGCTAGGAGTATCATCGGTATTACCCGTGCTTGCTGTATCGGTAATATTGGTCGGTGTAGTAGTATCGACAGAATTTACAGTTGTAAGCGTGTCTGCAGGATTGTTATCTGTGTTTTTGCCCTCAGGTTCATTGCAGGCTGAAAAACAAACAATTACAAATAAGCATAATAAATTGGCTATGGAGGTTTTCATAGGTGAATTGAAATTTTGATGGTAAATATATCAACTTTTAGACTATTCCTCTAATTAAATATCTCGTCTCACTTTTAGGATTTTATAGTTAAAGAATTTCTGTTATTTTTATCATACCATAAATAAAACATTGATTTTCAAAATAATCCTTTTGTTATATCTAAAACATTATGAAGCGAAATTTAAACTTTATTCTGACTCTGACAATGAGTCTGAGCGTTCTGGCTCAAAATAACCAGGACAAAGGAAAAATAGAAGTCTTTGAAAGAGGCAAAGGTTATTATTACGAGTCGATACTCAAAGATGTGAATGCCGTTAACGATGCTATTGAAAATGAGGACAAACAACCGTACATCCGTTTTAATATGGATCAATCAGGGCTTGATCTTCCCAACGACAATAGTCTTTACAAATCGGTCTGGACCCAAGCTACCGAATCACAGGGAAATGCCGGTACTTGCTGGGCCTTTTCAACAACAGCCTTTTACGAATCTGAAGTATACAGACTTCAAAATAAAAAAGTTGAAATTTCTGAGATTTACACCGTTTACTGGGAATATATTGAGAAAGCACGCAGATATATTGACAAGCGTGGAAATTCTGAATTCAGCGAGGGCTCAGAAGGAAATGCCGTAGCCAGAATTATGAAAACATACGGAGCGGTTCCTTATGAAGCATACACAGGACTAAAAGATGGACGCAAATTTCACACCCACGAAAAAATGGTTGATGAAATGACTGCATTCTTGAAGTCAATGAAAAAGAACAATGCATGGAACGAAGCCTTCGGACTGGAAACCATTAAAGCTATAATGAATAAATACATTGGTGAACCTCCGGTTGAATTTGCAGTGGAAGGTAAAAAATACAATCCCCAAACATACCTTAAAGACTATCTTAAGATAAATCCGGATGACTATGTTGAAATTTTATCGTACAAACAGGAACCATACTGGAAAAAAGTAGAATACAAGGTACCAGACAACTGGTGGCACAGCAAAGATTATTACAATATTCCGCTTAATGACTATATGGAAGTTATAAAACAAGCCATAAAAAATGGATACAGCATGAGCATTGGCGGCGATGTTTCGGAAACAGGATTTAGCAGGGAAACCAACTGCGCCATGATTCCTGATTTCGACATTCCTTCAGATTATATTAATGAAGATGCACGCCAGTTCCGCTTCTCTAACGAAACCACAACCGACGACCATGGCATGCAGCTCATTGGCATTCTTGAAGACTATAAAGATAGTGGTGAAGACTGGTATTTAATTAAAGATTCCAGTTCGGGTTCAAGAAATGTTAGCGAAGATGACCCAAGATTTGGTTATTATTACTTCCACGAAGATTATATCAAACTGAAAATGATGGGCTTTACCGTTCATAAAGATGCTGTAAAAGATATCCTGAAGAAGTTTTAAGAATTCTCTTCACCCTGTCAGGGTTCAATTATCCTGACAAGGTTATTTTATGTTTTGCTTTAGAATTAAAAGTCTCTGTGATTCTTTGTGAAGCTTCTGTGACACTCTGCGTAATTTATACAAACAGTTATTACCCTGAGATTCACTAAGAAACACAAAGGATCACAGAGTATTAAAATCAAAAGTTGCAAGCCTTCGATCATTCTATTTATGGTTTTCAAAAGAATATTTTCTGCAAATAAAAGGTGTCGAAATAACCACATAGGCACAAAAAACCAATTGAAACACCAGTTTATAGTGACTAAAAACAGTTAAAAACTGCGTATTAATCAGCACATCGGAAATCATAATGATGTTTGCCAGAATAAGTGCCGGAACCAGGGAATATATGACTAAAACTATTGCCAGAAAATCAAGCAGGGTTAAAGAAGTCCAATAAATATTTTTCCACAATTCTAAATGATTATAGGGTAAAAAACCTCCCTTAATAATATCTATTGTATGGGTGGTTGTTCCAATCGTAAAACCTATAATGTATAAAAATAAAAGTATCTGAAGCGGCTTTGTATATTTTGAAGTGAAGTTCTTAACAGGATTAATTGGCATAGGTCTAAAAGAAAGTGTCTACTTATTTTCTTGTTCCTCCTTTATATACTTTGCAACATCAACTAATGGAGCGATCCAAATCTCATCTTCATTTTCTACCAGGTAATGTACCAGCTTATTATGTTCTTCAAGCGATACATTGATGTTATGCTCTCCTCCAACTCCATGAAACAAAAAAACAAGAAGTGTATGTGTATCCTGCGCTTCTTTCACAAGGTTTATCATGTAGTCGGCCGATTTATCCATAATCATATAGCTGGGAATATCGCTTAAGTCAACATCGCTTAAATGCTGCATTTTAGAATACACTCCTCTTGCTCCGGGAAATTCATCTCCTAGTTCGTTATAAAAAGCTACAGTATCGATGTATTTATCGGCACAGGGATAGGCAAATGTCCTTTCCGTTTTGCCATCTATGGCATAAAGAAGGGTATTGGTTATACGAATTTCGTTTACTGCACGGTGAACAGAATAAGACCTTAAGTCACTTTCCTTGCTAACCCAGGAACGGCCATTCTTACCACCATCGCAGGGATGCGTGAGTGAATGGTTCCCCAGTTCGTGTCCGTTTGCAGCTGCTGTTTTCCACTCTGGTAATCTTTCTCTTAAGATTTCAGATTCACCAATAATGTAAAAAGTTCCATTTATTCCGAATGAATCGAGGCATGGAATTACATTATCGAGATGAACATTCAGTGCATCGTCATAGGTTAATACAACTGCGCATTTTTTGCCATTCCATATACCTTCTTGTTGGGCATTTGAATTTTGATTTGTCATTATCAGGAAAAAAAAGAAGATAATAAGTGTGTTTTTCATGGATGTAAAACTTTGCATATGATACCAAAGGTACTATTTTTACTATGCTTTCCGTACAAACTCCGATTTTAAACCCATTGCCCCAAAGCCGTCAATTTTGCAATCGATATTATGGTCTCCTTCAACCAATCTTATTTTTTTAACCTTTGTGCCGGCTTTAATAGGACCGGAAGCGCCCTTCACTGGTAAATCTTTAATAACGATTACTGAATCTCCATCCTGTAAAATATTTCCGTTCGAATCTTTAACAATAAGAACATCCTCATCAACAAGCTCTTCAGGATTCCATTCGTGATTGCATTCGGGGCAGGCATAAACTCCTTCTCTCACAAAATATCCATAAGGAGACTTACATTGAGGACACTTTTTCATTTCGTCTGACATGATTTCTTTTCTGTTTTATTTAATACTAAATTCGATCTAATTCTTTAACTGTTAACTCACTTTCTGCATCACCGGTATTAAGGGTAGACATGGGTTCAATTATCATTATTGATACTTCATCTATTGCTACTGGTCTATGTTCAACACCTTTGGGAATAATCGCAAATTCATTGGGGTTCAGGGTTAAAAC
Source organism: Bacteroidales bacterium (assembly GCA_016938235.1). Classification (GTDB taxonomy): domain Bacteria; phylum Bacteroidota; class Bacteroidia; order Bacteroidales; family UBA10428; genus UBA10428. The sequence goes on along the minus strand of JAFGVA010000137.1, from coordinate 9,966 downwards.
TTTATCTCTAAGTTCAATTTTCAGTTCTCCACTTAGAACATAAAACATTTCGTCTTCCTTTTCATGTTTGTGCCAGACAAATTCACCTTTTATTTTGGCAAGTTTTACGTATTGTTCGTTTAACTCTCCAACTATTTTGGGTTTCCAATGTTCCGAAAACAAGGCAAGTTTTTCATTAATAATTACTTTCTCCATTTTTTAATGCCTATCAACAATTAATTTTTTGCAATATCTTCTCAAAAGTAGTAACAAATAAATCTAAATCACTTTCGTCGATTGTCAGAGCAGGATCCATACGCAATACTTCGGCATAAGAACGTTTAACCAAAAGAAAGCCCCTGTTGAAAAGTTCTTCGAATACCTGGTCGGCTTGATGATGTAATTCAATTCCAATCATAAAACCCCTTCCCCTGACCTCTTTTATAACCGGATATCTGTATTGTAGCTCATTTAACTGTTTTAACAGTTTGTTTCCCAGACGTGAACATCTTTCCAAAAGCTTTTCATCCCTGATTATATTCAAAACCTCATTAGCCACCGATGCTCCCAGGGGATCGTTTTGATGCGATTGGGAATAATGAAATTGCTTTTTCTCAAGCACCCGTGAAACTTCTTTCGAGATAGCTACTGCGCTTACGGGGTATCCATTGCCCAAGCCTTTACCCATTGCCACAATGTCAGCTTGAATCGGGTAATGCTGAAATCCGAACCATTTGCCTGTACGCCCGATACCGGTTGTTATTTCATTTGCAACTACAAGTCCGCCCTGGCTTTTTATTCTTTTTATAATTTTATCGATTAGTTCTACCGGTGGAAACCTGACCAAACCAGATGAGCTGCCGGGTTCAAACAAAAAGATTCCAACCTCATCGAAAGGTATTTCGTTAAAATGCTTACAATCACCGCTGCAAGCTCCAGACTTATTATTACACGTACATTCGAGCCAGTTGTATAAATACAGATTATCGCTTTCTTTCTGGGTGGCAGTGCCATATGCTCCAAAATACGAATCAGTAAAAGTTAAAATTTTAGGCTTATTACTTATTGTTTGGGCCACCCGCATCGCATATTCAACAGCCTCGCTGCCAGAACATAAAAACTCGCATTTTCCGCCTTCCAGATTTGCTGCATCGAGTATATTCCGGGCGCATTTTTCAATAATTGGATTGCAGTAACAAAAGCCGGTATGCGCAATTTTATCGACTTGCGATTTAATTACCTTATTTACCTTTGGATTGGAATGGCCAACGCTGGTTGCCCAGACTCCCGATTCCAAATCGGTATATGTGTTACCCCGAGAATCGGTTATTGTGCAGTTATTGGCTTCAACAATATCTGTTATTCTGCGTTTATGGCCTGTTGACCAGATGATGTTTTGCATTATAGTAATTAATTTTGTAAAACATAGATTCAGATAAGGTCTATTATCGAAAAAACAATACTCCCATTTGTAAGGCAGGGTTAAGAAATTTCTTGTCATCAATAAATTTTGCAGACAAACAAACCGTTTGCATCGTCAAATATAATTTTTGAGTTAATGCGTAATCAAGGCTAATGATAGGTGAAACAACTACGGTAGGCGTTTTGTATAAATGAGCATCAACTAATAATTCCTGAATTTGGTTTTCAATGTGCAAATTTTTTATTGTACCTCCACCGACAAAAACCGATACGGTATAACGAAACTTTCCTGACTTTTGGCTGAATCCAACAAATGGACCACCGTAACCAATATTAATATATGAATTCTGAGAATTGGATGAATTATAATTTAATTTTTGAGAACCTCCAAAAACTCCTATAGTAATGTAATCAAAAACATAAAACCTAAGTATACCTCCTATACCAAAACTTATATCACTAATTTCTTGATGTCCGTTATGCGTAACAGCATATCCTGGCTGAAAAAACAACATTCCACCACTATAAATATTGCTTTCGGTTTCTTGAGAAAAGGTGTGTAATGGTATAATAAAAATGAAAACTGCGAAGAAAAATTTGTTCATCAATAATGTGATATTATTATTCTTAATCAGAAAAAAAACTTGATTCCACAAAGTTAGTATTTAGCCACCAGCTTTTATGAGGAAAACTTAAGATTTACAGTTTATTTATGAGGTAGTTCAGATACTCCTTTTCAATAATATTAAACTCTTTCCCGGTAATCAAGAATAATTTTTTCTTCAGTTTCTGGGGTTTTAAAGTGTAGAGTGTATTTGTAGTTTCAACTCCATACATGTTCATCATCCATTTTACGAAATACCCGGCCTGAGGATAAAACACATGCTCTGGTATTTTATCACTCTTTATGAGCAATTCTGAGGGTTTAATAATCTGATTGTTTGCTATAAAATCATTCATCCATTGCTCCAAAGTTGTACGTTGTATACTGCCATCTTCGGATAATCTCAGCTTATATCCATTTGAGACAGCATTGGCATACCCTTCATTCATAAGAACAGTTGAAGGATAACCAAGCTCATTACCAGCTACAATATGCACAATCTCATGCATGCCTATAAAATCATCCATTTTACTTGCCAGATCTTTATTGAAAGTAAAATACATTTCACAAATCTTCACCTTTGCTCCGCCTCCTGCATTTGTTCTTATTTTTTCCCTGGCCTCATCGTAATTAAAGAGGTAAATTCGAAGCTCTTTGTTAAAAGAAGTTTTCAGCATTTGGTTAACTTTTTTAATATCTTGTAACTGTGCTGAAATTATTTTGCAGATATCTGCAGAATCGGGCGAAGGAGTTTTGGAAAAACCCTCAGGTCTTGTATAAAGCACAAGGTTTTCTTGCCGGGTCAAATTCCAGGGGCCACTTAAATCATACTTAAAACTTGAAAATACAATTACTACTGCAAGCAATATCAGGTTTGTTTTCATAAAGGGATTTGGTTGTTATCAGCAAATAAAGATAGTTCAACAATCTGGTCCATTAAACAATATAGGTTTATTGTTTTTACGTGTGATTAATTTTCAAATTCGTATTTTATGAATTAAAGAAAAAACCAAACTATCCATTCCAATTAACGGCATCAAGGTAGCACTAAAAAAACTATTCAATTTGCGAAACTAGCAATAAAGCAATAGGGTTTAACTTACTAAAACTCTATTTTATAACTTAAAAAAGGGGTTGGAATTGCTAATTCCCAAGCCTCAACTTTCTGTTTTTTATAATTGAAGTAGTAACCAAAATTTTCCTTGGTTAAAAGAATGTTCCCCATTTGAAAAGACCAAATATTGGCATGTTTTTCTTTATTGATTCTGTAGTTAATTGTCAGGTTTATATGAAGCTTATCTTTTTCTTTTTCTTTATACAATTGCGAGTAAAAATAAACCACCTCCTGTTCAATAACAGAAAGTTCATGGTTTACTGGTGTGAATCTTCTGCCACCAAAGAAGTTTAGTTTGGCATTTATTCCCAGAATCTTGTTTTTATCGACTCCTGTTACCCATTCTTTTCCATACAAGAGGTTAATTACATAGTGTGTATTAAACCGGGTATTGTATTCAACGCCATCATCTCCCTTGTATTTCGAATCGAAAAACGAAGCAGTAAACAAATAATAATATCCGTTTTTAAGAAATCGCTCCAGTGTAAGGTCAATTCCATAGTTTCTTCCTGTACCGGTATTTATAAGTTCCTTATCGAAATAATACCATTCCGTTTCGAGGTTTATAACTGAATAATTACTGTCGGGTATTACCGGAACGTCATACAGAAGTTGCAGGTAAGGTTCAATTTTCAGACGCAAATTCTGATTAATACTCTGATCGAAGGCTACAACAAAATGATGCGCTTTTGAAACTTTTAAATTTTTGTTGGGTTTGGTAATTATGTTGCCGTTAGTAACCTTTGTAAAGTATAATGTGATCGGCTCAATTCTGGAATGTTTACCATAAGCAATACTTACCGAACGGGAATTATTCAAATCGTAGGACAAGCCAATTCTTGGTTCAACTACAAATTCGTTGTTTAAATCAAAGAAAAGGCTGTGTATACCTGCATTAAGCAAAATGTTGGGTCCCAGGTTGTATTTCGATTGTGTAAAGAAATGAGCCTTATTTAATGCATCATTCTGGTCAGCCAGGCTAATCAAACCTTGTCCTATAACAGGAGCATATTTCAGGTCAAGATCATAATTCATGTTGTCGATGATGAATCCAGAACGGTTACTGTGTCTTGCCGAGAATTTATGATTTAAAACACTAGTAAAAGTATATTTATAGGTAAGTATCTTACTGGTGTTATAGTCGTTAAATTGCAGATTGTAATCCAGTATTCTGTCGACATAATCCATTAAATCCCCGGAAGCTGCCAGGGAAGTATTTATCCAGGTTTTATCTCCCAATATATACCTGTGGTTCAGTCCAATTACGCCCATGCTCTGAGAAACATCATTATCAATTCTGTCTATGTATATTTCCCAGTCAGCAGTATCGCTTGCAGCAGGAAAAGTACTTATATCTGTCAGTGCCAGTCCCCAGAGAGAAAATACTCCGGCTTTTTTTGTCGGTACATTTATTTTGAAACATAAATCCTGGTAAACCGGCAGAAAGTCCTTTAAATCCTCAGGAAACACCTCCTTCATCAGCCCAAAGGTTGAATACCGGTAATTAAACAGATAAGAAGCCTTTGATTGTTTGCTTAGCGGGCCTTCCGATGACAGGTCGACACCCATTGTTCCTAACTGGAAAGCATGCTCATAGTTTTCATTGTTTCCATTTCGAATCTTAATATCGAAAACCCCTGACATGGCATTACCATATTCGGCAGGAAAAGCACCGGTAAAAAAATCAGAAATCCCTAACACTAACGCGCTTAATGCCGAAATTCCTCCTCCACCAAAGGTGCCAAGGTTGGCAAAGTGGTTTGGGTTCGATACCTCCACACCTTCGAGCCTCCATTGCAGCCCTTTGGGAGCATTCCCGCGAATTATAATGGTATTATCGCGCGAGTTATCAGTAGTTATACCGGCAAAAGAAGCTGCAAGCCTTCCAGGATCATCAAAACCTCCGGCATACCTGCGTGCTTCCTCAACAGAAAAAGTGCGCGCACTCAGGGTCGACATACTGTTTAGCGGTTTATCTTTTTTTGTAAATGCTTTGATCTGTATTTCCTTTAGCTCAGAAATGGTTTCTTTAAGTTTAACATTCAACACCAGTTCCTTTCCTGTGGTTACCATCAATTCGGGCAATAACTGCGATTCGTAACCAACAAAAGACACCTGAATATTATGCCTGCCAATGGGGACATTTTCGATTCGAAAATAACCTTCTTCGTCTGCTGTGGTACCAATCTGTGGATTTGTGGTTGTTATAACCACGCTGGCAAAGGGCAACGGCAGTTCTGTCTCAGAATCCAGCACTCTACCTCGAATCACTTGCACTAACAGTTTTTGCTCCTGAATTTTTGGAGTGATAACAATTACATCATTTTCAATTTTATATGAAATATCAAGATCTTTAAAACTTTTATTCATAACACTGCTAACCACCTCGTTTCTAGCACTAATACTTATTTGATAATTCTTTGAAATTAGTTCGTTATTGTATAAATAATTTATACCTGTCTGTTTTTGAATTTCCTTAAGAAACACTTCAATCCCCGCATTTTCAAGTGATAGGGTCACTCTTTTTTCCTGTGCTAGAAGGTTAACCGGGAGTATGATAAAAGCTATGAAATAAATAAGAAACCATAGTTTCATATCTTTATGCTTCTGTTTTCTTTCACGAATAACTCTTTTATTATATATATGATATGTAAACATTTTGTTATAATTTTGAGATTCAACAATCAACTTTTTAATAACAAGCTAAGGTTTATTAAAATTCTATCTTGTAACTTAGGCTTGGCACAACTACATAGTTTTTATATTCAGTTACCTTGCCTTTTTTATAGTCGTAAACAAAGCCATAAAACGTTTTACTTGTTACTAAATTAATGACATGTAGTGTCCAGGTGCCTGCAGATTTTTTCCTGTTAATACGATAATTCACGGTAGCATCAACCTTGTAAGCAAGAGGACCTTGATATGAAAACGGATTTGAATAATCAAGGATTACCTGATCTCCTTTCTGATAGGGAAAATCGCTTATAGCGGGAGTAAACCAGCATCCTCCATTAAAATTCAACTTACCACTGGCACTTAAAATTTTGTTTTTTAAATTACCCAATACCCATTCTTTACCGAAAAGAAAATTAAAAACATAGCTACTGTTATACATGGTATTCCGTTCAATACCATCGCCCCCTGTATACTTTGAGTCGAATATGGATGCGGTAATCAAGTAGTAGTATCCATCTTTTAAAAACCGTTCCAGCGTGAAATCAATTCCAATATTGGTTCCGGTACCTTCATTATTAAGTTCGCTGGTAATATAAAACTCCCTTGCAAGATTAATGGTCGAGAAACTACTGTCGGGTGTTACAGGTACATCATATAAATACTGGTAATAGGGTTCAATTTTTAACCTGAGACCTGGAGTGATACTAAAATCATAGGCAGCTATAAAATGATGAGCTTTGGTGACATGCAAATCTCTGTTTGGTTGTAAAAGATTGTTTTCCTTATATACATCAGCAAAATAGATAAACAATGGCTCAATCATTGAGTGTTTGCCATATGCAAGGCTAACAGATTGTCTTTCAGAAATATCATAAGTAATACCCATTCTGGGTTCTACAACAAATTCATTATTCAATCCAGTATACTGGCTATGCAATCCAATGTTTGAAGTAAACCTGCTACCCAATAAAACTTTAGATTGTGTGAAAAACTGATAAATCATAGTCTCCCCTGTTTGATTGACAGCTGATTCCAAATCAGCACCTACAATAGGGGCATACATAATATTTGTATTATAGTTGGTGTTACTGAAAACCACACCGGTTCGGTTAGTATGCCTTGCCCCGGTTTTATAATTCACAGTAGATGAGAAATTGAATTTAGGATTACTGTTTTCTATTTGAATTTGTTGATAATGAGTCAGGTCATAATCAACATAATCCTCATCATAACTAAAATAATCACTGGAAACTGACACCGAAGATTTAATGAATGCTTTGCTTCCAATGATGTAGTTGTGATTTATTCCGGCAACACCAACTTTTAACCTTGTAGTATAATCCTGCTGATTAACTATATTGCTCCAGGTTGCAGTATCAGTATTAATTTCTGAAATTGATTTGTCGATAAATCCGAGACCCCATACAGAAAATATGCCGGCCTTATTGGTTGGAAAATTCAGCTTGAAACAAAAATCCTGGTAATTCATACTAGGAACATAATCGGGTAGTATGAGTTTTATTATTCCAAATGTTGAATACCTGTAATTAAACACATAGGATGCTTTTTTATTTGAAGATAAAGGACCCTCGGAGGAGAAATCAAGCCCTATGGCACCAGCCTGAAATGCTTGTTCATGCTTTTCGTTGTTTCCAGATCGTAGTTTAAGATCAAAAACACCGGAAAGAGCATTGCCATATTGTGCAGGGAATGCTCCTGTCAGAAAATCGGAATCTGACAGCATAAGACTGCTAAGAGCCGAAATACCACCTGCCCCAATCATTGCCCACTCCTTAAAATGATTCGGATTTGGTATATCAACTCCTTCCATTCTCCAGAGCAGGCCTTTTGGTGCGTTTCCCCTTATAACAATTCCGTTGTTGCTTTGATCGCCGGTTGTTGAAATACCGGCAAAAGCAGAGGCTAACCGTGCCGGATCATCAAAACCACCGGCATAACGCTGGGTTTCTTCAACAGAAAAAGTTCTGGCACTTACTGTTGTCATGCTGTTGAGTGGTTTATCCTTTTTGGTATATGCTTTCACTACAACCTCATCCATTTCGGAAGCTTCTTCCTTAAGCTTGATATTCAGGACAAACTCCTTACCTGTTGTAAGCATGAGCTCAGGAATTATCTTTGTTTCATAACCAAGGTATGATACGGTTATGTTGTGTCTCCCAACAGGCACCTTTTCAAGTCGAAAAACTCCATTCTCATCTGTTGTAGCGCCCATTAGGGGACTTGTTGTTGAAATAACCACACTGGCAAAAGGTAGTGGCAATTCTGTTTCAGAATCCAAAACTCTACCACGAATCACTTGTACTAAAGGCTTTTGCTTCTGAATATTAGGTTTAATAATAATTACATCATCAATAATTTCGAAAGTCAAACCAGAATCTTTGAAACACAACTTTAAAACTTCTTCTACACTTGCCTTCTCAATTTTGATAGAAATTGTATTTGTTTTCGCATTTTGCAATTGTTCCTCATTAAAGAGGTAATTCATTCCAGTTTGCTTTCTTATTTCTTTTAGGACATCTTCAAAGCTTCCGTTTTCAATTTTAACAGATATTGTTTGTGATTGACTGTACAATGTTATTGAAGGCAACAACAGAAAGGTTAGAGCCATTAAAAACAGCAGCCCAGTCCCTACACTATGGAAAGGGATGCCTCGCGGTTTTTTTAGCTTTTTTACTCTTTTTTTCATAATTTTAAATGCGTTTTAATTTCACTTCAAATGCTTAATTTGGAATTATAACTGACAGGAGATGTTGCTGCATCTCCTGTTATTATTTTATTTCACTATTATTTTATCCGATTTAATTTCGAAGGAAATGTTGCTAGTCAAGGCAATCATTTTTAGAATCTTATCAACACTATCGTACCTGTTTAATGTGCCTGTGAAGTGATAATTTCTTGCTTTATCATCCAAGTATTCAGTATTAAAATCATACCAGCGGGTAAGTCGATTCATAATATTTTCAAGAGATTCATTATCGAATACGAAGAGGCCATCTTTCCAGTCGGTATACAAATAAGTTTCCACCTCTTTTGAATAAAACTCTGTAGTAGATTTATCGTATCCAGCCTGCTGACCGGGTTCAAGCTTCACTTTATAATTATCATCTTTAAATAATTCAACACTGCCCTCGATAAGTGTTGTGTGGTCAGTTTTGTCTTCAACGTATGCCGATACATTAAAGGATGTACCATAAACCCTGATATTAAAATTCTCGGTTCTTACTATGAAAGGTTGATTCATATTCTTTGTAACCTCAAAATAGGCCTCGCCTTCCAACTCAACTTCGCGGGTTTTTCCGGTAAATACTTCAGGAAATATAAACCTGGTTTCTGCATTCAGATACACCTTTGTTCCTTCGGAAAGTATTATGGAGTATTCTCCTCCCCTGGGTGTTTCAATCGTATTCAATGCTATTTCGGTTAGCTGGTTGGGTTTTTCTTCTCCTGCAGTCTGAAATGTTAAAGTGCTGTTTGTATCCGATACGGAAGTTTTTCTAAGCTGAAAGACTCTTTTCTTTGGTGCATTTCCCAGCTCAATTTTTTGGTTGTCAGATGTGGTTAGTATTGCTTTCCGGGTTCCTGAAACAATAAGTTTTTCGATTGATTGCGCCTTTTCGTTTCCAGGTATTGAGTTATGTTTCAGGAATAGGTATGTTCCGGAGATAAACAGGATAACTGCTGCAGCAGCGGCAAATTTCAAAATGCTTCTAAATGGTATTTTATTCGGTTTAGTTTCCTGCAATTCTTTATCAAGCCTGTTCCATGCTTCTTCTTTTTCGGTATTATGAATAGCTGTGATTTTCTTTGCTATATTGTTTTCATCAACAATCTTGTTATACAGATTTAGGTTTTCGGAGCTATCATTTTTCCATTTGTTTAGTAAATTCCTGTCGGACTCTGAAAGCTCTCCCTTTAGCTCTGCAACAATCAACTCTGCAATTTTAAATTTATCAATGTTTTTCATATTCAAACATGACTTTGTTTATGTATAGAACAGGAAGAATTTGAAATAGGGTGAAGTGGGGTGGATTTTTTAATGTAAAATGTAAAATGAGTAATGTATAATTGAGAATTGAGAATCAATGTCGTTTAGTTAAGCTATAATCGTTTGTAATTCATATGATAAAGCCTTTTTTGTCGATGTTTTCTT
>JAFGVA010000136.1 GCA_016938235.1 Bacteroidales bacterium | reverse complement strand
TATGCTAAGTCTGAATAATTTTTTTCCTATTTTAGTGGTATACTTTTCGTGATAATCTCTGGTATACTTCTTCTAATATTTAACAATTTATAAAGTTTTGTAAAGAGGGATGAGAACAGAAGGGATGGAGGGTTCGAACGGCGTAGCCCTCACGAAGCGAAGCATGAGCGAGTAATCCCTCTTTCTCCGCCAAAGGAGATAAGACCCAGCTTCAGGGCTGGTTTTTTTGTGCCGTAAATTTTTTAAAGAGGGATGAGAACCGGCAGGGATGTCAGGGGTTCGAACGGTGCAGCCTTCACGAAGCGAAGCATGAACGGGCAATCCCGCTTTCTCCGCAGAAGAAGTAAGAAGTTGTCTGAAAAGCTTTGTGCTCCTCAATAAACTCAGTGTTTCTTTGTGTAATTAATTGCTCCCTGGTTTCACCGAGTCAAAAAACAATAAATTTTTGTCCCTTATGTCTTAAAAAAGACCTCTAATGTTTATTACCTGCAATTGAACGATATTATTTTTTACATTTACTTCGTAACTTATATACTAAAAGCCGGCAATATGAAATTTAAGCAATCAGAATTCAGTTTGAATTGTTATTCTACACTTTTTATTTTGTTTTTACTTGTTAGTCAGTTTTCCCTGGCACAGATTAACCGGGCTCAATATGGCCCACAGCATGTCTTCTATGAAATCCCCGAACAGCTTACTCATATTTATTTTGTTTCGCCCGATGGCGATGCTGAGGCAGCAGGTACTTCACCCGATAAACCAACCAATATTGAATCTGCCATAAAAAAAGTTGTTACAGGCGATGCTATAATTCTTAGAGGCGGAACTTATCGTACAGGCAACCTTGTTTTTAACCAGGGAATAACCATTCAGCCGTATAAAAACGAAAAACCTGTTTTAAAGGGAACTTTTGTGGCTGAAAACTGGAAGAAATCAGGAAAACTTTATGTTACAGAATGGGAATATTTATTTCCAGGTTATCCCGAAAGCTGGTGGCGCAGAGAACGCGAAGAAAAATATACTCCTATGCACCGTTTTAATGGCGATATGGTGTTTATTGACGGGGAAATGCTTCAATCGGTTGGAAGCACCGACGAGGTAGATGATGGTACTTTTTACATTGATTACGATAAAAAACTTGTTTATATAGGAGTAAAGCCCAAAAACCACTTCATAGAAATTACGGCATTCAATAAAGCTTTATTCAGAACTACGGACGAATTAAATGGAAAACCTTCTGATAAGATTGGCCCAACAATCCGCGGATTAGAAATAACTCAATATGTCGATACTGTAGTGCATATCGACGGTTTTTACCCCGATGGAATTTCAAAAGAAGAGGATCATGGAAACGATGTAGTGGGAACTACTCTTGAGAATATTAAAATTTCGTATTGCTCAAGAATAGCATTCTTTTTAATAGGTGACAGCCTTACAGTGCGAAATTGTGATGTAAGCAACAGCAGCACCGAGGGTGTTTACATTGTTGGCTCCGATGACGTTTTATTGGAAAACAATATTTTTTCTAAAAACAATATTGAAAAAATGACCGGTTATTATCCTTCAGCGGTGAAGATTTTTAACCAATGTTACAGAGTGGTATGCAGGAATAATCTTATTACAGATTTGCCCAATTCAAACGGTCTCTGGTATGATGTAGGAAATGTTGATGGTGTGTTTATCAATAATTATTGTGAATATGTAGGAACAAATTATATCGATAAAAAACTATTTGGCAGGCACCGAAGCGGATTTTTCTTTGAAATATCGAAGAATGTAGTAGTTGCCGGAAATACATTTGTTAACTGCGATTTAGGGTCGTTTATTTTAAACAGTTGCAATGGAAAAATTTACGGCAATACCTATATTAACAGTCCTGCAAATTTTATGCGCACCGAGAGAAGTGCTGTGGGAGATCATTTCGGTTGGCATCCTGCTACCGGCCCCGATATCGACGAACGCATAGGACATGAATTTGGAAATAACCTGTTGATATCGCAGGAAGGTTACCTGTTTCCTCATTTAGTGGTTTCTCAGACCGACACCTTATGTGCCGAACTTCAAAGTCCACAGTTAGACTATCTTGACCATAATACTTTTATTCGTGTGGAAGTTGCAGATACAAATCCGCTTATTTTTTGGCGACCATTGGCAAATGATAATTGCGGAAATTCATATCTTGCACCTGCAGAAATGAATAAAGAAAATCCGGAATTTTCTGCAAACAGCGAATATTATCCCGGATATAAAGGAGAAATATTTGTTGAGACTGAAGAAAAAGATTTTGTAGTAACAAAAGAAATTACCGGGAAGATGAGTGCAAACCCTCTTCCAGAATATATTAAAGAAATTCTTGAGTTAGGGGGAATTAAAAACCCCTGATTCCTGAATGTTTATTCCAGATTTATTATTTGAGTTTATTTGTAGCAAGCGAGCTTTCGGGGATCACCTGTAAAGCTCGCTTCTTTTTTGCTCATTCCTTCAGCTTTTAAATTTACTGTGCAGCTAAACAATCAGATTTTCTCATTGTTATATCAGGGCAAATAATAAGGTAACTAAATTAAAATATAACATTATGTCAATACGTACAGCAAAAGCGCAATGGAACGGAACCCTGAAAGAAGGAGACGGGTTAATGAGTTTCAGTAACTACAATGGACCCTATACATTCAAATCGAGATTTGAAGAAGGAGATGGAACAAACCCTGAAGAACTAATTGGTGCTGCTATTTCCGGATGTTATTCCATGTTCTTATCGGCTCTTATCAGCGGAGAGAATTTAAAGCCCGAATATGTGAAAACCACTGCCAGAGTGCATCTGGATAATGATGATATCGGGCCTAAGATTACGCTTATTGAGTTGGATACCAAGGTAAAATGCAATGGACTTTCAGGGCAAAAGTTTGAAGAACTGGCTAAAGCTTCTAAGGAAAAGTGCCCGGTATCGCGATTGTATTCTTCTGCCGAAATAAAACTGGATGCAGAATTAGAATAATGGACATTTGTTTTGAAAAAAAGCAAATTAATAAAACTGTATTTACCCTGTCAGGATTTCAAAACCTGTCAGGGTTCTTTTCTTAAATTCTTAATTAGGCAGAGAATCAGAATAATCAAAATTTTCTTAGTGTTTCTCACAGTTGTAAATATGAATTAAAAACAGATTTTATTAATTAATGACAGCTATCAATCCTTTTACAACTGCATATTCTTGCTTTTTATATGAGATTTTAGCTTTAAGATTATTTTAATCAAAGTAATAACACAATCTGAATTTTATACTTTGTTCCAGTTTGAGTATCCACCGAAAATGTATTTACCCCTATTGAAAGTATTTTCAAAGAAAGATAAAATACGATACTTTAAACGCTCGTGTTTAGCTAATGAACGGTTAAGTTTTACTTTTTTCTTTGAATAGTTAAGTTTTCGCTGCCAGTCAAGTCTTGCAATATAATCCCGCATAATAGCGGGATGCGTCCCTTTATAAACCGGAATTCTTCCGAGCGAACCATAATCGAACTCATTGGGTTTTAGTTCATAAAGATGTTTAACCTTTTCATAACTGTGGTGAATTGAGTCATGTTCTTTCTTTTTCGATTGCATTAGATGCGGTGGCCTTACCCAACCATAATGAAAAATCCTGGCATTAATAGGTTTGGCATTCAGCTTTTCATTTTGGTTTTTTCTGAAAGACTGCGCATCTTTTATCGATTTTACGCCAATATTATTTCTTACTATGCGCATTTCGTTTTTATACCAGCCATGAAAAGGTAGGTAATGGTTATAATCGCCCCAAAAGTGAAGATAGCTGAACAATAGTGCATCAACCTGCTTGTTGTTCAGATTTTCTTCGCAAGCACTCTTTATTATTGCCAAATCTTCTTCATGAACAACTTCATCGGCTTGAATGTAAAAACACCAGTCGCCTGTACATTGAGAAAGAGCAAAATTGGTCTCATATGCAAAAATCTCGCTGTTCAGGAATTTTTCTTTGTCCCATACCCGATCAAAAATCTTTATTTTATCTGAATCTATCGCTTCAATTATTTCACGCGTATGGTCAGTTTCATCATTATCCCCAAGAGCTACAATAAATTCATCAACAATGGGTAATATAGACTCGATAGATTCCTTAACCGGGAAATAAAACTTCTCAGCATTCCGAACCATTGTAAAACCACTTATCTTCATTTTAAATATTTTCTAAATTCGTTTATCAGTTTATTATTCTACCATTTTAAAATAGCCGGCAGGTTCTGGTATTATTGCTACAGGTGTTTTGGCATTTAGTGTTTTACCTTCTAAAATAAGCTCATATGCTTTCATATATTCGTTTGCAACACGAGCAATAGAATGATGTTCCATTAAATGTTCATGGATAGCCTTTCGGTTAAACGAACTGGCATTTTTTAATGCTTCAGCCATGGCCGATTTACTGTTTGTCAAAAAACCCATCTCTTTATTTATTATCTCGGGTAGAAAACCCCATGTAGTGCCAAAAACAGGGCAGCCATAATATAAACTTTCGAATACCGCATTAGCACATGGCTCATGCCATAATACAGGATATAATAAAGCTTTGGAGCCTCTTATTATATTGAGTTTTTTTTCTCCGCCAATTATTCCGTTGAAATTTACATGAAGACTGAGGGTAACCCTGAAACCCATTTTAAAATTTATCCGGTTTCCTCCAATAACTTCCAGATGTTCCCCGGCCATCTTTGAAATTTCAATGCTTCCTTTCAGATTCTTGACTTTCCATGCTGCTTTGGCAAGAAAATGAACGTACTCCCGCTTCATATTTAATGCAGGATCGCCATATTCCTCGGCATCAATACCATTGAGAATAAAGTATTCACCTCCATGTCGGTGGGCACTGTTACGGGAGACGAAAACTGTATTTTTTGCAAATATTTCTCCCTGCTGTCCGTTTCCACCTTGTCTGCATAAATAGGGTTTTTGTTCAAATTCTCGATGCAGGGGGTAATCGAAATGAACGATGTCGCATCTCGAATCAATTTGTTGTTCTATGGGTAGTTTTGGATCAAATGGAGTGATATCGGCAAATGGGCAAACAGAACCAATCGGAGCAATAAGTTTAAGTTTGTGCCCCGAGTTTTTTAAAGCTTTTAATAAGCTCCAGAGCGCCCTTTCTTTTCCCCCGTATTTTTTTGCCGGAATCTGACTTTTTGTTACAAACTGAATAATCATGCTCCAAATTGAATATCGTGTAACATTTTAAATTCACCACCCTTGGCCAGAAGTTCGTCATAATTACCCGATTCTATTATTTTACCTTCACGCAAAACATAAATTTTGTCAGCATTTCTGATTGTAGAAAGCCTGTGTGCTATTACAAGGCTGGTACGATTTTTCATTAGTTTATTTAAAGCATCCTGAACAAGCTTTTCCGATTCGGTATCGAGTGCCGATGTAGCCTCATCAAGTATTAGAATGGGAGGGTTTCTGAGAATTGCACGGGCAATTGAAATTCGCTGACGTTGTCCTCCTGAAAGTCGGTTGCCCCTATCACCAATATTTGTCTGATAACCATCTTCGGTTTGAATAATAAACTCATGAGCATTGGCTATGCGGGCTGCCTGTTCTACTTCTTGGGGAGTGCTGTTTTTTACACCAAAAGATATGTTATTGTAAATAGTATCGTTAAAAAGAATAGCTTCCTGGTTTACAATTCCCATCTTGCTTCTTAATTCTGCAGGATTCATATCTCTTACATCAACGCCATCAACACTTATCGAGCCTTTATTTACATCGTAAAATCGCGGCAATAAATCGGCAATAGTAGATTTACCTGAACCTGATTGTCCAACAAGAGCTACTGTTTCACCCTTTTTCAGTGTGATATTTATTTCTTCCAGAACATAACTTTCCTGGTATCTAAACCACACACCGGAATAGCTTATTTCATCTTTAAAATCCTGAACAGGAATAGTTTGCTTCTTAACAATTATGTTTGACTCGGTTTTTAATACAGCTTCAATCCGATCCATAGAAGCCAGCCCTTTCTGAATGTTGTAATACGACGATGAGAAAGATTTTGTAGGGTTGATAATTCCGTAGAAAAGTGTGAGGTAAAAGATGAATTTTTCAGCCGGAATAGGACTTTCACCTGAAAGTACCATACGCCCCCCAACAACAATAAGAACCATTACAACAACAACCCCCAAAAATTCACTTAGCGGACTGGCAAGAGAATGTCTGGTCATAACATTATCCATTAATTTTCGGTATTCCTGGTTCTGGCTGGCTTGTTTTTGTCCCATTTTTTGTTCAGCGTTAAAGGCTTTAATAATCCTGAGACCTCCAAGCGATTCTTCAATAGTGGAAAGTATTTCACCCATTTTAGTCTGGGCTTTAAAGGACTTTTTTCGAAGTGATTTACCAATATATCCGATTAAACCGCCGGAAACAGGGAGCAATATTAGCACAAAAATAGTGAGTTGCCAGCTCATAATAATCATTGCCACAAGGTAAAACAAAACAGTAACCGGGTATTTAAACATAAAGTTCATCGACGACATAACCGAGTGTTCAACCTCAGCAATATCGGTAGTTGCCCTGGCAATAATATCACCCTTTCGTTCGTCGTTAAAATAACCTATAGGCAGCGATGTAATCTTCTTGAAAAGCTTGTTTCTGATATCTCTTACAACCCTGTTTCGTATTTTAACCATTGTAAATTTATCCATAAACTCGAAGGCTGTCTTCATGAAAAAAACTGTAGCTCCAAACAGAGCGATGAGTACCAGGGCTCTTAGTTCGCCACTACTTTTAATTACCTCTGCAATATGGTAGTATATATTATTCAGGAGGTCATCATCGTTGGGTAATTTCAAAGGAAAAAGCGAAAAATCAATATCGCGCAAAAAATATTCAGTATTATTTATTCCGAATAAAACTTTCAAAAGCGGCATTATAGCAACCAGTGAGAAAACGCCTGTAATTGCTCCTAAAAGAGTAAACAGGATGTTAAAAAACAGATATCCCTTATACTTAAAAGAATAGCGAATGAAAATTCTGAAAGCGTCTCTCATAACTTATATTCCGGTATAGTTGAAAGGTGTAATCTTCTTTATTTCTTCTTTTACATCCTCACTAATCTCTAATGATTCAACAAATTCTGCAATTTCTTCGTTTCCGATTTTTTTATTGGTTCGGGTTAAATCGCGCAAGGCTTCGTAAGGATTTGGGTATCCCTCGCGTCGAAGGATTGTTTGTATTGCTTCTGCAACAACAAGCCAGTTATTTTCAAGGTCTTTTTCAATTTTCCCGGCATTTAGAAGCAATTTATCGAGTCCTTTTAATAAAGATTTTAATGCAATAAGCGTATGTGCCAGCGGGACTCCGATATTTCGTAAAACTGTTGAGTCGGTGAGATCGCGTTGCAAGCGCGAAACAGGTAATTTTGCAGCAAGGAAATCGAAACCTGCATTTGCCATGCCAAAATTACCTTCGGCATTTTCAAAGTCAATAGGATTTACTTTATGTGGCATAGCCGAAGAACCAACTTCTCCTGCTTTAATTTTCTGTTTGAAATAATCCATTGAGATATATGTCCACATATCGCGGCATAAGTCAACAAGAATGGTATTTATTCTTGCCAGGTTGTTAAAGGAAGCAGCCAGGTTGTCGTAGTGTTCAATCTGGGTTGTTGTCTGCAGCCTGTTTAAACCGAGCACATGATCAACAAAAGCATTCCCGAATTCACTCCAGTCAATTTCGGGGTAGGCTACATGGTGCGCATTGAAATTGCCGGTTGCACCTCCAAATTTAGCCGAAATGGGTAATTGCTTAAGCTGACCGAGTTGCGTTTTGGTGCGCTCAATAAAAACATTTATCTCTTTTCCAAGACGGGTAGGAGAAGCAGGCTGGCCATGTGTTCGGGCAAGCATGGGAACTTCTTTCCATTCTTCGGAAAGTGAAATTAATTTATCAAGAACCTGCTCTACCAATGGATAATAGGTACCTTTTAGTGCTTCCTTGTATGATAGGGGTACCGAAGTATTATTTATATCCTGCGATGTAAGCCCGAAATGAATAAATTCTTTATACTTCTGAAGTTCCAGCTTGTCAAATCGCCTTTTGATGAAGTACTCAACTGCCTTAACATCGTGATTGGTTTCTTTTTCAATAGACTTAACTTCTTTGGCATCTTCAACCGAAAAATTTGTATAAATAGCTCTTAAATCTTCAAAGTATTTTTTGTCAATATCTGCTACCTGCGGTAATTTGTATCGAACCAGCGAAATAAAATATTCAATTTCAACTCTTAGCCTGTATTTTATTAATCCATATTCCGAAAAATAGGGAGCTAACTCTGCAACTTTATTTCTGTATCTGCCATCAACAGGCGATATTGCTGTTAATTCTTCTAAATTCATTCAATATATTTTTTGAGCGTTCAAAGTTAGAAAAAAAAAGAGGTAAAAGAAACTTGTGAGCCATACCTGAAAGCATTAAAAGAACCTTAAACGATTTAGGAATAGCATAATTAGCTGTTAAAAATTATTAAATCTTTATAAAGCTTATTTGGTGTGGCATCGGCAAATATTCGTAAACAAAAAAACAGTTCATAACTTGCGCATTATCCATCTTTGTTTAATTTCGTTTAGAAATAAAATGAACTATGAAACAACTTGCTTCCGCGCTTTTATTAATGATGGTTTTTGCTGTGAGCTTTATTTTCGGGCTTAATGCACAATCTGACAGCACAACCAAAGTATTGGTATATGAAATAAAGGAGGAAATTGCTAAACCAGCCTGGCGCAGTACCCAAAAAGCATTCGAGATGGCAGAAACAGACAGTGTCGATTATGTTTTAATTCATATTAACACTTACGGAGGCCGGGTTGATATTGCAGATTCAATTCGAACAAAAATTCTGAACTCAGAAATTCCTGTAATGGCATTTATTGATAACCAGGCAATTTCTGCCGGGGCACTAATCTCAATATCCTGCGATAGTATTTACATGCGTTCCGGGGGAAGTATCGGTGCGGCTACAGTGGTAAGTCAGTCAGGCGAAGCAGTACCAGATAAATACCAGTCGTTTATGCGATCAACTATGCGAGCCACAGCCGAAGCACACGGAAAAGATACCATAATAAAGGGCAACGACACCATTTATAAATGGCATCGTGATCCGAAAATTGCTGAATCAATGGTCGACCCCAGAATGTATGTGCCGGGAGTGAGCGATACCGGTCAGGTTTTGACCTTAACAGCCGAGGAAGCACTAAAAGTGAATTACTGCGAAGGACTGGCAAAAGATATACCCGAGGTGCTTACAAAAGCAGGAATTAAAGATGCAAAACTTAGCTATTATAAACCTGAAGGTATTGAAATTTTTATCCGGTTTATGCTAAGCGGTGTTGTTCAGGGACTCCTCATCATGCTCATTATCGGAGGCATATATTTTGAACTACAGACACCCGGGGTTGGATTTCCTTTGGGAATTGCAGCCATTGCTGCCCTTTTGTTTTTTACTCCTCTATATATTGAGGGGTTGGTTGAAAACTGGGAACTTCTTGTATTTGTTATCGGAGTTATTTTAATCGGAGTTGAAGTGTTTGTTATACCCGGTTTTGGTGTAACCGGGTTGTTAGGTATACTCCTGGTATTAACAGGCCTTACACTTAGCCTGGTTGATAATATAGTTTTTGAATACGAAGGTTTGAGCGCACTTAAGTTTGTGGCCAGGGCATTATTAAAGGTATCAGTTTCAATAGTTCTGGCATTTGTTCTTTCAATTTATTTAAGTCACAAGGTTGGAACTTCGGGTTGGCTAAAAGGATTAGGTCTCGATTCTGTTCAGCAAAAATCGGAAGGTTTTGTAAGCATCGATAGTCATTTGAAAGACTTTGTAGGCAAAACCGGCGAAGCATTTACTGTTCTTCGTCCATCGGGCAGGGTCATGATCGATAATGAAATATTTGATGCAAAATCTGAAATAGGATTCATAGAGAAAGGTGAAAAAATTAAAGTAATAAAAAACGAAACCGGACAGTTATATGTAATAAAAGTAAGTAAAACTTAGTTTTTTATATATTGTTAGTGTTATTATGAGTGCATCAAGAATTGTAAAAATATCTCTGCTTGTTCTTTTGGCTGTTTTTATTATAGTGGCAGTAAAGTTTCTTGATTTATATAAGAAAGCCTACAGTCCCAATATAAATAATCCATCAGATAAAGAGTTCGTTTTATTCATTTACTCCGGCTGGACCTACGATTCCGTAATTAATGCAATAGAATTGAATCATTATGTTAAAAACATTTCAAGTTTTAAATGGGCTGCAAAGAAGAAGAACTATGCGAATCATGTTTACCCGGGCAGATATGTTCTGGAAGACAGAATGTCAAACAACGATATCATAAATAAACTTCGGTCTGGCAGTCAGGATGTTCTTAACATTACATTTAATAATATTCGGACTCTCGAAGAGCTTGCAGAAAGAATTAGTGACCAGCTTGAACCATCCGGCAATGAGTTTCTTGAAACTTTCAACGATTCTGCGGTATATACTCAATATGGCTTTACATACCAAACCTTTCCTGCTATGTTTATTCCAAATACTTACGAGTTTTACTGGAATACCAGTGCAAAACGCTTCGTTGAAAAAATGTATGATGAATATGAACGTTTCTGGAATAAACAAAGAACCTTTAAAGCAGGGAAAATCGGGCTTACGCCTGTTGAAGTAGCTACTTTGGCTTCCATTGTGGAAGGAGAAACCATTAAGGAAGACGAAAAGGCAGATATTGCCGGGGTTTATATAAACAGACTGGAAAAAGGTATGAGGTTGCAGGCCGATCCTACAGTGAAATTTGCCATTAACGACTTCACTATCAGACGAGTACTTCGGAAGCATTATCAAACAGATTCTCCATATAATACATACAAGTATGCAGGATTACCTCCAGGGCCAATTTGTTTACCCGAAATTTCTTCAATAGAAGCTGTATTGAATTACACCGATCATAATTACATGTATTTTTGTGCAAAATCTGATTTCTCGGGATATCATGCATTTGCCCGTACAATTAGCGAGCATAATAAAAATGCAAGCGCGTACCAGAGAGAATTAAACAAGCGCCGAATATATAAATAGTATCTTATCTTTGCCGAAATAATGGAAAGTTATAAATTGCCTAAGTAAATGCAGCCTTTTTCAAACTAATCAAGCCAGGAGAAAAACATGGACAAAATTAAGTTCGGAACAGATGGTTGGTGGGGCGTTATTGCAAAGGACTTTACTTTAACAAATGTAGCAAAAGTTGCCTATGCAGTTGCTCGCTGGATGACAAATAAATTCCAGGAATCATCTTGCGTTATTGGATACGACAGCCGTTTTGGCGGAGAAATGTTTATGGAAGCCATTGCTAAAATTCTCGCTTCAAAAGGAATACAGGTATTTATTCCTGAAAATTTTGTTTCGACACCCATGGTTTCTTTGGGGGTGGTTAAGCTTAAAGCACAATGCGGAATAATTGTCACCGCCAGCCATTCGCCGGCAATATATAACGGAATAAAATTAAAAGGAGCTCACGGAGGACCGATTCTTGAAAAAGATATCAGGGATATTGAAAACCTGATTACTTCGGAATATGAATTTGACCTGGAAATGCTAAACTGGAACTACCTGGTTGAACAGGGAAAGATTCAGTACATAAACCTGGAATCGATTTATACCAAGAACATTTATGATGAATTTGATATAAATAAAATTAGAAACTCCGGTTTGAAATTTGCGTTCGACGCTATGTATGGAAGCACCCAGAATGTCTTCAAAAAACTAATGCCCGAACTTAAACAGTTTCACTGCGAATATAATCCGTCATTCAATAACCTGAATCCGGAACCTCTGTTCAAGAATCTACACGAACTGGCAGACTATGTCTGGCAAAACAAAGACATTGATTGTGCCCTGGCTGTTGATGCCGATGGCGACAGAATGGCTATGTTCGATAAAGAGGGAAATTATATCGATTCTCATCGTATTTTCTTGTTGCTGATTCATTTTCTGATTAAATACAAAGGTCAGAGTGGTAAGGTTGTTGCAGGCTTTTCTTTAACTTCGAAGGTTGAATCACTGTGCGCACATTATGGTGTAGATGTAACCCGCACCCGGATAGGATTTAGCCATATTGCTGAAATCATGCTTCGCGAGGATATTCTGGCAGGCGGAGAAGAAACGGGTGGCATGACAATTGGTACCTATCTGCCCGAAAGAGATTCGATCTGGATTGCTTTAAATATCTGGTCGTGGTTGATTGAGAGCGGAAAAAGCATAAAGGAACTTATCGATGAAGTTATTGAGATAACCGGTAATTTTGCCATCGACCGAATGGATCTGACCCTGAATAAAAACATAAGAACAAAAGTAATTGAGAAATGCCGCCGTGGAGAATTCACCGAATTTGGCAATAACTTAGTGACTGGCGTAGAAGAAAATGATGGGTACAAATTTCATTTTGATAATGGTGAATGGGTGTTGGTGCGACAATCATCGTTATACCCTATAATACGTGTTTATGCCGAGGCTGAAACAAGCTCAAGGGTGCGGGAATTAATGAACACTGTGAGCCAGGTATTACAAAAAACTACTTAAAAATACAATGAAGAGACTGGTTGGTAGCATATTCTTTTTTTTAATGGTGACAAGTGCTTTTACCCAAAAAAAATTCATACCTCAATTTGGAGTTGGCTTTCATGCTGGTAAAAACTATACAAACATGGATTTTGATCCGAATATTAGACCGCAATCGGTTGACCTCAATAATTTTGGGGTCATTTTTAATGTTGAGAATAAAAAAGGGCTGGGAGCTCAGATTGAGTTTAATTACTCCGAACGCGGGTGGATTGATACTACCGAATATGCTGCGGAACAAGATAAAAACCTGAGATACCTTGGGTTACCGGCTCTTGGTTTGGATACTTCTGAATACTCCATTGTTTACAAACGCAATATGGAATATCTTGAAATTCCGATTCTTACACATTTTAACTTAAGGGTTAGTATAGTTCGGGTTAGTTTGAACTTTGGAGCCTATATTGCTTTTCATCGTAATTTTTTTGATGGCTACTACCTTTCGTATGGCGATTCATTAACCACCCGCTATGTGTGGTCTCCGACATACGAATATCATGAACGTTATGGTACTCCAACCAAAAATGTTGATATGGGTTATATTATGGGAGGTTCAATAGGAATAGAAACTGCAGCAGGAGAAGTACAGCTAAGGGCAAGGGCAACGCAGGGTATAAAAAATCAATTCGAGCGATACCCTGATGGCCAGTTTAAGTTTTCGCGGATGAAATCTTTTTATGTAGGAGCAAGCTATATATACCACTTCAATCTTCGAAGCAGGTAATTAAACAAAGCACACTTCAGGCTCCAGACTTACTCCGAATTTATCAAACACCTTTTTTTGTATGTTTTTTGAGAAATCAACAATTTCTTTGCCACTGGCATTGCCATAGTTTATAATTACCAATGGCTGTTTTTCAAAGGTCCCGACTTGTCCAGATTTGTATCCTTTTAATCCCGATTGCTCAATTAACCAGGCAGCAGGTATCTTAAATAAGTTGTTTTCTTGTTTGTAGAAGGGCATTTCCGGATAATTTGAGTGCAGGCTTTCAAATACTTCGCCAATCAGTACAGGATTCTTAAAAAAACTCCCTGCACTGGCAATCTCTGATACAGACGGTAATTTTGATGCCCGTATTTTCTTAATTACTTTCCGCAGGCTTGCAATATCTTTGGTTTTTTCTTTGTTAAATTCTGTT
Source organism: Bacteroidales bacterium (assembly GCA_016938235.1). Taxonomy (GTDB): domain Bacteria; phylum Bacteroidota; class Bacteroidia; order Bacteroidales; family UBA10428; genus UBA10428. The sequence goes on along the minus strand of JAFGVA010000136.1, from coordinate 32,150 downwards.
GCTAAATGACCATAACTCGTATTTAAAACCGGTAATTTGCTGAGTTTGAAAGTTACATGGGTTATTAGCAGGTTTTTACTCTCGGGTTTTTTAAATACACTCGAGCGATATCCAAATTCACACTCTGTATTTGAAAATTCAATCCACAACTTGTTAATGAGATCAAAAGCTTTTACGCTGCTTATAGTGTCTTTAGCTTCTACACCATAGGCTCCAATGTTCTGCACCGGGGCAGCACCTACACAACCCGGAATATCAGATAGATTCTCAATACCACCCCAGGCTTTAGTAACTGTGTACTCAACAAACCTGTCCCACTCTATTCCGCTACCTGCTTCAATATAAACATTTGCTTCATCTTCATTCAGAATTGTACTATCATCGATTGCTGAATGAATTACCGTACCCTTAAAGTTGTCGGTGAACAGAACATTGCTGCCACCTCCAAGAATTAATAATTGCTCTGCCGGATTCAGTATTTTTTCTGAGAACTCTTCAACATCAGACTTGTTGTAAAGTTCAATGTATCTGGCAGCACTGGCATCAACCCCAAAAGTATTAAAGTCTTTAAGCGGGAAATTATTGTGGATTATCATTTTGTTTTTCTGTCCGGCAATTTATTGTACAAATCTACACATCTAATTTTTCAAAAGGCTAAAATTTATAAGCCAAATTTTCACAGCCGAATCCAATTCAGGTATTAAATATGTTTATTTAGAACCGATTTTTATAAATAAACAATAGTTTTGTGCTGAAATAATTTTTAAAAGCACTAAAGTTGATAAGCATTGTTCTTGCCGTTACTAACGATATTGTTACCGATAACAGGTTGCATAAAGTTGCAAACACATTAATAAACAATGGATATAAAGTAACAATTGTAGGGAGGAAATTTGCTGATAGCCAGAATTTATTTAACCGCCCTTACCATACACGGAGGTTTAAACTTTGGTTTAATAAAACCTTCCTGTTTTATGCAAATTATAACCTGAGGTTGTTTGCTTATCTTTTAAGAGCTCAGGTAGATATTGTTGTTGCAAATGATCTTGATACCTTACTTGCATCATGGCTGGCGGCTAAAATAAGAAGAAAAGTATTGCTGTTTGACAGTCACGAACTTTTTACCGAAGTTCCCGAACTGGTTGACCGCCCGTTTATTAAACATATTTGGAGGCTGGGTGAAAGAATATTATTACCGGGAATACATATAGGCTATACAGTTTCAAGGCCAATTCAGGAATTCTACAAAGCAAAATATAATAAAGATTTTACCCTTATTCGAAACGTTGGCATGTTTCGGTTTGAAAACAATCACATTCCCGACATCGATGAAAAAGTTATTATTTATCAGGGAGCTGTTAATAAAGGCAGGGGGCTGGAGCTTATGCTCGAAACTTTAAAGCTGTTGAATGGTATAAAATTATGGATTGTGGGTTCGGGTGATATTATTGAAGATTTAAAGACTAAAGCCAGGGTACTAAATGTCGAAGAAAAAGTCGTATTTATTGGTCGGGTTCCGCTTGATAAGTTATGGAAATACACTTCAAAAGGAGATTTGGGTTTTTCTTTGGAAGAGGATTTAGGCCTGAATTACAGGTATGCCCTGCCCAATAAGATTTTCGACTTTATACAGGCACGCATTCCGGTAATTGTTTCAGATCTGCCCGAAATGAGGAGTCTGGTTGAAAAATATCAGGTGGGTATTGTTCTTAAAAAGCGTACGCCTGAAAATTTAGCTGAAAGTATTAAATCAATCTTGTTTAACGAAGCCGAGAGAGAAGATATCGCCAGAAATCTTGAATTAGCTGCCCGGGATCTTTGCTGGGAAAGAGAAGAAGATAAAATTATTTTACTCTATCGTGATGCTTCCTTACTAGTACGGGAGCAAAACGCCTGATAGAAACAACAAATGCATGATATAACAAATATGATAACGGAATAGCAACAATCAGCCAGACTAAGGTTGCTGACAAATTCAGCTTCCAAAAATCGCCTAATGCTACCCAAAAATCAGATTTAAAACCAGCCAGATATTCTTTTATTGTAAAATCAACCGAATTTTTTGTGAATAAAAAGTTTCCTGCCTTAAGAAATGGAATAATAAGTGCTATTTGTATAGGTTGAACAATGTAATGAACAACCTGCATAATAACTATATCGAGGCGCAGAGCTAAAGCAATAACACCTACCAATAAAGTTGTTAGTCCGTAAAAGGGAATAACACCAATAGTGATACCCAAAGCAAGCGATACTGCCAAACGCTTTGGAGAAACACCTTTTTTTAATGCTACTCTAATAGGTACTAATACCTTTCTTTTAAACCATGCACCTATCATATCGACACCTTAATCATTCTTATAGCTAAACGAAACAAGTTGATTTTTGTTTCTAAATAAAGCCTGTTTATTTAAAATTTCTAAAAAATATAGTAGAATCTGCCACCAACAAGGAAAGAATCACTTAATTAAGCTGAAAGATCTAACGATTTCTTATGAAAAACAAAAGTAAATACTTTTCATATTAAAAGCTATATTTAACCAAAATTTAAATAAAATTTAACAATTGCTTTATGAAGGCTGGTTTTAAAATAGTTTTCATTTTATTCTTTCATGCTTTTGTTGAACAAATTTCGGCCCAGGTAATTATAAATGAAATTCAATCCTCAAATGTTCAAACTATTTCGGATAATTTTGGAGAATTTCCTGATTGGATTGAATTATTTAATAATTCCGATTCTGTAGTAAATTTAGAAGGCTGGTTTTTATCTGATGACAGGAAATTGTTAACCAGGTGGACCTTACCGGCAATATCGCTTCAGCCTAATGAATTTGTATATATTTTCGCCTCAGGAAGAGATATTTCTGTATTACCTTCTGTTTGGACAACGGCCATTGATGTTGGCGAAGAATATAATTACCTGGTGCCGACCGATACTGTTTCTTGGTTATGGAAAACCACTGCTTATAATGATTCTGAATGGTTATCGGGGAAAAGCGGATTCGGTTATGCCGATGAGGACGACTCTACAGTTGTAACACCTCCGGTAACCAGTATTTATCTGAGAAAAGAATTTGAGATTTCTAATCTTTCCAAAACAAATTCAGCTTTGTTGCATGTTGATTACGACGATGGCTTTGTTGCATATATAAATGGTTTGGAGGTAGCGAGAGCAAATCTGGGTGATGCCGGAAGTGAGGTGGCCTATGACCAGTTTACATCCCTGGATCGTGAAGCACAAATGTGGCAGGGAGGCCAACCCGAGTTGTTTGATATCAGTGCATTTCTTAACGTTCTAAACACAGGCACAAACCTGTTTTGTGTTGAAGTACACAATGTTGGTGCATCATCTTCAGATTTGAGCATAATTCCTTTTTTATCGTTCGGCAAAACAGTACTGGACGAAGGGGATAATGCAGTTAGTGATTTTCTTAATTTAGGGCGGAGTGTTCCTCATACCAATTTCAAATTAAAATCTGAGGGTGAAACAATATTTTTATCAAATTCATTGGCCGAGATTATCGATAGTGTTTCGTCTGTTGTAATTCCCCCCGATTATTCATACGGTAAGGTAACCGGAACGGAATCGGAATATGGCTATTTTGCAAACCCAACACCAGGCTCAGTGAATGAATATCTGGTATATCAGATGCTAACTGACGATTCAATAGTATTCAGCAAAAAAGGAGGATATTACCAGAGTACCATTTCCTTAAGTTTATCGGCATTGGTCGAAGGTCAGATTTATTATACCGTGGATGGAACCGATCCGTCTGAAAACTCTGTTTTATATTCGGGCGAAGAAATTTCTGTTTCAGGCAATACCATTGTCCGGGCAAGAATACTCAAAGAAGGATATTTATCGGGTAACATTAATTCCAGAACATACTTCTTTGACCATCATGCAGACCTGCCTGTTATTTGTTTAAGTACAGATCCGAATAATCTTTGGGATTATAACAATGGCATGTATGTACTGGGGCCAAATGCCGAATCTTCTGATCCGCATTTTGGAGCCAACTACTGGATGGATTGGGAAAAACCCATGAATATTGAGTTGTATGACGAAGATGGCAACATGGTTATTAACCAACTTTCAGGTGCTAAAATATTTGGTGCCTGGTCCAGAGCTAGAGATCAGAAATCGTTTGCATTCTTTGCCCGGAAAAATTACGGAAAGAATAAATTTTCATATCCGCTTTTTAAGCAAAAAGACCTCTCGGAATATAAATCGTTCATAATCCGAAATAGTGGGAACGACTGGGACAATGCATACATGCGTGATGGATTAATAACCGATCTTACCAGCCATCTTGGTGTTGATTATCAGGCTTTTCAGCCGGTTGTTGCGTATCTGAATGCTGAGTATTGGGGCATGTATAATATGCGCGAAAAAGTAAACGAAGATTACCTGGAGGCAAATCGTGGTATTGATGCCGATGAGTTTAATATTCTGGAGAATGAAGGAATTATTGTTGAAGGAACAAATGAAGGATATTTAGAGCTTCTTGATTTTCTTGAAACTAATTCCTCGCTTGCCAATAAGGCGGATTACGATTACGTTGCAAGTAAAATTGACATTGATAATTTTATCAAATACCAGCTTATAGAAATTTATGTGGGGAATAACGACTGGCCGGGAAACAATATAAAATATTACAATACCAATAGCGAAGGAAGCAAGTTTAAATGGATTTTATACGATACCGACTTTGGATTTGGCTTATACGATGCCGGTGATTATTCAAGAAATTTTATTGATTTTGCATTGGCCCCAAACAACTCTGCCTGGCCGAATCCTGAATGGTCAACATTACTGTTCAGAAGGCTGGTTACAAATCTTGAATTCAGGAACAACTTTATTAACCAGATGGCCGATAATATTAATACAACATTCCAGGCAGATAACATTAACAGGCATGTAGATTCCATTAAAAACCTTGTTAAAGATGAAATGGTTTATCATCTGCCTCGCTGGAATCAATCATACAACGACTGGGGCTATCAGGTTGAAAGGTTGAAAGACTGGGGCGATAACAGAATTGACTATGCGCGCCAACATATCCGCACAACCTTTAATCTTTCGGCACAACATGTTATTGGTTTAAGTGTGTCCAACAAAAGTATGGGAAGAATTCGCCTGAATACAATAAAACCAGATTTGCCATTTTCGGGAGTTTATTTCAGAGATGTTCCGGTAGAAATTGAGGCAATACCATTGCCGGGATATAAATTCAGTCATTGGGAGGGAGATGTTAATTCAGCAAACAGGGTACTGAAATATAATCCTGAGAAAAACGTATGGATTAATGCTGTTTTTGAGGAAGCTGCCGAAGAAGATGTTTCTCTTGTTATTAATGAAATTAACTATAACAGTTCTCAAAATGTTAATCCATCGGATTGGATTGAAATATACAACAACAGCAATACCACGGCAAATATTGGCGGATATGTATTCACCGATTCAGAAATTGATTCGGGATATGGCATTCCGGAAGGTACAGTTCTGAATGCAGGAGCTTATTTAGTACTTTCAAAAAATATTTCAAATTTTGAAGAAGTTTTCCCCGATGTGAAAAATGTAATCGGTGAGTTTGACTTTGGCTTAAGCAGCAAGGGCGATGAGTTAAGGCTGTATAATGCAAATTACGAAGTTATGGATGCCGTTGATTACCTTTCGACCAGTCCATGGCCTCTTGAAGCCAACGGAACCGGAGCAACGCTTGAACTTATGGCTGCCTCTATGGATAATGGAAAGGCTGAGAGTTGGATAGCTAATACCCGTATTTTCGGAACTCCCGGTCAAAAGAATTCAGGTACCTCTGTTCTCCCAGAAATTAATATTGAAGACAACAACGATATACAATTTAATGTTTTCCCTACGCGTTTTTCTGACTATATTACAATTAATTTTAGTCTGCAAACAAGTTCTCATGTCAAATTAGAAATATTAAATATACAGGGATCTGTTGTTAATGTATTGGAAAACAGGTTTTTGGAAAATGGAGATTATAATAATGAGTGGATTCCGGATTCCTCGATTAAGGGTGGAGTGTATTTTATACGTCTTATTATTAAGTACCAGGTAATAACTAAAAAAATCGTGTTTATTAAATAATTATTCAATATGAAGAAGCTTTTCCTATTTATTATTCCAGTTTTATTAATGGTAACCGCATGCGAAACATCTGAAGGCAGAGGCGGAAGTTCAAGTATTAAAGGAAGTGTTTTTGTTCAGGAGTATAATAAGGATATGACCATTAAAGTGGGAGATCCCTATGCTGCCCAGGATGTTGATGTGTATATTATTTATGGTGATGATGAAATATATGGCGATAAATTTCAGACCGGATATGATGGGAAATATGAATTTAGCTATTTACAAGAAGGAAAATATAAAGTTTATGTTTTGTCGAAATCGCTCGATATTATACATACCAACGAACTTGTGCCAATAATGAAAGAGGTTGAGATTATCGGTAAGGACCAGGTTGTTGAAGTTGAAACTATTACAATAATCGATTAATATGAGGCGATTTTGCATAGTTATATTTCTTTTGTTATTGTATTTTGCTAAAGATTCTTTTGCTCAACGTACCGATTTTCAGACTTGGTGGGCTGCTGAATTAGAGGGTGAAGCTTTCAATTTAATAGATTTTGAAATATCGCCGGAGATAAGGCTTACCAGGAATTCGGGTGCTGTCAGAGCAATTCATGCCGATTTTGATTTTTCGGTTCCCGTAACCAGTTTCTTTAAAGCAGGTGCCCGTTACAGAATTCAAAAGAAAAATAATCTGGAAGACTATTCATACATAGTAAATCGTTTTGGCCTGTACGGAAAATTCGATACCAAAATTAACCGATTGAGGCTTGATTACCGTTTTATTTACCAGTGGGAATATGTTGGAATAAACAGTCGTGTTAACGGAAATATGCCTTACCAGGAACACAGGCACAAAATTGCAGCAAGCTATTATCGTAAAAGGTGGAATCTCAGGCCACAGACTTCGATGGAACTGTTCTTTCTGCACAAGCCTGATTTTGTTCTCAAAGAAAAAAAATACCGTTTTACTTTGGGTGTAAATTACAAAATTGACAAGAATTTGTTTCTTGATCTGGATTATAAATTCCAAAATGAGTTTTTTGAAACTAATCCGCTTAAATCGCACCTAATTGCAGCGAAAATCACTTTTGAATTATAATAGCATTACTGAGCTAATTCATTCTTGTTATTGCTTCTGATCCAGCATATCCAGGCGGCAAAAACAACCAGGTAAAGTATGAAGTTAAAAATATACCTGTGATAGAATTGCAGGCTGTCGGGAGATTCATAAGATATTACGGCCATTAAGGTAATTCTGAGGATATTGGCCAGAATAATTGCTGCCAGTCCAAGTGGAATTATCCTGAATTTTGATTTTTTGGTTCCCGGATAAGCGATGATAAAGCCAATAAACAAGGCCATGATTGACCAGCCAATGCATGCATTTACAACTTTAATTCCATTGGAATCTGCAATTTTAAGTACGTTATTATAGCTTAAAGTTTCATATCCCAGATTATCAATGAGAAACTGGCTGGTTTTTAAATAAAAATTTATCATCAGGTGTTTACTCCATTGAAATACGGCATTAAATGCTTCTACACCCCGAAATAATATGCGTAGAACAAAATAAGTACAAGCCAGTATAAACCCTTTAAGAAGGAAAATATCAAGTTTGCTTCTTTCGCTTAAAAACTGCTTGTATTTCAAAATCAGGCTCTTCATTATGAGAGGGAAAAATATTATTGTCTAAAGCTATAAATTCTATTTCGACATACTAAAATATTCAAAGCGATTTAGTTGCCATGTTAATTTATCAAAGTAAAATTAAATATATTCTTTAAATTTAGTCAATTGTCTGTGACCTTAAAACTTTTATTTAGAATTCAATATTAAGTATGCCGAATGAACAAATTATAAAAACAGCGGAAAATAAAGTCTGGATTCTATTATTAGGTTTCCTTGTTTTTTACCCCTATTTCGAATTTTTTTTAATTGCCCTTTTCGGGCTTGATTTTCATTTATTATTAAAACCGGTTTTTTATTTATTGCTTTCATTTGTTTTGTTTTTAGTACCCGGATTAGTTCTAAATAAAGTTAATCCTGTTGTTCTTGTGCTTTTGTTTTTGCCTTTTATAATTATAACCCCTGCACTTAGCTTTGCTATTTTTATTTTTGAAGAGTGGCCTCCAAAACAACTTTATACTATTGTTTTAACGGCAGCAAAAGAGGATGTTTTTGAGTTTATTTCCGGTATGTGGGGAATTGCTATACTCTTGTTTGCCTATTATGCATTGTTTTTCCTGTCGCTTGTAAAATCCTGTAAAACCAAAATATATTTCCAGTATAAAACACGTATAGTGTTAATCTTAAGTCTGTTGGCATCTTTCCTGGTTGCCGGAATGTATTCTTCTGTTCAAAAAAATGAATTCTCATTTTTTTCGGGAGATACTGTGCAAATCTATTTTGAAGAAACACCATATGGAGTATATCGAAGCATTTATAAGGCCTGGAAGAGAAGAGAGAAAGTTACGGATTATACAAAAAAACAATTTGATTTAAAGATTACCGACAGAGATTCACAATTAAATAAAAGGGAAGTATATGTTTTAGTACTTGGCGAATCGTCGAGATATGATAATTGGCAACTAAACGGTTACAAAAAGAAGACTAATCCCAGGCTCATAAATGAAAATAATATATTCTCTTTTGACTCCGTTTTCAGTTCATCGTTCACTACCCTAAGAACCATACCCTATATGCTCTCTCCTCTTTCAATAACCGATTCGACAGATAAAATTCAAACTACACCTACTTTAGTTGATTATTATAACGAAGCAGGGTTTAAAACAGTTTGGTTAAGTACACAACACAACCAGTTTAATAAAATAGGGTTTATTTCCGTCAGAGCCGATTTGTTTGAAACGGTAAATTGCTACCATCAGAATTGCTACGATGGTGAGTTGATAGAAAAACTTCAGTCTGTTATTAACGAAAACCCTGAAAACCTGTTTGTTGTTTTGCATACTAATGGCAGTCATTACCCTTATCAAAACAGGTATCCTGATGAATTTGCAGGTTTTGTTCCCGATATGAAAAAAAATCAGCATGTGATTTTTACAGCCCGAAACAGGCAGAAGCTTATAAATAGTTATAATAATTCAATACTTTATACCGATTATTTTCTTTCGGAAGTAATACGAACACTCAGGCAAAGTAATACCTTCTCTGCTATGATTTATTGTTCCGACCATGGCGAAAACTTATTTGACAACTCCAATATTGGCTTTGGGCGGGGATTTAAAAACCTTAGTCCACAATTATACCATGTGCCTCTTATTGCATGGTTTTCAGATGAATATCTATTGTATAACCCGGGTATTGAAAATGTAATTGGGAATAATCTAAAAAAGAAAACAGCAACCGAGTTTCTGTTTTATTCAGTATTGGATATTTCGGGTTTTAAACTCGACTCAAATAACTATTCAAAAAGTATTATAAGCGAAAAGTTTCGTTCATATGAAATTATGATTTTATCGGAGCAACAAACGCCGGTTCCTTTCAGCCAGGTTTTTAAATAACAGAAAAAATTATTTCTTACCCTTTTCTCTTAGTTTGAGAATGCCAAATCCCAGCCCTGCAGCCAGTAAATAAACAACTCCATGAATTGGAGCTGCCGGCGGATTCCCAGGTTGTCCCAGTAAAACAACTGGTGCTAATATCAGCAATAACAATGCAATTCCCCTCAGATTCTTCATGACTATAAATTTCTCTTTTTGTATTAACAAATTTACCAAAGAAAAGTTAAGAATTCAATAGATTTAATGAATCAGAATTTTGTATGAAACTATACGGGAGTTACCGTGCAGAGTTAAAATATATATCCCCTCTGGCAGGTTATGTAAGATTTCAAAACTACCTATTTCCGGTGAATTATCCTGAAAGACATTTCGGCCCGATAAATCATAGACGGATATTCCTTTTGTGAACACAAAATCATTTATGGTTTTTACCGAAATTGTATTAACAGAACTATAAACTATATCATATCCGTCAGAATCAGACGAGTCGTTAACAGAAATCAATTGGCCGTCTCCAATATCTTGAAGAACAACAATTGTATCAGTTAAAGTATTCAAATCATAATCTGTTACAACAACGATGTATGTTCCGGCTGTAATTCCTTCCAAATCGGGCTGTTCCTGACCGTTTGACCATTCTATTGAAAGAATTGGCTGTGCTCCGCCCCTGATAGTAAGGTCTATTTCACCATCATTAGTCATTCCTTCGCTAACATGCTTTACAGCATATTCCATAGTCAGGGGCATGCCAATGTGTACAACAAATCTTACAGAATCTGTAATAGCATCTGTTTCGAAACTATAAACTTTAGTCTCGTTTAAATCAATTAAAGTATCCAGCACCAGATCTTCGAGGTATAAAGTCTTCGAATAATCGAAATCATTCATACCTTCGACAGACAGAGTATATGTTCCGGCATTGCTTAAAGAGCTGTACAGTTTAACTGTTCTATATTCCTTTGTTTCTTCAAGACTGTTTATTACAAGAGGATTTGTGTTTTCACCATAGGAATAGATCTGAGGTACAGACGAGTTATCTGAAAATTTCTTGTCTGCATCGAATTGTGTGTCAAATCCATCCGTAGCATCTTTGTTTAATTTTATAACTGCCTCATCTGAATAAGTACTACCGGTAAGCTTAAATTTTAATTCATTTTTATAGTTGAAAGTCGATTTAAGACTAACTGTTGTATTGTTGTGTCTGACCTCATTAGTCATATTTATTGAACCGCTTCCGGGACTTGAAACTTTAACAAAGAAACCCTGCATAGGTGGTATGTACTGCGAACCTCCGTTTGCTCCTGTTCCTCCGACATAGGTTACGAAGTTTTGTTGTTCTTCGTTCCAGATATAAATAGCATTATTAATGTTGGTTCTGGTCCAACCCGTTGGAGCATCCCAGTCAATTGCCGAAGGATAAGGATTTCCAATAAGGTTCCAGCCTTCATGCTCAGCCACTTCAGCACCGTCGGTGTATGTTAAGTTAATATTTACATTTCCGGTATTAAAAGCTCCTGTCATATTAATTTCTTTGTTTACATAGGTAAACACATCGTATCCAACACCAGGCATCAAAGACTCATTAAGTACAACTTCCCAGCCTAAAGACCAGTCATCTGCTGCGGAAACCTCGTTGTATTTATAAATATTTTGTCCAAACAATACACTTGATGTACTTTTGAAAGGAGAGGCAAGGTAATACCATCGTCTGGCTGAAAGATAGCGGGTCATAATTCCATTTCCATTAACATTAATATTGCCCTTATCTATTACTGAACCATAAGATGAGGAACTGGTCTCAATGGTTAAATCACCAAAAATGTCGAGTGTTCCACCGCTCTCAACGGTTAATATTGCACCCTGTTTTATCAATATTTCTTTGCTGTATGCGTTGGTGCTGACAACCGATGGAGAATAAGTCGTGCCTGCCTCAATAATTACACTGGAAAACTCATTAGGAACAACTCCTGTGCTCCAGTTTTGTGCATCCGACCAGTATTCCGAACTATTACCAGTCCATGTAGTTACAGGTGAGTAAACTCCGTTTAATTCAACATCGTCAATGTTCCATCCGGAATAGAAGATGCTTCCGTTGCTTTCCATTCTCCAGCGGATGTATACTGTTGACTGTCTGTCGGCAATTGTTGAAATATCAAAAACAACATTTGTCCAGGTGATATCCTCAGGATATAAGTCATGACCTAAATCAATCCAGTTTGAACCATCGGTACTTATTTCTACAAAAGCCTTATCGATTCCCGGCTCCATATTTGCCCAACGCCAGAAACTAAGCTGAACATTATAGTATTCGCTGCAATTTATTGCCGGGCTCATTAACCATTCATTCGAATTATTATAATGACCTGAATTGCCTTCAAATTTTGAGCTGGCAGCCAAACCTTGTCCATAAACCTTGTTGGTTGTATTATTCGAAGAATGATCGCTAGTAGGATCAGGATTTCCTATATATGTTTTACTTCCTATCACATCACAATATCCTTGTCCGCCCATAGGAATACCTTGTTGCCACGAAGAGCTTCCGGTTATTGCTCCTGATGTCCACCCTGCAATTCCTGAATTATCAAAATTATCGAAGAAAACATAATTGGCTATTGATTTAGAAATAGTAATGGTAACAGAACTTTCGGCACCCATAAGAGATTTATCGGTAATTTCGGCAGTTAATCTTACAGGTCCACCAGTTTCATTAAAGATAAATGTAATAAAAGAAGCTAATCCATTTGCCAATGCAGCCTGATTATTGCTCATGGCAAGACTGCTGGAGTTCGAAAGTTGTATTGTACCTTGATAATCAGTATCAATGTTACCATTAGCATCGGTGGCTGCAACCTCAATAAGAGGCATAATAATTCTGTTTTGCTCAACCAGTTGGTCTGGTTCTGTAATAAAGGTAAGTTTAGTCGCAGCAATATCAACCACAAGTTCGTTTGAAGCCGATGATACGGAGCCTGAACTTATTTGTGAACCAGCTGTAGAAGTATTAAAATTTGCATAATTTATCTCCAGACCTAAAACATCCTTATCGTAAATTTCAGATAATTTAACGTTTAGATAAATTCTTAGAATATAATTTCTGGAGCTGCCGTCTGCTATGGTCAATAAATTTTGATTTGTGAAAAAAATTCTGGTTTGTTCTACTTTGCCTACCAATTCGATATGTGATTCCGGATCATACAAAGATGCACCAGCTATGGCTTTTCTCCAGTTCGGAATGGTGTTGTTCTGATTTTGAATAATAACCAGTGTATCAATTATTGTAGAAAGCAAATCGCCAGAGCCTGCATCACTAATTGTAAAATCTGCAATTGAAATTCTTTCGGTATATGAGTCGATGGTCGATGAAATGGACAATGGAAATGATGATCCGAAACTTATCCATGAGTCTGCATCGTTTGATATGTAGTCGCCTTTAAATAAAACATCATCGATATTCCAACCTGAATAGAAAATTGCTTCGTCGCTTTCGGTTCTCCAACGTATATAAACTGTTGCCTGATTGCTGGCATAATTAGCAATATTGATTTCAACCTGTTCCCATGATGTTTGTTCCAGTCTTTCTGGTTGATAAACAGCAGTCCATGTTGTACCATCGTTCGAAACTTCAACAGATGGAAAATCAAAACCTGGTTCGAAGTTAGCCCATTGCATAAACGATAAGGTAACATTAAAATAGTTTAAGCAATTTATTGCCGGAGTCTGAAACCATTCATTAGAGTTGCTGTAATAGGCAGCAATTCCTTCTTTTTTACTACTGGTTGATAATCCCTGGCCGGCAACGTAGTTTAATGTATTTCCGGTTGTGTAGTCGGCAACAGGATCAAGACTTCCTGCAAAAACTCCGGGTTTAACGGTATTATTGTAACCCTGTCCTCCCTGAGGCATTCCGATTTCCCATGAAGTTCTGTTATCTGAATCGCCATTGAGGCCCAGTGCGCCTGTTGTAAATGCTGTTGTATTGCCATCATCGAAATTATAGAATGCGATTGTGTCCTGGCTGTAAGAATTCGATATTCCGATCAGGAAGGCATATAATAGCGCAAATAGTTTTATTATATTTTTATTCAATTGCATATGAACTTGTTAACTTATTTTGGTTTTCAACTCTAACACTTTTGAATTTAGGTACGAAACCTATTTAAAAAGGTTCTAAATTTTACACGAAATGAGTGATTTTTCTCACCAAAGTGTAATAACTAAAATCACCTATGAGTGATAACCGACATTAGTTATGTGTTTAATTACATATATAATTATGATTTTATATAATCACCCCGTTATGCGCTTTATTAAAAGTATAACTGAGTTTTTGGAGTTTATTTTGCACTGGTAATTGCAAAATTTTGTTTGAAATTCTACAAATCTTTATAAAATGGAGTGTATACTATATATAAATTTTGGCTAATTTTTGGCTCAATTATTGCACCTACAAAAAAAAACACTTTTGTTGATAATCTCTGGAAGTTATTTGTCAGACAATAACTGATAATGCAAATCGGGGTCGGTTACATTTTCGGTATTAAAAACAAGAATATTACTTTCCTTTGTTATACCCAGTTGTTTTTTTAACATGCCGATGTTTTTGTTTCGTATAATAGCCAGTAAAGCAGCTAATCCGGCTGAGCCAGATTCTCCTGCCGCAACATAGGGATCGCCTGGTAAAGGCGCATTAAGGTATTTAATAGCATCAATGGCATATTCATCTGAGATAGTAAGAAAGGCATCAACTCCTTGTTTTAATATTTCAAAAGCTATATAGGATGGGGTGCCGCAATTAAGTCCTGCCATTATGGTTTTTTGGCTTTTTCGGGTCGTGGCTAGCGAGGCTCGTTTTACAGATTCATATATTGCATCGGACTCATAAGGTTCTACACAAACAATTTTAACTTTTTGGTTATTCAGGTATTTTCTGATGAAGTGTACTATTGCCGATGGCCAGCTACCCACACCCGCCTGAATAAAAACAACATCAATTGCTGGTTTCATAAGCTTATTGGTCTGCTCAGAGACTTCATGCATTTCGGTGTAATAACCGGAAGTTATTGTTGAAGGAATTCTATGGTAATTTGTCCATGAGGTATCTTGCAATAATGTTATGTTGTTTTCTTCGGCATAAGCAGCGGCTTCTTTCACAGCCTGATCGTAATGCCCCTTACTGACAATTACTTTAGCTCCCTCTTCTTCGATAAACCGTATTCGGCTTACTGAAGTTTGATATGGAACAAAAACAACAGATTCCAAGCCGTTCTTCTTGCATGCCCAGGCTACAGCACGACCATGATTACCATCTGTGGCAGTACAGATACCTTTTATACTTTTAGAATGGTTTATTTCCTGATATACAGCATAGGAGGCTCCCAGTATTTTTAGCGCACTGGTTCCGAAGCGTTGACCCTCGTCTTTAATCAGAATTTTATTGATGCCTAACAACTCCGAAAGATGAGGTATTTCTATTAGGGGAGTCGGGCAGTATTCATCAAGAGATTTGTGAAATCGATAAGGCTTTTCGAAATCATTTAATATTTCAATAACCTCCTCCCCTAAATCAGGGTTGTAGTAGGTTCTGTTGTTGAGTAAATAACCAGCCGCAGCCATTTTATTTTGTTTTTGGCTTTCAAACTAATTTACGGCTAATTTTTCACAATCCCAATAGCTGTTTATCACTATCTCCCGCAGGAATCAGTATTTTGTAGGGAGCCTCGATAAGTTCTTTAATTTTAACCAGGAAACTAACAGAATCCCTGCCATCGACAATTCTGTGATCGTATGATAAGGCTAGATACATAATTGGGCGGATAACAACCTGTCTATCTATTGCTACGGGTCTTTCAACAATATTATGCATGCCGAGAATTCCTGACTGAGGCGGATTAATAATTGGTGTAGAAAGCATAGAACCAAAAACACCACCATTGGTAATTGTAAAGGTACCTCCCGACATTTCTTCGGGCGATATTCTGAAGGCTCTGGCTTTCTTTGCCAGTTCGGCAATTTCTAACTCAATTTCAGCCAGACTTAGTTTGTTGGCATCGCGCACAATGGGTACCATCAGTCCTTTACCTGTTTGCACTGCAATTCCAATATCGTTATAGTTCGGCGAAACTATTTCATCGCCATCGATGTATGAGTTAATTTTTGGGAAGCTTTGTAAAGCAAGGGAAGCAGCTTTTGTAAAAAAGGACATAAAACCCAGTTTTATACCATGCTTCTCAACAAACTGTTTCTGGTATTTATTTCGAAGTTCCATTACAGCCGACATATCAACCTCGTTAAATGTGGTTAACATGGCAGTTTCGTTCTTTACTGCCACCAGGCGCTCGCTAATTTTACGTCTCAGGGAAGTCATTTTTTCCCTGTTGACTGCTCTTTCTTGCGCTTCAGTTTGCATAGTTGATGGACCCGATTTTTGACTTAAAACCTGAACAACTTCTT
Source organism: Bacteroidales bacterium (assembly GCA_016938235.1). GTDB lineage: Bacteria > Bacteroidota > Bacteroidia > Bacteroidales > UBA10428 > UBA10428. The sequence goes on along the minus strand of JAFGVA010000136.1, from coordinate 16,079 downwards.
TTGAACTGATTTTCTTCAGACCATTAATAATATCGTCAACATTTATGTGATTCTGCTCCATCATTTTTTTTGCAACAGGAGTAATTTTAGCTTCAGGATAATTGCTGTTGTCGCTTGTACCCGACACAGGTTCTTTGGCAGCTTGAGCAGGCTGGGTTTCCCGGCTTGAAACTTTTTCTGTCTTTGGTTCAACTTTTTTGTCTTGAACAGGCGCTTCTGCTTCCGTGTCAATAGAACATGCCACATCACCAACAGCGGCTGTTGTGCCTTCCTGTATGAGAATTTTAAGTTTACCCGCTTTGCCGGCAATTATGGGCAGGGTAGCCTTATCTGACTCTATTTCACCAATTTCCTGGTCTTTTTGAACATATGAACCATCTTCAACCAGCCATTGAGCCACCTCAACTTCTGTTATTGATTCTCCGGGTGATGGTATTTTAATTTCGAGGATCATATTTTTTTATTTTTTCAATATAAATTGCTTTATGATCTGCTTCAAGTTTCAAACTTGAAGCGAATTTTATTAAGAAAGAAGAATTTAGTTAGTACTAAACTTTACCTTCTGACTTTATGCTCCTTGCTTCATTCTTTTTTATCTTTTTCCATAAAATAGGCATATTGCTTCAGTATTTTTTCTCTCAAAGAACCATCGGTACACTGAAGTCCGCAATAAGTGCGGTTTAATTCGCAAACACACTCCCTGAATACTTTGCTGATTAGTTCATTCTGTTGTTTCTGATGTATTTTAAATAAACCGGTAGCCGGACTTCCACTGGGTTGTCGGCAAATTGGGTATATATCAATGTCTTTAAATTCTTCCTGCACATGTCTCCAGGCACCCATGTTAGCAGGTTCCTCCTGTAACCACAGGTTCAACATAGAATTTTTATATTTTTTCAGTATTTTTTCAACGCTTTTCCTGGGAAAGGGGTGCAACTGCTCAATACGTATCAGGGCAATATCGCGTGCATTGTGTTTTTCTTTTTCGGCCAGTAAATCATAATACATTTTACCTGAACAGAATACAATACGTCTTACTTCGTTTGTGTCAACACTTTCATCATCAATCACTTCACTGAAAGTACCTTCGGCGAGCTCATTTATGGAACTATAGCATGAAGGATGTCTCAATAGACTTTTAGGGGTGAAAAGTATAAGTGGAATTCTGAAGTTTCTGTAAACCTGCTCACGCAAAACATGATAAATATTTGCAGGGGTAGTTGGAACCACAATCTGCATGTTGTTTCTGGCTGCGAGAGACAGGAAGCGTTCGATTCGCCCGCTGGAGTGTTCAGGACCCTGACCCTCGAAACCATGAGGCAACATAAGAACCAGTCCGTTTGAAAGACCCCATTTTTCTTCTGCCGAAGAAATATACTGGTCAATAATTACCTGGGCAACATTGTGAAAATCGCCAAATTGTGCTTCCCATATTGTAAGTCCGTTTGGGGTGCCTAAAGCATAACCGTACTCGAATCCAAGAACTCCATATTCGTTTAAGGGCGAGTTAAAAACTGTAAATGAAGCCTGGTGTTCGGAAATATTTTTAAGCGGAGAATATTTTTTGTCGGTATCTTCAATAACATGCTCTGCATGCCTGTGCGCAAATGTGCCACGCACTGAATCCTGACCGCTTAATCTGACAGGATAACCTTCGTCGACCAGGGTGGCATAAGCTAAAAGTTCTGCCATGGCCCAATCCAGCTTATTGTCTTCCAGCATCTGAATCCGGTCTTTAACAAGCTTATATGTTTTGCTGATGAATTTTTTATCATCAGGCAGGTAACAAATTTTATTTCCTATCTGGATTAATTTTTCTTTTGAGACTTTGTTTTCATAAAATTTATCAAATTCTTCATCAGATGCATATTTATAACTAGCCCAAATATCCTTCATGAAACGTTGGATTTTTACCTTGCCTTGTTTTTTTGATATTTCGAGCTTTTCTTCCAGTAAATCTTCAAAATCCTGTTTTATTTTTTCAATTTCATTTTTTGTAAATACACCTTGTTTCAGGAGATTTTCAGCATAAATTTCTCTTGGATTAGGGTGATTTGCTATTTTCTTATAAAGTGTTGGTTGCGTGTACCGGGGCTCATCGCTTTCATTATGTCCGTATTTACGGTACGAAAGAATATCAATAAAAACGTCGGTATGAAAAGTCTGCCGGTAATCAATAGCCAAATTAATTGTATGAATCAGAGCCTCAACATTATCGCCGTTTATGTGAAAAATCGGACACTTGGTTACTTTTCCAATATCGGTAGAATAGGTGCTGCTTCTTCCCTCAAGGTAATTGGTTGTAAAACCAACCTGGTTGTTAATCACAATATGAATAGTTCCGCCGTTGCCATAGCCTTCTAATTCCATCATTTGAGCTACCTCATAAACTATTCCCTGACCTGCAATGGCGGCATCGCCGTGCAATAATATCGGTAACACATTTAACTTATTTCCGGAGTATTTATGATCTATTTTTGATTTTGTTATCCCCTGAATTATTGGCGATACAGTTTCTAAATGCGACGGATTGGGAGCAAGATGCAAATCAATTTCTTTACCGTTTTCGAGTGTATATTTATTACTGTATCCTAAATGATATTTAACATCTCCGAGCGAGATGTTGTCTTCATAGGCTTCTGCAACAAACTCCTGGAAAATATTCTCATAAGGTTTCTTCAATATGTTTGCCAGTACATTTAACCTGCCTCTGTGAGGCATGCCAATTACATACTCGGCTATACCGGATTCCGATCCTTTTAGCAAAATATAATGCAGTGCCGGTATCAGTGTCTCAGAACCCTCGAGAGAAAAACGTTTTTGCCCGACAAATTTTTTATGAATAAATTGTTCGAATCCACTTGCCTGGTTGAGCAGGTTATAGATTTGTTTTTTCTCTTCGGGTTTAAAATGCGTTTTATTTTTTGTGCTTTCAAATCGGTTTTGCAGCCACACTAATTTTTCGGGAGACCTAATAAACAGGTATTCTACTCCAACAGAGCTGCAATAGGTTTCTTCAAGGTGATTTATAATTTCCTGAAGTGATACAGGGCCGATGCCTATTTCTTTACCTGCCTGGAAAACAGTATTCAGGTCAGATTTCTCAAATCCGTAATTTTCAATATCAAGTGTTGGAAAATATTGTCTTCTTGTACGTACCGGATTAGTTTTTGTAAACAAATGACCTCTTCGACGATAGGCATGAATAAAATTAATTACTCTGAATTCTTTATCAATATTTCCTGAAACTTCGGTGGAATAATTTTTTCTGGCAAATTCAAAACCACTAAAAAAACCCTGCCAGATTTTTTCGACTGACTCAGGATTTGAGAGATACTTTTTGTACATATCGTCTATCAGAGCAGGATCCATTGCTCCGAGAAAATCAAGTTTACTCATTTTTTTGGTAATAGATTTCTGATTTTTCTATTTTGAAGTTACTATAAATTCCGGCTTAAGCCAATATACAGTTCTGTTTTATTACTACATCTAACAAAATACCAAAAGTAATGTTTACTTATAGTAGCTGTTTATTAAACAATATATCCACACACTTGTATTGTAATAATACAAGTTTGAATTTGAATGGTATATTATTAGTCGTATTCTGGAACAGGGTTACTTTATTGTGCTTTTTGAAATTGTATATTTGTAAAAGTTAAAGAACAATTAATAATTGGATGGAACTCAAAGGAAGAAACAGGGACTCACTTTGAACATTATTATAGAAACATATTTTATCTTTAAATAATTAATATTGTATTTGAAAGTGGAAAATATTTTTTATATAAATACACCTGCAACCATTGTTTTATCGGAATAATCAACAGAGGTGTTTATGGAAAGCACTGATATACATAGCCAAAGAAAGTAATAAAGATAACTTACCCTGACAAAATAAATAACTAAAATATAAACGAGTGAAATTAGGAGTTTTAAAAGAACAAAGCCCTGAAAAAAGGGTTGTTTTAATGCCGGAGTCGGTAAAGACTTTGGTAGCTTTAAAAGCTGAGGTGCTTGTAGAAAAAGGAGCAGGTGCCCGGGCATTCGTTGATGATAAAGAGTATACTGAAGCCGGAGCAAAGCTTGTTGACAGAAAGACAATCCTTGCCGAAAGCGATGTACTTTTAAAAATTGATCCCTTTTCGGCTGAAGATATTAAAGAAACAGATGCTTCAAAGGTATTACTGGCAGCAATGAATCCATTTTCAAACATTGAAATGGTAACCCGGCTGGCAGAAAAAAAGATTACAAGCTTTAGCCTTGAATTAGTACCCCGAATATCGAGGGCACAATCAATGGATATACTTTCTTCCATGGCAACAGTTGCCGGATATAGAGCTGTTCTTGATGCGGCATTGCATTTACCCAGGTTTTTCCCGATGTTTATGTCGGCAGCCGGAACTATTAAGCCGGCAAAAGTTCTAATTCTTGGTGCGGGTGTTGCCGGACTACAGGCTATTGCCATAGCACGAAAATTAGGTGCTGTAGTTGAAGTTTTTGATGTTCGCTCGGCCGTGAAAGAAGAAGTTAAAAGCCTGGGCGGTAAATTTATTGAGGTTGAAGGAGCAACCGAAGATGCATCGGCAGGTGGATATGCTGTTGAGCAAACCGAAGATTTCAAACAAAAACAATCACAAATGATACAGGATCATGCTGTAAAATCTGATGTTGTAATTTGCACTGCCCAGATACCAGGTAGAAAAGCTCCTGTACTTCTTAAGAAAGAAACTGTTGAGCAGATGAAAGGTGGCAGTGTGATTATTGATTTGGCAGCATCGACAGGCGGCAATTGTGAGCTTACCAAAAACGACGAAGAATATATTCATAACGGGGTAACCATAATTGGGAACTCGGCTTATGCCAGCGATATGCAAATCGATGCCAGCTCTATGTTTGGCAAAAACGTAGTGAATTTATTGAAACTCATGATTGATGAGGAAGGAAATCTGAACCTCGATTTCGAGGATGATGTTATTAGTGGAACCTGCCTTACACATGGTGGTGAGATAAAAAACGAACGTGTTAAATCAATGATATAAGGGATTTTATTATGGAACAGATTTTACATTTTTTTAACGACAATAAAGAAGCAATATTTATAATAGTTCTTTCAGTATTTTTAGGCATTGAGGTTATTTCAAATGTGCCTTCGGTATTGCACACACCTCTTATGTCAGGCGCAAATGCCATTAGTGGTGTTATTATAATTGGTGGCATAATACTTTTGGGACATGCCGATTTATCTACAATTAATCTGAAACTCATTCTGGGAATTCTGGCTGTGTTTTTTGCAACACTGAATGTCGCCGGAGGTTTTGTAGTTACCGACAGAATGTTGGATATGTTTAAAAAGAAAAAGAAACAAACCAACAATTAATGCAATTACGAAAAGAATAAATTAAACTGAAATGGAAAATACAGGAACTATAATACTTGACCTAAGTTATTTATTAGCTGCTATTATGTTCGTGATTGGGTTAAAACTAATGAGCCATCCCGAATCATCGAAAAGAGGTAATTTCTGGGCAGCAGCAGGTATGTTATTAGCCATGATAACAACCTTAATTTTACATAAAGATGAAACCGGACAAAACATACCGCTTTCTAATGCAATTTTAATTATAGCTGTTATCTCTGTAGCTACAGTGGTGGGAGCCATTATAGCTCGAAAAATCAAGATGACAGCCATGCCTCAGCTTGTGTCTTTATATAATGCTACAGGTGGTCTGGCATCGGCACTGGTTGCTTTTATGGAGTTCTCAAATCCTGAAAACTCATCAACCCTTGTTACAGTGTTAGGACTGGTAATCGGCAGCATTGCATTTAGCGGAAGTATGGTAGCCTACGGAAAGCTTGACAGTATGGTCGGAGACTGGTTTACTCCAGTTCTGACTTATATTAACCTTCTGATACTTACATCGCTTGTTGCGGCAAGCATATATATCTCTGTTGCTGTAAATCCATTTATGGATATAAATATTTTGTTTTACATTTTATTTGCTGTTGCCCTTGTGTATGGAGTAATGTTTGTAATGCCAATTGGTGGGGCAGATATGCCTGTAGTAATATCTCTTTTAAATTCATTAACAGGTATTGCTGCTGCTATGGCGGGTTTTATTTACCACAATCAGGCTATGATTTTAGGTGGAATTTTTGTTGGCGCAGCTGGTACAATTCTCACAATTCTTATGTGCCGTGCCATGAACCGCTCACTAATTAATGTTATAATCGGGGCATTTGGAGGAGGAGGAACAGCAAAATCTGATAAAGAAGTTGGAACTATCAAAGAAATATCTCTGTCTGATGCCTCGGTTTTATTGAATTATACGCAGAAGGTTGTGATAGTACCTGGCTATGGACTTGCTGCTGCCCAAGCCCAGCATATCTGCAGTGAACTTGATAAGCTGTTGACAGACAGAGGTGTTGAAGTGAAATATGCCATTCATCCGGTTGCCGGTCGTATGCCAGGACACATGAATGTTCTTCTGGCCGAGGCTGATGTACCTTATGAAAAACTAGTTGAAATGGACGATATTAATCCCGATTTACCTAATACTGATGTAGTTATTGTAATTGGCGCAAATGATGTTGTAAATCCAGCAGCTCTTGATGATCCTTCGAGTCCCATATTTGGTATGCCAATTATTAAAGTGCACGAGGCCAGAAATATAATCGTAATGAAACGTGGTATGGGTAAAGGATATGCAGCCATTGAAAACTACCTGTTCTATAACGACAAAACCCGCATGTTGTTTGGTAATGCAAAAGATACTTTACAGAAACTGGTTAGCGAGATAAAAAACCTATAAAATAATAAGGCTGCAAAAAAATAAAAAGTCATTGAAGTCCTGTTGCATAATATTACAGCAGGATTTTTTTTCGCACTCCTGATTCCTGAAAAGGATCTAATGCTTGCATGAGCATAAGGCCCCCAGCAAAGAAAATAAAATGAGCCTGGTAATGCCATTTATTTTTAGTGTACAAAAACTTATAGAAAATGCTGATAACTTAATTTGTACAGAAGTTGATATTTATTATATTTAATGACAGTTTAATTCATTCTTTGTTGTCTCATTTTTTTTATATATTTGAGGCATTGTTTGACAAAGTGCATCATTCTATTGACGAAACTATTTTAAAATGAACTGTATAATTATTGATGACGACCAAATGTCACGAAGAGTTCTGGAAGAATTTATAGGACGAACAGAACAACTTCATCTTCTCAATTCATACGAAAATGCTGTTGAGGCAATAAATGCCTTCAACACAGGTGAAGATATTGACTTGATCTTTTTAGACATTGAAATGCCGGAAATGAGTGGTATTGATTTTCTGGAAACACTTCAGAATCCACCACAAATCATCATAGTATCGTCAAAAGAAAAATACGCGCTTGACGCATTTAACTACGATGTTACTGATTACCTGCTTAAACCTGTTGCCTACAGTCGCTTTTTCAAAGCTATAAACAAAGCAAATGTGAGGTTTAAAGGCAAGGTTGACACCAAAGACGGCGAAATATTCATTAAGAAGAACTCTGCCCTTGTCCGCCTTCATTATGAAGAAATTTTATGGATTGAAGCTCTTGAAAACTATGTAATATTTACAACTTTTAACGAAAAATACACCATCCACTTCACAATGAAAGCCATTGAGCAGAAATTGCCATCGAATATGTTTACTCGTGTTCATCGTTCTTTCATCGTGAATACAAGAAGCATCAATGTTATCGAAGACAATTCTATTATTATTCCTACCAAGGAAGGCAAGAAAACCATTCCGATTGGAAAGTCTTACAAAGACAAACTGATGGGTGACATTAACCTGATGATAAAATAATCGGGCACCTTTTTTGATGTAGTTATTCAAAATTTTTCAGGTATGAAATTAAAATTTCTGAATGGGATTGTTATAATCTCTATACTAAGTATAACTACAGTCTATAGTCAGAAAATTGATTCCATTTTCTTTGCAGCCAAAGCAGAAATACTGCTTAAGCAATATTCAATGATTTCTAATTCTGTTGGAAAGCAGAAAAAAGAAGCTGAACTCGCTTTCAGAGATTCACTTTATAAAACATTGCAGCTTGATGATGCATTCTATTATACCTTCTCCGAAATTAAAACCATTGGCAGAATATCCTCAGAAGATGAAAAGCTGGTAATTTATACCTGGAATATTCCTCAGAAAGGCGGATTTAATAATTACTATGGCATAATACAATACCAGGCAAAAAAAAACAAAGAGATACAAACTTATCTGCTAAAAGAAGCTTCTGAAATACTAACTTCAAACCAACAATCATACGCCGATATTTCAATGTGGCCAGGAGCTTTGTATTATAAAATAGTAGAAAACAAATACAAAGGGCAAACCTATTATACCCTCCTGGGCTTTCATTTTAAAGACATCTTATCAAACATGAAACTTATTGATATTTTGGCATTTAACAACGAAAACACGCCCTATTTTCCACAAAAACATTTCAGGTATGCCGGTAAAACATTAAACCGGGTGGTTTTTGAATACAACGAAAAAGTGCAAATGACCCTTGATTACAATGCAGGTATGGAGATGATAATTTTCGATCACCTGTCTCCTTCCCGACCCTCACAGATCGATCAGTTTCAATTCTACGGACCCGACTTTTCATACGACGGACTTAAATTCGAAGACGGAATCTGGATGCATGAGTCAGATATATCTGTCACGAACTGATAAAATTTCAGAAAAAAAAACCTTTCTCAAATTTATTTATGACTGTTTGTCAGCAAAACCTGCTTGGCACATGCTTTGAATAGCTTCGAGCCAGAAACTAATATTAAAATATATACTATGGAAAAAGGTAAAATTGGCGTAACCACGGAGAATATTTTTCCGATCATTAAAAAATTCCTCTATTCCGATCATGAAATCTTCTTGCGTGAACTAATTTCCAATGCTGTTGATGCAACTCAAAAACTTAAAACCCTGGCAAACACAGGCGAATTTAAAGGAGAACTGGGAGATTTAACCGTTCGTGTTGACCTTGATAAAAAGAAAGGGACATTAACCATCACCGACCAGGGTATTGGAATGTCTGAAGCAGAAGTAAAAAAATACATCAACCAGATTGCTCTTTCCAGTGCCGAAGATTTCCTCGAAAAATACAAAAACCAATCGAATGCCATAATCGGGCATTTTGGTTTAGGTTTTTATTCCGCTTTCATGGTTTCAAAAAAAGTTGAAGTAATAACCAAATCGTATATTGAAACTGAAAAAGCTGTAAAATGGGAATGCGATGGTAGTCCGGAGTATTCACTGGAAGATACAAACAAAGAAACCAGGGGTACACAAATAATTTTGCATATCGATAAAGACTCTAAAGAATTTCTTGAAGAAAACAAGATAAACCAACTGCTGAACAAATACTGTAAATTCTTACCGGTAGAAATTGGCTTTGGAAAACAAAAAGAGTGGAAAGACGGAAAAGAGGTAGAGCTTGATAAGGATAAAATAATCAATAATCCGAATCCACTCTGGACTCAGAAACCTGCAGATCTTAAAGATGAGGACTACGGAAAATTTTACAACGAACTTTACCCAATGGGTGAAGAACCGCTTTTCAATATTCACCTGAATGTTGATTACCCGTTTAACCTCACAGGTATTCTTTATTTCCCAAAGATTAAGAATAATATTGATATTCAGCGCAATAAAATACAATTGTACTGCAACCAGGTTTTTGTTACCGACTCTGTAGAAGGAATTGTACCCGAATTCTTAACCTTGTTACATGGTATTATCGATTCGCCAGACATTCCGCTGAACGTTTCGCGCAGCTACCTTCAGAGCGACTCAAATGTGAAGAAAATCTCGTCTCACATCACCAAGAAAGTAGCCGACAGACTGGCAGAAATTTTCAAAAACGATCGCGAACAATTTGAAAAGAAATGGGACAATCTTAAATTATTTATCGAATATGGAATGGTTTCGGAAGAGAAATTCTACGAGAAAGCTCAAAAATTTGCTCTTCTGAAAAATACCGAGGGTAAGTATTTCACATTCGAAGAGTATGAAAAACTGATTAAAGAAAACCAGACCGATAAAAACAAGAATCTTGTTTACCTGTATACCTCAGATAAAGACGCTCAGTACAGCTTTATCGATGCGGCACGCTCCAAAGGTTACGATGTACTAATCATGGACGGACAGCTTGATACGCACTACATTAATCACCTTGAACAGAAATTTAAAGATTCACGCTTTGTACGTGTTGATGCAGATGTTGCTGATAAACTTATTGAAAAAGAGGAAAACAAAGAAATTAAGCTTAGTTCAGAGCAAAGAGAAAGATTAACTCCTGTTTTCAGAGGTCAGTTACCCGACAAAGCCAATTTTATTGTTCAGTTCGAAGGTTTATCAGAAACTGAAAGTCCGCTGGTAATTACCCAATCGGAATTCATGCGCAGAATGAAAGATATGTCAGCCCTGGGAGGCGGCATGAACTTTTATGGCGAATTACCTGACAGCTACAATCTTGTTATAAACGGTAACCATCCCTTAATCCTTAAAATTAACGAAGACCTTGAGAAAAAATCGCTCGATGAAATTCTTAAGATTGAGGAAAAAATTAAACCCCTGGAAAGCAATAAAGCTGATCTTGAAAAAGCAAATAAAGATAAGAAAGACGAAGAAGTAAAGCAGGAAGATAAAGACAGGATTCAGGATCTGGAAAAGAAAATCAAGGAGTTTAAGGACAAGAAACAAGAGGTATTAAATAAATTTGGCAAGAAGAACAAACAGGTTAAGCAACTGATTGATCTTGCTCTTTTGGCTAATAACATGCTTAAAGGCGAAGAGTTGTCGAAATTTGTAAAACGAAGCATAGAATTGCTTTAAAGTCAGCACACTTTAATTTAATAAAAAACAGGCTGTTTGGAATAATACCAGACAGCCTCATTTTTTTTTGATAATATGTAATATTTCATTTTTAAAACCTTAGACCTAACCCATACCTTAAATTGGAATATTTGGTATATCCATATTCAGCATATATACCCAAATGGTCAAAAGGATAAAACGCCAAACCGCCGTAAATATCCCAAACAATCAGGTTAAAAAAAAAGTTAAAGACTTTCTACATATTCTATTAACTAAAAGGATAAACTATAACTGCAATATGGAAATATGGGCATTAACGTCATTTGATAAAGTTTTAAGCTTTTATCTCTTACTTGTATTAAGGAGCCATCCTCCTGCATAATCATTTTAGGACTAGATTGTTTAAAATAAACAAAGTAGGCATTCTGCTTATTATATACATTATAAACACCTAACGACCAGGTTCTTTCACCTTTGTTTATATGTTTACTAAACTGAAAACCTATGTCAAGCCTGTGATAGGAGGGCATTCTGTATCTGTTTTTGCCATTATAGATATGAACATCAATTATTGTATATGGATAATTAGGGTCATCAGAGTTTGTATTCCCCATAATTGGATTCTGGTATTTTTTTGTTGGCAGTGTTATTGCGTAGCCACTTGTATATACCCAGGTAGCAGAGAATTTTATACCAGGTTTTATAATCCAGTTCCCAACAAGCGATATATCATGTAATCTATCATATTTGAAAGGGAAAGATTTACCATTGTTTAAATTCTCGAATCTTCTCTCAGATTTTGAGAGAGTATATGCTATCCACCATGAAAAGATGCCTGATTTCTTTTGAATTAATAATTCGATTCCTTTGGAAGAACCAGTGCCACCTAGTTCAATTTTATTGGCAAAGTCCTCAGCATCCTGAAATAATATCGTTCCTGCTTTATATTCAATGAGATCTTCAAATTTTTTGTAATATGATTCAAAACTTATTTCAATATTCTTCTCTGAAGTATGAACTAGACCAACTGCTATTTGATTAGAGATTTCGGGCTTAATATTAGAAGTTGAGGGTATCCATAAATCTGTCGGTAATCCAGCTCCGGAATTAGTAAGTAGGTGAGTGTATTGCTGCATTTTACAAAATGAAGCTTTAAACGAACAAGATGGAATGAAATTATAAATGAATAAGATTCTTGGTTGAGGAATAAAATATGCTTTATCCATTGTATTGTAAAGGCTCAAAAAAGTTCCAATATTTGTTTGCAGTTTATCTGTAATTTCAGATTGAAGTTCAAAATATGCAGAAGACTCTACAGTATACAGCTTAGTATTTACAATAGGGGCTTCAATAATTGTATCCCCAAGTATTGGATTAGAAAATGTATTTATTAGTGAGGTATAAGTAGGAGTGTAATTATGGAAAGTGCTTGCAATACCAGTTCTAATAATATTTTTCTTCAACAAGAACTCATAATCTATTTTAATATTTAAATCTTTTATCCCCGAAAGAAATATAAATTTTTCTTGTTCACTATTCTCATCTGCTAATAAATCTTCACTTTGATAGTCATAACTAGTTTTGAATTTATATTGCGAATACGAAAGGCTAATATTATGAAACAAGGCATTGCTATAAATATGGTTCCATCTTGTACTAAACATCTTATTGCCCCACCTTAAACGTTCATCTACTGAGTATTGTAATGATTCTGAGCTGTTTCTTGCTTCCTTGGTAATGAATTTCAGGTTATCATTTCCAACATAACTGCTTACAAATAGCCGATCTTTGTTGGTTACCTTATAATTAAGCTTTAAATTAAGATCATAAAAGTTATATCCCCAGTAATCATTTGGATTAAGTGGATCAGGGAACAGCTTTGATTGGGCAAAAGTCAGTAGGTCAAAATTGCACCGTCTGACGGACAAAATAAAAGATGATTTGTCCTTACTAATAGGTCCTTCCAGCATTATTTTGGTCAAAACAGTTCCAAGGCTATACTCCCCTCCAATTTTTTTAATATTGCCATCCTTTAAACGAATATCAACGATAGAAGACAGCTTGCCGCCATATCTGGCTGGATATCCCCCTTTATAGAAATCAACTTTCTTTAAAACTGAAATATCAAAAACAGAAACAAAGCCACCCATATGGCTAACATTATAAAGTGGGACATCATCAAGTAAAAATAAATTTTGGTCAGGAGAGCCACCCCTAACATAAAGCCCTGATGAACCCTCTAATCCACCCTGAATACCAGGCATTAATTGATAAGCTTTTAATACATCTGTTTCACCTATTGCAGTAGGTAACATTCTAATATCTTTTATTGATAGATCAACTTTACTCATTTCAGGTTTAGTTTCTATCTTTTTGGCAGATATTACCTGGACTTCAGCAATTTCAAGATTGGGTAAAAGGCTTATATTAACTACAGTATCTTGTTTAATAGCTAGCTTTAACTTTTGAGAATTATATCCAACATATGAAAACAATATAGTTACGGAATCTGTTTTTGTTAGATAAATGCTATAAAAACCAAATTTATTAGATGCTGAACCCGTGTTTGATTCTTCATTATAAACATTTACTCCAATTAATCTTTCTCCGGTATTTAAGTCTTCAATGGTACCCCTAACAATTACTTTGTTTTGAGTAAATCCGGTAATACTTAACAATAACGAACACAAGCATGTGAATATTTTAAAAATGAAATTGTGCATTCATTAAAAATTTATTGGGACTAAAACGAAATCTTTTGTTATTGTACTATAGCCTGCAAACAAGCCATACCCATTTTCGATATTGGAATAAACATCTATCGGTTCTCCTGTATATAGCATATCAAGGCCAGGTTTTCCATCAGATGTTTGCTGGTTATAGTAATGCCGAGTCAGATATTTTAGGTACAAATAGTAATCTTCACTTATCGAGCGTAGTTCAATTTTTGCTTCATTAGGTAAGCATTGTCCATAACTGCAATAGTTGCCTCCATCGGAACTTAATACTTTTAATTGATATTTTTCTCCATTAAATAGATCATCTGAGAAAAATATAGTTTTAGGATTATAATCAAGATCTCCTTCAAGCTTTAAGACCGGGTCTTCTGATGAGAAACTTGACCAGTATTCATATACTTCTGGTGAAAAATTATCATTAACATCATAAATTATTATTTCGTAATAGTTTTTTTCATTAGCGGGATCAATAAAAGTTATTGTTGCCTCACTATACATAATGCCACTAATTTCATTTTGGCTATATTTTTTATATGCCAATGTTAGGCTTGCGGAAAATATATTTACATCCTCCGGAATCTCTGCAGTACCAGTTAATACACTTCCGCTTGAATCACTAACAGCTATGTGATATAAAATCCCTCTATTAAAATCATATTTGAACTTAAAAACACTATCATTGATAATTGTATCAAGTATCGGTTTAGCTTCTTCCGATAATGTAATATGCAGTTTCCATAACCGAGGATATTCTCCATTTGTTATTTGTGTTGTACTAGAGAAAAAAGCAGATAAGTTGTCTTCTGTAAATGTACAATACATAGCCATTTCTCTGTTCGTGTCATTAAGCTGAATATCAATTTCTTTTGTACATCTGCTAGATAGAAGAATTATAACAAGCAACCATATACTTTTAATTTTATATCGCATACAATGTTTTTAAAATATGGAGCTTTCACATATGGGGAAAGCTCCAATATTGTTAAGTTATAATTTGAAAAATATAGCTAATTTAGTTTTTACTTCACTAAAAATTAAAACCTATCTCTGCTTTAAGACCACAGCAACCACCATATCTTAGCCCGTACCAATATATATTTCTAAAATAAGGGATTGGTGTAAAATCCCATGGTTCCCACTCTGGCACTTTTACATAAAATGAGGAATTCTCATTTATGAGTTCCCCAGTTTCCGGATTAACCGATCTTTTACAATAGCAACCGTTACCATGCCAGTTGTAACTGGCATCCCAACCGTTATTTAGTGGTCCATACCTAAAGTCCCATTTCCCATTTATCCAAAATTCTGTATTTATATCCTTCCAAGAGAATAATTTCTTCTCTTGACACCGTATAAATACAACATAAGTATAATATAAAGTTTTCGAGCTTTCAATAAAATATAGCATATCACCATAAACTTCTACTGAAATTCTTTTTTTATCTGCCTCAGCAATATCTTTATCGTAAAAATACCGGGTGCTTTTAAAATTTGTTTTTAACTGAATAATTGAAATTTCTTCATTTGAAACATTAGTCATTTTTAATTTGTCAACGTTTGATGTATTTGATTTAGGATATATTTTTACAACATCTTTATTAAACTGAAATAAAGTATCTCCAATTGCAAATATTCCATCGATATTTATAAAATCGGTATACATTTTATTGCTAACTGAATAATCCCAACTCTCATTTTCAGTTCCTTCATCAGTAATTTTAATAACTCCATAATCAAGATATTTATAAAAAGTTGCAGAATGTTTCGAAGGAACATTTTCTTGATCTAGTAATTCATCATCCGACAAATCCATATATGGAGCAATATGTTCTTGTTCTGCTTCAATTATTTGTGAGATAATACGATTTTGTGATAAAAAGCCTATTGATTCTTCCCATCCTTTACGTTCAGCATCTGAGTAGTTAGCTATTTCATTAATTGTTTTAAAGAAGCTATTACTAGAATTGAATACTAATATTCCATTTTCGACTTTAAGCTCATTTTTATCTATACTATCAAAGTCCTGAGAAGTTATTTCATCATTACAGCTATTAACTATCAGTAATAATGATATGATAAATGATAAAAACATTAAAGATTTCTTCATTTTATTAATTTTATAACGTTAAACATATGTTTAATACCTCATTCCGGAAATGATTTCGCGGTCATACATGGAATGGGGTTTTGTTTTATATTTCTTATAACACTCCTTGAGATAATAAGAATTAATTACAGTTATAACTTTCCTAAATTATAACCTCCTTTCTATTAAGTTATAGTAATATTTTTTGTATATTTTTTGTAAAACCTGTACTAATCTTTAAGTATTTAACTCTAGGGTACTATTGGGAAATAATACTCGAATAGAAAACAAGATTAGTTTGTTACAAAGTAACTTTGTAGAAAAGATTTGGCTTGCTTGTATTTTCATGTAACCATTATTAAACTATTAAACAATTAACATCCCCT
>JAFGVA010000135.1 GCA_016938235.1 Bacteroidales bacterium | reverse complement strand
AGGGGATGTTAATTGTTTAATAGTTTAATAATGGTTACATGAAAATACAAGCAAGCCAAATCTTTTCTACAAAGTTACTTTGTAACAGAATTTTCATACGTATTGTCAAAACTTCCTCTTCTGGAATTACTGGATATATGATCTCCTAAGATTTATCAACAACTATCAGTAAAATATTATTTAAGGAAGGAGGTGATGGTTCAGGAACTTATGCTAAAAAGTAATTCTAATTTACTCAAGGAGTAATGTTGGGAACCAATAAAAATATAAAAAAATACCCCATCCCACAGACTATCAATCTAAATAGGGATGAGGTCAATAAACATTAAAAATGTCTAATTTCAAAATTAGTAAAAATGAAATACAAAATATTTTTTCCTGTAATAATTGTTTTATCATTAATTTCTTGTAATAAAGATTATTCCATTCTTGATGAGTCGAATTCAACAAATAATAATAGCAACAAATTGTTAAAGTTTGAAACTAAAGAAGAATTTAATGAAGCTATTTCAGAAATTGTCGAATTATCATTAAATGATCTTATTTCCTATGAAAACTTAAATGGGATAAGATCTTTTGGTAGATTAAGTGAGGAATTTTACAGTACAATAGACTTTGAGAAATTTCATTCTTTTGAGGAAATTAAATCTTTTGTCAGTTGCAATAGCAAGTACCTTCAATTAAATAAAGATAGTAACAGTGAATTTGAGTTAGAAACTAAATTTTACAACAGAGCTGACAGGTATATGCTAAATGAAGATCATATGTACCAAATAGGAGACTCAATATTTAAGGTCTTTGATGAAGGTACTATAATAGCAGACTCAAAAGATATCAATATTTCAGAGTTGAACAATAATGATGTAGAACACTATAAAAATAATTCACTTTGTAGATTTGTACCAAATCAAAAAAATAAGAAAATCTTATTTAAAACCACTACAGCAGGTTGTGGTACTGCTCGAACTTGGATATCTGAAAATAATAAAAACAGGTTAAAAGTTGAAATCGAAGTTGATAAATTCTTAAATCAAAATGTTACTTGCCATTTTCTTGCAAGACCATATAAAAAGACTCTTGGAGTATGGTATTGGTGTAGTCGAACGATGAAAGCTGATGTAAAATTATACTTTTATTACATGGACGTTGCAAATACAACTTCAAGCTCAACTACATATAAATGGTTCAATGATGACCTCACATATTATCATAACTGGATCGGTACTAATAAATATGAAGCTAGTAAGAAAATAGGATTAAATGGGGTTTGCAATGGAGCTGATTGTCAACCATATTTTTCAAGTTGGGATGTTTGGGTTGATACATATGATGTGTCTCCTGTTGATGAGGATTGTAATTAGATATTATTAAAAAAGGAGCTTTTAAACTAAATTCAATCACTTATTATCAAATCGATTATTCAAACTTGAATTAAGCTTTTAAGAGTTCCTTTTAAATTTCATATTAAAAAAATGAAACAATATTCACATCTCTTAGATGAAAATTTTATTAGATCAAATTTTCATAAAATATTCCTATTATTTTTTTTATTAATTACTCCTCTCTTTATTAATAATGCTTTAGCTCAAAAGAGCTTGTTGTCGATATCATTTTCAAACATAAAAATTGCGGATGAATATTATTGGTTTGAGGATAATATTATCAATTCTGAAATTGGATATAATTATAATATTTATAACCATTTACGGATTGGAGGTTATACCGGAATTGGTATTTATGAAGAATGGTATGGTTTAAAATCCGATAATTCAATCGAACTCACATATAATTTTAAACACCCTATATCTCTTCACTATGGTGTAAATATTAACATATTCATATTGCCATTATTTTTTAAGACAAACATTCCAAGATTTGATTTTTATCTATCAGGTAAAATGGGTTTTATATCACTGCTCACCTCTCCGGGTGAAAATTTGATACCTCAAAGGGGAAATTATTTTGACTATTCAGTAATGTTGGGAAGTACAATATATCTATCAAAGAAAATAGGTCTGAACACTGAAATTGGTTATAAGAATTTTGAATATCATAAGGGCTTTAATGCACTATATGGTTTAAGATTCCGTTTCTAATGTCAATTATCAAAAGCATAATGTGTAGTAAAGTTTTTGTATTAGGTTTAGTTATTTTAGTTTCTTCCTGTCGTAAACTAGTTTCTGACGACTTCCCGGATTTCCCTTCGGTTCCGGCAATAAACAGCGTATTGATTGCTGATAGTCTTTTAACTGTTAACCTTTCTCTAACAGATAAAATTGGTGAGAATATTTTACAGTGGGTCGAGAACGCACAAGTAACCATTAAAACAAATGATGGACTAGTTGATACATTGGTTTATGCTGAAAATGGTACGTATAAATCGAGACTATTTGTTCAACCAATGAACACTTATTCATGCCAGGTAAAAATACCAGGATATAACGATATTAACTGTAAAAGTGACATCCCGGAAACTCCAAAAATTATCAGTATTCTACATATTAATGAGTCTGGTTTCGATGAAGAAGGAACAAGTTATTCGGCTGTGAAAATTAAATTCAGGACTAATCCCGAAGCACTTCAATATTACCAGATAGGAATTAAACTTTTACGTGGTGAGGATGTGGAATTTGCACAGCTTGAAAAAATTGTTGACCCTATATTACTGAATGAAGGAGTACCTTTGCTAATCTTCAGTAACGAACTCATTGAAGAAGAATCATATACAATGACTGTCAACTATACAACCGGATCTGCACACAGCAATGGTAACGGTTGGCAAACCAGTCTTTACCCTTTTGTTGTAGAGCTTCGCGCTATATCATCTGATTATTACATGTTCCTGAAAAGTTTGTATTTATATGAGAAGGGCAGATACCCTTCGGATGTTGGGAATGGAGCAGTTACCAATTTCAATATCTATTCAAATATTGCTGGCGGATATGGCATATTTGCAGGGTATTCCTATGCACTTTCCGATACTATTTATCCTAACTGAGCACATTTATGCAAATAATGAAAATTAAAAAAGTAAACATATGCCTGTTCATCTTGTTGTTGTGTCCTTTTCATCTCTTTTCGCAAATCAGGGTTTCAGGTTTTGTAAAGGATAATGAATCTGGCGAAGCATTAATCTTTGCCAGTATTGTAGAAAAAGGAACAAATAATTATACCCTTTCCGATAACAATGGATATTTTTCATTAATTACCAGTACCCCTTGCAGCCTGGAAGTAACCTATGTTGGTTTTAATCCATTGCTCTTTGAAATTAATTCGAAAAAGGATACACTCGTTAATATACTTTTAAGTACCGACATTATAATAGAAGATGTAATTGTTAAAGCAACAAGAACCTTATTACCGAACATTACATCCTTGTCAGGAAAAGAATTACAATACCTGCCCTCGATTGGGGCAAGACCCGATTTGCTGAAAACTTTACAACTCTACCCGGGAATTCAGACACAAAACGAAGGTTCGAGTTTATTATTGGTCAGGGGTGGTGATCCCGGTCAAAACCTTTATCTGATAGACAATGTCCCTCTTATTTATGTAAACCATTTAGGCGGTTTTATGTCTGTTTTTAACCCCGACATAATAAATAATGTTGATGTTTATAAAGCAGGCTTTCCTGCTCATTTTGGCGGAAAATTATCATCAATATTAGATATTACACAGCGCGAAGGCAATACAAATAATACCAAAGGTTCGTTCAGTTTTGGACTGACTGATATGTCTCTAAGCCTTGAAGGGCCTGTAAAAGAAAAGTCATCCTATATTGTGACAGGCCGGACATCGTTCCTTGGATTATTTAGTATGCTTGCATCACAAACCCTTCCGGGTAATTATTACACGCTATTCTATGGCTTTCATGATATAAATGCCAAGTACAGTTGGAGACCAAATACTAAAAACTCCTTGCATATTAATTTTTACCAGGGCGATGATATGCTTCAATATAAAGTAAAGCAAAGCGAGCTTAAAGAGGGTGAAAAAACTATTACCAGAAGTACGTGGGGTAACTGGTTATTATCGGCTCAATATAAATCTATTATTACATCAAAACTACGTTCAACCAATACTTTGTCGTATACCCGCTATAGGTTAAAGAATATACAGGACAGAACGAGCCTGGGTGATGCAGGGTATAGCGATTATTTCAGCGAATACCTATCCTCTCTGAAAAATGCATCTTTTCATTCTAACTGGAAATACGATATTGCTAAACCCTATTCTATTGAATATGGGGTGCTTAGCTCTTACTTGTTTAATGTCCCAAATAAATACCACGCTAGCAATCAATCAGTTGGATCAAGTGCAAAATCATTAAAATCTTTCCAGGCAGATTTGTATATCGAGAATAAGTTGAAGCTTGGAAACTGTATGTTACTTAATATGGGTTTAAGGAATTCAAATTACTTTACAGAAGGTTATTCTGCGAATAATCTGGAACCCCGTATAAATTTATCCTGCAAAATGAGCCCTAATTATTCTCTGAATTTTTCATACATGAGGGCTTATCAGTATACGCACCTTTTATTTACATCAGGCAGCATTAGCAATAATGAAGTATGGATATCGTCAGACCATCAAATTCAACCGTCACGGGTCGATCAATTTGCAACAGGAATACAGTCACGTATGATGGATGGTATGTTCGACATAGAGTTTAATTTGTATTACAAAGATATGACAAACCTGACAACCTATAAAGATGGCTATTCTGACCTTATGGGAAGTCCAAACTGGCATTCTAAGGTAACAAGTAATGGACAAGGTATCTCCAAAGGATTAGAGCTTTACCTGAAGAAAAATTATGGAAAGGTAACGGGGTTCATGGGCTATAGTTTTTCACACGCCACACGAAAATTTGATGATATTAATTCGGGTGAAGAATATTTATTCGACTTCGACAGACCTCATTGTTTCTCAACAAATGTGCAATATGCCCTGAATAAAAAATGGAAAATGAATCTGGCATGGGTATATCAATCAGGCATACCTTATACCCCGGCAATAGGCAGACAAAATACAATTGCTTCAGGTTATGATGCATATTACAATTCCGACATCTACGAGGCACTTATTTATGGGCCGCGAAACAGCGACAGGCTAAGCCCTTATCACCGGTTAGATATTTCTTGTATTTATAGTACAGAAACTAAAAGAAATAACGCTGCTGAATGGATATTCTCGATATACAATGCTTACAACAGGCAGAATGCTTACTACTATTATTATAATACAAACAATACAGGTGAAATGATTCCTCCTGATTATTATGAAACGTATAAACCCTTATCGCTTTACCAGATAAGTTTCTTACCAATTATTCCTTCAATATCATATAAAGTATATTTCAATAAAGAGTCGAATGGAAATAAGACAGATAACACTATACACAAACTTAAAAAATGGTTTTTTTATGAAAACGAATAATCTAATATTACAGCTTGTTTTTTTATCAATTGTTTTCTTAATTTCTAAAATTAATATTCTGGCACAGGAACAGAAACTTGGAGAATCTTTAAGTTTCAAGGTTGGATATTCAAAATACCAAAATACTGAGTTTTGTTTTGCTAATTACTTAAAGGATTATTTTGATAAGAATTACAATAAAGTTGGAAACATCAGGCTTTCAGCAGATTTTGAGCTAAATAAATATACCGATGCCGGTTTGTATTTCGGATATTGTTTGTATGAAACGCAGAAAAAATTACTGGAAGATTCAACCAATAGGAGCTGGAGTTTTGAGGCAGCCAATTCCATCATGTATGGTTTGAATTCAAATCTTCATATTTTACCTTTTTTTATTAAAAAAGAAAGCTACAGATTAGATGTTTATTGCTCTTTTCAGATGGGTGTAGTGCATCTTCTTGAATCTGATGAGTGCATAAATGATAAGCATACTTATTTGGAATATGGCATTTACGGCGGTTTGGCGTTTTATCCATTTGACCATTTAGGTTTATATGCTGAATATGGATATGCCAAATATTCCAATTTAAGGTATGGATTAGGTCTTAGGTTTTAGAGAGATTGAGGTAACACCTTCTGATAAGCTTAGCTTTAATCATAATGCTGTACGGCTATTAGCTAAATGGCAAAGAAAAACCAGCCACCTGATTTTGGTAGACCAATAGAATGCAGGTTTTAATTATATTTGTTCCATCGAAAAACTTTTTGGAATGACCATTGAACAAATAAATAAGATCTGCCGGAATACATTTATCAGTCACCTTGAAATTGAATTTTTGGATTTTGGAGAAGACTTTGTGCTTGCAAAGATGCCTGTTAACCAAAAGAAATTTCAACCTATAGGTGTACTGCATGGCGGTGCTTCTCTGGCTTTGGCTGAGACGGTTGCCGGTGCCGGTTCAATGTTAATTGTCGACAACAATAAATACAATGTTTTTGGCCTGCAGGTTAATGGAAATCATGTTGCTACAGTTTCTTCAGGCGAGGTTTTTGCCCGTGCCGAGATAATTCATAAAGGACAATCGACTCATGTATGGGATGTTAAAATTACCGATAGCCAGGATAAACTTATCTCAGTTTCAAGGGTTACTAATATTTTAAAGGAAAAGTAAAGGGAATACTTGTGCTGAAGGGGATAGAAAAATCAGCTGAAATAACAGAAATTCTGAATCTTTGTCTTCAGAAGAATCTGACATTTGCATCGTTCCGAACTCCAAACAGTATCTACAACCAGCTGGTAGTTCAGAAGGGCAGTAAATTACACTATATTTTACCCGAAGATAATTACAATAGGCTGTCAGGTTTTCTTGTTTCTCCTTTTGATGAAATGAATTGCTGCAAATCTTTTCTCATTGAACCAGATATCTATATAAAAGGTGATCCATCGGAGTCCGATTTTAATGAGATACATGCTTTGGAAAGTTTGCCAGTACTTTCAGATGAATCACATATTCCTGAAGAAGTATCGCATAGTGAGTATTTAAAACAGCTAAATAAAATAACTGATAGTATACAGACAGGCAAATTTGAAAAAGTTGTTTTAAGCCGTGTAAAAATTATTAAGGGTAATTTTATTGATAAGCTTAACAAAATTTATTTCAAACTATGTGATTCTTACCCCAATGCATTTGTATATATTTTTAATGCCGGTGCACATTTATGGATTGGGGCAACGCCTGAGCCCTTGCTTAAAGCTGAAAATGGTTATATGCAAACGGTTTCCCTGGCAGGAACAAGATCTTATTCAGAAAAAAACACAAATATTGGTGCCTGGAATAGCAAAGAACGCTTAGAGCAGGAATATGTCACCAGGTATATTGCAAAAGTACTATCACGATTCAATCTTAAAAATGTTGAACTAGAGGGGCCTTATACAAAAAAGGCTGGGAATCTTATACATTTGCGAACAGATTTTTCCTTCAATTCTGCCGAATTGAAGGATAAACTGGGCGCTTTTTTGTCAGAATTGCACCCCACACCGGCAGTTTGTGGCATGCCAAAGCAAGATTGTGTACTTTTATTGCGTAAACTTGAAAAACATAAAAGAGAATATTATTCCGGGTTTCTCGGACCAATTGGAATCAAAGGGCAATGGTCTTTATTTGTAAATCTAAGGTGTATGAGAGTGCTGGCAAACAACCTTGCCTTATTTATTGGGGGAGGTATTACAGCAGATTCTGTTCCTGAAGATGAATGGCAGGAAACCGAAATAAAAGCTGAGACATTATTATCTGTAATCCGCCAAATAAACTAAACAAAATGCATTTAAAACAGCATTTATCATTATTACCCCTGATTTTCAAGGCAAAAGGTGTAGAAGATATTGTAATATCTCCAGGTTCAAGAAATGCCCCCTTGATTCAACTTTTCTACAGACATTTTAGAAATAATTGTCACAGCATTGTAGATGAGCGGAGTGCTGCTTATTTTGCTTTGGGAATAGCCTTGCGTAAAAACAAACCTGTTGTTGTTATTTCAACCTCAGGCACAGCAGCGCTGAACTTTGCTCCGGCAGTGGCCGAAGCTTTTCACCAGGGAGTTTCACTTATAGTTTTAACTGCCGACCGTCCTCCGGAATGGATAGATCAGCAGGATAACCAGACCATTCGCCAAAACGGTATTTATACAGCAAACCTTAAGCGGGAGTTTCAGTTGCCTGTTGAAATAAAAGACGAAAATGATAAAATTTTTGTCGAACGAATTGTAAATGAAGCTGCCAACCTGTCTCAATCCGATAAACCGGGGCCGGTACATATTAACGTGCCCTTAAGAGAGCCATTGTATGAAGAAATACCCGATTTCGATGATTTCAGGCTTTTTGAAATTGCAGGAAGTATTTCATTTTCACTTTCGCCAGAATTGTTGAGCAGGTATTCTGCTTCAGATAAAATTTTAATTGTTGCAGGCCAGCATATTCCGGAAAAGCTTTTAGCAAAATCATTATCTAAACTTGCAAAAAGCGACAGTATTGTATGCATAGCAGAATCTGTAAGTAACCTTTCGGAATTAGACAATGCCGTAAATGCCGATATAATTATGGCCTCGGAAGATTTAACTGAAGAATACATTCCCGACCTGGTTATTTATTTTGGTGGACAGCTTGTTTCAAAACGGGTGAAGAATTATCTCCGGAAATTAACAAAGACGGAATTCTGGTATGTTTCACCATCAGGAAATGCAGTTGATACCTTTCAGCACTTGAACCAGGTGATCAAAACAAAGCCACATTTGTTTTTCGAATCTTTATCGGCTGTGTACCATTCAGAAAATAATTCTGAATTTAAGAAACTGTGGTTGGATTCTCATAACAAAGCCCGGGCAAAATACTCCAAAAACATTTCTGAAATTAATTACAGCGATATGTTGGTTTTTTCGGAAATGAGTAAATGTTTTAATGCTGAGGACATAATTTTTGCCGGCAACAGCAGTGTTATAAGATATCTTCAGTTAAATAAAATGCAATTCAAGAAATTTTATTCGAACAGGGGAACCTCCGGAATCGATGGTTGCTTGTCAACAGCTGCAGGAATTGCCATGTCAACCAGTAAAACGGTTTATGCTGTATTGGGAGATCTTAGTTTTGTGTACGATTCAAATGCCCTATGGAACAAGCAATTACCTCATAATCTTAAGGTCATAGTGGTAAATAACAACGGAGGTGGTATTTTTGGTTTAATTGATGGACCATCGCAACAAGATGCTTACCAGGAATACTTCGTTGCTCACCACCCGGTGAAAATAAATAAAATTTGCGAAGCGTTTGGAGTGAACCATTTATATGCAAAATCTGTTGAAGAATTGAATACAGAAATGCTGAAATTAAAAAAATCAAGTGTTGTAACATTATTGGAGGTTGATACATCGGGCCTTATGAACGCTGAAATATTTCGTAACTTTATGAACAATTTAAAACAATGAGCAGAGTGAGAAACTGGACTACAATAAAAGAATACGAAGAGATAAAATTTGAATTTTTCGAAGGAATTGCCAAAATTACCATAAACAGGCCGCGCTATAGAAATGCATTTACTCCCGATACAACTAAAGAAATGTGCGAGGCAATGGTATATTGTCGCGAAAGTCAGGATGTTAATGTTGTAATTCTGACGGGAGAAGGCGACAAGGCTTTTTGCAGCGGAGGAGATCAGAATGTAAAAAGCAATGCAGGGTACATAGGCAAAGACGGTGTTCCCCGCTTAAATATCCTTGACATGCAGAAACTAATTCGTTCAATCCCAAAACCGGTAATTGCCATGGTTAATGGCTTTGCCATTGGTGGCGGACATGTGCTGCATGTGGTTTGCGATATAAGCATTGCATCAGAAAATGCCATTTTTGGCCAGACCGGCCCCAGGGTGGGCAGTTTCGATGCCGGATTTGGTTCATCTTACCTGGCAAGAATTGTAGGACAAAAGAAAGCGCGTGAGATTTGGTTTTTATGTGAACAGTACACAGCTAAAGAAGCATACAATATGGGACTGGTGAATAAAGTTGTACCATTTGATCAGCTCGAAGATGTAACTGTTGAATGGTGTAAAAAAATAATGCAACACAGTCCGCTGGCTTTGCGTATGATTAAAGCAGGTTTAAATGCCGAACTCGATGGTCAGGCAGGTATACAGGAGCTTGCAGGAAATGCAACCATGCTGTATTATATGACAGAGGAGGCTCAGGAAGGCAAAAAAGCCTTTCTTGAAAAGCGCAAACCGGATTGGTCAAAATATCCGAAATTACCTTAAATTTAAATGGGAACGAAAATTAATATATGGTTGCAGGCTTTTAGGTTAAGGACACTTCCTCTGGCTCTTTCAAGCACTTTGGTTGGTAGTTTTCTTGCATATTCTTTTAGCGGCTTCAGAATTGGTGTTTTTATTTTTGCAATTCTTACTACTTTGTTTCTCCAGATTTTATCGAACCTGGCAAATGATTACGGCGATGCCGTAAAAGGATCTGATAACCCGGATAGAATTGGCCCGGAACGGGTTACACAAAGTGGCAAGGTGTCGCATCAGGCAATACGCAGAATGATAGTATTTTTTGTGGTTTTATCTCTTTTAGCAGGTAGTGTTTTAATATTTGTAGGCCTGAATCAATTTCCTGTTAAAACCATTCTTGTGTTTTTTGCTATTGGCTTTTCTGCAATTTATGCATCAGTGAAATACACTGTCGGCCGGAATCCATACGGATATGTGGGACTGGGCGATTTGTTCGTGTACCTGTATTTTGGTTTAATTGGTGTGTGTGGTACATTTTTTTTACATACAGGCTTTTTTGATCCCTGGATTCTTCTTCCTGCATCATCAATTGGCCTGTTTAGTTCCGGGGTACTTAATTTAAACAATCTCAGAGATGTAGATAACGATGCCGAAAATGGAAAAAGAACCCTGGTTGTCAGAATTGGCGTTAAAGCAGCAAAAGTTTATCATCTCGTAATTGTTGTTGTGGGTATTGTACTTACCGTTATTTACACATTAATTTTTTTTAAATCTCCTGTGCAGTTGTTGTTTATGGCAACTATTCCTTTTTTATATTATGATATTCGAACAGTTATGCTCAATACGGTACCCGTTGATTTAAATGGCGAGCTTAAAAAACTTGCATTAACAACATTTGCATTTTCAGTTACCTTTTCTGCAGGTCTTATTTTGCAGTAAGAATTATTAGCGACAAGCTTGTAAAGGATTTTCTATTATTTTTAAGCTGTGAAAGCATATTTTCAAAAGCGCATTTTAAGTTTTAAGCATCCGGCAGGTACATCCAGAGGTATACTTTTATCAAAGCCCAGCTGGTATGTTTATCTGTATGATCCCAACCGACCCTATATGAAGGGCATAGGAGAGTGTTCAATTATTCCGGGACTGAGTATCGATGATGAGGAGCAGATAGAATCCAGATTATATGATATTTGCAGTGAAATAAATCGCGGAACATTTAATTTTGAAAAACCGATTTATGAATTCCCCGCCCTGAATTTTGCAATTGAAACAGCTCTTCTCGATTACCAGGTGAAGGGAACAAAGTTGCTTTTTCCTTCGGAATTTACTGAAGGCACCAAAGGAATTGCCATAAACGCGCTTGTTTGGATGGGTGATATGCGCGAAATGTACCGGCAGGTTGAACAAAAGATTGAAAAAGGTTTCACCTGTGTAAAACTTAAAATTGGTGCCCTTGATCTCGACGATGAACTTTTTTTATTATCTAACCTCAGAAAAAAATACAGTTCTTCAGATCTTGAAATAAGAGTTGATGCAAATGGTTCGTTCAGCTATTCCAAGGTTCACGATGTTCTCAATAAGCTTGCCGATTTGAATATTCATTCTATTGAACAACCTATATTCCCGACACAGATTTCGGAAATGGCAGAACTTTGCAGCACAACGCCTATACCCATTGCATTAGATGAAGAGCTTATCGGAAAATATCCTTTAGAAAATAAACGAAAACTGTTAGAAATAATTAAACCACAGTATATTGTACTAAAACCAAGTTTAATAGGAGGATTTAAAGAAGCAACCGATTGGATAAATATTGCTTCAGAATTTAATATCAGGTGGTGGGTTACCTCTGCTTTAGAATCAAACATTGGTTTAAATGCCATAGCACAGTGGAGTTTTGATTTGGGATCTAAAATGCCGCAAGGTCTGGGTACAGGAAGCTTGTTTAAACAAAATGTCGAATCTCCGTTAGAAGTCAGGGGACAGAAACTTTTTTATAATCCTGAGCTGAATTGGAATTTTGAATTTGTATATTAGCATATGGTAAATTTTGATTTTCCCGGTATAATTCTGCATGACAGGTTGTTTTCAAAAGAAGACCTGTTGACTCATGCAAAACAAAAAGTTCAGGAGGATATTCCGGGGTTTGAAAAAAAAATTTACCTGTTTATTCTCGAGTTTCTTGACGATAAAGATTACATTCTGCAAAATAGTTCAGGAACAACCGGGAAGCAAAAAGAGATAAAACTTCCCAAAAGAGCATTAATAGAATCGGCTAAATTAACCACCCAGGTTCTGGGATTAAAATTTGGCGATAAAGCTTTACTCTGCCTTTCGGTCGATTATATTGCAGGTAAAATGATGATAATACGCTCTTTTGTCAGCGGGTTAAATCTTTTCTGGGAAGAACCATCATCAATGCCTGTGTTATCGCGATATGGTAAAATTCAGTTTTGTGCCATGGTTCCTTTGCAGGTTTTTAATTCTTTCAGTAATTACGAATTTTTCAGAAATATTGACATTTTACTTATTGGCGGTTCAGAAATGCGTTCCGAGATAAAAGCAACTTTCAGAGATGTTCAGAACAGAACATACGAAACCTATGGAATGTCTGAAACAGCTTCGCACATTGCTCTAAGAAAAATAAGTGGACAGAACCCGGATAAATATTTCAAAGTACTTCCGGGTATTAAAATTGAAAAAGATGCACGGGGCTGTTTGGTAGTTCATGTGCCATTCCTCGATGAGCCGGTTCATACAAACGATTTGGTTGATATAATCGATGAAAGCCAGTTTCTATGGTTGGGACGGTATGATAATATTATTAACTCGGGAGGCATAAAAGTTAAACCGGAAGAGATTGAAGCTTCAATTGCAAAAGTTATCGATGCAGATTTTGCAATAATTGGTTTACCTGACGAAAAACTTGGACAGGCAATTGCTATTGTTATCGAATCGGATCAGCAAGTTAATGAAGCGGAAATAAAAGAATTGTTAAAGGAAATTTTGCCTTCCAACCTGATGCCTCGTCGCTTTTTAAATATTGAAACTCTGCCCAGAACATCGTCATACAAGGTAGATAGAAACTCTTTGCAGGGACTTTTTGCAGAATAAAAAGGGCCGGAAATTCTCCCGGCCCTCAATTGTAATAAAACCTCCAAAATAGGGGTTATTGATATTTTTTACTTTCAGAAATATCTTCAGCCTCCTCTTTTTTTTCCTTGAATTTGAAACTATCTGCAAGCAGGTATCCAAAAATTCCACCCATAATTGTACTGGTATGCCAGTTCGAAGTTATAGGGCAGGTGCCGCTGGTGCACCCGACAAATCGCCAGTAGATAAATCCACCTAAAAGTCCAAGCACGATACCTGAAAGTATGTATATTCTTTTCTTGTTCTTCACTTTAGTTTACTTTTAGAACGTCAGAAATAGCTTTTTTAAAAGTGTCTTTTGGCAGAGCACCCATCGCCATTTGCGGTTGACCTTCTGCAGGAATGAATAATAGACTTGGAATACTCTGAACACCAAACATGCCTGCAAGTTCCTGTTCCTGCTCTGTGTTTATTTTGAAGATATCAAGCTTGTCGCCGTATTCTTCTTTTAGTTCTTCCAGTATGGGAGCTACCATTCTACAGGGAGCACACCAATCGGCATAAAAATCGATTATTGCAGGTTTTACACCCTCAAATTTCCATTCCTTATTTGTTTCGTAGTTAAATACTTTTGTTTTAAAAGTATCTTTTGTTAAATGTTCTAAAGTCATTGTATTATGTTTTTAATTATTATTCAGTTTTAAATGTTTCTGACAAAAACAATGCCATAAAATACAAGAATCTATATATGTAAATACGTAAAAAAAACAAAAATGTTCAATTTGTTAATATTTTACTTCTGATAAAGTGTAAATGCTGTGTAATTTCAGGAAGCTAAAACCCACAAAAAATGATTCAATTTGAATTAAACGAAGAATACATCGAACTTTACAAACTCCTTAAGGCATTGAATCTAGTAGCAACCGGCGGGCATGGTAAGTTAGAAATAGAAAATGGCGAAGTAAATCTGAATGGCAGTGTAGAATACCGAAAGAGAGCAAAAATACGCAGGGGCGACCGGGTGGAATATTTTGGCCAGATAATTGATATTGTATAGCTGTCAGAATGTCAGAGTAAATATTGTTTCCTTATCCAGGGTCGACTGGGCATTTATAGAACCATTATGAAGCTTTAGTATTTGTCTTGACAGAGCCAGGCCAATGCCTGAACCTGAAGGCTTTGTGGTGAAGAATGGTATAAAAATCTTTTCCAGAACTTCCGGTAAAATTCCGGGGCCGTTATCAATAACCTGAATAGTAACCCTGCCTCTTTTATTAAAAAAGCTGATGAGTTTTATCGTAGCATGGGGTCTTTCTTTTAGTGCCTGAACCGAATTTTTTATCAGGTTAATCAGCACCTGTTCAATTAGCTGTCCGTCGGCTGTAAAGGAAATGTTTTCGGGTTCGGTTTTTATAAGAAAATCTATGCCTTTGGTTTTTATTTCATCAGCCATAAGATTGCTAACATTGTTTAATATGTCAGCAACTTTACAGATTTTAAAGTTGGGTTGAGGTATTTTTGTCAGGTTTCTGTAAGTGTTTACAAAGTGTAATAAGCCATTGCTTCTTTTATTAATTGTTTGCAGCGCATGACTGAATTCCTCCAAAGTTTCTTTATCAATAACCAGGTCGCCATTTTCAGTGAGGGGTAAATTTTTTGTCGACTCACTTAGTGTAGATGAAATACTTGATATAGGTGCTATTGAGTTCATTATTTCATGCGTGAGTACACGAATAAGTTTTTGCCAGGCTTCAGTTTCCTGTTCTTCGAGAACGGTTTGAATATCTTTTATTGTGGCCAGGGTTATTACCTTATCTTTTATTTTAAAATTGGTAGCATAAACAGTTAATTGAAGGAAATCATCATCGTCCTGTACACTCACAAGTTCATTCTGGCCGGGTTGAATCCTGAAAAGTATACTAACAAGTTCTTTACTTAAAGATTCAAGTCCCTGAATATTTCTTAAGCCAGACACCTGGAAAAGCTTTTTGGCAGATTTGTTTATGAGTTCAATAGTGCCGTCAGCCCTGTAAGCTACCACACTAACATCAATATTCTGGAGAATAGTTTGCAGATAATAAAAATGTTCCTCTTTTTCTGATCGAACCTTCTGAAAATCGTTGATTACTTCATTAAAAGCATTGTTCAGTTCTTCAAACGATTTGCCCATGCCATCCATATTGAAGGTCCTCGAAAACTCCGAAAATCTTATCGACTCAAGAAAACTTGCAAGTTCACGATTGGTTTTATCGATATAGCGAATAAGCGAGGTAACCTCGAATGCTATTACAACGCCAACAATAATCGGGGTAAAAAAATAGTCCGTCGAGAATGAATAGTAGAATACAAAAATACTCAGGGTTAATATTATTACCCGGAATATTACATTTATTCTGAATCGTTTAAAGATCATATTTCTCCATTCTGCGGTACAGCGATGTACGGGTTAAACCAAGTTCTTTTGCCGCCTTTGTTATGTTGCCCTGGTATTGTTTCATAACCTTCGTAATAATTTTCCTTTCAATTTCATCAAGGTTGTAGTTCTCAAAATCTATTTCGTTTTGTCTCTTTTTCGAAGCTGACAGAATGATGTCGTCTTGTTCAAGAACGTTGGATTCGCACATTATTACAGCTCTTTCCAAAGCATGTTGAAGTTCTCTGACATTACCGGGCCAGCTATACAAATTGAGTTTGTTTTGTGCGGCAGCACTTAGCCGTTGGATTTTCTTTTTGTATTTTTTTGCATAAATCTTAAGAAAATGTTCGGTTAAAACAGGAATATCGGATGTTCTTTCTCTTAAAGGCGGAAGATGTATCTCAACAGTATTAATCCGGTAAAGCAGATCCTGGCGGAACAGTTCCTCATCTACCATCTCGTAAACATTGTTATTGGTAGCGCAAATCAACCTTACGTCAATCTTTGTTGGCTTATTAGCCCCAACCCTGGTAACTTCTCTGCGCTCTATTACTGTAAGTAGTTTTGCCTGCATAGGCAGAGACAGGTTTCCTATTTCATCAAGAAAAAGTGTACCTCCCGAGGCAACTTCGAATCTCCCTGGTTTATCGTTTTTTGCATCAGTAAATGCTCCTTTTACATGTCCGAATAATTCACTTTCAAAAAGGGTTTCTGTTATCGAGCCTAAATCAACACTTACAAATACTTCTTCTTTTCTATCACTTTGGCGATAAATTGCCCGTGCAACCAATTCTTTTCCTGTTCCGTTTTCGCCCAGAATCAATACGTTGGCTTCGGTTTGAGCGACTTTTCGGATGGTAGTGAAAACTTCTTCCATCTCGGTAGAATTGCCGATAAAATCTTTGAAAGGTTCATCTATAATCTCTGAAATAGCTTTCTGGCTTACTTTTAATTTATCGGCTTCAAGTTTTGAGCGCCTAAGTTTAAGACAAGAACTTATTGTAGCTAAAAGTTTTTCATTTTGCCATGGCTTAAGCACAAAGTCTGTTGCTCCGGATTTAATTGCCTTTACAGCTTTTTCAGCATCGCCATAAGCCGTAATGAAAATAACAACAGCCTGTGGATCATGTTCAAGTATTTTTGACAACCAGTTAAAACCCTCCTGACCGCTGCTGGCATCTTTAGTGAAGTTCATGTCAAGCAAGATAACATCGTAATCTTCGACCTTCAGCAGATCGATAACCCTTTCCGGAGAAGAGATGGTTGTTATCTTATCCACATGGGGTTTTAACAACAGTTTTAATGCAAACAGAATGTCTTCATTATCGTCAATTGCAAGTATTTTTCCTTGAAGATCCTTCATAGCAGCTGAAATATTTGATAGTAAGAATTTATGTGCAATGTACGAATTCGTACTCTTTTTGTCGCATATTCGAACAAAAAAAACAATTGATTGAATTTCATAAGTATGTTAAAAAACAGTAATTCAAATTATTATGTACAATGGCATAAAAAATGGTATATTTTGGGCGTAAAAATAACATCTCATGATCCGTACAGAGAATCTGGCTAAAGTATTTCGCGCTGATGAAGTAGAAACTGTTGCATTAAAAGATGTGAATATAGCAATAGAAGAAGGTGAATTTGTTGCTATTATGGGACCATCGGGTTGTGGAAAGACAACTTTGTTAAACATATTGGGTCTGCTTGATAATGCATCGTCAGGCAGTTATTGGTTTAAGGGGAAAGATGTTGCCCGTTTATCGGATTACCAAAGAACTGCGCTACGAAAAGGAAAGATTGGATTTGTGTTCCAGAGCTTTAATTTAATTGATGAGTTATCGGTCTATGAAAATATAGAGCTTCCTTTAGTTTACATGAAAATGAAAGCTTCAGAGCGAAGAAAAAGAGTCAACAGTGCCTTGGAGCGTTTAAAGATTACGCACAGGAGAAATATTTTCCCCAGGCAATTGTCGGGTGGACAGCAACAAAGAGTGGCTATTGCAAGAGCTGTGGTTACAAATCCCGATCTTATTCTGGCTGATGAGCCAACAGGAAATCTGGATTCAATAAACGGCGCTGAAGTAATGAACTTACTGACTGAATTAAACAGCGATGGAACTACCATTGTTATGGTTACCCACTCTGCATCTGATGCAGATAAGGCAAATCGCATAATCCAGCTTTTTGACGGGCATGTGTTGACTGAAAATTTCAGGAAAGCGATATAAAGATAAATTATTGATGGCAGCTGATATTTGCATACCAATTAAGGATTTTGGCAAGGACAAACAAATAAACATTGTTATTGAATATCCGAATTCCGAAAAGAATGATGTTTTCAAACTGGAGGTTTTCAGTTGTAAAGATGGGGCAGAAAATAAAAAAAAAGCCGAAGATGTCGTTTTTAATAAGTTAAAGTTTCAGATTGATAATTACGACAGGAATTGGGAAGTAGTTCAGGTTTCCCCGCCACAAGGAGAAGAAAATAATATTGTGGTCTTATTTAGAAAGCGTTAAACACTAAAAATAAATCCTATAAACATGAAATATTCTAAACTTTTCTTTCTTATACTGGGAATTGCCATATCGTTTTCAGCAGGCGCTCAGGAACCATGGTCGCTGGAAGACTGTATAAATTACGCGCATTCAAATAATTTGCAGATTAAAAGGGCTGTTTTACAGGCAGATGTTGCCGGTATTAATGAGAAGCAGGCTGTTACAAATATTCTGCCAGATTTAAATGCCGGGATAAACCGCAATTATAATTTTGGTAGATCTGTTGACCCCTTTACAAATAACTTTATTACTAACAATTCGGTGAGCGATAATTTTCAACTAACTTCATCTGTTTCACTATTTAATGGCTTACAAAATTACAATAACATTAAACGAAATCAATATTCAACACTTGCAACAATAACAAGTATTGAACAAACTAAAATTGAAATAACTTTCTTAATATCAGCCGCTTATTTGGATATCTTATTTAAAAAGGAATTGGTAAATGTGGCGGAAAATCAGATGGCTGTAACTTCTCAACAGGTTAACAGAACAGAAAAATTAGTTGAAGCAGGTAATGTTGCAAAGGGTAATTTATTAGAGATTAAAGCTCAACTAGCTAATGAAAAGCTGACACTTACTAATGCGCAAAACGCACTTAATCTATCCACCTTGAATCTTTGCCAATTACTTGATTTGGATTCAATTTCCGGGTTTGATGTATTTGTACCTGATACGATAGATTCCGGATTTCTTACAAGTATTCCTTCATTTCCGGTAGTTTATAACGAAGCCTTAACCTATTTGCCTCATATTAAAGGAGCACAATACGAATTAAAGAGCAATGAATATTATCTTGAAATGCAGAAGGGAGCCAGAAGTCCACAGCTTTACCTTTCGGGTAGTATCTATACTGGTTATAGTGATCAAAGAACTTTAACAGATAATAATGCAACACCCTTTGAAACAGAAATAGGATACCTTCGGAGTAATCCATCGCAAACCGTAGTTTCTCAAATGTTACCATCTACTGATTATCCCTATTCTCAGCAGCTCAACGATAACCTGTCAGAACGTCTTACTATAGGTCTTCAGATTCCTATATTAAACAGATGGGAAACCAACAATAATATTGCTAAAGCCAGGATACAAGTTGAAGATTCAAAGTATAAACTAGACCAGGTAAAACAGGAGCTAATGAAAGATATTCAACAAGCATACAGTGATGCGGTTTCGGCAAAAGAAAAATTCAATGCTGCGGTTGAAGCTGTGAATTCTTACAAAGAGGCCTTTGTTTATACCGAACAGAAATTTAACGTGGGCATTGTTAATTCTGTTGAGTATAACATTGCCAAAAACAATTTTACAAAAGCAGAATCAGACCTGCTTCAGGCAAAATATGAATATATATTTTCAGCTAAAATCTTAGATTTTTATAGAGGTATACCCATTACATTATAATGCAATAGAAACGATGAGGTGATTTTAACAAGGCTTGTAGCGAAAGTTACAGGCCTTTTTCGTAGGCTATGTAAGGAGCTTCCTGAAAGGTGGAATGATATTCTCCAACCTCACTGTATCCAAGTTCGGTATAAAGCTTTAAAGCAGATTGTATACCACTGTATGCATCAACCCGTATAGCTGAGTAATTATTTTCTTTAGCAAAAATTTCGGCAGCATGAATAAGTTCACTGGCTATTCCTTTCCCTGTCCATAAGGGATGTACTGCAATAAACTTAAGAAAAAGCGGCTTCTTGCCATCTGATTTCCAACCCAGATTATTATAGCCTTCCGGTTCAGAATCACTAAAAACAATTATGCCCTTTGCAACACCTTTTTCTTTGTATAAATATAAGCTGCCCTCTTCAATTGCTGAATTCATGTTTTCAACTCCCGGATAGGCACTATTCCAATGTTTAAAACCTTTTCGGTTTAAATCTAACACACAAACCTCCAGTAAATAAAGAACTTCAACAAGATCAGATGGTTCGGCTTTTAATACCTTCATTTTTACATGCAATTAACGGTGTTTTATACAAATCTAAACTAAATATAATAAATCTTTTTTATTTTATCTGAGATTTATTTTTATAAACAAACAAATACTACAGGGGTTAAATGTACGTTTATTTTTTTGGATGAATCAAGTTCAGTTTTATCTCTATAATACGCTTTTTGTAAATTCTGCATAGTATGAAGACTATAAACCCGATTGAATAATTATTTTTGCCTAAAACCTGTTCATGATAAAAACTCTTAAAATATCTTTTTTTCTTTTTGCAGCGATTTATTTTGTATCATCGTGTAATGACGAATCATATACAACAAGTAGTGCTGATCGCTTAACATATTCTACCGACACAATAACTTTTGATACAATATTTACCCGGGTAGGTTCGGTAACCAAATTGTTCAAACTTTATAACTTCAATAAAAAACCGATAAAAATATCAAGTGCGTATTTAAAGGGAGGAGTATCATCGAACTACCGCATAAGTATTGATGGTGAAAACAATACCGAATTTCGAAATCTGTTAATACCTTCCGATGACAGCTTGTTTGTTTTTGTTGAAGTCACTCTTGACCCCGTGAATAATAACTTGCCAATGGTAGTTGAGGATGCTATTGTTTTTAACTCAAACGGAAACTCCGATGAAATAATTCTTGAATCTTTCGGACAGGATGTTCACCTGTTCCGCGGAGAAGTAATTGAAAGTGAAACCTGGAACAACGATAAACCATATCTTATTTACAACAACCTGATTGTTGACGAAGATAACACCCTTACAATTAAACCCGGCGTGAAGGTTTACTTGCATTATAACTCAAGTCTTGTAGTTTTAGGCAAACTTCAGGTTCTGGGAACTTTTGAAGAACAAGTTGTATTTGAAGGCGATCGCTTCGATTACGGTTACGATAAGTCTGCCGGCAGATGGGGTACTATTGTGCTCATGCCGGGAAGTGAAGCTAGTATTCAGTACGCTTTAATAAAAAATGCAACGGCAGGCTTACAGGTAGGTCAGCCAAACGAAGATGAAGAATTTGCCAGGCTTGAACTAATAAATACGCAGATTATAAATAGTTCCTGGGCAGGCCTTTTGGCTTTTGGTTCCGAAATTAATGCCTACAATTGCATCATTGCTGACGCAAAGAATCATGGTCTTGTGCTCTTTATGGGAGGTAAATATAATTTTTATCATACCACAGTTTCTTTAAACGGGGCTTATTCGGTTGTGGCAAACAATATAGAAACTTATAGCCGCTCAAGTGATGGCTTGGGAGTTGCACTTTTAAATTTTTACTCGCCTCATTACACTTATGACGAAAACTTTTTATTTAAGGTTGAGACTATTCCCGGCGATATGGTGGAAGCAAATTTCTATAACAGTATTATTTATGGGCGGAATAAAAGTGAATTTGATACCATTGATAATCAGGAGAATCTTATGAACTTCTACTTTGATCATTGCCTGGTTAAAAACGACACTTTTAATATTGAAGATTCGGAGCATTTTAATGCCATTATTGAAAATGAAGATCCAATGTTTATCAATGACAGCCTGTTACTGGGAGAATTGGATTTCAGACTTGACACGCTTTCGCCGGCAAAAGATGCAGGTAGTTTTGATATAGTAAATCAACACAGTATTTTACAGTTCGACTTTGAAGGAAAATCGCGCCTAGCTGATGGTAAACCTGATTTGGGAGCTATTGAGCGCGAAGAATAATTCTATATGACCAAATTGCTTATTTTAGTTATTGGCTCTTTGTGGATGACTGGAATCCTTTGCCAGGATAACAGGAGAGGGGATTTTCGTATTATGTTTTACAATACCGAAAATTTTTTTGATACTATTGACAATCCTTCAACAAACGATGAAGAGTTTTTACCCGATGGAGATAAAAACTGGAATAGTTACCGCTATTGGAATAAAGTAAATAAGTTGTTTCAGGTTATTGCTGCAGCGGGTGAATATCGTCCGCCCGAGATTATTGGTTTGTGCGAGGTTGAGGGATATATTCCCTTAAATAACCTAATCAAAAACACTCCACTTTCAAAATATGCATACAATATAGTCCATAAAGATTCTCCAGACCGAAGGGGAATTGATGTTGCCTTACTTTGCAGAACAGATAAAGTTGAAATTCTTTACAAGGAATTTATCAGGTTAAATTATAAGAATGATACTGCATGGAGGTCGAGGGATATTTTGTACTCAAAGCTGAAAGTGAGCGATGATACACTGCATGTATTTGTTAATCACTGGCCTTCGCGCAGAGGTGGAGAATCAGCTTCTGAAAAATACCGACTACTGGCCTCATCCTGTTTAAGCCTTAAAACAGATTCTTTGCTCAAGGCTGATAAGGCTGCTAAGATTGTTATTATGGGCGATTTTAATGATGAGCCCGAAAATGAAAGCCTGAGAAATTTAGCAAAAAATGGATTGATAAATTTGTCGGACTCTTTAAGGCTGAGGTATAAATATGGAACATATAAGTACCGGACTTCATGGGATATGTTTGACCAGTTTGTTGTGTCTCAGAACCTGTTTAAAGATGACAGATTGTTTACAAATGCGGCAAGCCTGGAAGTCTTCAGACCGGATTTTTTACTTAGGGACGACCCCGCAAATGGAGGAAGCAAACCTTACAGAACTTTTCTGGGACCTAGATACATTGGCGGTTATAGCGATCATTTGCCAGTTCTTCTTGATTTATATTATAAAGAATAATTCTCATAATTATAAGCAAGTTGTTGATGCTCAGGAATTGTTGCGCCAGGCGATAAATCAGACTGCAAATACGCCGTGAAATAGTTGCTTAAGTTCTATATTTGTAGTTTTTCAATATTCGAAACTTATGCAATTTGTTTTAGTAATAGCAGATCACAGAATTCTTGGTTTTGTGCTGGCACCCTATCTGGTAAAGCCCGATAAGACCAAAGGAATGTATCTTACCTACGATAAGATTACCCTTGAAAAACTTAAGAGCTATGAACAAATACTGAGTCCGGAGCAGATTCAGATTGTAAAATTCATTGATAACTACAGCGATCAGAATTTGCATAAGCTGTTTTGTAAAAAAAAGCTTACCGTTCATGATTTTGTAAATTCAATACCCGAAGATTTATTCCTCGAACATGTTCGTCCATACATTGACAAGCAAATTGTAAAGTGTCTGGATGTTCTTCGGTATAATAAGGTGCCTATTTACCATAAAACCATTCAAAATAAAATTTATGAATCAGACCGGGCGCAATTAATTGATGAAGAATGCGAAACTGTTTTCAATTTTAAACGAACAGAGGAAGGTATCTTTTATAAACTTACCATTGAGCATAGTGGCGAAGAAGTTAACCTTAACGGAAAAGAGGGGGTTGTAATAGTTAATGATCCTTGTTGTCTTGCAGTAGAAGATAAATTGTTTGTTTTTCGTGATATCGACAGCAAAAAGGTTTTTCCCTTCTTTGACAAGGATAATATTTATATACCGAAGAAAACTGAAAGGAAATACTTCGAAACTTTTGTAAAAAGTGCTATTGCCCGTTATAAGGTAAAAGCCGAAGGTTTTGAAATTTCTGAATTGAAGTCGGAACCAAAGGCTGTAATTTCGCTGGAGAGGAACTTAAGCGGTCATTTATTGCTGGTGCTTAAGTTTATTTACGGGTCAAACGGCATTTATTATGCTAACAGAAAATCAGGAATAAAGGTTAGTTGTAACATAATCGATGATAAAGTTGAATTCGTAAAAACCCAGCGTGATTATGACTTTGAAAATTCAAGTATTACCAAGCTATTGTCTTTTGGACTGGTTAACAAAGAAGATTCGTTTTTTGAACCCATCTCAAAAAAAGAAAAGAGCGATTGTACATACGGGCCAATTACCTGGTTAAACTATAACAAAAAACTACTAACCAGGGGAGGATTTGAAGTAGCACAAAGCAAGCTTGATAAAGATTTCTACCTGGGTAATTTTGAATTGAAATTTGAGGTCTCGGAACAGGCAAATGACTGGTTCGATATTATGGCTACCGTAAATTTCGATGGATTTAAGATACCTTTCGTTGAATTCAGGGAATATATAGTTAGTGGTATAAGGGAATATGTACTGCCCAATAATAAGGTAATGATTCTGCCCGAAGAATGGTTTGAATCGTATTCAGACCTGATAAATTTTTCCAATACTGAAGGTCAGCGTTTGAAGCTTAAAAAACAACATTTTTCGATTCTAAATACAAGTGTTTCTAAATTAAACAAAGACTTCAGGAGTAGTTTAAAATCGCTTCTGGAGATTGATAAACAAGATGTGCTGGATATGCCCGAAGGGGTTACTGCACATTTAAGACCTTACCAGCTTGAGGGGTATTCGTGGATGTGGAGGCTTTACCAGAACGGATTTGGAGGGTGCCTTGCAGATGATATGGGGCTCGGCAAAACGCTTCAAACACTTACCTTACTGAAAAAGGTTACTGAGAATGCTCCTGTATCAGATGTTAAGGTAAAGGCGAAGTTTGAAACAGAAACGCAATTAAGCTTATTTGATACACCTGCCAAACCTGTCAGACAAAGCACAAAGCTTACTTCGCTGGTTGTTGTTCCTACATCATTGGTTCATAACTGGATCAATGAATGCCGCAAGTTTGTGCCGGAGCTCTCTATACAATCATTTACAGGACCTTCGCGTGGTAAACTTTCCGATTTAATAGCTAAATCAGATATCATTATTTGT
The DNA here is from genome assembly GCA_016938235.1 of Bacteroidales bacterium. Lineage (GTDB taxonomy): Bacteria > Bacteroidota > Bacteroidia > Bacteroidales > UBA10428 > UBA10428. Next base: position 25,116 of record JAFGVA010000135.1, on the reverse strand, counting down.
TCTTATGGCATTCTAAGAAACGATCTTGACCAGTTTGTGCAGGAGACATTTAATTATGTGGTGTTAGATGAAAGTCAGATGGTGAAAAATCCGGGTTCGAAAACCTATGCGGCGGTGGTTCAGCTTAAGGCAGAAAACAGGCTGGTGTTGTCAGGTACGCCTATTGAAAACTCGCTTACCGACCTTTGGGCGCAGTTTAATTTTATAAATCCCGGCTTACTTGGAAATCTCAATTTCTTCCAGAGTGAATTTCAGATTCCTATCGAACGAAATTTTGATGATAACAAAAAAGAGCGTCTGCAACAGCTTATCGCCCCTTTCATTTTAAGAAGAACTAAAAGTCAGGTTGCATCTGAATTACCAGAACTTTCGGAACAAATTTTAACCTGCGATTTAAACGATGTGCAGGAAGCTTATTATGAACGTGAAAAATCGAAGGCCAGGAACCTTGTTTTGGATCACATAACCCAGCATGGTATTAACAGGTCATCGATGCAGATATTGCAGTCTCTTATGAAGTTAAGGCAAATTGCGAACCATCCTTCTTTGGTTGATGAGGATTATATCTCGGGTTCAGGAAAGTTTGATGAAATAACCAGAATTATTAGCAATCTATACCAGGAAGATCACAAGGCTTTGATATTCAGTTCGTTTGTCGGACATCTTAATCTTATTGCGAACTGGCTTGATGAGCAGGGCTTAAAATATACCATGCTAACCGGGGAAACAAGAAACCGTGAACAGGTTGTCAAAGAATTCCAGGAAGATGAAGAAATCAGATTCTTTTTAATCTCGCTTAAGGCTGGAGGAGTTGGATTAAACCTTACCGCAGCCAGTTATGTGCTAATGCTCGACCCCTGGTGGAATCCTGCCTCAGAAAAGCAGGCCATAAACCGGGCACATAGAATCGGTCAGGATAAGAATGTTATGGTTTACCGTTTTATTGCTCAAAACACGCTCGAAGAAAAAATCATCAAATTACAGGAGCGCAAATCAGAACTGGCAGACATTTTTGTAAACGAAAATGTATTGGGCAAGATATCGCAGGAAGAAATTATGGAGTTGTTCGATTAGTTTTTTATATCAAAGCTTATTTATTAAGGTAACAGCTTCTATTTTAAGCGTCATTCCTTCGAAGGTAGGAATCGGTTTAGAGATTCAAGTTTAAAACTTAAGTCAGCACTAATAAGAGCTATTTAAGGAATAATTTCAACTTTTCACTTTACAGAACAAAGAGTGGCTTTCAAGTTTCAGGATTGTTGTTCTGTCGATTAAACCTGAAAAATCGTAAGGTTTGCCATATCCTTCAGGGTTATAATGGTCCATTACAATTCCGAGACCAGTTTTTTTGTCATCATTCCCATCTAGTATTGAAATAGTTCCTGTTCCCATCAACGATTTAAAGGTCATGGTCCATCCACAGGCTTTGGGAGCAGATTTCAGTTCGTGGTCAATATCAATTTCAAAACAAACCTTTGGATTTTCACGAATAATCTCAATTTTACGTCCTTCCTGTGCACAATGCATATAAAACTCAAACCCTTTTTCGGTTTTCACAAAACCGTAATTCATGGGCACAATATAGGGTTCTTCGCCATCGTACAAACCAATTCGGATAACCTCTGCTCTTTGGAGTATATCTGTTATTGTTTCTTCTGAAGTTATTTGTCGGTCTTTACGGCGCATAGCTGCTCTTTTAAATATTAAAACAGTTCAATTGAAAAGTGAAAATACTTTGTTTTGTTTAACAGGAAAAGAGACCATGCCTTATTTTTTAAGGTTCCAGTGGGGTATGACTCTTAATCAATTCTTTTTTTGTTCTAAAATTCAGATAATGATTTTAGGTTGCAAGTTGTGACACTTTAAAACCGTGCTTTTTTATTCTTCCTTCAATAGTCTTATTTCGAAAATTCTTGGAGTGGCATCTTTTGTTGTAGCCTCAATTTTCAAATTAAAAACGCCATTTTCTGCACTATTCAACACCAGCTCCGAAAGCGGATAATCTACATCGAAAAATTTCTCACCCATAGTACCATCCAGAGTAACTGAATCGACAAGCACATTATTAGTTGTAATTTTCAGGCTTCCTTTATCGGTGCCATAGTAGGTAATACGCAATATCTTACCTTCTTTATTTTTGGTTTTAAGCTTGTAAGAAATATAGTTCCGGGTATTTCTCCAATATTTATCTTTAAAATAGCCATTCCAGGTATGTTCACCTTTAAAAAAGTGATCAGATTCGGGTTGCTGTTCTCCTGTTTCAATTTTATCGACAGTAATTTCTTCGAGAGCCATAAAAGCTTTTTCCTTCTCTTTTATTTCTTGAATTCTACCAGCAAATCCTGCCGAATCAATTACTGGCCAATAAACAATATACCTTGCCTCATGTATCTCGAAAAATGGTTGTAAAGTCAGGTTTTGAAAACTTTCAGGATATATTTTTTCTGAAAATTTAAAATGCAAAGCTTCGTTGGGAACAGGAACAAGTATTCCGGATAAATCTGTTTTATTGGTAACAATTACAGGCGATTCATCAATAGGATAATATTTACCGCTGGCCTCGTGTCCCATTCTGCTTTCATCGGCCCAGAGTCCATTAAGATTATTTGAATCACTAATCGCACCTAGCACAATTGGTCCGTATTTAAATGATACCCAGGGTGAATTATCGGGTAAAAACTCAGCAGTGCTTTTCATTTTAAAAGCTACAACAATTAAATCACCTGATTTCCATTCTCTTTTAACCTGAACAAACGGTTCACCTTCAATAGGCTGAGATTCTCCGTTTACTTTTATTTCAAACGAATCGTCAACTATCCAGTCGGGCTTTCTAATATTAATAGAGAATGTCTTTGCACTATCAGTCTGAACTATCATTTCCGAAAATTCCTTGTATGGAAATTCGGTTCTTTGTGTCAGGTTGACTCCCCTGTTTTTCCAAGATAGTTTTGAAGAAATAAACATGTTTACATAAATGTTCATGTTATCGTGAGCATAAATCATTTCGCCATACCTGCCAGGATTTTCCAGTCCGGAACCTACACAACACCAGAAGCCTTTTTGAGGTTGTGAATACACCCTGTAGTGTCGGGGCCGCATGGGAGTAAAATAAACAAAACCTCCTTTGGTGGGGTGTTCCGAAGAAAGAATGTGGTTAAAGAGCGCCCTTTCGTAAAAATTTACATATTTTGCTTGTGGATCTGACAAATACAACAGTTTGGTTAGTTTGAGCATATTGTAGGTATTGCAGGTTTCAGGTCCCTGGTTCGATTCAACCATGGATGAGAAATCATCGGCCGGATGAAAATGTTCCCGGACACTGTTACCACCAATAGAAACGGTCCATTTATCGACTACCGTATTCCAGAAGAACTTTGCAGCTTCTGACCATGCAGCTGAATCAGCGGCATCGGCATATTGTTTATAACCAATAACCTTTGGTATTTGGGTGTTTGCATGCATTCCGGTTAAAAAATCTTCTTTTCTGAGTAATGGATCTAAAACAGCATGATCTGAAAAACTCCTGGCCATTTCAAGGTATTTCTTATCTCCGGTATGCCTGTACACTTCAACAAAGACATCGTTGAGACCGCCATGCTCACTTCTGAGCATATCCTGAACCTGTTCATCTGTAAGATTTTTTGTCAGGTTATAAAACCAGTCGGTAAGCTTAACCAGCATATTGAGTGCTTTTTCTTCTCCGGTTACAACATAAACATCGTTAAGCCCGGCAAAAATCTTATGTATATTGTAAAGTGGAACCCAACCACTATTGAGCGAGAAACTGCCTGCTTTAATATTGCCCTGACTTACTTCTTCCCAGATTCTTTTCCCGTTTGGCACACCACCAACATAGCCGTTGCCATTCTTAATCTGACATTTTTCGAGCCCGTTGAGCATGTATTCGATACGGTTCATTAGCTCTTCATTGCCGGTGGCTGCATACATAAAAGCTAAAGCCGAAAGGTAATGTCCACCGATATGCCCGTCAAGACCAGTGTTTTCCCAGTTAGGATAGTTTTCACCTAGCGGATCAATTCCTGCATCTTTCAAATATGGAGCCAATAATCTATCAGGATTTAGAGCAAGAATATAGTTTAAATCAGCCTGTTGCCCTTGGTAAAAGGGGCCGTCAAGAATTTCAACATCAGTTAAACTGAAGCTTTGCAAGTGCTTTTGTTCTGTTTGTTTTTTGCAGCCTGATACAATAAAAACAAAGGACAGGATAATAAAGGCTATATTTTTCATCTGTTTTTAATTAAATTTTCAAAGGTCAGATGGAACGTACCATTCGTCAATAATCATGTTTGTGTGTGAGATAATGATTATTTGCTCATGGACGTTTCATTTCATTATGTATTTCAAGGATGTTATTATAGTCAAATCTACAATTAAAATATTTAAATCGTAAATTGTTATAAATTTATCTATTATTCTTCGAATATATTGCAAATGATAGATTTAATAAAATTCACAGAATCTGATTTCGACAGGTTCATTTCATGGATTAAAAGCGAGGAAGCCATGATGCAGTTCGCCGGACCTGCTTTTAGCTGGCCAGTCACTAAAGAGCAGCTATTTATGTATTTAAATACACCCAACCGTTTAATTTATAAAGTGGTTGACAATCAATCAATGGATGTGATTGGTCATGCAGAGCTCAATAATATCGATAACAAAAACAAAAGTGCCCGAATCTGCCGGATTCTGGTCGGAGAGTTGAAGGATAGGAATAAAGGCTATGGTAAAGCAATTATTAAAGAATTGGTGCGCATAGGATTTGAAGAATTAAAACTACACCGGCTTGATTTGGGAGTTTTCAATTTTAATAAACAGGCCATAAAATGTTACCGCGATTGTGGCTTTGAAATTGAAGGGTTAATGAAAGAAAACTTTAAAGTTAAAGAAGAATACTGGTCGACCTACAATATGAGTTTGCTCAACAAAGATTTGTAACTTGAAGGTTAGTTTTAACAACAATTAAATGAATTAAAAAATGCTGATAGTATTCTAAAAAAAAAGGTAATGGTAATTAGTATATTCCTGGTATTAACACTTACATTTCTAATTCTTTACAGTGCTTCAGGATTAATAAAGTTCTTTGGTCAAACGGGCATTAACCTTATGGTTCGCCTGTTGGGTCTTATTATGATGGTAATAGCTGTGGAGTTTTTCTTTAGCGGTTTGAAGCCGATTTTGTTGGATATATTTCAATAATACCATCCCTTGATAGATAATGACCTACTTTAATGGAATACCAACTATTCTTTCCTATTTTTATTCAATAAAACAATTACAATTTGATTTCGAAGTACAGCATAGCCGTCTTGCCTTTTACGAATATGAGTTCCGACACAGAGAACGAATATTTCAGTGATGGTATTACCGAAGAAATTCTGAATGCACTAACTAAAATTGAAGGCTTGCATGTTACTGCCCGTACATCGTCTTTCGCTTTTAAAAACCAAAACTTAGATGCCAGGGAGATTGGTAAAAAGCTCAATGTGGCTTTTGTTTTAGAGGGGAGTATTCGAAAATCAGGAGCTGTAGTCAGAATTACTGCTCAGTTAATTAAATCGAGCGATGGATTTCATGTCTGGTCCGACAGCTGGGACAGGGAGCTAAAAAACATTTTTATAGTTCAGGACGAGATTGCAGGCATTATTGCCGAGAAAGTAAATGCTGATATCAAACCGAAAACATCAAAATCGGTGCTAGTGTTAGATAATACCGATGCCCTTGATTATTACCTGCGCGGAATATACCTGCTGAATACATGGGATTTCAGGGAAGGCCAAAACATGATACATAATTTTGAGAGGGCCATTCAACTCGATCCGAACCTGGTTAAAGCCTATGTTGGATTATGCAGGGTTTATACCTGGTTGGGAGCAACCGGGAATGTGAAGCCGGAGGAGGCTTTTATGAAGGTTGATTATTGCATTCGAAAAATACAGGAACTCGATAAGGATAATCCGGAGATATTAATACAGATAGCTGGAAAATTATTTTGGATTGAATGGGAGATAGGCCAATCGCTTCAGATGATTAACAAAGCATTGTTAATTCAGCCAAGTAATGCCGATGCACTTTTGTTTAAGGGGATAATATTAGCATCGCTTGGGCGGGTGGAAGAATCGCTTGATTGCCTGTTCCAGGCCGACAGGCTTGACCCCTATGCCGACCAGATAAAATCGGGCATTGGCATGATATATAATTATACCAACGAAAATGAAAAGGCGCTGGAATATGTTGAAGAAAACATAAAGATATGTCCGCGCTGGTATGCACAATATCTCACCAAGGTTGAGGCATTGTGTAAACTCGGAAGGTATAAAGAAGCCCGGGATACTATTACGATGCTTGAGAAGGATGAAAGCTCACCTTTGTCGGCAAACCAACTAAAAGCATATTATTACGCCAGTAAAGGTGATGTTGCCAATGCAAGAGTGCATCTTAAGCTAATGGAAGAGGAGCAACCGGAAGATCCTACCAAAAATGCACCGGATTCTGCTTTTTTTAGTCAGATTTATGTTATGCTCGGAGAAAAAGAAAAAGCGCTCGACTACCTGGAACATGGAATGAAATATAAAGCTGCACCCTTTCTGTTTTTCTTAATAGATAGCATGTGGAATGAATTGCGCATGCATCCCAGGTATGTAAATGCAACAAAAGCGCTTAAATTTAACCTGAATAACAAAGAATCAGCCGGGCAAACCAGAAAATATAAGAAATCGACAATCAATGAGTCTCAAGCCGTTGAAATAAGCAATAAGCTGAACAAGTTCATGCACACAGAAAAGCCCTGGCTCAACCCAACATTAACCTTGTATGATTTGGCCGAGGGAGTCGATTTAACCACAAACCAGTTGTCTCAGATTTTGAATGAATTCCTGCACAAAAATTTTTACGATTACATCAATTCATTCCGCCTTGAGTATTTTCTAAAGCTAAAGAAAGAAAACAAATTTAAAGACTTTACTATTCTGGGTCTGGCCTACGAGAGCGGCTTTAATTCAAAGACAACCTTCAATACTTTTTTTAAGAAAACAACAGGAAAGACTCCTTCGGAATATTTTAGGGGGTAAGTTTTATTAAATAATCCCCGAAGAATCTCCGGGGATTATTTACCTTACTAATCTGCAATTCTGCTTCCTGTTATAGGCCTTTTGGTTTTAGTTTTACGAAAAGAACATCAGGTAAATCTGAAAAAATAATTGTATTATAATGAATAATCTGCGCACCTTAAAAAAGGAACAGGGAGCAAAAAAAACTATTTAACCAATGCAGCTCCCCATTCCATAATTGATAAGAAAAAAATCACTGCTTTTTACGCCAGTAGGCTACAAAATCTTTAAGGTTAACCAACCCGATGGCTCCGGAATAGATACCTCCTTCGCCACCCCTATCGTATACTCTTACGGCAATAGTATTTATTGCTCCCGGTTTAATATCTTCTGCATTTAGATAATAGAATCTGTCGTAACTATGTTCATTGCCGTTGGGGCTAACTTTATTTTCAGTTGAGAACCCGGTTCCACCCACCAGTTTTCCGTTAAGATACACCTGGTCTAAATCATCAATTTTTCCAAGCAACAAAACATAGCGGTTTCCACTCATAGAGGCTGGAGCTTTAAATGTTTTCCTGTACCAGGCAAAACCGTCATAATAATTTGCAACCTGGTCTTCCCAGTATCCGGGTACTATAATTGTTCTCCAGTCCCCGTCATCCAATCCGGATTGTTTCCATGCAAAATTATCGCCAAGTCTGAATTTCCACTGTCCTTCAAGTCTTACCTCCATTGGGAGATCATTTTTTGAGGTATATATACCAATGTCGCCCTTAACAATTCCACCTTGAAGTTGAGAATCATATACGCGAACTGCAATGGTATTTTTTTGATTGAATTTTATTATGTCTGATGGTATTATGTATTTCCGTTCTGTGTTATAGGCAGTCCAGTAATTTGGTGGGAAGGAACCTTTCTTACCAATTTTCACGCCGTTTAGAAAAACTTCATCAACATCATCGATATAACCCAGGTAGAGCACCAGCGAAAAGCCATTCAGATTTTCTGGTATAACTACATCTTTGCGATACCAAGCATGCCCGTCGTATCCCGGAAATCCTTGATCTTCCCAGGTAGAAGGGGCATAAATATTTTCCCAGTCGGAAACATTATGTTCGCTGCCCGCCCACTTCATATTGTCTCCAATCATGAATTTCCATTCGCCTTTAAGACTAATTACCCTTTCATAATCAACATCGATATTGTAGGCGAGTAATGTTAAAGTTGAAGCTATAAATACCTGTATCAGAATGATAAATCTTTTCACTTGTTGTTTTTTATACTTTTGAATTTCATGTTTTGTCTGATGAACCATTCTTGTTTTAATCAAGAACATCAATTAAAAACTCAACAAAATTGGAGTAATGGTAGGAACCGTCATCAAAAGCATCTTCATATTCCTTATAATTACCGTAAGTCATTAAACCTATCGGGCCTTCATGGATACCGCCAACTCCACCTTCGTCATGAACCAATATAATTATGGAGTTTTTCTCGCCGGGTTTAAGTACGCCTTTGGGGATTTTATACACTCTTCTAATCTGCCAGTCACCACCATTGTATCGACCTTTGCCAAAGGATGTACTGTACATATCTTTTACCGAGCCTATATACTTTCGGTTTATGTAAACCTTATCCTTATCATCAATTTTACCGAGCGATATATACAAGCTTTCATTCTCTAACTCTTTTGGTACACTAAACGTTCTTATATAACCGGCATATCCGTCATATTCAGCATATCCCTGAATCTCCCAGCACGAAGGAACACGAATATCATGTAGTTCAATCTCATCACCTGCAAATGAGTTGTTTTCCTCGTTTGTAAAGAAAATTTTCCAGTTGCCCGATAAATCATAATCGAGGTATTTTGCATACAAATCGTATCCTATAAATAAATCGCCATCATATATACCACCCCTTTCGTAATCATCATAAACACGAACAGCAACTATGTTTTCAGCCCCGAAATTAATATAGCCTTTTGGTATATAATAGGTTAAGGGAGCATCATAGGCAGTAACGTAATCAGGAGGAAACACTCCCAGTTTTCCAACTTCATGTCCGTTAATAAATACCTGGTTTACATCATCAATATGCCCCAGTTCAATATAGAGTTGTTTGTCAGAAGAGGTTTCCGGCACCATAATTTTTTTTCTGTACCAGGCATATCCATCATATCCCACATAACCTTGATCTTCCCAACTCCCCGGAACTCGCAAATCGTCCCAATCAGAGTCGTCGTAAGCAGGTTTGGCCCAATTCATATTGTCGCCGATATTGAATTTCCAGTAGCCGTCTAGTCTTACAACCGGTTCCAGGTCGCTGGCAAGTGCATTTGTCAGCAGTGCCTGGAGAGTTAATATTACAATACAGAAAAAGAAAATCACATTTTTCATTGGATAATAGTTTATCTAATTTGGTTTTGATTGATAAAATTTAACAATACAAAGATGCGCAATGAAAATGTTACAAGTGTCAGGCTTCTGTTTTCAATTGTCATAAATTGTCATCAATTTATCACGAGTTTGTATCCAATACCATGAACAGTAAGTACAAACCGGGGATTGTTGGGATCTGTTTCGATTTTTTGTCTTAGTTTGAGAACAAAGTTGTCGATGGTGCGAGAGGTGGGTTGATAATTGTCTCCCCAGATATTATCAAGGATATCATCGCGGCCAACAGTTTCATTCCGGTGATTATAGAGGTAATGTAAAATGTCAAATTCTTTATGCGAAAGTTTTATTTCTTTTCCTGCAACGCTGGCAATGTAAGTACTAAAGTTTATTTGGAGATTGCCAATTGTAGTAATTTCAGAAGTGTCAGAATTTACAATCGTGTTTGTTCGTCTTAGAATTGCCCTCACGCGGGCTAATAATTCACGCAAACTAAAAGGTTTTGTTATATAGTCGTCGGCACCAAACTCCAGACCCAGTACTTTATCAATTTCTTCCGATTTAGCAGTGAGCATGATTATGGGAGTGTTGATGCCCTGGGCACGGACTTTCTTGCAAACATCAAAACCAGAAATTTCAGGCATCATTACATCAAGAATGGCAAGATCATATTTATTGGCGAGTAGTTTCTCAAGGCTGGCTTTTCCATCCTGAGCAGTGTCAACTTTGTATCCTTCAAATTCGAGGTTGTCTTGTAATCCTTTGAGCATTGCCGGCTCATCTTCGGCAATTAAAATATGAATCATAGCATTAGATTTTATTTATCGGGAAATATAGTCTGAAGGTACTCCCTTCTCCGACTTTACTTTCCAGAAATATTTTGCCTTTATGTGAATCAACAATTTCTTTTACAATGGATAGTCCGAGACCGGTACCTTTTGCTTTTCCTGATAAATTGCCCTGAGTAACCCTGTAAAACTTATCAAAAATAAGTTTCTGGTGCTTTTTTAAAATTCCAATACCCAAGTCTTTTACTTCAATCCATGAGTATTTCTTGTCAGCTCCTGTTTTTATTTCTATTAATTTAGTATCTCCGCTGTACTTAATGGCATTATCCAAAAGATTTACCAAGGCGTCGGCAATAGATTCATTATCGCATGTTATTCCCGGAAGGGTGTTTGCCGGAGAAAATTTGTATTCAAAATTTTTATTCTTAAGATGGAATTTATAGGTTTCAAGAACCTCTTCGGCTATTTTATTTAGGTTACAATCGATAAACTTTAATTTTCGCTTACCACTTTCGAGCTTCGAAAAGTTTAAAATCTTGTTCACCATTCCGGTAAGCCGTTGAGTTTCCTTACTTATTATTTCGTAGTATTCTGTTGTTTTTTCTTTCGTTTTTACTCTGCCCATTTCCAGTGTTTCGATTTACATGCTTATTAATGCCAGCGGCGTGCGTATTTCATGAGAAACATTCGAAATAAATTCAGATTTTATTTGAGCAAGTTGTATTTCGCGGCGAATGCTTATATAAAGAAAAAAAATGCCTGTTAACAAAACCACAAGTACCAATGCCAATAAAAACATTCCCTGCCTTGCCCGCTGTTTTATCCAGTCGTTTATTGTTTCGCTTTTCAAGGCAATTTTGATGTTAATTTCGGGGAATAACCAGAGCTTACCCTCCAGCTCATATTCGATATTATCAGTCAGCTCTTTTTCGGTAGATACAAGAACTTGCTGAACCGGATTATTATAAAGCGAAATGATAAAATTATCTTCTGCAATTGATTCCATGCGCGGCCTTACCTGGTTTCGAAGAAATGAAGGAATATTTATTTCAATAAAACAAAGTTCAGGAGAATCCGGCTCATTTCCTGAAACAAAAAAAAGCACACCCGCTGAATCGCTCAGTCTGTGAGAAAGAATTCTCTGATAATTGCTTAAATAGTAGGTCTTAATCTGCTCAATATCATTTTTTTTGGTATGCAGGATGTGCAGAATAGAGTCTTTCAGGCAATATGATTCAGTTGTTGAATATATTTTTTGGATAGATCGCGAGTTGCTGGCTGTATACACAGCTTTTATGGCTGGGTTTTCATTCACTAACCGGTACAAAGAACTGCTGTCGGCTTGATTACCAGCGCCTAAGGAATTCTCAAGTCTTGAGATCCAGTTATCGGCAATATCCTGTATGTAAGAATTTACCGAAGAGATTATTGACTCAAGCTGATTTTTATAAACCCGGCTGATTAGCTCTTCATTTTCATTTATTGAAGAGTACTCATAATAAGTTACCAGGGCTACCGGAAAAATAATCATTAAAATCAGAAGGGCTAAGATCCTGTGCAGCTTGTTTTTCATAAAATAGTCAGACTGTTTTCGCTGATTAAGGTAATAAAAATGCAGGCATAAGCACAAAAAATTGGCTCTCAGAATATGAACATAAAGGTTTATGCTAATAAGCAATAATGCATTTGATAATCTGTTAGCCAGCCAGCAATTTGTGTGATTAAACATGCTGCCCAATTTATCCGAACCTAAATGGCGGGGGTACTAATCATCATAAAATCAACATATTCAAGCTGGGCTGTATTGATTATAAGTTCGGTTCTACATGAGCGGACGATTGGAATAGAAATACTACAAATCTTTGTCAGAGATTTTAAAACAAATTAGTATGATAAGAATTAAGTATTTGCTTTTGGGAATTGTTTTTTCAGTTAACCTGCAAGCGCAGGATTATCACCAGACAGTTAAAGGAAAAATAATCGATAAGGAGTCGCATGCGTCTATTGAGTTTGCAACTGTTGTTCTGAATAATTCAGATCAAACCTATGGTGTAATAAGTGATTCTGAAGGTAACTATCGGTTTGACAGAGTTCCGGTGGGACGATATACACTTTCAGTTCAGTTTATGGGCTACGAGTCGGTTAACATCCAAAACATTGAAGTAACATCGGGAAAAGAACTAATTGTTAATGCTGAGTTACAGGAAAGTCCCTTGAAACTTGATGAAGTAACTATAAAAGCCACCAGTAACAAGGAGAAGGTGCAAAATTCTTTTGCAGCAATAAGCGCCCGTACTTTCTCTGTCGAAGAATCTCAACGGTATGCAGGTTCTTCGAATGATGTATCGCGTATGGCAATGAATTATGCCGGAGTAAACCATTCTGCCGAAACTACCAACGAGATTGTTATTCGTGGGAACTCTCCATTCGGGCTATTATTTCGTCTCGACGGGGTGGATATTCCTAATCCCAGTCATTTTGGTGATGGAGCATCTACCGGCGGTGTTATTAGCATGCTGAATAACAATCTACTTACTAACTCAGACTTTTACACCAGTGCTTTTCCGGCAGAATTTGCCAATACCATCTCCGGGGTTTTTGATTTACGATTAAGGAATGGGAATAACGAGAAGCATGAATTTATGGGGCAGGCAGGTTTGCTAACTTACGAATTATGTGCCGAAGGTCCTCTTAATAAAAGCAGTAAATCTTCATATCTTGTTGATTACAGGTACTCAACACTGGAACTTCTCAGCTACCTGGGATTAAGTGCCATGGGGAATGCCATACCAAAATACCAGGATTTTACTTTTAAACTTAATTTTCCGAATAAAAAACTGGGTAATTTTTCTGTTTTCGGTCTGGGTGGTAAGAGTAATATTGAGATGATGGAGAGCGAGAGGGATACCTTAAAGCCCAGGGAAAGCTTGCCATATGAGTCGGATTACGAAATGGATATGCAAAACAAAAATTATTCAGGTTCTTTTGGGATAACACACTCGTATGTTTTTAACCAGAAAGCTTATACCCGTTTTATTTTGTCGGCAACCAGCATTCGAAATTACAATTCGTGGGATTCCTTAAGCACTACTGATAGATCGCCTACTTTATTGTATTTTGGAGATTTTCGCCGGTCTAAACTGGCAGTCCGTTTTTTTCTGAACAACAAAATTAATAGCAAAAACTCGTTTCGCGCAGGAGTGAACTTCTCAAAACATAACTTTTATGCCGTTGATAGTGCCTATGATGGAACGATTGAACAACACAGGGTTTTGAGAGATTTTAATGGGGATGATTTTTTTCTGCAACCTTATTTTCAGTATAAATACAGAGTAAGTGAGAAATTGCAGGCAACTTTGGGAATCAATGGCTTTGCCCAATTAGAAACAAAGCATTTTTCACCTGAACCAAGAGCAGGCTTAAACTGGGAAATCAAGCCCGGAAGTAAATTAAGTTTTGGATATGGAAAACATTCACTTTCTACACCTCTCGAAATTCTGCATCAAAAGGTTTGGAATTTTAATGGCAGCTATTCAGAACCAAACAAAGGCCTTGACTTTACTAAAAGTCATCATTTTGTACTTGGTTACGACAGGGTTTTCTCTGGTTTATTCAGAATAAAAACGGAGTTGTATTACCAGTATATTTACAATGCTGTGGTGGAGCAAAAATCGAATGCCTATTCCCTGTTAAACAGAAGGGCATACGATTATGAAGATGTAGGAGCACTTAAAAATTCAGGTAAGGGATATAACTACGGTTTGGAGTTGACAATGGAAAAGTTTATGGATCACGGCAGTTATTTTTTGACTACACTTTCGTTGTTTGAATCGAAGTATAGGGGGAGCGATGGTATACTCAGAAATTCGGCTTTTAACAGCAATCATGTGTTAAACTTGCTCGGAGGAAAAGAATATAATCTGAAGAGCAGGAGAGAGGCATCGAAATATGTTAAAAAGTTGGTTTTAGATGGGAAAGTTAAATGGTCGGGAGGCATGCGCTATACACCTCTTGATATAGAACAGTCAGCCTTACAGGGAACAACAATTCCAGATGAAAGCAGGCCCTTTTCTGAACAATTACCCGATTATTTTTCTTTGGATTTTAGAATTGGTTTGAAACTATCAGGCAAAAATTCATCGCAGGAAATTGCTCTGGATATCAGAAATGCAACTAACAGACAGAATCCGTTTGACATAAGGTACGATATCGAAACAGGAGATGTTAAGTACCTGACCTTTGGTATGATGCCAGATTTGATTTACCGTATTAATTTTTAATGAAGCTGTACTACCATTCTGAAACATTAGTTTTAGCCACGAATTCATGAATTATTATTAACCATGTCAATAGATTAAGAATTCGTGGCTGAATAGTATGGAGGTATATTTGAGAGTTTTGTCAGTTCGAGCGGAGTCGAGGGTTTTGTCAGTTCGAGCGGAGTCGAGAACTTACTTCCCTAAACCTCTCATGCGAAGTTGAATTCTTACATTTTGCTAATTCAACAATTCTATCCCAATTTCTTTCAATCAGTGCTTCCTTTTTCTTTTGGGACCATTTCTTCACTTGCTTTTCAAAGTCAATTCCCTCATTTGGGTTAATAAAAGTTTCAAAGAATACTAATTGGACTGGTCTTCGTTTATGTGTGTAAGATTTTGGGTTATATCATTCAATATGTTCAGCTAACCTTCGGTCTAAATTATTTGTAAAACCTGTGTAGTAGCTATTATCGGAGCACTTCAGAATATATACATAGTAGTATTTCATATTGTTGTTTTCAATCTAGTCTGTTCTCGACTCCGCTCGAACTGACACGACTCCGCTCGAACTGACACGACTCCGCTCGAACTGACACGACTCTGCTTGAATCGATACGACTACGCTCGAACTGACATGACCTGAAAGAGCCGAAATTCGCTAGTCAAGCTATTCCGTAGTCTTTTTCAACCCAAGTTCTTTACCCTTGGCAAGCATGAGCTTGTATGCTTCATCAAAGTTATTATGGATTATACCGTCAAGAATGGCTTCTTTGATACAGTTTTTGATTATACCCACTTCAGATCCGGGGCCAATTCCGAATGTTTCCATGATAAGTTCACCCGAAACAGGAGGTTGAAAATTTCTTACAGCATCCTTTTCTTCAATTTCAACCAGTTTTTGTCTTACCAGCTGAAAGTTGTTTAGAAAACGTTTAACTTTTTCTTCATTTTTTGAAGTGATATCAGCTTCGCAAAGCATCATCAGGTCGTCTATATCGTCACCGGCATCAAAAAGCAATCTTCTCACAGCACTGTCGGTTACATCTTCCTGAGATAAAACAATGGGGCGCAAATGCAAAAGTACCAACTTTTGTACATACTTCATGGGTTGATTCATGGGGAGTTTCAGTCGTCTGAAAATTCCCGGCACCATTTTAGAACCCAGAAATTCATGTCCGTGAAATGTCCATCCGGTGGAATCATCGAAACGTTTGGTGGGTGGTTTTGCAATGTCATGCATTAGGGCAGCCCAACGTAGCCAAAGCTTGCTGGACTTTTCTGCAAGGTTGTCGACCACCTGAAGTGTGTGCAGAAAGTTATCTTTGTGCGCCTTCCCCTTTTTAATTTCAACCCCTTTGAGCGTTTGTAATTCCGGAAAAATAATTTTCAGCAATCCGGTGTTTTCCAAAAGCTCTAATCCCACAGACGGTATAGGGGCTAACAATATTT
Source organism: Bacteroidales bacterium (assembly GCA_016938235.1). Classification (GTDB taxonomy): domain Bacteria; phylum Bacteroidota; class Bacteroidia; order Bacteroidales; family UBA10428; genus UBA10428. The sequence continues at coordinate 9,154 of JAFGVA010000135.1, read as the reverse complement.
TATTGAATTCATCAATAACCCGTTCCTGCGAAATAATTTTTATTCGTTCAGCATTCCGGTTAATTGCAGCCAGCGATTTTTTTTCAATTTTGAAGCTTAATTGTGTTGCAAAACGTATAGCACGCATCATTCTTAAAGGATCATCGCTATAAGTTATGTCTGGATCAAGAGGTGTTCTGAGTATCTTTTTTGCCAAGTCGTTTTGCCCTTCAAAAGGATCGATAAGTTTTCCCCAGCTTTCCTTATTTAAAGAAATGGCAAGTGCGTTAATCGTAAAATCACGACGGTTCTGGTCATCTTCCAGAGTTCCGTTTTCAACAATAGGTTTCCGGCTGTTGCTTCGGTATGATTCTTTACGTGCGCCTACAAATTCCACTTCGTAATCGGGCAGAGATACCATGGCCGTACCAAAATTCTTGAAAACATTTACAGGGCGGTTGCCCATTTTTTTGCCCACAGCTTTTGCAAGTTCTATTCCGTTGCCCAAAACAACAACGTCTATGTCTTTTGTAGGTCGGTTTAGCAAACAATCGCGCACAAATCCACCAATTACAAAAGCCGGTTGTCCTGTTTCCTCAACAATGTCTGTAATTACTTTAAATACGGGTATGTTTAAAAAATGCTCCATTTTACGGCGCGTAAAAGTACAATTTATTCAGTAAACCGGTAAAAAATGATTACTGAAAGTTTTTTTGGCAGTAGTTTACACCTAATTTAGATTGAAAATCAGGATTCGGTTTATATAAATTCATAACTTAACGTTTTTAAAGCTGAACAATTGATTTTACAGCTTGTTTACCATTCAATAAACATTGTTATTATGATTGAGTTTTTAACCAAAGATACCTTCAAGGAGAAAGTATTTAATTTTGAAAAGAACAAGGAATGGAAGTTTGAAGGAGATAAACCCTGTATGATTGACTTTTATGCCGATTGGTGTGGCCCATGCAGAGCAGTAGCTCCCATCCTGGAAGAGTTAAGTTCTGAATATGACGGCAAAATAAATATCTATAAAGTTGACACTGAAGCTGAGCAGGAACTTGCTGCCATGTTTGGAATCCAATCTATTCCTTCTTTACTTTTTGTACCCTCCGAAGGGCAGCCGCAAATGGCAATGGGAGCACTCCCGAAAGACAGTTTAAAAAAAGCATTCAAAGATGTTTTAGGCATTGATGAATAAAAAAATTTCTTTCAATTTACTGGATTTCAGGTTTCTGATTTTGTAATTTTGTTATGACCCAAATCCGTTAGCCATGTTTGATTTTTGTAAGTTCTCAGGACAGCTCAAGATAGCTGCTTTTCTGATAATATTTTTAATTTTTTCATGCGAAAAACAAGGTGATGTAGCAACTGGTGATATTTTGGTTTCTCATGAAATAGAACATTATTATTCAGAAGATCAGATTAATACCAAACTTCTATTGGCATCCATCCTTTATCCTGATTTAGATTCAATCAGAAATACTACCAGGTATGGTGTTAATGTTTATAAGGTTGTTTATCGTTCAGAGTTTATGGGGAAAGAACAACTGGCAAGTGGCCTGATTTGTGTTCCCGACTCGGCAGGTTCATTTCCTGTACTGAGTTTTCAGAACGGGACCAACACCTGTTATGAAAATACACCCAGCGAAAATTCGGGAAACCAGCTTTATTCCATATTAGCTTTTGCTGCCAGCAGCGGATATATTGTTACTATACCGGATTATTTTGGATTTGGAGCAAGCAATGAGATTCTTCATCCATACCTGCATAAAAAATCAACGGTAAGAGTTATTAGAGATATTATTGAATCAGCAATTGAACTGGTTGAAAGTGGAAAGGTTAAAGCAAAAATTAACGGTGATCTATACCTGATGGGTTATAGCCAGGGGGGATGGTCTACTATAAATGCATTAAAAGATATTGAGGAAAGACCAATAAGCAGCCTGCTGCCGATTGCCGCCGATTGCGGAGCAGGGGCATACAGGCTGGGGCGTTTAAGCGATGAGATTTTTAGCCTGAATGAATACCAGACACCCTTTTATATGCCTTACTTTATTTATTCCAGGATGACAAACAATATTATATCAGGAAGTCTGACAGATTATTTTCTGGAGCCTTATGCATCAAAAATTCCAACCTTATTCGATGGAAGTTATTGTAACAACGATATAAACAAAGAATTTCCATCTGAAGTCGACAAACTTATTCAGCCCGATTTTTTAGAGAATTTTGAAACATCAGCTAAGTTTTACCAGATGCGCAATGAACTTGATTCAAACAGCGCCCGGGTATGGCCTTTAAATTCGCAGCTGAGATTTTACCACAGCATGGGAGATAAAAGTGTTTTCCCGGATCAGAGCATAGACCTTTATAACGATTTTTTGCTCAATGGGGCTGATGCACGTATGATTGATTTAGTTCTAAATCCAGATACAACACTCAACCATAACGATGTTATTATTCCCTGGGGAGTTGATGCTATTTCGTGGATAAACAGAATTAAGAAAAACAGGCATTAATACCACTGGAATTTTACTCCAAAAGCATATTAATTATTGCACTGGCTTCATCTTTTTTATCCAGTCCAATGCTACCTGAAAGAACATTATCTTTAGCCAGCAGAAATACTTTTCCGTTAAACAAATCGTCAATTTCAAATACTTTATCTGCCTCAGCTTTTAAGTCGGTTTTTGAAAAATCAAGGTATTTCTGAATCACTAGTAAAGCATCTTCAGGACTTTCCTGTTCACTTATAAAGAGATTGTATTTTTGCCCGTCATTTTCATAATCGGCAGCAACAACATTATTTAAAAAGCTGAGCCCCATATAATTCGACGGGTAATATTTTGTTGTGTAAGGTTTGTAATGCTCTTCAGGAAGTTTTTGCACAGCAGCAGGTTTACCTGTAGATTCGCCCTGAAGTTGCGAAACTTTATCAGCCAACAGTTTTATAGCTTCAATCGTTTGGTCATCACTCTGGTGACTGTGAATTTTCACATACCAGTTGCCTGTATAGAAATTTAGGGCGGAATGGTTTATATAACCTTCAGAACCAATATTAAGGAACTCAGCATCGGGGTATCTTTCGTATGCATATATTCCATATGTATTAAGATTGTCTTTATGCTGATAAATTTCTACTTTCAGGTATTCATCTTCTGTTCGCAAGTATTCAGCAACTTCAAGTTTTTCAAACCCATAATTCAGGTAGTAATCGGCAGCCCCATTTATGCACTCCCATAAATTTTCACTGTTGTAGGTTTCAATTTTGCCTTTTTTCCAGTTATCAATTTCAGGAAAATCAATCTGTCCGTATGAAATCGCTGAATAAAATACGAGTAGAATAAAAATTTTTTTCATAATCTGAGAGTAAAATATTAAGATAGAAAAGCATCGGGAACCTGAGTGACAGAGCTTATGTCAGCAATTTTTTCACTTACATTAAAGCCTTTCACGCACTTCACCTCGCAAGAAGTACAATCGGCACACGGATTATCATTTAATTGCAGTTCAGCAATAAGTTTTTTTGCTTTGGAGCTGTGACCGTATCCATAGGCATACATATAAGCCCGCATTAGATCCGGAATTGGAAGATTTTTTACACATTTGGTAGTGCATTCTTCGCAACCATTGCAGTACAAGCCAGTCTCGGCAGATGCCAACTCAAGTTCCTTTAAATCTTCATCGGAAAGTGACAAATCTGTTAAAACCTGAGCATTATCCATTAAATGTTCAAGGTTTAATATGCTTGGTATGGCAGTACATACGGAGTCTTCCCTTAAAGCCCATTTCATAGCAGCTTTGTAGTTCACAGGCTTTGTTTTATCCTTATCAAGAAAACCACCTGCCATAACCTTCATGGCTACAATTCCAATACCTCTTTTTTTTGCCTCAAGAAGTTTTTCTTCTATTTCTTTGGCATGTTCCTGTTTAAAATTATAGCTTATTAAAACCACATTGTATAAATCACTGTCAATAGCAGCCTGAATAACTTCTGGTTCGTTCTGATGTGATGACATGCCAATGTATTTTGCCTTTCCATCTTCCAGAGCCTTTTTTAAAGCAGCAACCATTTCGGAGTTTAAGGCCTCTTCTTTTGACTTTATGGCATGCAGGTAAAGAATATCAACATAGTCCATTTGAAGTCGTTGTAGACTTTCATCAAGCATAGTGGCAAATTCTTCTTTAGTAGCTACAGGCTTAATTTTTGTGCCAACTGTAAAACTATCGCGCGGAAAATCTTTTAAAGCTTCACCCAGCATTTTTTCACTATTCCCTTGCTGGTAAACATATGCGGTATCGAAATGATTTATGCCAACTTTCATTGCAGCCTTCACTACTGCCGGACTGTCAACCCTGCCGCATCCCATGCTGACTACCGGAATTTTTAAGCCTGTATTTCCCAGGTTCCGGGTTATTACCTGAGTTTTTGTACCAGACAATGATGCATTAGCAATATCCGAGGCTTTGGAACTTGTAAGAAAAGCTATTCCAGCTGCTCCTGTAGCGGATGTTTTTAAAAAAAAACGACGGTTAAGTTTATTCATAGAAATGGCTTAAATGATTACAGTTTGCGTTAAGATATGAAATCTCTTGAAAGACTGATTAAAAATACAACTATTTAACACAGTAATCTTCTAAAATATTTTCGATTATTGCATCTAAACGGGTATCAATTTTTTGTTGTTCCGGATGATTCTTATACCAATCGGCAATTTCTTTTGCGCCTTTGCTAAAGGGCGTTTCGCAGACAAATTCCGGCACAAGTGATTTAATTTTAGAATTATCAAAAATCATACTGTGAGTCTTGTCTCCCAGCAGGGTAGACTTTAAAAAATCGTCGTATTTTCCGATTATTTCTGAGGGTATATGCACCAGTTGCGGGGTCACTCCGAAAGCTTCACCCATCATCAGATATATTTGATCCCAGGTGAGCCATTCGTCAGAGGTGATATGGAAAACATCATTCATGGCCCCTGGATTGTCCAGTAACCCTACCAGTGCTTTTGCAAAATCGCGATGGTTTGTCAGTGTCCAGATTGATGTGCCGTCGCCATGTACAATAACCGGCTTGCCTTTTAACATCCTGTCGATAATTGTATATCCACCCTCTATGGGGATTAAGGTTTTATCGTAAGTATGCGAAGGACGGACTATGGTGTATTTCATACCGTATTTTTCAGCATTCTTTTTTAGAAATTCTTCGCAAGCAATTTTATCGCGAGAATATTGCCAGTATTTATTATCAAGCGGTGTTTCTTCTGTTACGGGTATCTTCTGCGGTGGAGTCTGGTAGGCCGAAGCAGAGCTGATAAATACATATTGTTTTACCTTTGATTTAAATATTTTGAAGTTGTTCTCAATGTGTTCGGGCACAAAGGAAATCCAATCTACAACAGTATCAAATTCATATCCTTCAAGAGCTTTGGAAGCTTCTGCCTGATTCCGGATGTCAGAAATTATTGTTTTAACCTCAACAGGTACTGTTCGGATACTTGTTGAATTACCACGGTTTATATGATATAGTTCAATTCCTTTTTTTACTGCAAGTTCTGTGCTTGCAGAGCTTATAATTCCGGAGCCTCCAATAAATATTACTTTCATTTGTATTCTTTTTTTGCGGAATCCAAATTAATAATTAATTGGGGGATGAGAAAGTTGAACAAGCAAAAATTTAGGATTTTTTCTTCGCTGCAATAAAAGCATTGTCCTGCCCAAGCAAATTAAATTAAGTATTAGATTTATTGTGCAAGGCCAGCTTGCAGATTTTCCCTGATTTGATTTACCTTCTCAACAAAATTGTAAACAGGTTCAATCACTGCGGCATCCTGATACCCATAGCGAATAGTATGTGATCCATCTGCATCGGTAATTCTAATCCAAAAATCGACACCATCAACACAGGTATTGCAGGTATTAATGTTTATAGATCTGAAATCATCCATGTTTAAATCCGAATAAATATGTTGCAAATCGGTATCGCTGATTGTTGAATCTCTGTGGTAAGTTTTATGTTCACATGGTGCATATGCATAATAACTTAGGTTGTTGTTATTTATTACCAGGGAATCGGAACCATAACACCAGCCGCCTACCGATCCGACTACTATTTCTGTATCATTTGGAAAAACTGAATCCGGAGTTTCCTTGTTTTCTTCGCACGCCAGAAACAGAATTGTTAAGGTAAATATGATTAATAATTTTCTCATGATTATTAGGGTTTATAACAAAAGAGGGAAATTAACCCTAATTGGTTGCGTTGGTTATGGTAATACGCTTACATTTAATGCTTTGAGCTTGACTCAAGAGCCTTTCTCTGGAGTTCAAGTGTAATTTCCTGCATACGTTCCAAAGCCTCAGTAATGCTTGTCGACACTTTTGAGCTATTACTGAATTCCAAAGAAGTCCCTGTGATTTTTTCATTGAGAGAGGTGAAAAAGCTTTGCAAATGAACGGTGTAAGGTTTAATTTTAATTGCCTCGTTATTCGAATTTTCGGCCAGCTTTCTCACTTCACCTGCAACAACAGCAAAACCTTTTCCTGCCTCGCCAGCCCGGGCAGCTTCTATCGAAGCGTTAAGAGACAGCATGTTGGTTTGCATGGAAATAGCGTTAATACTGTCAGCAATATTTGAGAATTCCTTAATCATCCCGTTGTATTCGCTGAATGAGTCAGAAATCTGGTTAAACTCTTGTGTTACTTTGTTGAACAGGTTTATCATCTCTGTTATTGAGCTAGTGTAACCGTTTACTTCGGTAACAGTTGAACTTACATCTCCGGCTATTTCCTGAATAACTTTGCTCTGGTAATAATGACAATTTTCTTTTTTATTCAGTCCGTTAAAGATTGCAACAGCCATTTCCTGGCAAGTACCGTATCCACAAGATGTGCAATTATGAAAATCCGATTCTTCATATTTTTTCATTTGTTTGTAAATATCATCGAATTGAAAATCGGAGGGTTGCTTTGTAATGTTATTGGTTTTCAGGTTTCTATAGGTTCGGTTATATAAAACCGGCTTCCAGTTTTCATCTATATATTTTTGCAACAAGGATTTACTTTTCTTTGAAATTGCTAATTTCTGAGTTTTATTCTTATAATATTCCTGCATTTGCTCCCGTCTTTTTTCGATATAAAACTCGATTTCGTCGGGCGATTTATCCTTGTTCATGGTTCCGGGGCCGCCATTACAGCCATTTGCACAGTTCAGACAATCGATAAGCAGGGGAGCCATACCTTTGTTTATCATTTCGGGCAATTTTTCGAAATAATGGTAGATATGTTCCTTGCCTTCTATTTTCCTTGTTTTTTCACTAATGCCGGGCACTTCTCTTTCGGCGGTTCTCAATAGACCACCTGGACTGGAAAATAGAACAGCTCTCTCAGCAGGAGGATTATCGTACATCAGGGAAGGGAATTCTTCAAGGTTAATTCTGTTGTGTCTTATATAATCGGATAAAGCTTTCATCGTAACATTGTATTCACCTAAACCGGTTTCATCAAATTCACGTCTTTTGGCCAGGCAGGGTGAAATAATTGCAACTTTATGTTCGCGATAGTCAGGATAATAGTTTTTTACCATTTTTATTGTGTGCAACATGGGGCTATCAGATGGAGCAAGGTATTGGATTAATTCCGGCTGGTAAATTTCGATATAGCTAACAAGTGCAGGACATGGCTGAGCTATAACACACTTTGGAGAGTTTGTCTTAATATGTTCAACATAGGATTTAACCGTGAGTTCAGCTCCAAAACTTACATCGAAACAGGCTGCTATTCCGATTTGTTTTAACCAGCCATTCAGGTTGAGGTATAGGTTTGGGAAATTGGAAGCTATAGCCGGTGCAATTACAGCAATAATTTTTTCACCTTCTTGAAGCGCATGAATAAAATTGGCGGTATCATCTACAGGGAGTCTTGCTTCGTGAGTGCAAGCCTCGATACAACTTCCGCAACCAATGCAAAGATCATCATTTATTTTCATGTAATCTCCGCTTCCATCGTTGCAAAATTTCACAGGGCAAGCCCATATACACGCATGACAATTCACACATTTTTCCTTGTCAACCGATACTACTGTAGATAGTTTCATAGATCAATCTTTGTGGTTATAGTAACAAATACCATATTTAAGTTAGTGTAAATTAATTTCTTCCACAAGAATTATTTTGTTAAAAGATTACTTCTAAATAGTTCCCGAAATGTTTATTTCTCTAATTTTATGTTATGCTTAACCTTATTCATAAAGAATTATACAGCCGTCATCTCCTAATCACAGATTTTACCGAGGAAGATCAACAAAAACTGATGAATGCGAGAATTCTTGTAATCGGTGTAGGAGGGCTGGGATCACCGGTTTTAAGCTATTTAGCTGCAGCTGGAATTGGAAATATAGGAATTGTAGATTATGATAAAGTTTCATTGAGTAATCTTCAAAGACAGATGATTTATAATCGCTCTGACATTAATAAGGCGAAAGCTGACATTGCAGCAAAACGAATTAGGGAATTGAACCCTGATTGTTTTGTTGAGAAGTACAAAAGGGAGTGGAATATCGATAATGCAACTGAAATCCTTGAAAAGTATGAGGTATTAATTGATTGTTCCGATAATATAACATGCCGAATAACCAGTGATATTATTTCAAAATCACAAGGAAAGCCTTTTGTTTATGGCGCTGTTGATGGTTGGGAGGGGCAAGTGTCAGTTTTCAATTATGGCAATTGCGGTTCATATCGTGAAGCTATGAACATTCAAGAAAAAAAACCGGAAAAAATGAACCCTGTTGGTGTTGTTGGCGCTGTTCCGGGGGTAGCCGGAAGTATTATGGCAGCAGAAGTTATAAAGATTATCTTGAGCAAAGGAGTGGTTTTAGCTGGGCAGATGCTTCATTTTTCTTTGCATGTAAATAGCTGGCAGGTATTATCATTATAAATAAAAAGTAAAATGAACTACCAGCCAAAAAATTGACTGACAGTTCATTTTTTTCATGCATCCATGCCTGGATTATTATGACGCAACCTTATCAATCAGATTTGTAATCCGTTTTCTGCTTTTATATTGAGGAGTTTTTCAATATCGAGTTATTGTCAAGACTGTATGTTTGTAAAAGCATAAGCAAACATGGCCATCTTTGTTGTGATAATATTAATTCAACAAAAACCAATTGCTT
>JAFGVA010000015.1 GCA_016938235.1 Bacteroidales bacterium | reverse complement strand
TTAATAAGCAACCAGTTCGAAAGGCACATCACATAATTCCTGAAATTCTTCACCTACGTCCTGCATGTCTTCATCTTCATCCTCATAAAACCACATTATCTGGATATTATGACCTTCTTCGTACATAGCCTCCAGTTTAAAAATTATGTCCTGAATGAGCTTTGAAGTTGCTGTATTAAAATAAATGTATCTAAAAACGAATTCGGTGTATTCTTTGGGGTTTTCCTTATACTCATCCAACCAATCCAAAACAGGCTTATAAAAGTTTACAACATCTTCGGGAAGCGATCGGCCAGATATTTCAAATACCTCATTCTCAGCATCAAGAAGGACTTTTGGAGTATCATTGGTCCCCTGGATATCAAGTGCTTCCATAGTATTATTTTTAATGCTATTTATAATTTAACGGTAAAGTAAAAAATAAGTTTGACTTATGCACAAAAATTTAGTAACAATTAATGATCAACAAATATTTTAGCACCACAATTGTTACAACATCCATCAGCAATCGTTTTATCGATATAAACTGAATAACCTACCCTACGAATAATTGTATCGCCGCATACGGGACATACCGTATTGCTGAACTCATTCATCAAAACATTACCAACAAAAACATGATTTAATTTTTCTGAGGCCTTGTTAGCTAAAAGCCTTAATGTAGCTTCTTTTGTGGGTGCAAGTTTCATCTTGTACCTGGGAAAGTATTTCGAGATATGCAGAACGGTATTTTCTCCGGCCACTATCTTTACCCATTCAATAAAATCAGTGAACTGCTCAAGGTCGTCATTAATGCCGGGAACAACCAGGTAAGTTAATTCGAGATGTTTTCCCGAGGCAGCTATCTGCTCAATGCTCATTAATACATTCGACAGTTTAGCCCCTGTGTATTTCAGATATATTTCGTTTCTGAATGCCTTAACATCTACATTGAAAGCATGAATATATTTTAAATACTCTTTCAATGCTTCCGACGAAATATATCCATTTGTAATTAATACATTTTTAAGATTAGAAGCATAAAATAAAGCCGCCAGTTCGAGATTCGATTCTATAGCTATTGTTGGCTCATTGTATGTAAAAGCAAGCCCTATATTCTTTGGATTTTGCAAGGCAATCTCAAGAATTCTTTCAGGAGAAAAGCTTGTTAAGCCGCTGAAGTAACTTTTTACATCAGACTGTGAAATTTCACAATTCTGGCACCACTGACAATGCATATTACATCCTAAACTTCCGAGCGATAATATTTCCTTTCCGGGAAAGAAATGATAAAGGGGCTTTTTCTCTATCGGATCGAAAGCCAGGGAGGTATACTGTCGATATGTTTCGGCAATTAGTTCTCCGTCAATATTTTTTCTAACCTTGCAAGAACCAGTCTTTCCAGTTGGGATAACACAATTTTTAGGACACAGGGTGCACTTTATTTTTTTGTTATCAAGTATATGGAAATACCTGGCTATCATTACTAAATTGACTTAAGCTCGCGTAAATTTAATTTTTCCGCCAAATCTTTATCATAATCAATAGCAGAAAAAAACTTCCCGTTAGGTCCATCATCTCCTATCATAGCAGGGATAATTGCCCCAGGAAGCACAGCCTCAACAGGATGTTCAGCATTTTCGCCACCTAAATCGGTTTTTAACCAACCCGGATCAAGTGTATTTATTCTGATACCTATTGGAAGCTTAACCGAAATATCATCTGTTAATTTATCCACTGCTGCTTTTGTTGCTCCATAGGGGGCAAGCTCAGGCAGGTCTTTAATCCCGGAAGTAAGGTTTATAATCCTTCCATAGCCTTTCGCTATCATTCCCGGAATAAAACCGGAACAAAGCATATACATAGCAAACACATTAATCCGGAAAGAGGTTTCCCATGCTTCCCAACTGTGTTTCCAATAATTAACCTGGTATTCCGACATCCATGCCGCATTATTGTATAAAATATCAACACCTCCCCACTGCTCATTCACCGTTTTTATTATGTTTTGAACATCTTCCTGTTTCGATAACTCTCCACTAACTTCATAAACCTCAGCACCAATTTCAATAAGTTTTTCTTTTGTAGTTTGCAGGTTCTCCTTTGTTCGGCTATGAATAATTATCTTACAGCCTAACTGTGCCAGTGCTCCGGCAACCTGTCTGCCAACTCCCCGACTGGAGCCTGTTATTAGTGCTGTTTTACCTTCTAGTATTGATTTCATCTAAAATTTATTTATGTTTAAATGAGCTTTGCAAAATAAAAATACCCGATTATAAATATACTCTTTCTGCTAAAGAAAAGAAAAATCTTCGCTGTATCGAATCATTTGGTCTGCATAACCTTCTGAATAGGTAACTTTTACATCAACTATTTCATTATCTGCGATCTCAGGAATATAAGTTGGATTTACAAAACCACTGTAAGCCGGCAGATTCAGCTTTTCGACCCTTTCAAGAACTTCTTTATGCAGTTCAACATCCACAAGAACGCCATAATTTTCTACAAGCCTTTTTGCTTCCTCAAAATCGCCCTCAGACTTAATGCGTTGTATTTCTCTTAGCAACTCACCAAATAAACCGCGTAACTTATTGTAATCGTTGATTTTAATGTACGATTTATTTTTAATTTTTTTAATCTCAATCACATTTTCGTCTTTGCCTTTTTCGAAACACCATTTAGAAATCAGCTGTCTGTTTCTCATGTGTGCCTGTTCAATATTTTTCCCTGGTTCAATTCTCCTGAGTTGAGTCATGAGACCGTTACGAATGTATCTTTGATATTGAACTTCGCCAGCTTTTAGATTTGGCAATAAACCGAGCTCAACCAACTTTGGATCGAGAATAAAATACAGAGCAAAAAGGTCGGCTCTTGTCTCCTCAATGGGCGAATGATAATTCTTCAGGTCTTCTGAACTAACACCAGGCATCAATTTCCCTGAACCATGTCCGAGGCATTCATGCAAATCGGTATG
>JAFGVA010000134.1 GCA_016938235.1 Bacteroidales bacterium | reverse complement strand
ATTAATAATTCAGGATTTCTATAAATGCAACAACTTTGTGGTCAATATATTCGTATATATCTAAATTACAGCTAAATGAAAAATTGCGCAACGTTTCATGCCGAAAACCGTTAGTGTGCATTTCTGAACTTGAGCCAAATTAAAACCTTACCAAAATGATTAAAATTTATTTCAAAAGCTTTTTCTTCTTCTTAGTTTTTCTTTGTTCTTGTGATGATGATTCAAATGAAAAGAAAATAGTTCCTGAGATTATGTTTAATGCGAGTTTAAGCTATGATAGCCTATCTGATATTGATGGTAATTATTACAAAACTATACAAATAGGAACACAAACCTGGATGGCTGAAAACCTACAAACAACAAAATATAATGATGGAACACCTATTGTATTAATAACAAATAATGATGAATGGACCGAGACTCATATTGGTGCTTATTGTTGGTATGATAATGATGAGAACATTTATAAAGATGTTTATGGTGCCTTATATAATTTTTATACCGTTGAATCAAAGAAACTTTGTCCTGTTGGTTGGCATGTCCCAACAATGATTGAGTGGGATACGCTATTAAATCATTTGGAGAATAGCGAGATATCAACCACATTAAGGGAAGAAGGAGGTTTGCATTGGAACAATTCTAGTATTTATTCAGGTACCAATGAGAGCGGATTTACTGCCTTACCAAGTGGATATCGTAAAGGAATAGGTGAAAATGATTTTGAGAGTATGGGCAAACATGCTGCTTGGTGGGTAGATTCTACTTTTTCTGAAGATGATAGTTTTGCATGGAGCTTCCAGCTAAATTATTATCCGAATTATCCGTATCCCTGGATTGCTGACATTAAAAAAAACGGATATTCAGTTAGATGTATAAAGGATTAAATATTACGGTTGCCAACACATGGTATAGTCCATAAGGGTTTACCTTCGGTGAGCTCCCTATGGTCGGTTCGGTGGTTTGCGAGCGTTTGTGGCTCGTAAAATAGCTTGGTGTAATCCCGATGAATTATCGGGAGATAGGAAATGGCTTCGTAATCCCGCACAACACCATACTATCAAACCCTAGGCTTTGTGATCCAGACTAAAAAGCAAGAAAAAATGTAAACCTTGTTCATATAGGTGAAAAATCAAAATCAAGTTGAATTCAGGCTTTATGACGAATTATTTATCACTGTACTAAATCGCTCAAAATGAATTTTATTTTTGCTATACTAATAATTTCCGGTAGTGTTTTAGGCCTATTTTTGAGTCTGGCAATCGGAGGCACGTCCTTTTTTCGAAGTAAAGCCAATACTTATTTATCCATTTCAATACTGCTACTTACTATTATCATGTTCCTGGGTTGGCTGAATCCAGGAACAGGAGTTTTAAATATGATCCGTGCAATAATGTGGGAATTGCTTGTGCCAATAACTTTTCTTTCATATTTTCTTGCTCATCTTAACCATCCATTTTTAAAATCAAAGGGCTATAAATTGTTTTATCTGCCATTTATTATATCATTGGTAGTTGATGTTATTCTGGAACTTGATTTTTCGATGAATGTATATAAATTACCTATTACAATAGATACTCCTGCTGTACGAATCTTTTTTGAAATTGAGTTTTGGCTGGCTTTTTTGCTCAATATAGGTTCTATGTTATGGGCGCTATTATTAATTATGAAATCAATAATAGATACGAGAGTGAAACGGTGGCTGATAATACTAAACCTAATGCTTTTAAGTATTATTTTCTTATGGCTTATACAGGAACTTCTGGATTTGTTAAGTTCCACATTTAGTAATCAAATTATTTGGGTTTCAATTTCAATCTTACTATGGTTTGTTTTATACTATGGCATTTTTAAACTACAGATAGCCATAGAACGGAAAGAAATCCGTGAGATAATTGAAAAATCAAAAAAGACTTCAGCATATCAAGTAACAAATAAAGGAAATATGAAAAACGACCGGCAATCGAAATACACTGCACGGTTAATTAAACTGATGGAGCAAGATAAATGGTATAAAAACCCTTTATTAAGTCGCCTTGATATAGCAACAGAGTTGAATATCAGTGAAGGCTATCTATCTCAAACAGTTAATCAGGAATTAGGGAAAAGTATTATTCAACTTCTAAATGAATACCGCATCAACGAGTCGAAAGAGCTTTTACAAAATGAATCTTATAGAAAATACTCTATAGAAGCAATTGGTCTGGAGTCAGGCTTTAAATCGAAGAGTGTTTTTTATGATGCTTTTAAAATGAGTGCTGGTATGTCTCCGGGTGAATTTCGAAATCAATACAAAACGTCCTGATTCGTCATGTTCTGATAGCACAGGACTTCCCTATTCAGTTTTACTTGTTCATTTTCAGATGTCGGGTGTACATTTGCATCAAATGATTTTCAAAACACTTGATAATCGGAAATTATTAACTTAAATATAAATGAACATGAAAATCTTAATTCTTACAATGATTACACTGTCAACATTAGCATGTAACAAAGAGGACAATAAACCTGATTATAAATTTTCAGGTAAATATGAAGTTGGTGGTCATAAGCTATATTTACTAAGTTATGGACAAAACAAACCTACTGTGATATTAGAATCGGGCCTGGGTGATGGAGGAACCATGTCGGGCTGGGACGTTGTTCAGAAAGAAGTTAAGAACTTTGCTCAGGTTTGTTTATATGACAGAGCAGGATTAGGTAAGTCAGAAAAAGGCCCCGGGTCTCGAACTACTATACAGATTGCAAATGAACTTCACGCATTACTAGAATCTGCAAAATTAACCCCACCCTATATTTTGGTAGGGCACT
>JAFGVA010000133.1 GCA_016938235.1 Bacteroidales bacterium | reverse complement strand
TTCAGGCCTTCATCGCCAGTCTCGTTATAAGCAACAAGCAATAGTTCCAGGTTCATCATATTGTCGATAATTACCGGGTATTGCCATTTCCCCTTATTGAAATCCCATGAGCGGATTAATCCTAACCGGGGATTATAACGCGTTGCCAGAGAACGGGCCCCGGTAACCAGGACATTCCTGTACAAGGTATCTTGTGTTAAACGGTAGCCGTTCCCAAAACTACAGTTCAGCATAAACCCAATATCGTGGTTGTTTGTGGTGTATTTTTCACGTTCTATCCTCGATGTATATTCTTTCGCATATGACTTGATTTGCCCGTCATTGCTGTATTCGTACAAATACCAAAGTGTACCGGGAAAGAAACCGCTGCACCACCACTGCGGGGTTGATGTAATATCTTTGCCGTCGGCAAATGAACGGGGAAGCACCGAGTCGTTATTGGCATATTTTGCTGCCATTTGGATACTTTGCTGTATGGCATTTTCAAATGCCGCATCGATTACCTCTTCGAGAGGTTTTTCTTTCTTTATCCCGGAACAGCCGGAGGCTAGTAAAATGCCTGCTAAACCAATTAAAATTATGCCGATTCGAAATCGCTGTAACTTATTCTTCATTTTTAATATCGATTGTTGTAATGTTGTTATTCAAACTAATAGTTGTTCGGAAACCTGGAATGAATCAGGGTTAAAAACGCTCACTTTCTTTTATAAACCAGGAATACGATAAATGTAAATATTGCAATACTAATCCCTACAATCGAAGAGAAAGTATAGTCGAACCCAAAACCTTCATCGGCGAACAACAAATATGTTGTTGTTACGCTTGTCATGAATATTGCGGGAATTAATGTTATCCAATAAAACTTGTTTCCCTTTTTAAGAAACGCAGAAATAGCCCATAATACGATTGTGGCCAATGTTTGGTTCGACCATGCAAAGTACCGCCAAACCACAGCAAAATCAATCTGGGTGAGAAAGAACCCAACTGCAAACAGGGGGATGCTTACCACCAACCTGTTTTTTACAGGCCCTTGCTTATATCTCATAAAATCGGCAACAATCAGCCGGGCACTCCGGAATGCCGTATCGCCGGAAGTAATCGGGGCTGCCACCACACCAAGCAAAGCCAAAACCCCACCAAATTTACCAAGCAGCGAATTGGAAATTTCATTAACAACAAAAGCTGCATTTCCCTGGTTTGCTGTCATAACATCGTTTAATTCGCGTATTCCGCCAAAAAAACTCATGCTAATTGCGGCCCAGATCAGAGCCACTACCCCTTCGGTGATCATTGCCCCGTAAAATACACGACGGCCATATCTTTCATTCGTCATACAGCGCGCCATTAGAGGCGACTGAGTAGCATGAAACCCTGAAATTGCCCCGCAGGCAATGGTGATAAACAACATTGGAAAAATTGGGAATTTATCGGCACGAACATGGTAATTATGAATATTTGTAATGTTCAATTCCGGAATATGGTATCCTTTAACGAACAAAGCAACGATTAACCCGACCGCCATAAACAGGAGTGCAAACCCAAAAACCGGATAAACTCGCCCGATTACTTTATCGATTGGCAGCATGGTGGCCAGCAGGTAATAGGCAAATACAACCCAAACCCAGAAGGTCATTGATGCAAAATCAGGAGTTAGTCCGGCCAATATTTTTGCCGGGCCCATAATAAATACGGCTCCTACAATTATCATTAATAACACTGTAAATGCACGCATAAATTGCTTTATCCCTGTTCCCAGATAAATACCAACGATTTCGGTGATGCTTAGCCCATTATGCTTAATTGAAAGCATTCCGGAGAAATAGTCGTGAACCGCACCGGCAAATATCGAACCTAACACTATCCAAAGAAATGCGACTGGCCCCCACATGGCCCCGGCAACTGCACCAAAGATTGGCCCAAGGCCTGCAATGTTCAGAAATTGAATAAGAAAAACCCGCCACCAGGGTATCGGGATGTAATCGACACCATCTTCCATGGAATAGGCCGGTGTTTGCCGGGCAGGGTCAATTCCAAATATACGCTCTACTATTTTTGAATAAACAACATAACCGGCTATCAGCAAAAACAACGATATTATAAATATTACCATAAGTCAATATATTCTCTTTAATAAATTTATTCCTGATTTTGTTCGACCCCATCAGGATGGGGAAAAATCCCCTCCTGTCAAAATAGCTATTGATATGATATGTGAAATCATTTGCTTCATTAATTTTAAAACTTATTATTGTCATTCATATTTGGCCAACAATTTGCCTGTGAGGTTTCGTACATAGGCGTCCTTGTGCTTCGACAGGCTTTCTAAAACCAACATGATTTGTTGGTTTTGGAGGTGTTCCGAACGGATTAAACGATAAATCAGGTTCAGAGAGCCACTGTTGAGCTGTTGCTCCTGAAAAAGGGTTAACAGCTCAAAAATAACCTCCTCGGTTGCATAACCTGATTCAATCAATTTCCAGATAATCGTATTCTTCTTTTCTGTTGATAAACCAAACATCACTTCAACCAACTGTTTTTGAAGGGAAGCATCTTTTAATTTGGATGACTGGAAATACAGAAGTGCTCGTTGTGAAATTTCGATCGTATCGGAACGGATGTACTGGATAAAAAGTGGATAAAAATCCTCATGGTACGAAGGACGTTTCTCAACCGCCCGAATTCCCCAAAGTATTTTTTTAGTCTCCTGACTTTCAAACATCCGTTTTAAAAAATCGGCACAAACTCTTTCATCCAGTATTTCCAATATTTTTGTTTGAGACGGGCCATAAACCGTGTGCCATAGGGTATAACAGGTATATGCTGCGTCCTTGACTACAACTTCCGCGAGTGCTGGTTGGGTAGCTGCTGTGTATCCATCTATTTTATAAGCCGTGTAAGGATCAATTGAGTCAGGCACTACAATTAATTCTTCCAACTTCAAATCTTTCAATATTGAAGCGGTGTTGCTAAGAATTGCGTTAAGTTTCTCATAGTCGCCAGCATCAAATTCGGTATGGTCTGATTTGGTCAGGGGTTGGTCTTCCGGTATTTCCATGCCCAGATAATTACCAGAACCGTCCCAGAAAAGAGTCACACGGATCATCTTACATTCGCCGGTTATGCATACATCTTTGTGAAACTGTCGACTAAACCAAATGGGCAATCCATTTTCATCCTGAAGTTCAACAATTTCAGGATCTGAAAGTGAATCGGTTTCGCTCTCAAAAATATGGTGCACCAACGTCCCCTTCATATCACGCAAACCTTCATGCGGGAAATCCGGCCAAACTTTAGTAAAACCGGAAAGCAGCAGAAAAACAATCGCTGTCAATGCTTTTATGTAATCTTTACTTCTAAATGCCATTATAAAACAAATTTTCACATGGCGGAATGTCGGCCACCGGGTGAAGTGTACAACTTGCAACAAGTTCGGGACTTAAAATTCTTTGTCAGGAAAATGTTCCATGTTTTTAGGATCGGAATAATGCAGATCAATAGCGCAGTTGAAGCTGAAACATCCGGGTAAATCACGTAATCGGTAATGTCCTGTTCTTTCAAAATAAAATCGCCAAGCAACCTGCGCGATTCCCTTTTTCCAGCAATATAAGCCACCCTTTCGAGTTTGCGATTTTTATAAATATCTTTCACCAAGCTATGTTTTTTCAGGGACAACCAGTTGGAGAAAACCACCAGCAGTCCTTTGATATCGGATTTTTTTCTTAAATACACTTCTTAAACTCAATTTCTTCTTTACTAAAATTGGATACATACAGCATATTATCCTTTTGCAAAAATTCTCTTTTGCAAATTAATTTTCTTACGGCACTTCAACTAGTTCTACCACTATACTTTGACAAACTTTATTCATTGAAATTTGAATACCTGTATTCATTAAAAATTCTCCTGTGAAAATCTCATTATATGCTGATAACTTTGAGCCTATCCCCGTATTATTAATTTCAGCAATCTTATATTTCATGTTTGGGCTTAAGCCTTGCAACTTTATGGGTGGGAGTTTGTATCTGAGATTATTACTTAAACTAAATGCAAAAAATACACCCCTGTCTTTTTCAGGAGAGACATACATCAGTGAGGCAATACCACAACCATCATTAGGTGCAATTATACGGTATAAGTCTCCCTGCTGTACAATTGACCTGATTGATTTATAGGTTTCAATCGCCCCCTTTGCAAAATTTTGTTCTTCCGGAGTTAAATCATCTGGACGCATTTCCATTCCCAATCTTCCTGTCATCGCAACATCGAATCTGAATTTCAAAGGAATCTCTCTATTTGTCTGATGGTTTGGAGAAGCACTCACGTGTGATGCCATTGCATTGGCAGGGAAAAAATGTGAAGTTCCCCATTGTATGTTTAGCCGACTTAAGGCATCTGTATTATCGCTGGTCCAGAATTCATGGAAATATTGCAAATGCCCATAAGTAACTCTTCCGCCGCCACTTGAACTCGCTTGCATAACAATATCAGGATGGCTGGCAAGGATACGTTCCCATGTTTTTTGTAAGCCGAGATGATATTCAATGTACAGATGAGATTGCTTATCCTGGTCAAGAAAAGTTGAGCCATAATTGCTGATAAAATGATTTGCATCCCACTTGATGTAGGCAATCTTGGGGTATTTAACTAACAAATCGTGAACTACATGGTAAACAAAGTCCTGTACAACAGGGTTAGACATATCCAGTAGCATTTCTGACTTCCCCCGTCCCTTTAATGTAGTCCTGTTCGGTTGATGCACAATCCAATCGGGATGCTGTTCGAAGAGTTCACTTTTATCACAAATCATTTCAGGTTCTAACCAGATACCAAACTTTAACCCATTTTCTTCTGCTCTTTTAATTAAAGGATCCAACCCATTAGGGAGTTTCTGGGGACTTACTATCCAATCACCCAAGCTGGAAGTGCCATCGTTTCGGGGGTATTTGTCACCAAACCATCCATCATCCATTACAAATAATTCGCCTCCTAATTTTGCAAAATCATCCATCATCTTCAAAATCTTATCCTCTGTAATATCAAAATATACACCTTCCCAACTATTGAGCAAGATCATCCGTTCGCTGGTTCCATCCTTTATTTTATATTCACGGGCCCATCTGTGGATATTTCGACTAGCCAGTCCTTTACCTTTGTTACTATATGTCAGGATAAATTTTGGGGTATGAAAAACATTGCCTCTTTCAAGTATATATTGAGAAGCATCTTCATTGATCCCGGAGATAATATTTACCTTGTATTTTTCATCCATATCAAATGAAATTTTATAATTACCGGTCCATTCTAAAGAACCAGCAATTATATCGCCATTCTCTTCTGTCGATTTGCCATCTAAACTTAACATGAAGGAAGGATTGTCACATTGTGTATTACGAATGCCTGTTCGGTTTTTGATAACTTTTACTCCCCGTTCCAGTTTTTCTTCAATTAAATTAAACTCATCTCCCCACGCCCCATGGAAATGTGTCAACCATGGATCGAAAGATCGTACCGGAATATAGCAAGATGCAAATTTAAATAAGGTAACTGGGCCGGTGCCTTCATTTAAAATATCAGTCCATATCTCAACAATATCCTCCTGAAAATAAGTTTTGTAATTAACAGTTACCTGAAAGGCATACGCGTTATCAAACAGTACCACTTTAGTTAGGGAAATATTATCATCTATTTTTATTTTTTCAACTGATTTAAAGAATAAGTCGGCAGACATGTTCCCATCAGGATGTGTTACCTGTAAAGCCTTCTCTTTTGAACATTCAATCCCAAATGCCGGGTAAGCTTCTTCATTCATTCCTGATGCACTTCGAATGACCTGAGAGACATCGTTAACTTTATCACCGTAAAATTGGAACAGAAATTTTTCACCTGGATGTCCGGTAAAAATCATAACTGTATTTTTGGTTTCAATAGTAATTACCTCATCCACAGAAGTACCATACAAAACAGCAGGAGCAAAAAGTAGCAACAATATTATTTTAAGTATTTTTATCATCTAGTTTTAAAAATTAAATGTATTTTTTTTGAAACTTAACCATCAGCAAAAGCACTAATCACGATTCTAATAGAATTCTTATTCAGTCCAATTTCCCCGGAAACTTGCGTGGGTAAGAAAATCACTGCTATTAACAAAACTATTTACATTCGGATAATGGGTAAATAAGCAGTACCCAACTAATCTTGTTTTGTTTCTCCAAGATTATATTTCTGAATGTTTTCTAAATCAGGCTTTCCTACCCCCTTTTTCATTCGTTCGATTAGCTTATCAAGATGATCCTGGTATACCCCGCGCGGATCGGTATTTTCGTTTTTACATACTGATGCTGCCATGCCAATCACCTCGCCCATCATTCCGGTAGTACGCATTAACCGAACTGTTCCGAGTGCCACATGAGTAACGCTAATGTTGCGCCCGGCCATCATCAGGTTGCTTATATTTTTAGAATAGAGGCAACGAAACGGAATCGGATACGGATAAATAGCAATGTGTTTGGCTATTGATTTAAACTCTTTATCGGGAAATAACCTGCTGTTCGCAGGATCGGGATAATGCAGGTCGATGGTCCAGCTTGTAGGTGCAGTGCCATCGGGATACACATTGTGTTCAGTCAAATCCTGTTCTTTTAAAATATAATCGCCAACCAAGCGACGCGATTCGCGTTTTCCAGCAACGAATGCAACCCATTTCATCTGGCTTTTACTGAATTCATCTTTTCTGGAACTGTGGTTCTTCAAATACGACCAGTTTGAGAAAACAACCAGCAACCCGTAATCGCGTACCCTCTCAAAATCGTTGATCTGGTTCAGGTTCATGCCTGTTTCCCAGTTCCAGTCACCGCGTTTTATAGCTTCTGCGCGTACATCATCCCACGGTAATCCCCAGTCGATATCAGGAAATGAAGTAGGGGCATCTTTCTCTTCAGCGAACCACTGAATCGATGAGCCCATGGTCATCATATCTGCCTCTTCAGGAGCTGTCTCTTCTTTGTACAAGCCTCGGCTTTCACGCCCCATCATATAATCGGCGCCAGCCAGATAACCAATGGTTCCATCGCCGGTACAGTCAGCAAACAAAGGAGCACTAAAAACCAGTTCCTGTCCGGTTTCGGTACTCACAGCAACCACTTCCTTTATTTTGTCTCCTTCAGTAACAACCTTGTTGGCCCTGTAATTCAGGAAAAGCGAAATATTTTTTTCAGCTTCCACATAAAAAAGCTTTTTGTCATCTTCGTAATATTCGTACGGTTTGGCATTGCCTCCTTGTTTTGGTCCAATTTCATTCACCAGATTTCCCAAATTCGGATATGGTTCGAGCTTAATACGGCCTCCTAAATGCACTCGCACTTCGGAAGAATTGTTGCCACCCAACACCGGACGATCCTGTATTAAAGCTACTTTTACACCTAAACGCGCTGCCGATATTGCAGCACAGGTACCTGCCATTCCACCACCAACAATTACAAAGTCGAATGTTCCGGCAGACTCCGGATTATCGGGTAATCCCAGCATTTGTTTGCGCCAGGCAGCCATTTCTGTTTTTTCCGAAGGAGGTATAAAGTTTTTGTCTTTGGTAAAAAACAACGCATCGCAACGTCCATCGAAGCCAGTTAAGTCGTGCAAGGAAATTTTACTTTTTTTACTGCTTATTTCAACCGAACCACCTTCAACCCACCACCATTCAGGCGTGGATACACCAAAGTTTCCACCAACCTGCCTGCCATCAATTAATACCTGAAACTGACCGGGGGCTTTGCTTGTCCATAGCGATGCCCAGTTACGACTTCGCACCCACAAATAATAGGTTCCTTTCTTCGGAAAATTAACAGTTGTTGTTGCATCTTCAACCGGGAAACCCAATCCGTGAGCCAGTAAATACGGCGAACCCATTAAATCCATAAACTGCTGATCGACCGACCAGCCGCCTTTATTTGTGAAACTTTCGGTTTCGACAAACAGTGATTGTGCCCGACAGAAGACTGACACTAATAATAACAAAAACAAGAAATTGAACCTTCTCATAACGATTACTAATAAATTATTATTCCTTCTCTTTTATTACAACGGTGTACATACAATAACTTGATCCCATTGATTCGACAAAACCTTTCTTCTCAAGCATACTCGTTGGAGAACAGCCATTGAGAACTACCTGCCCCTTTGAAAAAGACTTTCGGTACAAACTGAAATAACCTTTCAGATTAGCAGCATTCGAATCCATCCGGGTTACATTCAACCGAGTTCTTTCGAATTGATTAAGCCAGCTTGGAAGCACCGGAAATTTATCTGCAAATAAAATATATACATCAATGTCACAATTACACACAAATGAAAAACAAGTATCATTTTCACTGATTAGCTTATCGTTACCATGCGTTTTTATATGCAAAGAACCATTTAACTCTTCAGGCACATAATTAAACTGATAATCACGATCCATATACTGATATCCTCCTGAAACAATGCGATTGATCGCATACTTCTTTCCTCTTGAAGATGTTAATTTACTTACACTAACATCTTCAAGAGCATAAACGTCTCTGGCTGAAGTAAAAACAGATCCACAAATCAAAATAACTATAAGAATTCGACTCATGATTTATTTATATTAGGTTAAAATTCATTCTTGAACTAATTCAGATAAGCATATTTCCTCAAAAAATCATCGGTTATTTTGCGAATAGTATAAAAATACGGAGTTAAATCTTTTGCATAATAAAAGATCGGATGACCAGCTCCTTCAATTAAATGCAACTCACAATAAATCCCGTTTGTCTCCATACGTGATCTAAATTCTTCGGCAGTTTTAACCGGGATAAGCTGATCTTTTGTACCCAGGATAAAAAGCGTAGGCGGCGTACTTTGATCAATGTTATGCAATGGAGAAATCTCCTGATACCTTTTTTTCATGGATTCGGTGCCATACCCATTTTCGCTGTTATCAACCACAGGATAATAAAGAACCATGAGATTTGGCTTATAATCAGCTCCACCTGATTCGTTTAATGTTCCGATAGCTGCGGCCAAATGACCACCGGCAGATGAGCCAGCTGCCACAATCCGCGTCGGATCAATATTCCATTTTTCTGCATTCATGCGAATCCAATGAATAGCATCTTTGGCATCTGCTACACTTTCGAACGGCGAAGAATGATTCACGTAGGCATTGCGGTAATCAACCGTAATGCCTACCATTCCTTTTGAAGCATAGTAAGCACATTCCCTGTAAAATTGCAAAGGTGTCCCCGTAGCCCAACCACCACCAAAAAAGTATACAATGGCAGGAAGTTTCTCTTCTTTCTGTGCCTGCTTTGGCTTAAAAACATGAAGGTTCAAACTTTCCTGATCTATCGTCTTATAGCAAACAATTTCCGGATGAAAAGACTGCGCAGGAGGTGGCAAAATCTGTTTTAACGCATCAAACCATACATCAGCCATCAGATCAGCCCCAGCTGAATTGGGATGTACCTTGTCACTAATGGTATGCTTTACCCATTCAAAATCTTTGGACTGATCAACTAATATTACATTTGGATTGTGCATGTTTTGCACCATCTGGCCTATGTGTTTATTTAATTCCGGAACGTAAGAATACTTAGGCAGTTTACCGCTCACAACAACTTTAGCTACCAAGATTTTAGCTTTCGGATTAATCAACAGTATTTTCTGAATGATTGATTGTTGAGCGAAAATTATTCCGGCTACAGGATTTTCGGTAGAAAAATGATTGTGTCCTGAATGGAGTAAAACAAAATCTGCCGGGTATTGTCGGTATATGCTATCAATATGCGCCTCAAGAAATTCGGCATTTTTCCCGCTAAAACCACAATGATTAAGTTTTCCAATACGACATTTACTGCTTCTCGATCCAACAAAATCGAAATGATATCCAGCTGAGAAAAGTCGCTCCCACAACGGAAAGAGATATGAATGAAAATTCTCACCTCCTTCGGTAATAGAATCGCCCAATCCCATAATAGTAACTCGTTTTGAACTTTCTTCCGTATTTTTGTCATCCTGTGCGCCCAACGGAACACAAAAAACAAAACAGTAAACCAATAGCAAACTTATAGTCTTTATATCTAACATTTCTTTAATCCCAAGGTTTAAACGTCAAAAATGAGCCATGATGCAAATCAGAGTTCATTAATTTTATTAAAACATTACTCACATTTCAGACAGGCAATTGTCTTGTAATCTTTTCCAGCAACAAAACGAATCCAACGCGATTAAAATGATTCGGGAAATTCATAATTAAAACTCTCTCCTGTTGCAAGTTTAACTTCCTGATAGATTTTGGAGGTTCGGGCTGTCTATACTGAAGGGTACAGGCAACAAAAAATAGTATTGCAAGCATAGTAACAATATTCAGCTTACTGATTCGGGTTGGACTATTCATAATGGATTCTAACCTTATTGTCAAAAGTTTAGTGTTCTTTTAAACTATCCATAAATTTTAAGGTTTCCTGCCACCATGCAAAATTGGAGTCCCATTCAACTTTCCAGCCTCCCCAAATAACTACCCCATCTGCGTATTGTTTGCACACATCGAGTTGTTTGTGCCAAAACTGGCCATCAATGTGAGTCCCTTTTAATTCGGCATTACTATCATGATAAATAGGCCATAAAAAAGCGTAAACAGGCTTTCCGTATTTTTTTGCTTCCCGAAGATTTGCAATAGCATATTTTTCCCAGTTCTCCGGGTCATTATAAAAAGTGTACAAAGAAGGAAAAACAGCATCAACATGTTCGGCTAGTTCTTTTAAACGAAAATTCCCTTTTACCCAATTTTCATAACCAGTTCCTTCACCCTTCAAAGCGGACCAATAATCCCGTTGTGGTAATTCTCCGTAGAAGCCAAATTTTTCATTTTCTCTTTCATCTCGTGCCCATTCAATTACATCGGTCATTTTCTTTATGTTGGCACTAACAATTTCTTCACTACCGGTTAAATCCCAATGTTCAATGTCAATAACAACGGGATTGTTATTTGTTTCCAGTCCCTTAACAACATCCCTCACATTTTTTTCTATTGGATATTCCTTACTCTCACCGGCCTTCCAAAGACTACTGGCGTAAATAAGCCTTATTGGAGATATGCCATAAACACTAACATCAGGTTTTCCCGAATATAGCAAGGCGCTATAAACCTTGAAATCGTTTTCCGAATCTGATTCTTGTTCTACTTGTTCTTGCTCAACCGGTTCATCATCTTTATTGCAAGCCACACCTACCAATAGGAACAGTAAAAAAATAATGCTCCATAATTTTTTCATAATAGCTAAGTTTTAAAGTTTTATATAATTTCGGAAGCTATTGTTTTAGCATAATCCTTGACATTTTTTATCGGACACTCCTAACTTTCAACACTATTACTCAAAGTATTAGTGTGTATAATTTTAAATGGAGACATCCATAAGCACTAACATCAAGGTTCCCTGAATATAGCAAGGTGCTATGTTCTTACCCAAATTTCAGTTAAAGGTGGCAAAGCATAAAACTTTGCCACCTTTTTAATAATATCATTGGAATTAATAGCCAGGATTTTGTTCCAATGTTACACCAAACCCTTTGTAGGTATCTATCTCCTGCTGTGGAATTGGGCACAAATAATCTTTGGATGCATCAAACACACGGTTTTGTGCATTGGGAAAACGTGCGTCTGTATTTAAATCATATTGGCTTTCGATTCCTGCATACGAAACGAAGCAGTCGTCATCGATTTGTGGTATCCCTGTTGCTGTAGAAGGATCAAGGATACGTCCATAAAGCGTAACCGGCATAACTTTTTCAGCAATACGCCATCTCCTGATATCAAATAAACGGAATCCTTCATTAGCTAATTCCACTTTACGCTCTCTTCTGATTACTTTTCTTAATTCAGCTTGATTTGTCGTTGTGATGGCTGGATACGCTGAAGTGTTTGAAACATCGACACCGTAAGCCCTCGCACGCACCCGGTTGATGGCTGTTAAAACAGAGGCATCGATTTGGCCAGCTTCAATTTTTGCTTCCGCATAGGTTAATAATACTTCCGCATAACGGATCAAAATAAAATCATAATCCGCCCAGGTTTGTTTTTTTACCTGATACTCTTCGATCGTATATTTTTTCCAACAGTAACCACAAAATGCTGCTGGCCATGATGCCGTTCTACAATTTTTATTGGCTCCCAAATTAGCTCCTGTAGCATTACGAAGAATGGTGCTATCCGGATGGCTTTCAAATATTAGACCAGCCCAAAGCGTGCCAGGCAAAATAATTGATGCACTTAGGCGCGGGTCACGATTGTCAAACGGATGCTTTGGGTCATAAACTGTAGATTCATCAATAGGTTTTCCATCAGTTGCTTCATAAGAATCAATCATGGATTGTGTGGGAACATTGACACTATATCCATTATTATTTCTTGAACCTTGTGCAAGTGGAAAATTATTGACTTTAAACCCATCTTTAAATGGCATGGAAAGTATAATTTCCGGTGACCCCTCACCTGCCAAACCAAATAAATCTTCGTAGTTAGGATGTAAACTGTACCCCATAGCAGATTCGTTGTCTATAATGGATTTTGCTGCAGAGGCTGCTTCACTGTACTTTTTATTATACAAAGCAATGCGTGACTTTAATGCAAGTGCAGCCCCTTTTGTAATCCGGCCTTTATCAGATCCTGCCCAGGTGTTTGGCAGATTTGCTATAGCTACATCCAGGTCACCAAGAATTTGATTGACAATAGTTTCCTTGGGATCTCTCGGAACCAATGATTCTTCGATACCTCTAAATACTTGTAAAACCAGTGGGACATCACCATACAATTCAGTCAAATACATATAATGGTAAGCCCGCAATGCCAATGCCTGTGCTTGTATTTGGG
>JAFGVA010000014.1 GCA_016938235.1 Bacteroidales bacterium | reverse complement strand
GAAGAAAATAATTTTTTGGCATCCTGTTTTGAGTAAGCACAAAAATATAGATGTAAAGCAATGGGCCGTACAACAGAAAGAGAGGATCCATTACATTAACCAGGTGTGGAAATACTTTATAATATCCCGTCATCCCGTAAATTCCACCTAAAAGACTTACTGAAAGGACAAAAGTTAATAATCCCAATACCAACGATCTGGCATCCTTTGGCTTATTGTGAGCAATTAACCAGGTTAAAAATATCCCTTGTAACGCTGCCGCAAAATTTAATAGTATCAGAATTTGCATTTGATATATCGTTTGATTCGGATATATCAATTTTAAACAGAGGTTTTAAAAAAAAGTTTATTGTGAACATACTCAATTCCAGGTCTTTTCTATTTCACTTTACGTCTGTTTATCAATATGACGATAGTTGCAGTGTAAATAAATACAATCGCGAATGGAATAACTACAAAACGGTATACGGGAAAAGTGTACCAAAGAATAAGCACAACAACCGTTCTGACTACTGCATGAAAAATACCCACCCAATGTTTAATTATCCATGAAAACGGGAGCCACATCAGCCCGGTTAAAATCCCGATTGACATGGGTAGTGAAGTGTAATCAATAAGAAAAAACGGAATAGCAATTGAATACACCAAAACCGACTGAAACACGGTAAAAAGGAAAAGACGGTCGAATTCATTTTTGGGTTTGCTTTTATCCAGAAAGTTTTCGCCTGTAAATTTTGAAATTAACAAGGCCAGGTAAACAATGCTTCCGGTGGCAATAAACAGCACCCAAACTGAAATTGATGGGGGCATAGTTATTCCGGCAATTCCGACGATCAGCCAGGCGATTAATCCTGACAGAGGAGTTGCGAGGAATTTACGTTTTGAATATTCGTTTCTTTGTTCATCAAGTGTTCTCGTTCGCTGTTCCATTCGTCTGTTTTTACCTTATATGAATAACTAACTATAAACATTTTATTGTAGCATTGATTTGTTACAATATGTAGCTTTTTCAAAATCCCGGATATCGATTGAAATGACCGGAACATCTGGAAACATAATTTTTAACCCGGAAATAATTGCTGATGATAATTCGCGTTTTTGCTCTGTTGTTCGTCCTTCCATAATGTTACCAAAAATGTGAATGAAATCATCAGATGAAGCTCCGGACAAATAATACCGAAAAGCATGAATTCGAACTTTTATATCGTTTTTCACAAACAGGCCGGTTGATGCTGCTTTATGATAAACTTCCTCCATGATTTCCATGGGATCTTTTTGTTTTACAATGTTCTCTGAACAATCGATTATGAAGTGTGGCATATCTGTATTTTTATGATTTTATATGTAAAATTTTTAATTCTTCATTTCTAAATTCCACAGAATATTCCATCCCTTTATTTTCAATAATTGCGTCAAAAGGTTCTGGTGATATTTTTAATGTGGTAGGGAACCAAATTTCTTTCAATTTGTAATTGGCCATAACGAAAATTCCTTCTTGAGAACCGTTTGTTCCGAATCGCTGTATATCACCTTTCCAAAATTCTGTACCTAATTCAGACTGAAGTTGCTTGTTTATTTGCTGAATATCGTTTGCAGCTATCCCAATTTCATTTATTCCCAAAACGACTGAAACATCAAATGCTTCTTCTGTGCTGTTATTCAAATCATACCTGACGATAAATTCGGCAACACTTCCACTTGCATCGTAGAAATAGAATGAATCGGCATTCCAGTTTTCAAAATTTTGAATCTTACGGCCATCTTCAGTAGCTATCGCCACAGTTCTTTTTTCCAGCCATTCCAAGGCTTCATCTAATTTATTCACGGGAATAAGGAAACAATAATGATATTTGTGTTCTATTTCCGATTTTTCGAATGTTAATTCACTCCAACCAACTCTTAAAGAGAAAGAATCAGAACTTTCGTCTGTAATTTGAAATCCTAAAACCTCCGAGTAGAATCTTTTTTCTAATTCAAGTTTATTGGTATAGAGCTTTAATTTTCTAAACTTCATATTAAGTCCGTTTTCTTTGAAACAAAAGTAAGAGCAATGTTCTGCCTAAGCGTTCTGAATTATAATTCTGCACAACAATGTTCTGTTCACCACTCCCTGCTACTCCCCTGGTGCCAAAATTTTCCGGTTTCGCTTTTGTCCATTAAGTCCATCAGTTCATTGGCAACTTCTTCGCTGTTCCTGTCGGCATTTGCTCCGCCCATATCCGTTTTCACCCATCCCGGATCGACTGCCGAAACTCGAATTCCTGTTGATTTCAACCGCTCAGAGAGCAATTTTGTGTACATATTTAGTGCGGCTTTCGACATTTTGTAATGCGGATTAAAAGCATCGAAATTCTTTTCGCTGAATGAACCCCAGCCGGAAGAAATATTAATGATATGTGCATTTTCAGTTAGGTGAGGAATTAGTAATTCTGTAAGTTGTATGGTACCATACAGATTAACGCTGAATGTGTGCTCCAGCTTTTGAATGTCAATTTTTGGATCATCACTTGAATCCAGTAATATTTCGGCATTGTTAAACAGGTAATCGATTTTTAAGTGCTGAACATTATCAACAAACGTCTTAATTGAGTTTGCATCGTGCAAATTTAATGGATAACATTCAAAGCTATTAGCCTGAATCGGATGATTACCGGAAGTAGAACTTCCAATTATTTTGAAGTCCTTAAGGCGAATCAAAACTTTGGTCAGAGCCAAACCGATTCCACGACTACTCCCGGTAATAATAGCATGTTTCATTACGAATGATTTTAAGCACCTACCTATTTAAACAGCGACAGGAACAGCTTGTTTAATTTCTTCAAACAACTGATTCAATGGCTTTCTTACTTTTGGTGTGTGGCGCAAATTGTCGCCCGGCATTCGGTATCCAACAGTTGCAATAACACAGGCATTTAATCCTTTTTCTTTCAAACCCAAAATCTCATTGTATTTATCGGGTTCAAAACCTTTCATAGGGCAAGCATCAATTTCTAACTCGGCACAAGCCATTAATAATGTACTCAGTGCCAGATATGGTTGCCGTTCCAGCCAATTGGTTTGTTGGGCTTTCGTCTTCTCATTCAATTTCGAGGAAATAAAATCGCCATATCCTTGTAAATCGTCGTATTTAATATTCCGGGTTTTCGCTGTAAGGTGAATAAATGCATTAATATCT
>JAFGVA010000132.1 GCA_016938235.1 Bacteroidales bacterium | reverse complement strand
GTAGAAAAAACGAAAGAAAACATCGACAAAAAAGGCTTTATCATATGAATTACAAACGATTATAGCTTAACTAAACGACATTGAATTTAGAATTCAGAATTCAGAATTCAGAAGATAGGTTACTCTTCTTTAAATACAATTGCTTCATAGGTATACAATTCGGCTTCTTTCCAACCATCCCAGCCAATACCGGCTTTGTCTTTTGAACATTTGCCTACAAATTCTTCTTTTGTCATATTATGTTTGTCAGCAACCTGGGGTAAAAATGTACCCGAATAAACTCCTTTTTTTATATAAATACCATGTTTTCCCAGCTCAAGTTCATCTAATGTTTTGATTCTTCTTAACGGAGTAAGCACAGAAATTTCAATTTTCATCTTATCCAACTCCGATCTGTTAATCGATGTAAACCGGTTATCGAAGCATGCTGCAGAAACAGAAACATCGGCCACAACTTCGACTAATGGGGTGGATTTTGAAATAATCCGGCCAATACAGCCTCTTAGTTCATCATTTACATAAACACTAACAAATGCACCACAAGCTGTTTGTAGCGATTTAGAATAATTTTTAGTATCAGGAACATGGCGTTTGATTTTATTTAAATAGTACTCAATGCTTTTCCGGGCAAGGTTCAGTAATTTTTCTTTGTCTTTTTCTTTAAGCTCAAACTTGTTTTCACTCTGTTTTGCATAAACAGCCATCGATTGATATCCTACTACCCTTGATTTATCGGAAAAAGTTTCTGCATCGCCACTGTTTTGATACAAAATGGGGTAAAAAAAGCTGTTTTGTTTACTGTCCATCATGTACATCAAAGTCAATACAGAGGTCCATCCACACATTGAAGTTGCAAGGTTCGGGATAAACAATTTTTTATTGATTTCAATTTGTTCGATAAGTGCTTCAGGTACTCCTGAAAGAACGGCTTCGACAGTTGTTTTATCAACTTTAACAGCATCGTTGTAGTTTGGGTAATGAGACAAATCTGTACTTATAACAAATAGATTTTCGGGTTTAAAATAAGGCAGAAGTACATCTGCTATTTGCTTGCAGGTATCCTGCCTGTGTGTTGAAATTATAATTGGGACTATCTCAAAATTGTCTTTCCAGAAATATTGAATAAAGGGCAGCATGACCTCCAGGCTATGTTCATGTGCATGCGCTGCTCTCACAAATTCAAAAACCGGCGATTTTTCAATCAGAGCATTGGCAATCTCAATGTCAACTCCAACTTTGCCAAAGGGAGTTAAGTAGTTGCCTGTATTGTAAACAGAAGCACCATTAAAATCGGTATGGTGACTGGAACCTATAAGGAATATCTTTTTACGTTTTTCAAGATTTTCTAACTGAAGAAATGCTGAGGCAGAAACAACACCTGAAAACACATAGCCTGCATGGGGAGCAATAAGAGCAAGTATATCCTTGTTCTCAGGAAGTGGTTCTTCAATTTTCACGCGTGCTTCTTCCAGCATGTTTTTAATCTCAATTTCGAGTTTCTCTGCATGAGCAGAATAAAACCTGCCGGCGGCAATTGCTTCTCTGTCAATATATTTTGAAAACAAATCCATACATATCAAGATTAAAAAAGGAATTGTAACTGTTTATTCAAATTTACAAAACCAGCAAGCTATAGTCAAACATTTGACGCGATTAAAACCACTTTTGTTTTTTAAAGAACACAAACATGGCTGCAACTATTCCTATCATTACACCCCACATAATGGGGTAACTGTATTTGAAGTGAAGTTCCGGGAGATAATCGAAATTTGTGCCGTAAATTCCGGCTATGAAGGTAAGGGGTATAAATATCGAAGCAAAGATGGTAAGAACCTTCATTACCTCGTTTGCTTTGTTGCTTAAAATCGAATTAAATAAATTAAGCTGGTCTGTTAACATGGTGGAGTAGCTGTCAATAATTTCGTTTACCTGTATTCCAAGATCTTCAAGATCTACAAGAAATTTTATTGTTTTATCATTCACATGTGGGGAAGGACTGTGTGCCAGCCTGCTTAGTATTTCTTTTATTGGCATACATAATTTTCTCATGTAATTCAGGTCAGATTTCAGGATGTAAATTTCTTCCAGTATTTTTTTGTCAAAATTTTTAAGGATTTTATCTTCGATATTTTCAATTCGAACGCCAAGGTTTTCAAGACTAAAAAAATAGCTGTCGATAAGTGAATCAATAAGCGAGTAACACAGGTAATCTGCCCCCGAAAGAACTATTCTTCCTCTTTTTTTTCTGATTCTTTCCCGAACCGGCTCAAAAAAGTCGCCAATTCTTTCCTGTAAGGTAATCAGGCAATTTTCGGTCAGAATAAAAGAGATTTGTTCTGATTGTATTTTAGAATCTTCTTTAAGGTAAAACAACGACTTTAATATTAAGGCCAGGTAATTATCGCCTTTTAAATAGATTGGTCTCTGATCGGTGTTAACAATATCTTCGAGCACAAGTGAAGAAACTTCGAATTGTTCTCCCAGATTCTCTATGAGATAAGTGTCATGCAATCCATCAATATTTATCCATGTCACAAATTCAGTGCTCACGTGGTTTTTAATATCATAAATCTCATCTAAACCAAACTCTTCGAGGGTGGTTTTGTTGTAACGGATAACATTTATTCTGGGCTTATCCATTTTTTGTTTGCCCATAAAAATTACAGATCCGGGTACTTTCCCGTGTGATTTCTGACGGTTTTTAATGAAACGTGGCATGAGATTAAAGCTGAATTACATGTGTAAGTTATAAATTTTAAGCAACTTCAGCCTAATATTTTTTTTCGGTTGTATGAATCATAAACCGGATAGCCGAAAACGGTTATAAGAATAATTGCAGTTCCGATATAGAAACCCATTGACATAAATTCACTTTCACCAAAAATAAGGTAAGCGAAAATTATTCCATAAACTGGTTCGAGGTTAATAGTAAGAGAAACAATATAGGCAGTAAGCTGCTTCATTACATCAACCTGAATAGTAAATGCAAAGGCAGTGCATACAATACCAAGAATTAACAGGTATATAATATCCGTTTGAGTCGGAATTATCAAAATCTGTTCAGTATTACCGCCAATTAGCAGGAATAAACTAATTCCAATAAATCCCCCAACCATTTCGTAAAATGTAATTACCCTGGCCCTGTGAACTTCAACCAGCTTTTTGTTAATTACGGTAAACCAACCTGCCAGTGCTGCAGAAATCAATGCAGTTACAACTCCCTGCCAATAACGGGTTTCAAACTGGAAAATCAGGTATAAACCGATAACAGTTATTACTCCAATTAATATTTCAACGAAATCAATTTTTTTCTTAAAGTAAAAAGGTTCAATCAAGCCTGTAAAAACCGCAGTTGTTGCTAATGTTCCCAGAGTAACAGTAACATTTGATAGTTTAACGGCTCCAAAGAAGGTTATCCAGTGAGCTGCAACAATGAGTCCTGCAGAAAGAAGGCGAATAGCCTCTTTTCGCGAAACAATCAGGCTTATTCTGTTAATTTTCAGTATAATAAGAAAAGAAACAGCAGCTATCATAACCCTGTACCAAACCAATTGTACTGCAGAAATACTTATTAACTTTCCCAGAATTGCTGTAAACCCATAAATAAATACTATGGAATGCAGTTTAATATGACTGGCCAGCTTGGTTTCGAACACGCTATCCTGATTGTTAGATAAAGAAAAGGGAAACTCCCGAAATACTTACCACAGCTCCAATTACTTCGAGTGCTGTGACTTTCTGTTTGTAGATTAATATTGCCGGTGGAATAATTAAGACCGGAACTATGGCCATGATGGTAGAAGCAACACCTGTTTGAGTATACTTTACTGCCAACAGTGAAAATGAAACACCCAGAAAAGGACCAAAAAACGACCCGATACTTGTTCCAATCATCGCTTGCTTTGATTTCAAAGCCTGTCCGATTGAGCCCCAGCGACCAATTGCAGATACCAATACAACAAAACCAAACATGCCTGCTATTAGTCGTATTTGTGTAGCAGCAAAGGGATCATAATCTTTCATCCCAAACTTGCTTAATACCAATCCGATTGCCTGGCCCAAAGCTCCGCCAAATGCAAACAGGATTCCTTTAGCAGAAAGTTTCAGAGTAAGCTTTCCGTTTTTCGTATTCCTGCTGAAAATAGCAACAGAAATACCTCCCACAGTTAAAAACATTCCAAGTATACTTAGCCACCTTAGTTTTTCATCAAGCAGAAGCCAACCGGTAATTGCAGTTATTGGTGGTACCAGTGTCATAATGAGCATGGCAAAGCGGGAACCAATTATTGTATAAGATTTAAATAAAAATAAATCTCCGAAAACAAAACCCACCATACCCGAAAGCAGAAGCCAGCTCCAGTTATCTGCTGATGCATCAAGAGGGAGAAGTTTACCCCTGTATATCCAACTGAAAATACTCAGGAAAGCAAATCCTAGGAACAGCCTGATAATATTAACGGATAATGATCCGACCTTGAGGCTTGCTCTTTCAAAAGCAAGAGCTGTAATAGTCCAAAATATTGCAGTGCAAAGTGCTGCAATCTCTCCGGTGTAGTTCATAAAAATATTCTGGTGTAATCTTATATGCAAACATACATTAAATCTGTATATGCATAGCAATTCTTAATCGCTAAGAATTTCAACTTTATCGCCTTGTTTAACCATTTGTAATGCTTGCGTTTCACAAATTATTCTTCCAAATATATTTACAGCTCCGGCTGCAACAGGCTTCCTATCTGTGCTCATAGGAGTGGGGCCAAAAAACAAACAAATTGCTTGTAGTGGGGGATAATAGCTTAGATCACCCACTTCTAAAATATCTTTTGCATCAGGCTCCAGTTCGCACTTAACCGGAATTGAAAAATAAATTTCATTTCCCCAAACATTTGCATTTCCTGATAAGGGTATTTTCTCTGATATAGCTTTTGCTGTAGGTGTATTGAACAGCTTAACAGAATACTCTGAATTATTAATCCTGATTTTCATCCTGGTTTTTCTTCTTTTTCTTTCTTGAAAAAATTCGTTTTATAAAGTCTCCTATATCATCCTCTCTTATCTTGAAGAATTCTTCAAAAATATCCATTTCTTCCTCCCTGAAATCGACACAATCTAATTGCCTGTAAGTGTGTTCGGGAATCTGAAAAGAAGCATTAGAGAGATATTTATATACAGGGTGTTTGTAAAGTTTCTGAAAGAAATTAGCAAAAATTGGTAATGCTGCATAGGCTCCCTGTCCATAAGTTGAAGTTCTGAAGCGAACAGCAGGATTGTCGCCTCCAACCCATACGCCAACAACCAGGTTGGGATTCATACCAATAAACCAACCATCGGTCTGATTTTGAGTTGTTCCGGTTTTACCAGCAAATTCAGAGTTAAAACCATAAACTGATCTTAAACTACTTGCGGTTCCCCTGTCTACAGTTCCTTGCATCATGGCAAGAATTGTTCGTGCTGTTTCAACCGACATAACAGAATCTCCGGGAGTATGTGTCTTGTTGGCATAAATAACAT
Source organism: Bacteroidales bacterium (assembly GCA_016938235.1). GTDB lineage: Bacteria > Bacteroidota > Bacteroidia > Bacteroidales > UBA10428 > UBA10428. The sequence goes on along the minus strand of JAFGVA010000132.1, from coordinate 36,185 downwards.
GCCCCTCAGAATCCTCAATTCTTCTTATAAGTCTGGGCTCTACCTTTCTGCCTTTATTAATGAAACATGAATAAGCTGAAACCATCTCGTAGAGAGAAACTTCACCTGTTCCAAGAGCCAGACTGGGAACTTCCGGCAAGTTGGATTTGATTCCCATTTTTTTTGCCAAACGAATTGTGCTGTCAATACCTGTTTCCAGTAATACTTTAACACTAACCGTATTTATTGAGTGTGCCAATGCTCCCTTCATGGAGTAATAACCGCCATAACCTTCTCCTGAATTCTCTGGTGTCCAGTTATCATAGTTTTCATAAACTACACTATCGTTTGCGTAAAACTTACAAGGGTCTTTTCCGTTTTCAATGGCCGATGCATAAACCAATGGTTTAAAGGTAGAGCCAACCTGGCGTTTAGCTTTCACATGGTCGTATTGAAAATATTTAAAACCCGAACCTCCAATCCAGGCAAGAACATCGCCATTAAACCCATTCATAATTAACACACCTGTTTGAAGAGTCTGAAAATGATATAGAACCGAGTCAAAAGATGACATCGTTGTATCCCTGTCTCCTTCCCAGGAAAAAACGGTGGTTGAATGTTTTTCCTTCATCTTTTCAATTGCCTGTTCATCTGTTAGTCCTGAATTAATAAGGTTTTTATAAATTCTTGATTGTTTGATTTGTTGTTTGGCTAATGAAGGATCTTTTTTCCAGGGTTCTTTCCCTTTCCAGTGTTTGTTAAAGGTTTCCTGGAGCTTTGACATATGAACCTGTACTGCTTCTTCAGCATAATTTTGCATGGTATAATTCAGGGTGGTATATATTTTTAAGCCATCGGCATACAGGTTATAGGGTGTGCCATCGGGTTTACTATATTTTTCAAGAATTTTTTTTGCTTCGTGACGTAAATGTTCCCTGAAATAAGGGGCAGGACCCTCAATAGAGGTAAGTTTTCTGAAATTCAGCTCAAGCGGTAAGCTTTTTAGGGAATCGGCTTCAATTTTTGTCAGGTATTTATATTTAACCATTTGCGAAATGACCACATTTCGTCTCTTTAATGCGGCTTCCGGATTGTTGTGAGGATTATAATGACTGTTTGCTTTTAATATTCCAACCAGCATGGCTGTTTCTTGAATCTGAAGCTCTTTCGGTTTTTTATTAAAAAAAACTATACTTGCTGTTTCTATGCCATAAGTATTTTCTCCAAATGGAACTGTATTGAGGTATAACTCCAGAATCTCATGTTTCGAATACATTTTTTCAATGCGCTTGGCAATAATTATTTCCTTTGTTTTAACAACAGGGATGGTTAGAATTCCGAAAGATTTTCGAGGGAAAAGGTTTTTAGCTAACTGTTGTGTTAATGTACTTCCGCCACCGGCACTTTTGTTAAAAAGCAAAATACTTTTAATCAGTACCCGAAATGTGCTGCGTGTATCAACACCATTGTGACTGAAGAATCTGACATCTTCTGTTGCAATAAGGGCATCAATCAGTTCCGAAGGTATTTCATCAAGAAGGGCATTTGTTCTGTTTTGGTAATAAAACCGGCCAAGAAGTTTGTTATCAACTGTGATAATTTCAGTGGCAGTATTGTTTTTAATTTGCTTTAATTCAGCTTCGGTAGGGAGTTTGCCAAAAGCACCTATTCTGATGAAGAGAATAAAAATGAAGAAGAGTGCTATACCGCTTATCAGGCCGTACAGTAAAATTTTTAGTATGAGCTTTTTCTGCTTTTTTGAAAGTTTAGTAGTGGGTGGTTTCATGAAAAAAGTGGTTTGTTATGGTGTGATTTCTATAATATTCTTGCCCTTTGTATGTTCCAGTTCAGCATATCGGTGCGCATCTGCAATGTTTTTGAGTGAAAAAACTTTATCAATTTCGACTTTTAGCTTGCCTTCTTTTATCCATTTGGCTAATAATTGCATGTCTGAATAACTATGTTTTCTGAGCAGGGTTTTAACTTTCTTGCCTTTAGTAAAAACTTGTAAAAGTTTATGGAGTACTATTTTAGGTCTTGGGAGTGTTGATATATAAATACCTTTTTTGTTCAGTACCTGTAAACACTTTGGAAAGCTTAATTTTCCGGCAACATCGAAAAACACATCTGCTTTTATTTCTGTTTTTGTTATATCTTCTTTGGTGTAATCAATAAACTTATCGGGAGCAAACTGCATAACAAAATCTTTACTTTTACTGCTTGATACAGCAATGGTTTTTGCTCCCAGTATTTTTGCAATTTGTAATGCAAAATGCCCAACGCCACCCGAAGCGCCATTTATTATTACTGTTTGTCCTTCTTTTAAGCCGGCTTTATCTCTTAAAGCCTGCAATGCTGTTAGCGAGGCCAGGGGAAAACCCGCTGCTTCCTGAGATGTAATATTATCGGGTTTGAGTGCAAAACAGTTTTCGCTGCCAACAGCATATCCGGCCAAAGCGCCACCATATTTTTTATCCAGATCGCCAAAAACGATATCACCTTTTTTGAACTTACATACCCGAGATCCGGTTTCAATTACTTTACCGCACACATCATATCCAAGTGAGATAGGGAAGGGTGAACCCAAAATATATTTGTGATATCCGACCCTGTGTTTAAAATCCACCGGATTAACCGATGAAAAGAAAACTTGAATCAAACACTGGTTTTCAGCTGGTTTTGGAATAGCTGCATTGTCTATAATCTCAAAAACTTCCGGTGATCCCCATTTATTAATAATTGCTGCCTTCACAGAGAAAATATTTAATGTTTAAAATTTCTGAATTATAGTTCAAAACCAAATATAACCAATAGTGCTGCAGACCATAGAAAATGTTGAGAAATTTAATGAACAATTATTGTCATGAATAAAATATTGATCTTATTTTGATTTTTGTTTTTTAACTTCATTCTGATTTACCTTTGAAGTTGGGCAAAGTCAGATATAAATAGATACCAAATGAAATTCCTACTAAAAATCCTGTTCGTTGTCTTGTTTTTTGTAATTGCATTAGTTATAGCTGGTTTGTTTCTTCCGGATTCATTTAAATCAGTATCGATTATGGAAGCCGATGCAAACCGGGCTATAGTTTTTGACGAAGTGAATAATTTCAGGAAATGGAAGGAATGGTCGCCGTGGCATAAGGCCGACAGTGTATTGGAAGAATCGTTTAAGGGAGCGTATGCAGGGAAAGGTGGGTCGATGGAATGGACCAGCACTATACTTGGCAATTGCATTCTGACAATAACTCATAGTGTTTATCCTGAAAGTATTGCCATTGATTTCGATTATAAAACCGACAGTAAAACAGTGGCTTTGTGCTACTTTGAGCCAACTCCAAGCGGTTCAAAAGTGAATTTCACCTACAATGCAACTAACCTGAGCCTTTGGGAAAGGTATTATGTGCTCTTTTATAAGGATGAGATAGATCAGATGTTAAAAGATGGTGTTAAAAGTCTTTGCAATCGGGGTGAACAATTGAAACATAGCAGAATAGGAGATATTGCCCTTACAGAAATTGAAGGATGGGGCGCAATAATAAAAATTGACTCTGTAACACCCGAAAAGTATAAAGAAAGCCTGGAATCAAACCTTACATACCTCGACAGGTTTCTTGAAAGAAGAGAGCTTAAATCCAATGGGGAGAGCTTTGTTATGAAATTTGGTATTGTTAATGATAGCCTATTGAAATATGCTGCCGGATATCCTTTTTCAGAGAGAACCTGGGTATGGAAAACTTTAGAATTTATAGAAATTCCTTCAGGAAGAGCAGCTACAGTATCTCATTACGGAGATTTATATCCTCAGAAAGCCTACGATGCATTGATGAGCTATATAAACGATGAAAAGCTGGAGATAGCCGGTGTTCCCTGGGAAATAAAACTTTTTAATCCTGCAGTTGATACGAATTCAACCCTGTGGGAAACAAAGATTTATTACCCAGTAAAATAATAATTCAGGCGCAGCAGCTAGTAGACTTCCAATAAATTTATTTCGAAAATTAAAACTGAATTTGCAGGTATATCACCTTTTTCAGTATCTCCATATCCATAACCCGATGGGATGAACAACATGCCTTTTGCACCTTCTCTAAAATAAGGAATAACATATTGCCAGCCACTTATCACAGATCCTAATGAAATAATAAGGCTGTTACCGTCTACAGTTTCGTCAAAAACAGTACCATCGGTAAGGTAACCTTTGTATTTGATTTTTATCGTGCTGTATGCTGTTGGATATGCTCCGTAACCCTGCTGCTCTATAAGGTACCTTATTTCTGTTGTTTTTTGTGTGTCTGCAACAATATTGTTGGCAGCCAGATATGCTTCAATTACAGCAATATCTTTTTCAAGTTGTGATGGGCCGGTATCCTCATCATCGTTGCAAGAATAAAAACCTAAAGCCAAAACGGCTGCAATAAATACCAGTTTGAAAATTTTCATTTTTATATAGTTTCTTTAATTTTCTATTTAATTACTTGTTGACTTAAGCAATGCCAGCTGCCTAGTCCGTATATTACATTTTTCGATAATAATCCAATAACTTCTTTTTCGGGGAAGCATTTCTGGATTGTTTCGAGAGCTTTGTCATCGTTTTTTGTACCAAAAACCGGAACAATTACTCCAGAGTTGCAAATATAAAAATTCGCATAAGAAGCAGGCAGCCTATCTTTGTTAAAAAATGTTGATTCGGGCATAATAAGTTCAATTAATTCCGGTTTTTCACCATTTTCTAAAACCGACTTCTCAAGATTTATAATATTTTCTTTGAGAATACTGTAGTTTTTATCCTTTTTGTCTTGTTCCACCACCACTATAATCTCGTTGGAACTTACAAAACGTGTTATATCATCAATGTGTCCATCGGTATCGTCACCTTCAATACCGTTATTCAGCCATATAATATTTGTTACACCATAATAATGTTTCAGGTATTCTTCAATATCGGGTTTGCTCAGCTTACTGTTTCTGTTGGCATTTTCAAGGCACGATGTTGTAGTAAGCAAAGTACCTTTTCCGTTAACTTCAATACTTCCGCCCTCCATTACAATTCCCGGTCGAAAAACAGGGAAATTATACAGTTGAGCTATTTTGTTGCCTATTTCGTTATCGAGATTCGACGGGTATTTTTCTCCCCAGGCATTGAACTCCCATTTTACAATAGCTCTTTTATTGCTTGTCTTGTGTTGAAGGAATGCCGGGCCATGGTCTCTGCACCACGAATCGTTGCTTCCAAAAGAATGAAAGCTGATTTGAGACATATTTGCCTGTAGTTTGTCAAGTTGCTCTGCAATTTTTCTTGAATGTTCTGTATTGTCGCAGACAATCTTTACAGCTTCACCCTGACTTATTACTGAAGCAAATCGGTTGTATTCATCACAAACGGCTTCAAAGTTAGACGGCCAGGATTCGTTTGGTTTTGGGTATGTGAGCCAGGTTGCCTCGTGTACTTCCCATTCAGCTGGAAAGAAAAAACCTTGTTCAAGTGGAGAATTTTGAATCAGCATAGCTCCTATTAATCAATAAAGCGTTTTGTAACAGGCTTATATGTGTCAGTTCTTCTGTCTCTTAAAAAAGGCCAGCGTCTTCTGAAATATTCTGTTTGAGAAAGGTCTACCTCAATAGCTTCATAGGTTTCATCAGTATAAGGTGCCTGAAATAATACTTCACCAAAAGGATCTGTAATAAATGAACCACCCCAGAACTGATTGTCATATTCCACACCAGTGCGATTTACGGCAACTGTATGCACTCCATTGGCAACAGCATGAGACTTTATAATTGTTTGCCATGCATTATACTCTTTTGAGTTTAGTCTTTCATCCTGACCAACCGGCCAGCCAATTGCTGTTGGGTAAAAAATTATTTCGGCTCCTTTAAGTGCAGCTATTCTGGAAGCTTCGGGGTACCATTGATCCCAGCAAATCAGAACACTGATTTTTCCATATTGTGTGTCAAAAACCTTGTAACCTTCATCGCCGGGGGCAAAGTAAAACTTTTCGTAATAACCCGGATCATCGGGTATATGCTGTTTCCTGTAGTTTCCCGAAATCTTTCCATCGGCATCAATAACAATTGCCGAATTGTGATAAAGACCTGCAGTGCGTTTTTCAAAGTAAGGTACTACCAGAACTATTTTTAGTTGAGCACAGAGTTTCGAAAGCTCTTGTGCTGTAGGTCCGTCTTGAAATTCAGCGAGGTCGAATTGATTGTAATCTTCTTCAATGCAAAAATACAAGGTGTTAAAAAGTTCCTGTAAACAGATAATCCGTGCTCCTTTTTCAGCTGTATCACGAATTAATTTTATTGTTCTTTGGGTATTATCAACCTTATTATCAGAACAAAAGGTTTGAACTATTCCAATATTTACTTTGTTTTCTGCCATTGCCGAATTTTGAGACAAATATAATTCCTGAAAACGATTTTACCTTATTATACCTGAATTACTTTAAGCTGAGAAAGTGTGTGTAGAGATTCTGATAATATAGCTTTCCGCGAGCTGCAACAGAATCATTTTCTTCGCCTTTTTCAAAGTTTGCCAAATCTTGTTCTCTGTAATACAAGTACCGGTATTCTTCAGACATATATCCAAAGCCATGGTGAAAAGCATAGTATGTTTCCGATGGAAATTCCCTGCGAATCATATCCCGGCTAAAAACATATTCCGAATCATTAATTCCAAGCTGACCCAGAAGCATTGCCGGTATGTCTGTTTGCCCAGCAAAAGTCCTGTTCTGAGTGCCGTACAGACTGTCATTTAAAACCGAGCCATACCACACCAAGGGGATTCTGAATTTTTGTGGCGAACTAAACGGAAAATTACCAGGAAGAGAACTGCCATGGTCAGCAACAAAAACAACCAGGGTGTTTTTCAATAAACCGTTGTTTTCGAGTGAATGGATAAAAGTACCAGTTTGCCGGTCAGTGTAGCCAATGGAATTTAAATATTGCGATGTATTATCTGTTCCTTCATAATATTTTTGTTGTTCTGGAACATCATATGGCCTGTGGCTTGATAGAGTAAAGGCCACCTTGAAAAAAGGAGTGTCGGCCTTTTCAATTTCTTCTTTAAGCATACCAAATAAGAATTCATCGTGAACACCCCAGCTTGCAGTTCTCTGTTTAGCAGGAAAATCGGTTTGACCCAATATTTTATCGAAGCCACAATTAATCATGTAGGCCCGCATATTGGCAAAATCGATATCGCCGCCATAATAAAAAGCCGTACTGTACCCGGCATTTTTTAAAGTATGAGCAAGTCCGGGAAGTTTCTCGGTTTTATTCGGGTATTTGATAATTGCAGTAGTTGGCTGACTGGGATAGCCGCTTAAAATAGCTACCAGGCCTTTGTCGGAACGGTCACCACTGGCATAAAAATTTGTAAACAGCCATCCCTTATTTATAATTGAATCAAAGTTTGGAGTTGCCGAAACTGTTTCGTTCATACTGCCTATTACTTCTGCAGTAAAGCTTTCAAGTACAATAATTAAAATATTTGGTCTTGTTGTTTTCAGAACAGGACTTTTGGTAATAAGCGTGGCTTTCGGTTTCTGAGGAATTTGCTGTACCTCCTTACAAAACAGAAAGGGATTTGAATAATCATCGACATTGGTAAAAGAGTAAATGATGTTCCAGGGTAAATTCAGACATGCATGGTTTACAAAACTGTTTTCGTGAAAATATACCGAACCCGTGTTTATGGGCGCAGTTCCCAGTCCGCCCCGAATTGGCAGGATTAGAAAACCAGTTAAAAAAAGAAATACTGGGATGCAATAAAAGTTTCTTTTTACTTCTGAATTTTGAAGGCTTCTAAAATCACGGTTAAACAGTAAGATAAAAGGAATTGGAATGGCAAACGATAACAATAAAAGAAGTATAATACTAAAAACAGATACGGAAGCTAATGCTTCATCCATGTTTTTCATGTAGTAGAGTGGCGTCACATCCAGGCGAAATCCCCATTCGGGATATATTACCAAATCGGCTATCATGAGTATTGAAAATACCACCAGGAAAAACCAGGTGTAAACTTTAAGGACATATGTAAGCCATTTGCCTCTTAAAAAAGAGTGGATCATCAAAAGAAGTGTTGGCAGAAGCATAACATAACCGATAGCAGAAAAATCGAGCAGGATACCCTTAAAAATTATTTTGGGCCATAGCAGGAAGAATTCTTTTGATTGCCCGAAGTTTACAAATAAGAATAGTAATTTTGCAAAAACAAAGAATATTAGCCAGTTAAGGGCATATTTCAGGAATATTATCAGGCGTGGCTTCATGAAAAAATAATTTATTCTATCTGGTAATACTGACAGAAAAAACACTTAAGGGATGCAAAAATAATTGAATTTATTAAAGTACATGAAATACTGGTTATAGATTGGATTAATAAATACTCATAACTTACAAAACTCAAGTATTTACCTTATTTATTGTCATCTCTGCGAAAGCAGGTATCTGATTTTGATAGACTAGGGATTCCTGCTTTCGCAGGAATGACGGTATAAATGAGCTTGAGACTAAAAAAGAAAAAGTATCTTCCCCGATAGATTTGAATAACTATTGGGGAAGATTATTTTTTATACTGCTTTGCTTACTGCGCGTTTTCTATCGTGTTCCTCAAGAAGAATTTTTCTCAAACGGATACTCTTCGGAGTTACTTCAACGTATTCATCATCCTGTATGTATTCCATCGATTCTTCCAGTGAAAAGACAATGGGCGGAGCAATTCTTACTTTGTCATCGCTACCGCTGGCACGCATGTTTGTAAGTTTTTTGGTCTTGGTAATGTTTAAAACAAGGTCACCCTGTCGTGTATTTTCACCAACCACTTGTCCTTTATAAACTTCATCGCCAGGTTTTACAAAGAAATTGCCCCTGTCCTGAAGCTTATCAATAGCATAAGCAATAGCAGTGCCGGTTTCCATTGCAATAAGTGCACCGGAACTTCGTTCTTTAATGTCTCCCTTCCAGGGCTGATAATCTTTGAAACGGCTTCCCATAATTGCTTCTCCGGCTGTAATATTTAAGATCTGTGAACGAAACCCGATTAATCCCCGGGCCGGAATTTCAAATTCCAGATGAATCATATCGTGCTTGGGTGTCATTTCAAGCATTTCACCTTTACGCTGATTCACAAATTCTATCACCTTACCCGATGTTTCTTCAGGAGTATCTATTGACAGAATCTCAACGGGTTCGCATTTTTTACCGTCAATTTGCTTGATAATTACACGTGGTTTTCCCAGCTGAAGTTCATAACCCTCGCGGCGCATAGTTTCAACCAAAATAGCCAGATGCAATATTCCCCGGCCGTATACTTTGTAGGCATCCGGAGAATCTGTTTCTTCTACCTTCAATGCCAGGTTTTTTTCTGTTTCAAGCATTAACCTGTCGCGCAGGTGCCTTGAAGTAACATATTTACCCTCTCTTCCAAAAAACGGTGAATTGTTTATGGTAAACAACATACTCATTGTAGGCTCGTCAATCGGAATTGGAGGAAGACCTTCGGGATTCTCAAAATCTGCAATAGTATCACTGATTTCAAAACCATCAATTCCTGAAATAGCACAAAGGTCACCACATTCAACAATGTCAACCTTGGTTTTGCCTAAACCTTCAAAAACAAAAGCTTCTTTTACTCTTGAGGGAATAACTTTTCCGTCGCGTTTAACCAGTGAAACTTGCTGTCCGCTTTTAACTGAACCGCGGGAAACTCTTCCAATAGCAACTCTGCCGATGTAGTTTGAGTATTCCAGAGATGTGACCTTAATTTGTAAGGTGCCTTCCTTGATTTCCGGTGAAGGAACTTGTTCAATTATCTGGTCGAGCAGATACAATACATCGGTCTTTTGATTATTCCAGTGGTCGGACATCCACCCATTTTTGGCCGAACCGTAAACAGTATGAAAATCAAGCTGTTCCTCAGTTGCGTCAAGATTAAACATCAGTTCAAACACGGCCTCCTGTACCTCTTCGGGTTTGCAGTTTGGTTTATCAACTTTATTGATAACCACAACAGGTTTTAAACCGAGTTCAATTGCCTTTGCCAGAACAAACCGTGTTTGTGGCATAGGGCCTTCAAAAGCGTCAACTAAGAGTAAAACGCCATCGGCCATATTTAGCACACGCTCAACTTCACCGCCAAAATCGGCGTGACCGGGGGTGTCAATAATGTTGATTTTATGGCCTTTATATTCAACAGAAACATTCTTTGAAAGAATAGTAATACCTCTTTCTCTTTCAAGATCATTATTGTCAAGAATAAGTTCACCAGCATCCTGGTTGTCCCTGAAAATCTTACACTGGTGCAAGATACAATCTACTAAAGTAGTTTTGCCATGATCGACGTGAGCAATGATGGCAACATTTTTAATTGGCTTCATTAATTAAATTCAGTCTCTTCTATATATATCTGTTTTGTTTAAAAACAAAAATAGCCGCTACATATTCTTTATACAGCGGCTAAATATCTGGTCTCTTTAAAAGCTTTACTCTTCCTTTTTTTCTTCTTCTTTGGAAGTTTCAGCTTTTTTAGTCGTTTTTTTAGCTGTACTGCTTTCTTTTGGCTTTTCAGCTTTTGCAGTTGTTTTTTTAGGCTTTTCTTCTGCAGATTTTACCGCTGCTTCTTTAATTTCAGCTTTTTCTGCTACAGGTGCTTCTTCTTTCTTCTCAACAGGTTTTGCAGCAGCTTGTTTCTTTGCTGCCGGCTTTTCAGCTTTTACTGCTGTTAATGAAGAAATTTGTTTTTTCTTTTGTCTTCGAACACCATAAGAGCCTTTAACTATTTTTCCGCGCTTGGTTTTTTTATCGCCTTTTCCCATAATGACAGGTCGTTTTGGTTAGGCATGCAAAATTAAGTATTCTTTCTTGATATACAAAGAAAAACATTTAGGTGTCAGTTATTTAATATACGGGGAGATTGAAATGTTGTGCAATGGGTCTCTGAATGAATGATAGAATGGATGAATGATAGAATGGATGAATGATAGAATGGATGAATGATAGAATGGATATACTTGCAATTTGCATAGAATATCAGTTACTTAGCGATACAATTTACTTTTCATGAGATTTTCAAACATAATTTTTGACTTAGACGGAACGCTTACCAATCCATCGGAGGGAATTTTAAATTCTTTACGCCACTCACTGAAACAGTTACTACATAATGAAATACCCGAAACAATTCCGGAAGGATTTATCGGGCCCCCTCTTCAGCAAGGATTTAAAACAATATATGGCTTAAATGATAAACAAACCGAAAATGCAGTTAAATATTTTCGCGATTATTATGGAAAATACGGAAAGTATGAAAACGTTCCCTACGATGGAATAATTGAACTGCTTGCAGAATTATCTATAAATGGTAAAAAGCTATTTGTAGCTACTTCGAAATACGAAAAATTTTCGTGGGAAATAATTAAACATTTTGAAATGGATCGCTATATTACTGATTTACAAGGCGCAGGTTATAGCGGAAATCACGACAAATCGACCTTAATAGATATTTTAATTGAGAAATACCAACTGGTAAAAGAAGATACGGCAATGGTTGGCGATACTTCATACGATATTGAAGGAGCCCGGGCATCGCTGATAACTAGTGTTGCTGTTGGATATGGATTTCACAGCATGGAGGATTTGGCAAAGCTAAGTCCTGATTTTCTGGTTGAGGATGTAGATGAACTTTTTGAATGCTTAATGGCATAAGTTAAAAGTATGTCACGGGTACTGTTAAGCATGGTATTAAATTGTTTTGTAAATTGAACAATTAAAAATGCTATATGTTAGTCAGTAATATTTTTTCAAAAGATGAATACGATAAAAAAAGTTTTTTTATTCTATTTAAATGGTTTTAAAAGCATGACCATTGGAAAAACCTTGTGGTTGATTATTTTAGTCAAGCTTTTTATCATGTTCGCGATTTTTCGTATCTTTTTCTTTGAAAAATACCTGGAATCCAATTTTAGCACCGACAAAGAGCGGAGCCGACATGTTATTGAAGAATTAACAAAATAAACTCTATCAGCAGATGTTTGAACAAATTGATTTATCACTGGTAAACTGGTCAAGAGCCCAATTTGCACTTACGGCAATCTACCACTGGTTGTTTGTACCCCTAACTCTCGGAATCAGTTTTATCATTGCCTTTATGGAAACCATTTATGTTCGTACGGGCAATGAGGAATGGAAACGTATAACAAAGTTCTGGATGACCTTATTCGGAATAAACTTTGCTATTGGAGTAGCAACCGGCATAATTCTGGAATTTGAGTTTGGAACAAACTGGTCGAATTATTCCTGGTTTGTTGGCGATATTTTTGGTGCTCCGCTTGCCATCGAAGGTATTATGGCTTTCTTTATGGAGTCTACTTTTATTGCAATTATGTTTTTTGGATGGACGAAGGTAAGCAAGAAAGTTCACCTTACAGCAACTTGGCTTACAGCCATTGGAGCAAACTTATCGGCACTTTGGATTCTTGTTGCAAATGGCTGGATGCAAAATCCGGTGGGTATGTGGTTTAATCCTGAAACAGCCCGAAATGAAATGCTTAATTTCTGGGAAGTTTTGTTTTCACCATCGGCAGCCAGCAAATTTACTCATACAACCTCATCTGGCTTTGTACTTGCAGCATTGTTTGTTATTGGTATAAGTTCTTGGTTTTTACTTAAAAAGCGTGAAATAAATCTGGCAAAGAAAAGTATCCTTGTCGCCAGTATTTTTGGAATAATCTCCTCATTATACCTGATTGGAAGTGGCGACTTCAGTGCAAAAGCTGTTGCACATACCCAGCCAATGAAGCTGGCCGCAATGGAAGGTTTATTTGAAGGTACAGAGCAGGCACCTCTGTTGGCATTTGGTATTTTAACAAAATTCAATGATGAAGAAATACTCAATAACGAGGATAAATTTATTCTGAAAATGGAGGTTCCCTTCAAAGGATTTCTTTCTTACATGATTCATGGCGATTTTAAAACTTTTGTACCAGGGGTGAAGGATCTTGTTCATGGAAATCCGGAATATAACATTATGTCGTTCCAGGAGAAGATTGAACGAGGGTACCATGCCCAGCAGGTACTCAAAGAATTACTTGAAGTTAAAGATAAAAATTCGGTAAAGTTTGTTGACTTGTATTCAAAATTCCAGGATCCGGTATTTCTGAATGATTATTTTAAGTATTTCGGATACGGAGCATATTATGATGAAGATCCTGAGGTAGTAAAGAATACGAATGTTTTGAAACTGATACCTAATATTCCCCTTACTTTTTATGCCTTCCATACAATGGTTTTACTTGGGATGCTTTTTCTGCTGATTTTTGTAGTTTACTTATACTTTGTTTTAACGCAAAAACTACAGAATAAAAAATGGTTATACATTATTGGTATAATTTCAATACCACTGGCTTACCTGGCTTCACAGGCCGGTTGGATTGTGGCCGAAGTAGGCAGGCAACCCTGGGTTATTCAGGATCTAATGCCAACACTTACGGCGGTAACTAAAATTAGTGCATCATCGGTAAAAGTTACCTTTTTATTATTTAGTATCACATTTACAGCTCTGCTAATTGCTGAATTGAAGATAATGTTTACCCAGATTAAAAAAGGGCCATCCGATCATTAATCTAAAAACTTTAAACAATGAACAATCCTGAAAATTATATAATACTGCAACATTATTGGTTTTTTATTGATGCCCTGCTTGGTGGCCTCCTGGTTTTTCTTTTGTTTGTACAAGGAGGTCAGACTTTTATCTTTAGCCTGACCAAAGATGAAAAGGAAAAAACTCTCATAGTAAACACGCTTGGAAGAAAATGGGAGTTTACGTTTACCACCCTGGTAACTTTCGGGGGAGCGTTTTTTGCTTCTTTCCCCTTGTTTTATTCAACCAGCTTTGGTGGAGCTTACTGGGTTTGGATTCTTATACTTTTTGCCTTTGTAATTCAGGCGGTGTCTTATGAATTCAGAACAAGGCCAAATAATTTTCTGGGACAAAAAACCTTCGAAGTATTTTTGTTCCTGAATGGTGCGTTAGGAACGATTTTACTGGGAACAGCGGTTGCTACCTTGTTTACGGGTGCTATGTTCGAAATATCGCCTGCTCGCAGTGTTGAATGGAAAACTCCTTATAGAGGACTTGAAGCAGCTCTTAATATTCATAATTTATCATTAGGCTTGGCTGTATTCTTTCTTGCCAGGGTAAATGCTCTATTGTATTTTCTTAATTCAATAGATGACGATAATCTGATTTACAGAGCAAAGAAAGCTCTTTGGCCAAATACAATAGGCTTCCTTATAACTTTTCTCACTTTTGTTATATGGTTAATGGTTCGGGAAGGATTTGCGGTGAACCCAGATACCCGTGAGGTATTTATGGAACCTTTTAAATACCTGCACAATCTTATTCAAATGCCTTTGGTAGGTTTGAGTTTTCTTGCCGGAGTTGTGCTTGTTCTATTTGGACTGGCAAAAGCTCTGTTTTTAGGCAAGGCCAATCGTGCTGTATTTTACACTGGATTTGGAACTGTAATTACAGTAGTGGCATTATTTTTAATCGCAGGATTTAATAATACAGCATTTTATCCTTCGCAGGCCGATATAAACAGTTCTTTAACCATTATTAATGCATCCTCCAGCCATTTTACCCTTAAGGCTATGGCAATTGTGTCCATTATGGTTCCATTTGTATTAGGATATATTGTTTACTTTTGGCGTGCTATGAATAAAAAGCCAATGACTAAACAAGAGCTGGACTCGCATGAAAACCATGTTTATTAATTGTTAAACTGTAAATTTCTATATTATGTATACCGAATCAATATTATGGTTTTTATCCTGGCCTCTTCTTATTTTCATTTCATACAAGCTTGTTGCTTATATGGTGAAACGTTTTGAAGATGAAATATCATAAAATAAAAGCCGATCAATAAGAAAGTTCCACGCAAAGATCGCCAGTGTTTTTGCAACATTTGTAACGTATTGTTTTACATAACTGGTTCTTTGCAATCTTAGCGTGATAATAGTTTCTAAGCTCTTAACAAATCTTATTAAGATTCGCTTTTCTTCACCTCTTTGGTATTGTCATACATATTTCTGTCGATTTGCAGAAATAAGGGGTCAATACCGGCTTTAACAGGTTTGGAGTTAACCTCAACCGAGAACTTGTTGTTTTTCCCATTCAGCAATACTTTTTTCAGATAAATCAGGGAATCCTCTTTTCCTTCTGTCTTTGTGTAAATACCTAAATCTATCCAATCGTTAAGTTCAAGAGCGTCCTGTTTTCCGAGACTATCTGCCTGGTACTTTATTGAGGTTGTGTAAACATCAACCAGGTATTTTCCATTATCGGTTTCAGAATAGAATACCGAATCGGTTCGATTGCTGTATAGCGTAATATTCATGAACCAATCGTTAATCAGGTACTGTAGTGAATCGGGAACCATATCTTCAACAAAACCAATTAAATCAAGCGAAGTAGGGTAGGGAGCATCCTGATAATAATATTTCTTTACAAATTTAGAAAGAGCAAGGTTCAAAGAATCCTCACCAATATAGTTTCGGATTGCATTAAATGCCAGGCAGCCTTTTTGGTAGCTTAGGTATTGCTGATTGTCTACCAGATATAAGGGTGGTTCTTTTTTCCTTTCTGTAGCCCTAAGTAACATGTACCGGTCTAATTGATATTTTTGAAATTTGTCGGCATTTTTGTCCCCATATTCTTCCTTTAAGACCATCATGGCGGTGTACTCGGCAAGTGATTCGATTGGTAAAGTCATTCCCTGAACACCAGCAGCACAAATCTGGTGTCCCCACCACTGATGGGCAACTTCGTGTGCAGTTACATAAAACGGCAAATCAATCTCATTTTTCTTATCAACCTGGGCAATAAAACCAACTCCTTCCGAGAATGGTATTGTTCCTGCAAACGACTGAGCATAATTTTGATAACGAGGAAATTCCACTATCCTGATAGCATCGTGTTGATAAGGGAAAAAGTTTGTGTTGCAGTAGTCAATTGTCATTTTAACAGCCTTAACCATTTTATCGATATTATAATCGTGCGTTTTATGGTAATATATAGCTATTTCAACTCCATTGTATTCCTCTTTCAAAATTTCATATTTGGCACTTAAGAAGGGATAAAAGTTCCACATCTTATCGTGCATTTTATATTTAAAAAAACGCCTGTCATTCTCTGTCCATTCATTTACCAGTGTTCCACATGTAATTGCAGTCTGGTCCAAATCGGTACTTAGAATACACTCGTAGTTGATTCGGTCGGCATTTTCGCTTATATAAACATTGGCAAGTTCTGCAGTATCTGTTATTTCGGGTGATTCATATTCTTTCTCGGGCAAGCCTGCTTTTTTACGTTCTTTTTTATCCTTAAGTTCCTGCGATTCACTGTATCCGAAATGCGGTACAAATTCATCGTGTAAGAATGTTCCGTTATGAACCAGTTGTGTTGAATGTCCCCAGTGGTTAAAGCCTTTTTCCTGGTATAGAAAGTTGAAATTCATGCTTAATGAATCACCGGGCAGAACCGGCGATTTGGTCTTGTACATATAATACCCATAATCTTTTGAACTATCAATCATTTCTACAGGGATACTGAATGAAAGATTATTTACGGTAATCCAGGGGCTTGTTTGAATATGGAAAGTGTCAATATTAACATCGTTTTTATTGACCAGTTTAAACTGCCCTCTCATTTCAACACGAGTTTTTTTCGGGTATAAATCAGCTTCTATTTTTACGTCGGTTATTCTTGGATTTGGATAATTGATGTATCTGCTGTAAGTGAGTTCATATTCAGCTTTATAATTTCGATCTGACTTTTTATTTCTAAAAGTATTGAGCACGTTGGTGTTATAATATATGAATGCTCCCGTTAGAACAAAAGCCAGTAATAGTGCAGGTATAATCCATTTAAAATTGCTGTTTCGTAAAGAAATTTGCATGTTTTTTATTCTCTCTTTTGCAGTATCAATATTTCCCCGCTTAATAAATAGAATGCTAAATAAGAGGAAGATAATTCCAAGTAGTGACCAATAGAAATAGACAATTAATGTTGGAAACACAAAATTGCTGAACCCATTCATATCGGAGTAAGATTTCTCAATGGAGTTGCCGTACTGGGTTAAAATATGTTCAATTCCCAGTTGCCCCGAGAATATTTGAAGAACAAAGAAGACAACTACGAGTGTATGTCCGAGGTATTTATTATTTATAAGTGTGTGAATAAGGAATACCAGGAATGTAAGAACAACCATGTAGGTAAAGGTTTGTAGAAATAATACCTTCAGGTATACATCGACCTGAAAATGGTAAAATCCTTGTGAAATCTGAACGCCAATTCCGGTAAGAATTATAAAACCAATTATAAGTAGTTCGACTAGAATCATCGCGAAAAACTTGGAAATTACCAGGACTTTATCAGAAACAGGTGAACTGTCGATTACAGGAGCAATTTTAACATCTACGTCTTTCCAAATGAGCTCTCCGGAGTATAAAGCTATTATTATAACTACAAAAATAATAAAATAAGTCTGCAGAAAATCCAGCAACATATAGGTTACGGGAAGTGATTTTGCTCCCAGCATCGACATGCCAAACTGACCCAGCAAAAGAAGACCAATACCACATGCCAGCATAATCCAGAAGGGTATTGCTTTTATAACTTTATTGAAATAGAATTTTGAAAAATACCATAATTGGTAGAGCTGTGCTTGAATTGAAAAATCTCCCTCAAAAGCCGGAATTGATAATCCGCGTTTACCAGGTAATTGATCTGGCATTTGCGTTAAGGTTTTTTTTCTGCCAAAAAGCTTTCTGTCTGGCATAGGTGTAAATAAAAGGTAACAAAATATTCCAACCAGGATACCAAAGGCTGTCCAAATTGCTCTGTTAATAAGAATATAGCCTGAAAATGGCAGCATGAGGTTATTTTTCTCATAGGTTGTCCAGTACTTGGTTTCAAAACTTGCAGCTACCGAACCAAAAGGCTCAAATATTGAGTTTACAGGATTAGTATCCACATCATTCATTAAAGTGCTTAGAACGAAATATAGAACCATAAGAATAAGGCCTTGCGCATAAATTGCCAATTGAGAACGTGAAAGTGTTCCCACCGTGAAGAAAATAGACCCCAGTATAAAAAGGTTTGGCAACAAAAAAGTAAACAAGGGTGTTAAATAAGCCGACAGCATAAAAGGACCTAAGTCAGTATCATCGAGCCAGGGCATGAATGTACCAATCATTAAACCTAGAATGATTCCCAAATGCACAAAAACAGCAATAAGATAAGAGCCAATGAATTTACCGCTTAAGTATTCCCATTTTTTAACGGGTAAGGTGAAAATAATTTCATTAAAATTATGGTCATATTCCCGGTAAACGGGCACTCCCATAATTCCAGCCAGTATTATAGATCCAAACAAAACGAAGCTGCCAACCAGTTGACTGATAACATAGGGTGAGTTCTTATGAAGTTGCTCGCCAGCCTCGCTTACTGTAGAATCGGGTAGGGTAATAATCAGGAAACTAAAACCAAATAAAATGGCAAAATATATATATGTTGCAGGCCTGTTTAACCTGTATTTAATTTCAAACAGTATAATTTGAAGTAACATTGTTCAGCTTTTTAAGGATTATTGATTGGACGAATTAATTCAGGTAGTTATTTATTACTGCAAAGTACACATCTTCAAGATCGGGCAATATACTTTCAAATCCATCCATTGGTTCTTCGCTCCAGATATGCAGGTCAACGATTCCATCAGATATTTTTGAAGAAACTACATTTAGTTTTTCAACCCAGGCTTCTTCTTCTGCTTTTGTAACCTGTTTTCTCCAGATTTTACCTTTTATTTGTTCAATGGCTTCTACCGGTTTACCCTGATATTTAACTTCGCCTCTGTTAATAATGGCCATATTAGAGCAGATGTCTTTTACGTCATCAACAATATGTGTAGAAAGAATTATTACCTTGTTTTCGCCGATTTCACTCAGCAGATTCAGAAAACGTTTTCTTTCAGCAGGATCAAGTCCGGCTGTTGGTTCATCAACAATTATAATTTTCGGGTTTCCAATTAATGCCTGGGCAACACCAAAGCGTTGTTTCATACCACCTGAAAAGCCACCTAATTTTTTCTTTCTATCCTCATAAAGGTTGGTTTGTACCAACAAGGATTGCACCAATTCTTCTCTCGATTTTTTATCGATAATACCTTTAAGAATGGCAATTTGATTAAGCATGGCTTCTGCAGAAACATTTTTATATACCCCAAATTCCTGCGGAAGATAACCCAGATATTTTCTGACTGTGTGTTTGTCTTCTAAAACATTTACCCTTTCATCAAGCATTATTTCTCCGTTATCGGCACTTTGCAGAGTAGCAATGGTGCGCATAAGAGTTGACTTACCTGCTCCGTTTGGTCCAAGCAACCCAAAAAGTCCGTTCGGAATTGTTAGTGTTACATCTTTAAGTGCTTGTACTCCGTTTGAGTAGGTTTTGTTTAGGTTGGCAATTTCAAGTTTCATAAATGGTCTGATATTTTGTTTTATGTATTGGCGTAATTTACGCGGTAAAAGTTACAACAAGCCTGCCTTTTTTCAAAGCAAGGAGCTTTTTTTCGAAAATATTTATGTTTTTGATAAATATCTGTATTTGATTTTTTTGTTATTGTGTGATTAGCTTTTATTCAATTTTAGTTTATATTTATTGCTGTAAAACCTAACCTACTTAAAACAATTTATTATGAACGACTCCCCCAATGATTACCACATCAGTTTTTTTAAACCAACAACACCCCAGGCTAAGGCAAACAGGAATATGGCTGTCTGGCTGGCATTAATCTGGGCAGTATCTATCTTTGGTTTTCAGTTTTTATTAAGGATACTTGAAAAACCAACTCCCGAGCCTGCCTACTCAACATTTGAACAAGTATGGCCAGAAATTTTAAAAGGAGAAGCAACACAGGCCAATCTTCAGGAACTTAGCAAGGTTAGCCTTTCAGTTTTAGGCAAAATTGCTATTGCACCAGAAGATAAACCTGTTTTAGATAATGCCTTTAATTGGTCTGTTTTTCAGTTAATAACTGATTCGGTTCAGGAAGCCTATTTAACTAAAATAGCTGGTTTTGAAAAGTACAAAGAGGAAATTGAAAATATCAATGATAAGAAATACATTGATATGAAAAATACGCTTTCTGAAGCTCTTAGTAAAGTTATCGGATTAGATAGAAATGATGTTAGAACAACAATCCTTCCTTTGGAATTAAATAGTGTGCAATGCAAGGAATTATCTGCAGAGACATATTCAAACCTGCCAAAAGTAATGGAGAAATACCTGGTTCATAATCAATCAGTACTCACAGATACCGTTATTCTTGGTTTTCCGTTTCATTATTTCTATACAGCAGTTTTTCTTCTCATTTTATTTGTTGGATTGTGCTGGATTTATTGCGTACGAACCGATAATTTAAATGCAAAATTCAACATTGCTGACTAATTCATTCAAATCCAAATCAAGAATATTATGAAAAAGATATTTTTACCCATTATAATGCTTTGTTTGCCCGTATTTTCACATGCTGCAACAGCTGCTACCAAGCTTGAAGGTAACTTTCAACCAGGTCCTGCGATAATTCTTATTACGATACTTACTTTATTTGTTTTAGTAGGTATTCTTTTCAGGGCTAAAGATACAAACGACTATTATGCCGCTGGAAGGGGAATCTCTAAAGTGGGTTCAGGAATGGCTATTGCATCGAACTGGATGAGTGCAGCATCATTTCTCGGCATGGCTGCTCTTATGTATGGTTCCGGATATCATGGTTTGTCCTATGTTGTGGGCTGGACAGGAGGATATGTACTTCTTTTAATTCTTATGGCCGGACAGATTCGTAAATACGGAAAATATACAGCTGCTGATTTTATCGGAGACCGCTATTATTCACAATCAATGAGAGCCGTTGGAGCTGTTATTGCCATTTTAATATCCATTTCGTATTGCGTTGGTCAGTTTGGAGGTATTGGACTCATGTTTAAATGGATCTTAGGTCTGGATTATACCCTGGCAGTTATTATTGGAGGTTCGGTTGTATTAGCATATACGCTTATTTCAGGTATGTTAGGAGTTACCAAAAACATGCAGATACAATATGTAATTATTATAGTTTCATTCCTTTTACCTTTATTTATTTTAACGTATAAGTTTAAATATTTCTGGTTGTTGCCCCAGATAGGTTATGGTTCTGTTGTTTCAGATGTTGTTAACGGAATACCTCTCGATGCCAAAGAAGCATTAACTAATGCTTTTGGTCATGCATATGCAATTGTTCCTTCACCGGAATATGCCATGCCATGGGATCCGGCTACCGGTAAATCTTTCTTTCAATGGATAGCTATTGCCTTTTCTTTAATGGTAGGAACCGCAGGACTTCCTCATGTAATTCAGCGTTTTTATGTTGTGCCTAAAGCCAGGGATGCCCGTTGGTCAGTAGTTTGGGGTTTATTCTTCATTTGTATTTTATATTGGAGTGCTCCGGCTTATGCTGCATTTGGTAAAATATTGTCGGCTAACCAGGAAGTAGGAAAATTGGCCAAAGACGCTATAGTTGTATACACTGCCCAGCTTGGTAATGTTAATCCGCTCATTGTTGGACTGCTTGCAGCCGGAGGAGTATCAGCTGCATTTTCAACAGTTTCGGGTTTATTGGTTGCCGGATCTTCTGCGTTTGCTCACGATTTATACGTGAAAGTAATTAATCCAAACGCAAGACCTAAAAGTCAGCTGATAGCCGCAAGATTAGGTACTATTCTTATGGCTGTAATCGTAACATTACTGGCACTTAAAGATTGGGCTCTTATTGGTCAGCTTGTTGCAGTAGCATTCTCACTTGCCGGTTGTACTATATTTCCATTGTTTTTATTGGGTATTTGGTGGAGTGGGTCTAATAAAACAGGCGCAGCTGCCGGATTAATTACCGGTGGATTAGTTTCTCTTATTGCTATTGCTTATTTTATTGCCGGTAAAGAGGGCGTGACACTTCCATTCCACAATTTTATTAGTTACTGGCTCGAAGCCTGGTACTTTGCCTGGATTGGAGCACCGCTATCAATAATAGTGCATATTATTGTTTCAAAGTTAACCAAAGAAACACCTCTTGAAATACGTAAATTCTTAATTGAAAAAGTCCATTCTTAATGAATGTATTACAGAATCAAAAAACAAGAGTACTCATACTGCTTATGATTACTCTTGTTTTTTTCAGCCTTGTTTTTGCCCACTTTCATTATAAGAAAATCAATGCTTCAGTTGATCCAAGAGTTGTTAAGGCAAGGAAAATGTATGAGCTTTACAACCATTATGCCGAAGCTAACTATCTAGATTCTGTAATTTTTCTGATGGATACCATTGAAGAAATCTACAAAGGCATACCTGCATACAAAAATTCTTTTGAAATTGGAGTTTTATATAATAACAGGGCGGCTGCTTTTCTAACCATGGCACTTTTTTCTTCCCAAATTGATTCTTTGGCAAAAGATTCTCTGATTGAGTTAGCAGAAAAAGAATCTTTAACCAGTATAGATATTTATACGAATTGGTTAAAAAGATTCGAAAATTTATCTTCCGGGGAAATTGAACAAGGCATTAAAGAAGAGTTCACTGAAGGTATTCAGACTGATAATAAGAAACAAATTATTAATTTCCTGGAGAACCGGGTGAAAGAAATTGAGGAAGCTCAGCTGGAATCGGGAAGAAGATTATCGGTGAGCTATACTAACCTGGGAATTGTTTACCGACATAGGGAGGAATATGAGAAAGCTGCCGGTATGTACATTAAAGCGTTGGAATTTTGGGAAGATAATCTGACAGCGGAGAATAACCTGAATATTTTGCTTGGAAGGCCGCTAAAAAAGAGAACTTTATTGCAAAAATTATTTCCACCTGAAAAAAATTAGTTAAATTGAAAATAAAACTAAGATATCATGAAAAAAACTATACTAAATATTGTTATCCTATGTCTGTTATTTGGTTCTATTTCTTATGCACAGGATGAAGAAAAGAAGTTTGGAATAGAATTTTCCGGTTTTGTAAAAAACGATTTTTTCTATGACAGCAGGCAAACCGTAAATGCCCGTGAAGGCCATTTCCTTTTATGGCCGACACCTGAGAATATAGATGCCTTAGGTTCTGATATTAATGCTACACCAAATTTCAATTTTTTGTCCATTCAATCACGTCTGTCTGGTAAAATTACCGGTCCTGATGCTTTTGGTGCCAAAACTTCAGGAGTTATTGAAGGCGATTTCTTTGCTCAGGCTAACGATAATATTAACCTGTTCAGAATGAGACATGCTTTTCTTAAGCTGAATTGGAGCAATACCGAATTAATTACTGGACAAACCTGGAATCCTTTATTTGTTACCGGGTGCTTTCCTGGGACAGTATCTTTTAATACGGGAACCCCTTTGCAGTCTTTTGCGCGGAACCCTCAAATAAGGGTAACACAAACTCTCGGAGGAATTAAAGTAATGGGGGCAATCCTCGGTCAGCGCGATTATACATCAAGGGGAGCTAACGGTATAAGTTCAGAATATTTGCGAAATGCTGTTTTACCGGATTTACATTTCCAGGTTCAGTATGAATTGAAGAACGAAGCAGCTGGTGCAAGTTTCCTTGCAGGTGCCGGAATAGCCTATAAAACTATCGTACCCAGAATTTACAGCCAAATTGAAATAACTGCTGCTTATGATACTGTTGACCAAAATGGTTTGGTATGGCCTGTAAAAGCAGTTACAGAGAAGTACAAGGTCGATGAAAAAGTTTCAGGATTAACAGCAATAGTATTTACTAAGCTTGTACTGAAACCGGTAACAATAAAACTGCAATACCGCTATGGCGAAAATATTGCTGATGTTCTATCAATCAGTGGTTTTGCTGTGAAAGATGTTGTTGACCCTATTACCAGAGAGCAATCTTATACTCCGATAAAAAATAAAACCATCTGGGGAGAAATTCACACCAATGGCAAGAAGATTCAGGCAGGCTTATTTGCCGGGGTTTTAAAAAACAATGGAACGAAAGAAGCAATGTCAAATGCCGGTAACAGTATTTATGGTCTTGGAACACAAACTGGTACCAGTCCCGGTATTGAATCATTATTACGAATTTCACCCAGGATTATTTTCATTTCAAACAAAACGAAGATAGCTTTCGAGATCGAGTATACATCAGCAGTTTATGGCGCTGATTATGATGTTAACTATATTGCTTCAACTACGCATCAAGTTTCAAATACACGCTTTTTATTGAGTACAATATATTCATTTTAGTATTGATTAGCATTTGTTAATTCCTTCCGATTTTTTCGGAAGGAATTTTATTTTTTATCAGCATATTATGAAAATAGCATTCATCACAGATATACACGAGGATATCATTAGCTTGAAGAATGCATTCAGAATAATAGATAAACTATCTGTAAATGAAGTCGTTTGTTTGGGAGATATTTCGGGTTTTAGCGCTCCAAATTATAAATACCTGCGAACCAGAAATGCACATGAATGTCTCAGACTAATCAGGGAAAATTGCAAATATGTTATTATAGGAAACCATGACATTCATGCAGCCCAAATTATTCCCAAAAATTGCAATTTCTTTAATTTCCCGGAAAACTGGTATCAGCTTGATTATCATGACAGGTATTCATTAGCAGGTGATAAGCTATGGATGCATGAAGAATATGATTTAAATCCCTTGTATAAACTGGAAGATATAGAATATCTTAAGTCATTGCCCGAATATATAATTTGTAATATGGGAGGAGTTAATATTCTCTTAACACACTACATATATCCCAATATTTTGGGTTTAAAAAGAGAGTTTTATACATACGCCGATGAATTCAGGAAACATTTTGTGTTTATGAAGGAAAAAGGCTGTGTTCTCAGTTTTACAGGTCATTCGCATGTTAACGGCTTTTTTATTTCCACCGGTAAAAGCCTGAAATATTATAAGTATACAAGTAAGGTACTAAATCAAAATAGTTTTTGCTTTGGCTTGCCTCCAATTACCTGTAACAATAAACGTAGTGGTTTTAGTATTTTTGATACAGAAGAATACAAAATAAAGGCAGTCAGATTTTAACCGATTATCAGATAATTACTGTATTTTAGTTGAACTTCTAAAAGAAAATTATATGTCGGACAGAGGATCAAATAGATTCTTTTTGGTAATTGTATTTCCCTCCATACTGGCAATAGTATTGTTCATATTATTAACTCATATAATTTTAATTCCTCACTTCGAAAAAGCTATTCTCGATAAAAAGAAGGAGATGATAAGCGAACTTACCAATACGGCCTGGAGTTTGCTTGAGGAATACAACCAGGAATTTACCGACTCAAATCTTAGCCAGTCTGAAGCTCAAAATATTGCGGCCTTGCGCATATCCGAGATTCGTTATGGTCATGAACTAAAAGACTATTTCTGGATTATAGATAGTCATCCGACAATGATAATGCATCCTTACCGTTTGGAGTTGGTGAATACTGATTTAAGTAATTATGAAGATGCAAACGGAAAGAAATTATTCGTAGAAGCTACTAAACTTGTTGAGCAGAAGGGAGAGGGGTTTATTGATTACATGTGGCAATGGAAGGATGACTCAACACAAATAGTTCCTAAACTATCTTTTGTTAAGGAATTTGTTCCCTGGCACTGGATTATTGGTACAGGTATTTACCTGGAAGATGTAAAGTATGAGATAGCCCAGTTAAAAAGGCGTCTGTACAGCATATCAATTTTCATAAGTTTATTGGTTTCTGTTATTTTGCTTTTTGTAGTTCGCCAAAGCCTGGCCATTGAAAACCGACGAAGAAAGGCATCTTCTGAATTACTGTTATCTAAAGAGAAATATAAATCGCTTGTTGAAGCCTCCACCGAGGGAACACTCATGATACTCGAAAATGAGATTGTTTTTTCAAATTTGAAATTCTCCGGTCTTTCAGGTTTTGATAATTCTGAATTAAAACAGCAAAGCCTTAACAGTCTTTTTCAGGTTGGCTGGACAGAGCTTATTACACGAATTGATGATCCTAAGAAATCATTAAGCATTGAAACTAAAATTAACTGTAAAGATAAAAGTGAAAAGGATGTAATAATTTCTATTTCGAAGGTTAAGTATGCTAATGCCGAAGGTTATATTATTATAACAAAAGAAATAAGCGCTAAAGAACAATTGGAGATAGAATCGGAGCATCTCTCGCACGAATTGCAAACCTCACTATTGCTTATGAATCAGCCTATTAAACACTTTGTTAAGAAGCTGGTAAAAAGTAATGAAAGCACAACTGTTCTTGAGCTAGCAAAGCTAATGACAGCAAAAAACAGTAAAGCAGTTTTTATTACCCGAAATGACAAAATCGTTGGCGTTGTTAACGATAGCGATATAAAGAAGCGGGTTGTTGCTCAAAATTTAAGTTTTGAAAAGCCGGCATATGAAATAATGACTGCCCCGGTGGTTTGTTTCTCCGAAAATGCCTTATTATACGAAGCTGTTTTACTATTCAAAAACAAAAATATATCTCATTTGGGCATTAAAAACGATGTTGGCGAAATTATTGGTGCTATTAGTTGCGAGGATATCTTTAGTATACAACAGAATGCGGTTAGTTTCCTTATTAAAGAAATTGAATTGGCAACTGATGTGAGCCAATTATCGAAAATAAATGAAAAGGTCCCGGTTTTAATTAATGCTCTTGTTGAAAGCAGTGATAAGACTGAGAATATTACAAGAATTATCAGCTCATTAACTGACTCTTTTACTGTAAAAATAATAGAGCTGGCGCTGGAAGATTTAGGAAAGCCTCCGTGTGAATTTGCATTTATTGCATTGGGTAGCGAAGGCCGTAAGGAGCAAACTCTTTCTACTGATCAGGATAATGCGATTATTATTGATGATTTTGGACAAAGGGAAGAACACTTAGCTTACTTCAGAAAATTAGGAAACAGGGTTTGTTCCGATTTAAACATAGTTGGTTATAGATTTTGTTCGGGTGAAATAATGGCGCAGAATCCAAAATGGACTCAAACACTTTCTGTCTGGAAAGAATATTTTTCTGACTGGATTAGTAATAGTGAGCCTCAGAGTATTTTAGACGCCAGTATTTTTTTCGATTTCAGGTGTGTTTATGGCTCGGAATCTATTGTAAATGAACTCCGGGATTATGTTAATGCAACGGTGAAGCATCAAGCGGTTTTTTTTTATAACCTGGCACTACCAGTGTTGAAATATAAATCACCAACAAATCTGTTCGGAAACATTATTGGCAGAGACACTTCTCATGATCAATCTGTTATTAACGTTAAGAAAATTCTTTTACCCATCATTTGCTTTACCAGGTTGTATTCCTTGCATAATGGCTTATCAGAAACAAATACTCCGAACAGAATAAGAAAGCTGTATAAAGCAGAGATAATAACCAAAATCATGTATGATGAATTAATGCTTTCTTACAACTATTTAATGCACCTGCGTTTCAGGTTTCAAGCCAAAAGTATTATGAGCAACCAATTTCCGGGTAATGAGGTTGTTGTTAAAGATCTTACACAAATAGAAATATCTACACTAAAGAAGATTTTTAATGAAATTGCAAATCTTCAGACCAAAGTAAATTTTGATTTTAAAAGCAATTTATAGTTTGTTCTGATGAGGTTAGAATATTCCAGCATGCACTACTTTTCCCTTCCTTTCTTTCATAGCCTGTATTACCACCATGTCTAATTTTTTTTTGCTAAATATCTGATTTTCCTCATAAACTGATAACTATCATCCCTTTACATTTTTTAATTTGATACCTTTTTTCGAACAATATATCCCCTTACAACGATTTGAAGCTTAATGGGTTTGGTCGGGGATTAAACAAGTTTCGGCCATGATAACAACTTCTGGAAACAGGGGTGATACAGTTCGCTCTGACTGTCACATCGCATTAACCATTCACAAAACGGGTGGTATTAAAATCAATATTAAAAGTAAAGTCAAATCATTGTTTGGTAAATCAATTAACGACTTATGTTCCATAATACTTGCTCATTTTGATATAGAGAATGCTTTTCTGGAAATAGACGATCAGGGAGCTTTGCCATTCGTTATTGCAGCTCGTTTGGAGCATGCAATTAAGCAACAGGTGAATACTTCTAAAGAATTTCTTCTTCCTTTTTACAACGATAATTACAGTTTTTCTACAACCGACAAAATTCGGAGATCAAGACTTTATTTACCTGGTAATAATCCTAAACTCATGATTAATGCAGGTATTTACGGAGCAGATGGGATAATTCTTGACCTGGAAGATTCAGTAGCTCCCGAAAAGAAACAGGAAGCCCGTTATTTAGTAAGAAATGCTTTACGGGGCCTTGATTTTGGCAGTGCGGAGCGCATGGTTAGAATTAATCAATTGCCTATGGGACTCGAAGATTTGAAATTTATTATTCCGCATCAGGTTCAATTGGTTCTGATTCCCAAATGTGAAAATTCTGATCAGATAATTCAGGTTGATGAAGAGATAAAGGAGATTTCACAGTGTAATAATCATCAGATACTGTTAATGCCCATTGTTGAGAGTAGTCTGGGAGTAATAAATGCTTTTGAAATAGCTAAAGCTTCAAAAAATGTTGTGGCAATTGCCATTGGGCTCGAAGATTATACGGCCGATTTGGGCGTGCAACGAACCGAAGCCGGTACAGAATCCTTTTTTGCCAGGAGTGCAGTTGTAAATGCAGCTAAAGCGGCCGGCATTCAAGCCATCGATTCAGTTTTTTCAGATGTTGCTAATATAAATGCTTTAACCGATACGGTTCAAAAATCGAAAGCTATGGGATTCGAAGGCATGGGATGTATTCACCCTCGCCAGGTTAAAATAATTCATCAATATTTTGCTCCGGATATATCAGAAATTGAAAAGGCACAAAAAATAGTTTTAGCGTTCGAAAAGGCTGAAAGACAGAATTTATCTGTTGTTTCACTTGGTTCAAAAATGATAGATCCTCCTGTAGTAAAAAGAGCCTTAAAAACTATCAGTCAGGCTGAATCCTTGCTATTGATCGAAAAAGAATGGAGGAAAAATCATGAATAAACTCGTCAAAAATGCTGCAGGACGCATGATTCCTGAAATTATAAACGGCGATAAAGCTATACCATTTAAAGGTGTAGGCAAACATATACCTGAGCGAAAAAAATTTGCCCCTAAAATTCCTTCAAATATCTTTTACCCGGCAGATGGGAATAAGCAGATTAATAATATCAAAGAGGCACTCATAAAATCAGGAATACGAGATGGAATGACTATTTCAACACATCATCATTTCAGAAATGGTGATTTGATAGCAAATCTGGTTTTTGATATAGCACATGAATTAGGAATCAAAGATTTACGGTGGTTCCCTTCTGCTTCATTTCCGTGTCACGAACACCTGATTCGGCATCTCGAAAACGGAACAATCAGCCACATCGAAGGGAGCATGAATGGTCCTTTGGGCAGGTTCTGTAGCGAAGGTAAAATGAAAAAAACAGCAGTATTGCGCTCTCATGGAGGTCGCTATCAGGCTATACAGGATGGAGAAGTACAAATCGATATTGCTGTAATTGGTGCTGCCTGTGCCGATCCTTTCGGAAATGCAAATGGACTAAATGGTTCTTCAGCTAGTGGTTTGCTCGGCTTTGCCCTTGCTGATTCGCAATATGCCGATAAAGTAATTGTTGTAACTGATAACCTGGTTCAGTTTCCATGTGTACCCTGGCAGATTCAGGGTAATTATGTCGATTTTGTTGTTGAAGTTGAAAAGGTTGGTATTCCTGAAAAAATTGTATCCGGAACAACGGAAATAACCAAAAGTCCCGATCGCTTGCTAATCGCTGAGATGACTGCTAAATTCTGCGAGATTACAGACATAATTCATGATGGCTTTTCTTTTCAGGCCGGAGCCGGAGGAACTGCTTTGTCAATAAGCATTTTCTTTGCTGAAATCATGCGAAAAAAGGGCATCAAAGCAAGATTTGCCAGGGGAGGAAGCAATAAATACCTGGTTCAGATGCTTGAAGAAGGCCTCATTGAATATATTCTTGACGGACAGACTTTTGATTTGGCAGGTGTTGAGTCGATGAAAAATAATCCAAATCATGTCTGGACCAGTCCTTTTACAAGTTACAATTACCATAGCAAAGGAAATTTCGCCGGTATGGTAGATGTTGTAATACTTGGGGCTACTGAAGTCGATTTAAATTTTAATGCCAATGTTGTTACACATTCCGATGGCTACTTATTACATGGTTTAGGAGGTTGGCAAAACTGCCTTTTCTCAAAAACTGTAATACTTCCAATTCCTTTGTTCCGCGACAGAATACCTGTAATTGTTGATGATGTTACTACCCTTTGCGGTCCCGGAGAACTTATTGATGTGATAGTTACCGAACGGGGCATAGCAATCAATCCGCTACGAAAAGATTTAATAGAGAAAACAAAAAATTCAACATTGCCCCTTAAAACACTTAAAGAATTAAAAGCTGAAGCAGAAAGAATTTGTGGTAAACCCGAAAATCCCAAACTGTCAGAGAATATTGTTGCAGCCATAAAATGGGTTGATGGAACGGTAATAGATATTGTGAAACAGGTTAAAAACGAAGATTAAAAAAAACAAACGCTAAGCTATATGACAAAACAAAGAACAATAGTTACTATGCCAGGCGATGGAATTGGCAGAATCGTGCTTGAACAGGCTTTAAGAGTGCTCGATGCCGCCGGATTTAAAGCAGATTATATTGAGGGAGATATTGGATGGGAATTCTGGTGTAAAGAAGGAAATCCCTTGCCCGATAGAACAATAAAGCTATTAGAAAAACATAAAACAGGTTTGTTTGGTGCCATTACATCGAAACCAAAAGATGAGGCTGCGGATGAAATGGCAGATGAGTTAAAAAATAAGGGGCTGATTTATTCCAGTCCGATTGTTGGAATGCGTCAGCATTTTAATCTGGACATATGTATCAGACCTTGTCATACTTATAAAGGAAACCCTCTGAATTTTATCAGACGTGCAGCTAATGGTTCTGTTGAAGAACCCGAAGTTGATGTGGTGATTTTCAGACAGAATACCGAAGGTTTGTACGGAGGAGTTGAATGGAGTCATCCCGAAGGAATTGTTTACGAAGCTCTTAAAACCCATCCCAAATTTGTTAAGAACTTTGGCCATGTTCCAAAAGAAGAAATATCAGTTTCAACGAGAATTTTTACTAAAAAGGCAACGGAAAGAATTCTCAGAGCAGCATTCAACTATGCGAAAAAAAATAAATATAATTCGGTTACTGTTTGTGAGAAGCCAAATGTTATCAGGGAAACTTCAGGCATGATGTATAAAATGGCCAAAGATATCCAGAAAGAATTTTCGGATATCCAGTTATGGAATACAAACATTGATGCTCAAATGATGTGGCTCACAAAAAATCCGGAAGATTATGGCGTTATAGTGGCCGGAAATATGTTCGGCGATATAGTTTCTGATGGATTTGCCGGCTTAATTGGTGGTTTAGGTTTTGCATGCAGTGCCAATCTGGGAGAAGATGTGGCTGTTTTTGAGCCAACTCATGGTTCAGCTCCTAAATATGCCGGGTATAAAACTTCAATTGTTAATCCAATAGCTATGATTGAATCAGCATGCATGATGCTTGATCACCTTGATGAACCTACAATTGCTAAAAAAATAAGAAAGGCTGTTGCAGATGTTATTTCCGAAGGAAAAACCAGAACTTATGATATGATGAAGTTGCAGGGAAGAGAAGATGTACTGACAAAAGGAGCCGCTTCAACAGTGCAAATTACCGATGCTATTATTCAAAAACTTGTATAACGTTATGACACAAGAGGTATATGATTTATGGCCTGAACTTAACTGGATTCAGGATGAAAATTTAAGGAATAAAACTGCCAGAACCTGGGAAATAGCTTTGGAAAGGAGCGTTTTAACCGTTGAAGATTTAAACCATATTCCGTTTACACTGCTGGCGGGACCCGATTTGAAAGTGAGTTTTATGGCTCATAAAAGAGCTGTGGTTCATATTGCCCGGGAAAGTGCTCTTAAAATTAAGGAGTTTTTTAAGGATGAATTACCTGTAAATCTTGATGTTTTGATAGCTGGGGCCATATTGGCTGATGTAGGTAAACTGCTGGAATATAAACTAAATGGCGAGGGAAAGTCGGTACAAAGTATGTACGGAAAATATATTCGCCATCCGTTTTCTGGTGTGTCGCTGGCTGAGGAATGCGGACTGCCGCCAGAGGTTTGCCACATAATTGCTGCTCATGCAGGTGAGGGAGATATGGTGAAAAGAACAACGGAAGCATATATTGTGCACCATGCCGATTTTATGACCTTTTTACCTTTCAAATCAAGGTTGATTCCTGAATAACAATTGTTATACTTCTAATAACAGCTAAATGACAATAATTGAGAAGATCCTTGCCAATCATTCCAATAAAAAACAGGTAGTACCTGGCGAAATTGTTGATATAAATATCGATGTGCGACTGGCTCGTGATTTTGGTGGTGCTAATGTGGTTAAAAACTTAATAGATAATAACCTGAGTATTGATAATCCGGCCAAAACCTTTTTTACATTCGATTGTAACCCAACCGGCTCTGATCAGAAATATGCTACCAATCAGCAATTATGCAGGAATTATGCAAGAGATAATGGTATTAAGGTATTTGATATTAATGCAGGTATTGGAACACATTTGGCAATTGACAAGGGATTAGCATTGCCGGGAATGACACTGGTGTCAACCGATTCTCATGCCAATATTTTAGGCGCAATTGGTGCTTTTGGACAGGGGATGGGCGACCGGGATATTGCTGCAGCCTGGGCAAATGGTAAAACCTGGTTCAAAGTGCCCGAATCGGTTAAAATTACGCTTCTGGGCAATAGGCCTCAGCATATTACTGCGAAAGATATTGTTCTGAATCTTTTGCATGAATTTGGCGCCAATAAATTACTGGGGTATTCAGTTGAAATATACGGCAACGAGATTGATAAACTGAGTCTGGATGAAAGAATAACCATTTCATCTATGGCAACAGAAATGGGAGCAATTATTATATTTATTCCTCCCGATAAGGAATTTGCCAACAAACTTGAAAAGCATACAGGTAAGAAAATCAACCCCGTTTTTGCAGATGAGAATGCTAAATACACGAATACCTATGAATTGCATCTACATAATTTTGAGCATCTTATTTCATTACCGGGTCACCCCGAAGAACTTATATCTGTTATTGGAGCTAAAGGCACAAAAATAGATTCAGCATTTATCGGTAGTTGCACAAACGGTCGGATTGAAGACCTTCGCGCAGCTGCTAAAATTTTAATTGGCAGGAAAGTAGCTCCTGAAGTAGTTTTAAAAATAGTTCCTTCAACCGATGAGGTTTGGAACCAATGTCTTGCAGAAGGTATCATTAAAACATTTAAAGAAGCAGGAGCCCTTGTAAGTAATGCCGGTTGTGCCGGTTGTGCATCAGGACAGGTTGGTCAGAATGGTCCGGGTGAAGTTACAATTAGTACCGGAAACCGCAATTTTAGAGGTAAGCAGGGTAAGGGTGATGTTTACCTGGCTTCACCAGATATTGTTGCTGCATCTGCTATTGCTGGTTATATCACAACACCTGAAGATATTCCGGAACAATTTCAGCCTACACCAAAGGTCAGATCCTCTGTTCATAATATATCTCAAATAAATCGCCGGAAAGAAAACAAAAATACTATTCTCGAAGGCAGGGTATGGTTAATAAATGAGGATAATATAGATACAGATATGATTTACCATAATCAGTATCTGGCTATTACAGACATAGGAGAAATGGGAAAATTTACATTTGGAAACCTTCAGGGCTGGGAAGATTTTTCAACCAAAGCCAAAGCAGGTGATATTGTTATTACCGGAAAAAATTTTGGAGCCGGCAGTTCACGTCAGCAGGCTGTTGATTGTTTTAAGGCACTTGGTGTTCAGGCATTAATTGCAAAGTCATTCGGCTCAATCTATGAAAGAAATGCAATTAATGCCGGATTTCCTGTGTTGACATATGAGAATTTTGATGCTTTGGAACTGAAAGAATCCTGTTGGATTAGAATTGACCTGAAACAAGGACTGGTTGTTAATCTGGCGAATAATAAAGAGACAAAAATTAATGGTTTCTCAGATGTACAAATGTCAATTTATAAAAAAGGAGATTTACTTTATCTCTAACACTAATGAAATGTTTCGGTTATATTAATAGTTGTGCAACCTATATTCCTCTGCTTATAGAGGTAAGGTTGTGTAAGAGCTTTATAAAATTTTATTGATAACATTATTATAGACAAACAAATGCCAGGAAGAACCTTTGTAGAGAAAATTTTCGATGCACCTGTTGGTAGTATTGTTTTTGCCAAACCCGATGTTATTTTGTCGCACGACAATACTGCAAGCATCGAAAAAACCTTTAATAAAATGGGATTTAAGCAAGTTAAAAATCCTGAAAACTTAATGGTAGTTCTTGATCATAATGCCCCGCCTACCACCAGTAACCTGGCAAACAACTACCAGCAAATCAGGAATTTTGTACATGATCAAAAAGTAACCCGTTTTCACGATTCCGGCGATGGAATTTGTCATCAACATATGTCGAAATATGCCAGACCGGGAATGATAATTGTTGGAAGTGACAGTCACACATGCACTGCCGGAGCCTTTAATGCTTTTGCTGCCGGAATCGACAGAACTGAAACTGCCGGACTATGGACACAAGGCGAAACCTGGTTTCGGGTACCGGAAACCATGAAAATAGTTTTACATGGAAAATTACCCGATGGTGTTTATTCAAAAGACATTGCTCTTTATATAATTGGTAAAACAGGTGCAAATGGAGCTGATTATAGGTCTGTTGAATTCCATGGCGATGGTGTAAAATATCTTACAATATCTGATAGAATGACCATTGCAAACCTAGCTTCAGAAATGGGTGCTAAAAATGCTGTGTTTCCTCCCGATGAGGTTCTGAATGAATTTCTTGGTCAGGAAAATACTGGTGTTTGGTCCGATGAGGATGCAAATTATGCTTCAATGTTGGAAATTAAGCTCGATGAGATTGCCCCTCTGATTGCCTGTCCGCATCAGGTAGAAAATGTCAAATCCGTTTTCGAAGTTGCCGGTACAACTGTTCAACAGGCTTTAATTGGTACCTGCACAAATGGCAGAATTGAAGATCTAAGAATTGCCGCTGATGTGCTACAAGGAAAATTGATTCCTCCAGGCTTCCAACTTTTAATAATACCGGCATCAAGGGAAATATACAAGCAAGCAATAAATGAGGGATTGATTGAAATATTTATAAATTCCGGTGCAAATATTTTATCTCCTTCATGTGGTCCTTGTCTGGGAACAGGTCAAGGAATTCCGGCTGATAATACAAACGTGATATCTACCGCAAATCGCAATTTTCTAGGCAGAATGGGGAATCCAAAAGCCTCGGTATTTCTGGCTTCCCCGGCAACTGTAGCTTATTCAGCTTTAGAAGGAAAAATAGTTGTGCCATTATTGTTTAAGGGAGAAAAAACAGAATTTAAAAGCTCAAGGAAGGAAACACGTTCAACATTTATTGAAACTGCCGAAAACAGGTTTTCAAATGGAGTATGGTCATACCCCGATATTGATAACCTGAACACGGATCAAATGTTTGCAGGTAAACTAACTTATGAAATAAATAGTTCTGAACCTGACAAAATCGTTCCACATCTTTTTAAGGATTTTGACAGTTCATTTTCAGAGAGAGTAAAAAAAGATGATGTAATTGTATGCGGTGAAAATTTCGGTTGTGGCAGCTCAAGGGAACATCCTTCTGTTGGATTGGCTTATGTGGGGATTAAATTGGTGTTGGTGAAATCGGTTGGACGAATATTTTACCGATCAGCAATAAACCAGGGATTAGCCATTCTTGTTTTACCCGAAGCGGTTGATGCTTATAAGTTTGGAGATTCAATTGAAGTGCGTTTTGAAGAGGGAATATTAAAGATTAATGAAAGAGTTTTTCATTTTGAACCTTTACCTTCAAAGCTTATGGAAATTATTAAGCAGGGTGGACTGACTAAATATATTGGTAAGAG
>JAFGVA010000013.1 GCA_016938235.1 Bacteroidales bacterium | reverse complement strand
CGACGACAGCGTAATTTTTATTCGAAAAGCCATCAAGCTCGACCGGCAAAATTCGGAATACTGGCTCACACTTGGGAAAGTATATACCGATGCAATGAAAAAAGACGAAGCAATAAAAGCCTTTAAACATGGGGTAAAAGCCGACGCCGAGAATTCGGAAATTTGGCTCACCTGGGCCGAGTTGCACAAAAAAATGGGAGAACGAGATGAAGCCATCCGGATTATCAAACTGGCTATCGGCAAAAACGACGACTCGATGCTAAAATACCGCCTGGTAGCTTTTCTGCTCGAAGACCGAAACCAGAAAGAAGCTTTTGCCTGGCTAAAAATTGCGATGCAGGAGGATTTTGGCAATCTGAATTATTTGTTCGATATCTACCCAAAATCGTTAAAAAGTAAACGCTTGAAAAAGGTAGTGGACGAATTCCGTAAAGGAGAAAAATAACAAAAATCATTCTATCGCACCCAAGAGCACCTTGCTAATCCATTGATTAACAGACATACTCGTTCAAAAAAAAAAAACGAATTATCGTTACAAAACCCTTGTTTTTTTGTTTTGAACAATATATTTTTAAGCTACCATTAATATTAAAAATAACCCTTGATTTCGTACCCCGGACTCAGGACGTAAAATAGACAAACATAAATGCGACAACTCTCGAAAATCGGTAAAAATAAATTTATTGGGTAAGCCTCCCCGGGAGCTTGGTCCATGCGTTACTTTGTTCCCGGCCCGGGGAGGCAGGCAGTTTTGATAAACCGCCCGTACAAAACTACCATCCGGGACGCACTTTTGCAAACTGGCGATTGCCTAAGTTGGGTATAGTGCCAACAAACATTTATTACTTTAAGATGAAAAATTTAATAAAAAGGAGCCTTGTATTAGGAATATTAATGCTGGGATTAACTTTTATCAACATCGCAAATGTACACGCAGAGGAGCAATGCCATTCTGTACAAATTTTCTGTGGAAATGGTACATCCAATTTTGGTTTGATATGTGGAGAAACATATCAGGAGTATCTTCAAAATTTAGATGAAATGACCGGAGTAGTATGTGATACCGAACAAGAAGCTCCATAAGTTTTATACAGTCCAACTAACTTGGAACATTTAGTTCCAGTTAGTTGGATATAAATCCATTTGAATTATGAAAAACACATATATTTTACTACTTATTTTCTCCACCTCACTAACTTTTGCCCAGGATTATATCCCTATAGATACAGCGGTCATCTCCTGTTCGTATTTTTATGATTTTCAGGGAGATTCGTTGGATCGATCATCTGTGGCAAGTGAGGAAATGACATTATTGATAGGCAGACATAGTTCCCTATTCCTGGCAACTAACGAATTGTACAGAGATTCTGTTCTTAAGACACACTCTAATGAACCATTTGATCAAAACTATTTGAACAAAATCACACCACTGATACAAGGAACAACAGTAAATCGTATGTGCCGGTATCATATTTACAACAATACTTTAACCGGCAATACAATATTTACAACTTACTTGAATAAGAAAAACCTGAAAGTTACAGAACCCAATAAAATTACCTGGAAAATAGAAGCAAACAAGGATTCAGTTATATCGGGCTATAAATGCCTGAAGGCTTCTGCTGAATTATGGGGCCGCAAATTTATCGCCTGGTTCACCCTAGAAATTCCAGTAGGTTATGGTCCGTATAAATTTTGCGGATTGCCCGGATTAATTATTAAGATCTCGGATACTGAAAATCAACACTGTTTCACTATAAATATAGTAAGAGAAATCAAAGAAAAACAGCAAGCTATATATTATCTAAATGAAAATTACATTGAAATATCTGCGGAGGATTATGTAAAAAGCCTTCAATACTATTTTGCAGATTTGTACAATAGAGTATCATCGGGGGGAGTTGTAACGTTCCAGGACGATGAACGTATGGCGAGATCGCTTGCTAAAATAAGATCCCGAAATAATAATATCGAAAAATATTAGCCCAAAATTCTTCATACTAAGTGAAAATTTCCAGAAATATAATGGGGCTTTTATTCTGTATCGGAATATTTGTGCCAGGTGGAATCGTTTTGGCCCAAACTACTATTTTGGGTACTGTATCTTCAACAGATAGCGAGAGCTTATCGGGAGTAAGTGTTTTGGCTTTACCCGCACGCAATGCATCCGGGATAACGAGTTATTCAATTACCAATGACGTGGGTT
This sequence comes from Bacteroidales bacterium, assembly GCA_016938235.1. Classification (GTDB taxonomy): domain Bacteria; phylum Bacteroidota; class Bacteroidia; order Bacteroidales; family UBA10428; genus UBA10428. The sequence goes on along the minus strand of JAFGVA010000013.1, from coordinate 2,820 downwards.
ATTATAAACTATCGTTTATAAGTTCGGCCGATTCAGTTTTTATTGCTTTCAAATCTTTGAATTATAAAGACACAGTTGTTGCCCTGATAAATCAAAGCCAGACTTTTGATATTGAGCTACTACCTGATATTTTTGAAATAAAGGAAGTGAACGTAAAAGGCAACCCGATTTCAGTACGTGGTGATACCATTAATTATGTGGTGAATTCATTTGCCAGAACCAGCGACCGTTCCATAGCAGATGTAATTAGCCGAATGCCGGGTTTTGAGGTTACCGAACTGGGGCAGGTTTATTACCAGGGAAAACCCATACAGAAATATTATATCGAAGGAATGGATTTACTGGAAGGACGCTATGCCCTGGCCAATAAAAATTTACCACATAAATCGGTTGGTTCAGTAGAGGTCATGCAAAACCATCAACCGATTAGAATGCTGGAAGATAAAATTGCATCTGACGGAACCTCAATAAATATTAAATTAAAAAACGATGTGGCTATAACCGGCACCTTGTATGCAGGGGCCGGTTTCTCACCCTTTCTGCACGATGTAAATCTTACGCCGATGTTATTTAACAAAAACCAGCAAATAATTGCTACATGGCAAAGCAACAATATTGGCGATGATTTAAACACCCAACATCAGCATCTGACTTTCAGCAATGGAGAATTGCAAGGGTTTAAAAACCGGAAACCTGAATTATTGGGCATATTACAAATCGCAAAACCACAAATCGAAAAGCAACGCTACCTGGATAATAATGCCAACCTGATTTCGTACAACCATTTACTAAAAATTAAAAACGGAACAGAACTGAAAATTAACAGCAGCTTCTACCACGATAAAATAAAAGAAAACGGACAGGTCGCAACTTCCTATTTCCTGAATAACGATACAGTTGCGTTTACCGAAATCACACAAAACAACTATTACGATAAAAGTTTGAGTACAGATCTGACGATCACCCAAAACGAAAAAAGCAGGTATCTGACCAATAAATTCAGTATCAATAAATTTTGGGATAGTGAAGAAGGTTTAATCCAACAAAACGACGAATTATTACAGAAAGCAGAAACACCACATTTTTCGCTGGCTAATGATTTTGATATCCTGTTACCGGTAAAGCGGAATTTTATTAGGTTTTATTCGTTTGTGGATTATAACAACTCACCCCAGGAATTATCTTTTTCACCCGGAGTTTTTGAGGATGTTTTAAACAACGGACAACTTTACGGGAAAACTATTCAAAATATTACCGAAAAGAACCTGGTTACCCATAATTTCCTGCAATTTACACTAACCCGAAAACCCTGGATTTTTGAAACCGGGCCCGGCATCAGGTTTGAACGTCAGAGTTTGGAAACTTCAATTGAAAAAGATCAGTATATAATCATGGATGACAGTCTTCGAAACAAACTAAACTGGAATTTTACAGAGCTTTACTTTTCAGAAACTATTAGGTACGAGAAAAACAGGATCAGGCTCTCATTCGGTCTTCCACTAAGCTTATTGCATTACGGCATATCCTATAAAACAAACACTACCCCTGACGAAATTCAAAAGTGGCTGTTTACACCTTCTGTGAATTTGAAATATGAATTTAACGGATTCTGGATCTGGCGAATGGGGGCAAAATACAATCAACAGTTAGGCGATGTTAGTTCATTGGCACAAGCTTATGTGTTTTCGAGCTACCGACAGTTAAAGAAAGGTATCAACCAGCTTTCCGAAAAGAATGGATTCCGCTACAACCTCGGACTCGAATACAAAAATCCAATTTCAGGTTTTTTTTCTACAGTTTCGTGGATCAGCAACCATAGCACAAATAACCTGCTTCTTAACCAAAAGGTAAATAGCGATGGCCTCTTGTTTTATGAGGTGCTTGAAAAAAATAACCGTTCAATCTTTGATAATCTCTCGCTTACTGCCAACCAATATTTGGCTAATTTACAGGCCACCATCGACTTTAAAGCTTATTATAACCGAAACAAAAAAGAATATTTGCTAAATAATCACCTTGGGTGGCTAACAAACAAAGCTTACATCCTTCACCCGGGAATTAGTGTTAACCGATGGAGAAAAGTAGATATCGCATACAGCTACCGGCTGCAGTTGATGCGTCAAAAATCGGAGCAAGCCGAAATCTCGGTTACAGACCAAAAACACGAAGGGAGTATATATTACAATCCCGAAAAGCGACATTTACTGGGGTTTTCGTTCGAATATTACGAAACACGACAAAGCGGACAGGCACAATCATCTACATTCTTTGCCAATTTCTCGTACCATCTTAAACCTTCAAAAGGTAAATTAAAATATAAATTTGAAGTGCGAAATATTTTCAATCAATCTGAGATAATCTCCTTCTACAACAGTGATATTTCCTTAACCCGAAGTAGTTATTCAATTCGCCCCCGACAATTTTTGGCAACGGTTTCAATTGGTCTATAATCTATCATTACAACATTATTTGTATTTTCGACGCTCAATAAAGGGTATATTGAATATTGTTTTTCTATTGGATATTAAATTTCCAATAAACAATGTTCAATAACCAATATTCAATATTAAAAATGAACAGAACAACCAGGGATTATCTTTTACTTGTACTAAAAGGAATGGGAATGGGCGCTGCCGACGTGGTGCCGGGCGTTTCGGGCGGGACCATTGCTTTTATCACCGGTATTTACGAAGAGCTGATCAACTCGATAAAATCGATCAACCTAAGAGCCGTGAAACTGTTTTTCACCGGGAAATTTGCTGAATTCTGGAAAGCAATCAATGGCACTTTTCTGCTGAGTGTTTTGCTCGGAATCGGGAT
>JAFGVA010000131.1 GCA_016938235.1 Bacteroidales bacterium | reverse complement strand
TATATAAAACATCTTCCAAAATACAGCTTGTCAAAGAACTTGTTTATTGATAGTTATTAACTATTTTTCACTAACTAAACGACATTGGTTGTATATTCCTTAAGTTCAGCAAATCCAATAGAACCCTTCTTGTACTCTTCTATCTTATTACGAATCATCGTGCGGCTTGAGATGCTTTTTGCTCCTTCAATATAACGAGAGATTGTATTATCCAGAAAATAGGACTTTAAAGTCATTTTATTTTCGAAGTTGCTCAAAATATTCTCATTTACAATTTTTTCAGCCGGTTTGAAAACAAATTGATAATAAACAAGAAACACCAGTGAAAGTGCGATTGCCTGAACTAAAATAAGTAAATATCTTCGTGGCATAAATGAATTTACATTTTGCTTAAACGCTGCATTGACTCGCTACATAAAGTTAAATTTATTTGTTAAGAGAAACCATAACTATAATGTTTTTTAAAATGTTATTTCTTTTTTTTCTGTTAAATTATATAGGGGATTAAGTTTTGCTCTAAAAAGCAAGATTATGTGTAGCTTTGCAGCTGCTTAAAATTTGGTAAAGGTTCGTTGTTTTCTAAAAGGAATCGCTGAAAATACAATTCTCAGGAATTTAGGCTTAATTCAGCAATACTTATTAAAATTATTTTTGCACTATGTTTTTACTAATGGTATTTGTTTTTATTATAGGGTATACAGCCATTGCTCTCGAACATACCATACATATCGATAAAGCACCTGCTGCATTGCTCACAGGCGTGTTAATCTGGGGGATATACATACTTAACGCAGTTGATATTGTTGGTGTTTTTACCGAATCACATAATTGGCTCGAATTTCTTAGTTTAAATTCTGAAGGCAATGCCACCGGGTTTATTTCTCACCACGAATTGTTGCATCATTTAAGCGAAATCTCTGAAATTGTATTTTTACTGGTTGGAGCAATGACAATCGTGGAAGTTGTGGATCATCACCAGGGATTTACCCTCATAACCAAACGTATTAAAACTACAAACAAACGAAAATTGATCTGGATTATTGGATTTCTTACCTTTTTCATGTCAGCAACTTTAGACATCCTTACCACTACCATTGTAATGGTTACTTTAATGCGCAAGCTTGTTGCCGATAAAAAAGATCGCTGGCTGTTTGTAGGCATGGTTGTTGTTGCAGCTAATTCAGGTGGCGCTTGGTCTCCCATTGGTGATGTTACAACGATTATGTTATGGGTTAAGGGACAGATTACTGCCGGAAATATCATAAAAGACGTTTTAGGGCCGTCGTTAGTCTCTGTTATTGTTCCGATAGCTGTTTTAAGTTTTTCCCTGAAGGGGGATGTTCAACGACCTTTAGATGATGATTCTTTATCTGGAGATCATGAGATTTCAAACTTTGAAAAGAAACTCTTTCTTTTTTGCGGAGTTGGTGCCTTAATTAGTGTACCTGTATTCAAAATGCTCACTCACTTACCACCTTTTATGGGTATGTTAATGGGACTGGGAACACTTTGGATTCTTAACGAAATAATTCATCATAAAAAACCTTTGAAGCTTCGCCGGCATCTTTCAGTAAATAATATCATAAGCAAAATTGACATGCCTACAATATTGTTTTTTATTGGCATTTTGCTTGCAGTTGGCGGGTTACAGTCTGCCGGTCATCTTGCTTTATTATCGGGATGGCTCGACAATGCTACAAATGGGAATATTTATTTTATAAACATAGCTATAGGTGTTCTTTCATCTATTGTTGATAATGTTCCGCTTGTGGCTGCTGCTATGGGTATGTATCCTGTTGCTGATACTGTTGCCGATATTGCTGCAAAAAAACCCTTCATGGTAGATGGTAACTTACGGAAATTCCTGGCTTATTGCGCAGGAACGGGAGGAAGTCTTCTTATTTTCAGGTATAAAACAATACCGGAATAAACCTGTTTGCAAGGCTGTTCTTTCTAACCTGAAAATGAACGAAACAGATGGATATCCATTTTTAGAATTATACAGATTCACGCACAGGATTAATGATTTTTAGTGTAGGTGTTTTAAAATATTATTCAGAATTGTGTTATGGAATTTATTAAATTATTTGAAGGAGCAGGAACAGTTTCAACCCTGCTGAATTTATCTCTGGTAAGCATTTTGGGCGTTTTACTGGGAAAGCTCTCAATCGGGAAAATTAAACTTGGCATTGCCGGTGTACTTTTTGCCGGATTACTTGCCGGTCATATCGGAGCCCAGTTTGATCATGAGGTGCTCCATTTTGTTAAAGAGTTTGGTCTTATTTTATTTGTTTACTCTATTGGTATTGAGATTGGGCCGCGTTTTATTTCTTCGTTCAGAAGCAGCGGTTTTAAGCTTAATATTTTGGCAGCATCAATTGTAGTATCAGGCTTTTTAATTACCCTGGTAATTAAATCAGTTTTTAATATTGATACCCCTGTTGCAGTGGGTATGTTGTGCGGTGCGGTAACTAACACACCCAGCCTTGGAGCAGCTCAATCATTAATAAGTGAGCAGTTTGCGAATGGCTCTGCATTAGCAAAAAATACCGGAATGGCTTATGCAATAGCTTATCCCTTCGGAATTATTGGTATTATTCTGGCCATGTTTTTAATACGTTATATCTTTAAAATAAAGGTTAATAACGAAATAAATCTTTATAAAAAAGAAGCCGATGGAAAATCGATACAGGCACAGGCAATTCATATTTGTATTACAAATCCAAACCTTGAAAACAAAACATTAACATTTTTAAAGAAGTCGCTTGAGAACGATTTTGTTTTTTCCAGGATAGCTCGTAACGGTGTTTTTTTGGTCCCCGAGAATAATTTAGTCTTAAAGAAATCGGATGTTGTTTACGGTTTAGCATCTCCGGAACAGTTCCCGCATCTCGAACTTACCGTAGGTAAAGTGGAGCCGACAGAAACCTTTCAGCGTTCTGAGCCTATGGCTATGCGGCATATAATTGTAACAAACCGAAAAATAGCGGGTCGGACAATTAAAGAAATTAACCTTTCGGGTTTGTTTCCTGCAAGTATAACCCGGATTTTCAGAGGCGAATCAGAAATTATTGCCATTCAAAATACCACTGTTGAATTTGGAGATACAGTAAGGGTGGTTGGAGCACGCGAAAAAATGGATGAAATAGCCGGTTTTTTAGGTAATTCAATTCGGGAACTTTCTCACCCAAACCTGATTCCTTTGTTTTTAGGAATTCTTTTAGGTGTGCTGCTAGGCAGTATTCCCTTATTTATACCGGGATTACCCACTCCGGCAAAATTAGGGCTAGCCGGAGGGCCCTTAATTGTGTCGCTTCTTCTTGGGCACAAGGGTAGAATCGGGAAATTCGATTTTTATATGACACCTGGAGCTAACCGCTATATTCGTGAACTCGGCATAATATTGTTTCTTGCCTGCGTAGGTATCGGTTCAGGAAAACATTTCTGGGTAACAGTAACCGATGGAGGTCTCAGGTTAATGGCATTAAGTGCCTTAATCACCTTTGTACCCCTGGTGCTAACCGGGGTAATAGCCCGCTTTTTAAAACTGAACTATCTTACAATTTGTGGTTTACTTTCGGGTTCAATGACAGATCCCCCGGCTCTTGAATTTGCCAATTCAATTGCACCCGGACAAGCGCAGGCCAATGCATACGCCATGGTATATCCTTTAACTATGTTTTTACGAATCTTGCTTGCCCAGGTTTTTGTGTTAATCTATGTGTAGAAAAGGTATTTTCGAGAAAAGAGTAGCAGAAGGCCTGCTTAAAATAAAACAGGGCCTTATACAATAAAAAACGCCCGCATTTTTCTTATTAATCTAAAAATTACCTTCGGAACGGCATGGCAGGGTGTTGTTAATCATTTACATGCGTAACACCCTTAGGCTCAATGTGTATTGTTGCATTAATGTTTAGTTCTTCAAATATTCTTGATTCAATTTTAGTTGCCAGTTCATGGGCAGCAGATACCGGAGAATTGTTGTCGACTTTTATGTGAAACGTTAGCTCCTGGCTGCTTATATAATTATGGATGTGAAAATGGTGTGGTGCTATATCCGAATCGGAAGATATACGAACTATTTGTTTTACTCTTTCAATAAGTTCCTCGCTGGGTTTTTCACCAAGAAGTTTTGTAATGGCATCCTTTATAATTTCAAATGCAGCGTAGAAAAGCATAAGAGCGATAATTATACCCAATACACTGTCAATCCACCAGAAACGATTTGTAAAAAATATTCCGATTAATACTACAACCGACGAGAGAGCATCGGTTCGGTGGTGCCAGCCATCGGCCTTTACCGACAGATTCCCTGTTTTACGACCGATGGAAAAGGCATATTGTGCAAGTCCTTCTTTGATTACTATTGATGCGATGGTGGCAATGATTGCTAATGCCCCAAAATTTGCCGATTCTTCATTTTTAAATTCAATAATGGAATTCTTAAAGAAATCGTAAGCAATAATGCCAAGTAAGAAACCAATAAAAATAGCAGCAATTTGTTCCCATCGCCCATGCCCGAAAGGATGTTCCCTGTCGGGTTTTTTTGAAGATAGCTTTACCCCGATTATAACAATAATTGAGCTAAATGAATCGGATAAAGTATGCCAGGCATCTGCTGTTAATGCTATGGACCCGGAAACTATTCCTGCCCATAATTTAAGAATAAACAGGCCTGTGTTTACAACTATTGAAATAAGACCTTCAAGATAGCCGGCTTTTTTCTTGTCCATTACATTTAGTTTATTCGTTAGATTAATCTAACTACATGTTGAAATCACTGTTAATTGATTTTACAGCTTTGTTTAAAAGCACAATGAGTATATCTCTTTCCGACTCCGTTAAATCTTTTGTTAAGATTTGAGCAAACCTCTTATGTAAATTATTGTGTAAATGTGATGCTCTATCACCTTTCTCTGTTAAATGCACATGAGCAGTTCTTTTATCGCTGTCTGATTTTACCCTGCGCACATATCCGTTTTCTTCCAGGCGCTCGAGCATTACAGATATCGATGGTTTAGTGATTTGCAATTTTTCGGCCAGTTCCGAAATTGTAGGGTTTTCGTTTTCACGAATAATTTCAATACAAAACAATTGTTTTAGGGTCAGATTTTTTAAATCAGATTCCTGCTTCAACTTTTCCTCAAGTTGTTCGGCATTATTTAAAATAATATTAATAAGGTTTTCTATTGTGTGCATGCTAAAATTTTACAAATGTACTTATTTAGTTAGATATATCTAACTAAAATATTAATTTTTTAAGATGAATTTTTTATCACTTTAACTGAAGCCTAATTGTTCGTGGGATAAACCCCCCAACTGCCGCAAGTCTGCGACATGTGGTAAATAGAAATAAAAGAAAGCCTTGTTGTTTACTGAAATAGCAAGACCCCCACTAGCGCAAGCAAAAAATAACATATAATAG
>JAFGVA010000130.1 GCA_016938235.1 Bacteroidales bacterium | reverse complement strand
TATATAAAACATCTTCCAAAATACAGCTTGTCAAAGAACTTGTTTATTGATAGTTATTAACTATTTTTCACTAACTAAACGACATTGTATCAGTTATAGTAAAATATTGAATATTAGCAGGTAATAATTAATATAGATATCTGTAGAATTAGATTTTTTTAAAGCCACATATTCTCTTGATGATATGAAGTTTTTCGCATTATTTTATATGAAAAATGCATTAATAAGCGGGTTATTGTTATATAAATCGTAAGTGAATATCTGTTTTTTGCTATTAATCGCGATTAATGAATGCATTTTCTTTTAAAATATTAAAATGTATATTTATACAATATTGCTGTTTTTTAGCATAGTAGTAATGTGTTTTTGCATTTTTATCAGTAACTTAAGTATGAAAAATATTTCCATGCTTTTGTATTTTTATCAAAAACTAATGTTTATGCTTATTATACAGGATTTTAAACATTCATATATTAATTTTTTTTTATTAGATTTGATACGACAATGAACATTACAAGTTAATGTTAAGATATTTTTATTAACCTATTGTAAACCTAAAACAAAAATCTATGAAAAGAATTACAAGCGTAATTGTATGCTTGATGCTATTTGGTTTTAGCTTAATGGCTCAGGATATACAACTTACAGGGAAGGTTACTAATGCCGATGATGGTATGGTACTCCCTGGTGTGTCGGTAGTTGTTAAGGGAACTACTATTGGAACTACTACTAGTGCTGATGGTACTTATTCTCTGGCAGTGCCTGCAGATGCAACAATTGTTTTCAGCTTTATTGGCATGAAATCACAGGAAATTGCATTAGCCGGTCAAACAATGCTGGACATTAAAATGGAAATGGAGGCTACCGGGCTGGAAGAAATTGTTGTGACAGCTTTCGGTATTACCCGTGAGAAAAAAGCAGTTGCTTACCAGACCCAACAAGTTGACGCAAACGATTTAGTAGCCGGTCAGGCAACTCGCACAGCCGAAGGTCTTGTTGGTAAAGTAGCTGGTCTGCAGATTAACGTTCAGGATAACGGCGTTAATCCAAACAGCCAGATATTATTAAGGGGTATGCGTTCAATCACTAATAATAACGAAGCATTAATTGTTATTGACGGCGCAATTGCTACAACTGGTGCTTTTGACGACCTTAACCCGAATGATATTCAAAGTATCAACGTTCTTAAAGGAGCTACTGCTGCAGCACTTTATGGTTCCGATGCAAAAAATGGTGCTCTTATCGTTGTTACTAAACAAGGTACTAAAAACCAACGTTTCACTGTCGGTATTAACAATACAACAACTTTCGAGAAAGTTGCTTATATGCCTGATTTCCAAACAGAACATGGTACCGGATGGGATGGCGCATACGATAATATTGAAAATACAAACTGGGGACCAAGATTTGATGGCCAATTGAGACAAATTGGACCAACTTTCCCCGAAGATTATCCATTAGAAACGCAAATGGTTCCTTATGCTCCTGTTCAGGATAATTTAAAAGATTTCTTTAATACAGGACAATCAATTGCTAATACTGTTTACTTCCAGGGTGGTGACGAGACTAGTAAATTTTATCTTTCGCTTGGTAACCAGGATGTAAAAGGGTTGGTACCTGATGATGTTTATAGCAGATACACTTTCAGAGCTAATGCCTCGAAAACTCTTGGTAAATTAGAGTTAGGAGTTAATGCCAGCTACATGAGTGATGAAACTGATGTTGTAGGTAGTACAGTTGGTGATCAGGACAGAGCTTTTTATTGGTTTTTATTAAATACTCCGGCAAATATTCCATTATCATCTTACAAAGACTGGGATAATCCTGAAAGTTATGCTTACGCTGATAATTACTTTAATGCATATTATCAAAACCCCTATTGGGCAATCGGAACTAACCGAAATATGGATAAAAGCAACAGGATACTGGCAAATGTTAGTGCAGCCTGGAACATTCTTGATAATTTAACATTTAGTTCAAAATTAGGTGTTAACTCAACTGCCGGAACCGGTAAAAACTGGAGAGCTGCCCAGACTTATAACGAAGATTTGCAACCCGCAGCTGGTGCTGTATCTTCTTTTGTTGAAGATTCAGAATTTCAAACAGTGGCAATGACAGGCGATGCCTTATTAACAGGAACATTTAATCTAACTCAAGATATAGGATTAAAAGCTATTGTTGGATCATCTGTAAAATCTACAGAAAGTCGTAATAGCCTTATCAGAGCTAACAATTTAAGTATACCTGATTTTTATGATATATCGAACGGTACCGGTCAATTAGAAGGTACAGTTAATGAAAGCACATACAGAACAGTTGGATTTTTCGGCGATGTAACTCTTAATTACAAAAAGTGGGCTTATTTGAATATAACTGGTCGCCAGGATTATACTTCCACTTTGAATCCTGACAACAATTCGTATTTCTACCCTGGTGCTGGATTATCAGTTGTTTTAAGCGAAGCAATTTCTGCATTGAACAACAATCCGGTTCTTTCTTTCGCAAAATTAACAGTTAATAATTCTACTGTTTATAGCGATTTAGCTCCATTTCAGATAAGTGAGCGTTACTATCAATCGGGTGCTTTCCCATTTGGTTCGGTTAACGGATTCTTTTTAGATGGAACAGCTGTTGATGAAAAAATTCAAAAAGAGAAACTTTCTTCAACAGAGATAGGTGCGAACTTGGCGTTTTATCAGGGAAGAATAACTTTTGATGCGTCATACTTCATGACCAAAACAACTAATTTAATTACAGCCACTACTCCTTCGACTGCTTCTGATGCTACCAGCATTTTAACCAATATTGGTGCATTAAGCGGTAACGGAATAGAACTTTCATTAGGTACACGCGTTCTTCAAATTGGCGATATTAAATGGGATATCAACCTTAACTATACAAAATACGATCAGGTTGTTGATGAAATTAAAGATGGCCTCGAAGAAATTATTCTTGATGAATACACTGCAGGTTATGGTACTTATGCAATTGTTGGAGAATCTTTTCCACAGATAAAAGCAGTTGCCTATGAGCGTGATTCAGTTACCGGTAAGGTTGTTATTGATCCGGCTGACGGTAATCCAATTATTGGAGAAATGAAGGCTTTAGGAAAAACCACACCCGATTATATCTTAGGGTTGAATACCCAGGTAAGTTTTAAAGGAATCGAAATTTCTGCAACAGCTGACTACAGAACCGGACATGTTTATTATTCTCAGGGTTCTGATTTTATGGAATTTACCGGTCGTTCAATGGAAAGCATCCAGGGTGACAGGAAAGACTTTGTTTGGCCAAACTCTGTTTATCAAACAGGTGAAGATGCCGCAGGAAATCCAATTTATACCGATAATACAAATATTCAGATTACCGGTGGTGTAATGGACTTCTGGCAAAACCATTATAACGTAATTAAAGAAAATTATGTTAAAGATGCCACAGCTTTTAAATTGAGAGAAGTTGCTATAAGTTATACTTTACCAACATCTATCTTACAAAAGACCAATGCAATTAGTAAAATTAAGGTTGGTTTTGTTGCACGAAACGTATTGACAATTTTACCTGACGGTCAATGGCACTTTTCTGATCCTGAATTTAGAAATACCAGGAGTACTGACGATCCTAACGGTATAGGTATTGGTGGTTATTTAGCTCCACCTCCGACACGTTCTTATGGTTTTAATATTAACATCGAATTTTAAAACTTATCAAAATGAAAAGAAATATATTTATAATAACAATATTATTAGCACTACTGTCAGTGTCATGTGAAGATTATTTGGATGTTAATACAGATCCAAACAATCCGGAGGCAGTTACACCTGATTTAGTGCTACCTGTTGGTCTGTGGTATACTGCAGATTACATACAGCAAGACAGAGGGCTTAATCACCTTGGAAATATGATGATGTTCTCCTGGGGTGAATCTCAAGGCTATTCATGGTACGACGAAGAATTTAAGTACCTGGTAACTACTACTTTTTATGATCAAATGTTCGATGATGCATACACAAGAGGTTTAAAACAATACCAGGTGTTAGCAGAACTTGAAGAAGAAGAATACGGATATTACAGAGCTATGGGCGAAATCATGAAAGCTTATCACTTCCAGATTTTAGTTGACCTTTATGGCGATATTCCTTATTCAGAGGCTCTGCTTCGCGGTGGAAATGCTCAACCTGCATACGATGGTGCACAGGCAGTTTATGCTGACCTTTTAGTGAAGCTTACCGCAGCTATCGATATGATTAAAGCTGCCGATGAGTATGCAGGGAGTGTATTACCAGAAGAAGACGATTTTATCTTTGGTGGTGAAATGACAGACTGGATTAAATTTGCCAATACAATTAAAGTTAGAATTTTAGCCAGATTATCAGATGTTGATGCTGCTACAGTTACTTCAGAAATGGCTGCTATTACAGCTGAAGGTTCTGGATTTATAACCAATGATGTAATAATTCAACCCGGTTATTTAGTTGAAGAAAACAAACAAAATCCATTCTGGAATGAACTTGGTACAGATGTAGGTGGTACTCAAACACTTTCATACAAAGCAACATGTGCTACACAGTTTATTCTTGATTACCTGGCTGACATTAATGATCCAAGGATAAGTTTATTATTTGAAGAACCTGCAACAGGGCATCTTGGTGTTGACCAGGGTGCAGATAATAATGATCCTGCATTGGCTCCTGATTATGTATCAAATATTGGCCCTGGAATACTTAAATCTGCAACAATGGGTTCTATTATTTTTAGTTTGGCTGAGAGTAATTTTAACCAGGCAGAACTTGCACAAAAAGGTTTCGGCGGTGATCCTGAATCTTTATTTAATGCCGGTATAATTGCTTCTTGTAATTATCTTGGTGTTGATGCTGCTGAAACTGAAGCATATCTTGCTCAATCTACCCAAAATGTGAATTTTGCTAATTCTGCTAATCCATTAGAGGCAATTATGACTCAGAAATGGCTTGCCGGTATTGGAATTACAGCAGAACAAGCATGGTTCGATTACGTAAGAACTGGCTACCCTGTAGGTTTACCAGTTTCAACTCAGGCTTCTACAAGCGACAGGCCGGTACGTTTATTCTATCCTGCTAGTGAAATAACTACAAATGGAAATAATGTACCTGCACAGCCTAATGCTTTTACATCCAAAATCTTCTGGGCTAACTAAAAACAATTACAATTATGAAAAATATAAAAGTTATAATATTATTCCTTCTTGGTATGATTGTTTCTTTTTCTTGTAAAGAAATTGATAACGAAGTATCCAAGATTGCAGACGGGGATAACCTTGCAGCCTTTGAAAACACTTCAATGACTGTTACACAGGTTGCCGATGGTTCTGAATATACTATCGAGGTAAAACTGAAACTTGTCGGACCATCTACCGGTGATATTACCGATGATATAGTTGTTACTTTAGGTGCTGGTGCATCTTCAACAGCGGTTGAAGGCACTCACTATAGATTCGATGAAACATCAGTTACTCTGGCAGCTAATAATAATCATTTAGCCATATTTTCCTTCACTATGTTAACCGAGGGGATAGAAACTCCTTTGGCAAGTTCTCCTGTTCTTGCATTAACTGTTACTGCAGCATCTGGTAACGATAATGTTATTGCGTCTGGTAAACCGGTTAATATTACCTTAAATTTTGCTTGTCCTTCTGAATTAGCAGGAACCTATGATGTGGAAACTATCTATACTGCTGTTGATGGTACTGTGTCTACACTGGGATGGACAGAAACTATTACAAAAATAGGTGTTGGTACTTACCGTACCGAACGAGTAGGACACTGGTCTATTGCAGCTTTAGGTGGTACTCCTGGTTTTACCTTTACCGATATTTGTGGTGATTTGTCAATCGGCGGTCAAAACCTTGTAGACCTTTATTCAAACTGGGTAGAAGGTACTGATGTCGGAACTGTTGATCCGGATACAGGTGTGTTGTACATGGAGTATTCAATATGTGCAAGTGGTTCTTGCAGATATTACCAAAGTACTTATACACCTCAATAATCAAACATCGTTTTAATAAATAAAATTTTACGATAATGAAACAATATAAAATTCCCGTATTATTAAGTATAGCACTTGTAGTGTTTGCACTTTCCAGCTGTGAAAAGCCACAGGAAGTTGCTGACCCTATTAGTCCGGACGGTTATCCTGTGGTGACATTCACTACCGATTTTAGTGGAACATCTGTTACCGAAGGTGACACTATTATTTATTCTATAAGTATAGATAAGATGCTCGACAGACAACTTAGATTTGCACCAATAATTCTTGATGGAACTGGTGATGATCATGATATTATATATAATGAAGCAGCAATTGCTCCTTATACTACAGAAACCGAACTTATGATTGTTTTTGCTGCTGATGATTATCCTGAGGTAGCTGAGACCATGCAAATTGAAATAGGTCTTGAGCGTCTTGCCGAAAAATACCTGGTAAACCCAAGTACAACAAATCCGGTGTTGGATCTTACAGTAAACAACTACAACGATCCCAGTGTGTTAACTATCGCGTTTGAATGGGATGGTGAAGACAATGATATAGATATTGTTGCTGGCTATGTTTACAACGATACTCTTTGGGGTTGGGGTTATGCTGCATCAAGCGATAATCCTGAAATTCTGACTTCTATTTGGCCTGATGATCCTGACGGAACATATCTGGTAGGCTTAGATCCTTATCATGTCGAAGGTTCAGGTTTTAATTATGTAGTAAGTATTGGATATCCGGATCAGTCTGTTGGATTTTTCTCAGGATATTTTGACCTGAATAGCACTGGTACATATACTTACGACTATGTTTATGATTATGAATGGCCCGTATATCGTTTTCTGGAGGTCGTTAATAGGGGTGGTACCTTTACTGTCACCCATGCGCTGGAATAAATTGTGTTCACAATAGAAAACTTAACCGGCAATTTTAAAATTGCCGGTTTTTTTATGTGTCAAGAAATTTAAATTCTTTTTTTTGAAGTTTAAAATATATATTGAAGACAGAACTTATTTTGGAGATAAGGGGTATGGTATTTTTTATTTTATTAATTTTAAACAGTTTCAGAATATGTTCTTTTGAAGGCTGGTAATCCATTTATGTTTTTATCAGATGGATTGATAATAATACCATAAACCATAGAAAACTTCACGGCATTCCAACTTCAAATAAGTCAACAATAAATTCAAAGAACTTAAAAAAGATTACTGTTTTTCATTAATTAATTCATTAGAAATAAATCCAACGAATCAGAATAAGAACCAGATAACCATGAAAAAAAAACAATTACTCTTTATTATTTCACTGGGGCTGCTTATTAGTCTCTTAATAATTGGCAATCAAAAAAAAGAACAGTTAAATAATCAGTGGGCACAAGAATATGCCAAAAAACAATACAATAACGAAAACCATATACCTAAAAATAAGGAACTAAAAATTGGTAAGCTTGAAGAGTATTTTAAAGGAATACGCACCGAATTTGGAAAAAGTACATCTGGATACCCTGCAAACTATTTAATGCATGAACTAAAAAAACTGAAAAGTAGAAATAAAGGGTTTAAAGATACAGATACAATTGAATGGGTTCAGCGTGGACCGGGCAATGTCGGAGGCAGAACCAGATCCGTAGTGGTTGATATTACAGATCCCACCCACAATACATGGTTTGCCGGTTCAGCAACCGGCGGAATCTGGAAAACCGTAAACGGCGGAATTTCCTGGGATTTTATTTCTAATGGCATACCCTATCTTGCCATATCAACAATCATACAATCTCCATCAGAACCAAATATTTTATACGCAGGAACAGGAGAAAGCTTTCCCGGAAGTATGCTGACTACGGGTGGTGGTGTTTTCAAGTCTGTTGACAAAGGAAATACCTGGGAACAAATCGCTTTTACTGCCGGGAATGAAGATTTCAGGTATGTAAACAGACTGGCTATTCATCCCGATTCTTCAAATATTGTTTTAGCTGCTACAACATCGGGTATATATAAAACCACAGATGGTGAAATATGGAAAGAGGTGTTTTCTTCTGTTTATAGTGTTGAAGACCTGAAAGCCGATACTTCTGATTTTAATTATTTATATGCAGGAGTTAATTACAGGGGGGTTGTACGCTCAACCGATGCTGGTGAGACATGGGAATACTCCAGAAATGGTATAATTGGCACAAATGGCCGTTTTGAACTGGCTATAAGCCCCACCAATCCTTCATGGGTTTATGTCAGTGTTGAAAATAACGAGAGAGGTTCCGATTTGTATTTATCTTCAGACAGGGGATTAACCTGGAATCACATTAAAAACAAAGAAGAAGAAGCTATTGATTATCTGGGCGGTCAGGCTGGCTACGACAATACCATTTCGGTTCACCCGTATTCATCAGATACAGTATTTGTTGGGGGTGTTAATTTATGGAAGATTGGTGTAAATACTGAAACAATGACAGGGGATGGAACAATAACAGGCTTTGATACAAGCAATACACAGAGTTTTCTAACATTCGTTAATTTTAGTAGTATTATACAGGGTGTGAGTACGGGTGATCAGGAAGAAGCAACAGATTTGGATTCTACCGATTTTGTGGATGTTGAAATACGCTTTGGTTCAGGAAAATCTCAAAAAGCGCATAGGTTTACTGTGCCTGATAGTGCTACATCAGGTGTTCTTGCTGCAGATTATACCTATAAAGATTATGTTAATGTTCCGTTTGAGGTATGGGATGTTACAAACAACCGACAACTAATGTGTTCCTTCAGGGATCAGGAAGCTGATGGCCAATTTAACTTGTATGAGCGTATTGGTGATGACTATGGACAATTAGGAAGGGAGTATATTTTTATCAATGCTGTGGAATACAATGCCGATAGTCCGGATACAGATATTGCTGTTCAGGGAGGTCGCTCCTATAAACTTATTTATTTCTTGTGGCCAGATTTAGCTGCAGATGGGACATGGGAACCGGAAAATTTACCGGAATCATATATTTCTATTAAATATGGTTATCCTGAATACCGGAAAGGAAGTATCATAAATGTTTCTGATGCATATAATAATATTTCAGGTAAGAATATTTACAACCAGAACGGTGGATATAACAAAACATCTGTTCCCGGGTTTCATCCCGATCATCATGCCTTAACTATTGTGCCGATTAATTCTGAAAATAAAACATTCTGGATTGTGAATGGCAATGATGGTGGATTAGGAATTTCGAAAGATAATGGCAATAACTTTACCCAGATTGTAAATGGATATGTGACTACCCAGTTTTATGGTGTTGCCAAGAAACCATACAGGAATGAATATATTGGAGGAACACAGGATAATGGTACCTGGCAATCACCTTCATTTAAAGAAGCATCGCTTGACGAAGATTTCGTTTTTCGTTTAGGTGGTGACGGATTTGAGACAGTTTGGAATTTAAAAGACACCAACAAAATTCTTGCAAGTTCGTATGAGAATTACATATATCTGTCGAAAAATCATGGGGCTTCATGGGCAGGTGTTTTTGAAGACATAAACGGAGATGGCCCTTTTATAACAAAACTTACCATGATACCTTCAAACCCCGACAGGGTATTTGCCGTAGGAACAGAGGGCTTTTATTACACAACTACCTTTGGCGAATCCGGATGGAGACTGAGGCGTATGTTTTCAGGGTGGAATCCTAACAATGCTGCTGTTACAAGTTATCACAATATCAAATATTCTATTGCTAACGATTCTATTTTATGGGCAGGTGCTGCTTTAACCGAGGAGTATAATTGGGATTTATTTGTTTCTACCGATTTAGCCAGAAATTTTACAGCAGTTAATTTCCCTGAACCTGCCATGAATGCCTATTTCTCAAATATTGCAACGCATCCAACAGAGCCGAATACAGCCTATTTGTTGTATAGTTTATATGGCCGTTCCAAAATACTTAGAACAGAAGATTTGGGGCAGTCATGGGAAGATATTACCGGATTTGTTGATTCTGACACGAGTATCAATGGCTTTCCTGATGTAGGTTGCTTGTCTTTATTGGTATTTCCGGATAATCCTCAAAGAATTTGGGCTGGCACTGAGCTTGGCATTGTAGAGTCGTTAGATAATGGTGCAACCTGGAATCTTTTAGAAAGCAGTCTGCCAACAATTCCTGTATGGCAGATGTTTATGCAGGACAACCAGATAGTGGTGGCGACTTATGGAAAAGGTATTTGGACCTATCAATACGGACCCGAGGTTGATCCACCTGTTCCATCGCTGCAAAAAGAAATACAGCAGGATATTGATTATAGCAGTTTGTTAATTTATCCGAATCCATCGAAAGGATATGTTAATATTGAACTGTCTGATTTGTTCACGGATTCTCACCTGACTATTAAAGTTTACAATTCGTTTGGTCAGGTAGTAAAATCATTTAGTATGAGCAATAACGGTAAAGTAGAAATAGATTTATCAGATTTGATTCCGGGGAACTATTTTATTTCTGTTCAGGATAAACAGAAAACAATATCATCGAGAATAATAATACAATAAATTTAATAAAACATATACTGAGGCCTGCTGTTTTGTAGGTCTCAGTTTTTTTTCAAAGCCTGTATAAGTTTCCTTTTTGAACAAAAATTACCCCCAATTGCGCAATACTTTTATCTTTGTGCTGTTATTTATTGTTGTAGTAGTATCAGGTAAACAATGTTTAAACGCTTGAAACTTTTATTCTCACTTTTCTTTCTTGTTTTTTATAGTATTCTGGCTTTTGCCCAGGAATTTTCTGTTACAGGTATTGTAAATGATGCCGGAGGAGAGCCTGTTCCGGGAGTTACTGTTATTGAGCAGGGAACAACAAATGGTGTTATAACTAATCTCGAAGGCCAATATTTAATTAAAGTTTCTTCCACCGATGCCACACTTGAATTTCGATCGGTAGGGATGCAGTCGCAAATAGTTCCGGTAAATAGCCAATCGCAAATAAATATTATTCTACAAGCTGAAGTCTATACTTTTAACGAAGTTGTTGTTACTGCATTAGGAATATCGAAAGAAACAAAAGCTTTGGGATATTCTGTTACCGCAGTAAATAACGAAGATCTGACAGAAGCCGGGGATAAAAACATGCTCACTGCACTTCAGGGTAAAATGGCTGGTGTAAATATAACCTCATCTTCTGGTGCTCCCGGGGCATCAACCCGAATAATGGTTCGCGGAGTTTCATCTTTAAGTGGGAGCAATCAACCACTTTTTGTAATAGATGGGGTTCCTGCAAATAATTCTCAGTCGGGAAGTGTATCAATAAATGGAGGAACTGACTTTGGAAACAAAATTAACGATATCAATATGGACGATATCGAATCGGTTTCCTTTTTGAAAGGTGCATCAGGAACAGCTCTGTATGGTTCACGGGCAGCAAATGGCGTTATAATTATCAATACAAAAAAAGGTGCTAGTCAGACAAAAGCCAGAATATCTTATACAGGTGGAATGGGATTTGAAAAACCTTTACGGTTAGTGAAATACCAGAATGAATACGGACAGGGGATTTTTGGTAACCATGTTTTGTATGAGAATATGAGCTGGGGACCGGCTTTTGATAATCAATACCGCCCCTGGGGTAATATGGTTGATGACTCCATTCGTGTAAAGGCTTATCGGGCCCTTGACAATAATGTTGAAGAGTTTTTTGACCTGGGATTCAGCACAAATCATGCCTTATCTGTTTCCGGCGGTAACGATCAGACAACTTATTATATTTCCTATTCAAACGTATGCTGGGATGGCATATTTCCAACCAAATCAGATAGTTATAAACGTCACAACTTCTCTGTAAGGGGCTCCCAAAAGATTTCAAAAGGCATTCAACTTTCGGGATCTTTAAACTACCTGCATAAAAATAATAGTTATGTTCCAACAGGACAGGGTGATGCTTCGGTTTATAACCAGGTTATGCAAACTCCAAGAGATATAAGCCTTCTTGAACAGGAAGACATCAATTTAATATGGAATACTATTGATAATCATTACTCATTGTATACGGTTAATCCCTGGTATATTTTGTATAATGATGGAAATAAAAATACAGAGAACCGCATATATGGCAATCTGGAAGTAAATGCTATTCTTCCCTTTCAAATAAATGCAATTTGGCGACTTGGTGCAGATGTTTCGTCGGAAAACAGAGAGGAGTGGAGAGAAGCAATTCGTCCATCAGGGAATAACGAGCAGTCATCGGTTTTTGATCCCGGTATGCGCAGCAGAAGTTTTTCTGAACTGCAGCAACTAAACAGCGATTTTATTCTGACATGGGAAAAACAATTTCAGGATTTTGGTATAAATATCATGGCCGGCCAGTCGGTTAATGAACGAAAATCTACAGGATTTGCAACATCTGTGAGCTACTTGTCTCTTGAAGGATTTCCAACTTTATCAAACAGCCTCGAAAGTCCTTCATCAAGTGAAGCTTCTGCTATGGTTAGGAATTTGGGTATTTATGGAGGGATGGATTTATCCTATAAGAGTATTCTGTACCTGGCCGGTACAATTCGAAATGAATGGAGTTCAACACTACCGGTAAAAAATAATTCATATCTATTTCCAGGTATAAATGCAAGTTTTGTATTCTCCGAAATATTACAGGATAAAATGAATTTCATCTCCTTTGGAAAGTTAAGAGCCAGTTGGGCAATGGTCGGAAATGATGCACCTCCGTATTATGTAAATCCTATTTACCAACAGGCTGGTCATTCCGATGGTTACGGATACTTTTCATTTCCAACATCAACTGCAGTGAATTCATATGAAGTTGGAAATTACATCGGGAATCCGGATCTGAGGCCTGAAATGACAACAGAATTCGAAGTTGGCCTTGATTTAAGGCTTTTTCGGAACAGATTATTCGTTGATGGCGCCTGTTATTACAAATCGACAAAAGATTTAATTTGGGCATCTCCAATGGCAACTACTTCAGGTTATAGTACACAAATGCAGAACCTGGGCGAAATGATAAATTACGGTGCAGAAATTTTACTGGGTATTACACCATTAAAGAGAAACAGCTTTGAATGGAGGATAACGACGAATTTTACAAGAAACTTTAATGAACTTGTAGCATTAAATTCTCAAATGGAGAAGGCTGAACTTAACTCCCTGCGGGTTGATGCAGGCCAGCAAATATCATGGTTGGCAATTCCGGGCATGCCCGTTGGAGTCTTTGAGGCAAGAGCTCCAATGTATACCGAAGACGGGAAGATGCTTGTAGATAATCAGGGGCTGCCAATAGCTGATTCAGATTTAAAAATATATGGCAATTCACAGTATAAATTTTATGGCGGAGTAACCAATACATTCATCCTGGGCGGCTTTTCAGTTAACGCAAGTATTGATTATAGAATTGGAGGTATCATGTACTCGCGCACAAAAGATATTACATTGTGGGCGGGTACAGTGCCCGAGACACTTTATAACGACCGGGAACCATTTGTAGTTCCAGATGCGGTGTACGAAACAGGCAGAGATGAAAATGGAAATCCTGTTTATTCTGAGAATACGATTCCAATCGATCGGATAAAATTAGTTGAATACTGGGGAAATGGAGGTGTTGAGTTAGATGGTGCATCCCTCATTGATAAATCTTTTGTTAAACTTAGAGAAGTCAGCTTGGGATATAATTTACCGGAAAAGTACCTTGAATCAATTTCTGTTTCAAAAGTATATATTGGAATTTCAGGTAAAAACCTGTTTTTATGGACACCCAAAGATCAGTATTATATCGATCCCGAACTTTCAACATTTGGTAATGATTTACTTGCCGATTTTGGTGAATACGGAGCTCAGCCTTCGGTTAGAAGTTTAAGTTTTAATGTTAAAGTAGATTTTTAGTAACAATTAATTCATTCATTCAAGCATTATAAAAACAAAATTGAGAACAAGAACTAAAATACTATTTCTCTTATACCTGGCAATATCATTTGTTGCTACCTCCTGCAACGATTGGCTCGATATCAATCAAAACCCGAATGCTCCTTCCGAACTTGAATATGAAGAACTTTTAGCTTCAGGTATCAGTTCCGTAGCTTATGTGGCTGGAGGTCGTTACCAGGTGCTGGGAGCATTATGGTCACAACACTGGACACAATCGCCGGGAGCTTCGCAATATAGCGGTTTGGATTCATACGATATTAATTCTAGTACTTTTGATAACAACCAATTTGGCGAATTATATTCAGGCGCTCTGAAAAACTTAGAAGAAGTTCGCCTTGGAGCTCTGGATGATAAAGAATGGAATTTTTACCTTATTGCAACATGCATGCAGGCATATGCCTTCCAGATATTAGTTGATCTTTACGGCGATATACCGTTTTCACAGGCTCTTAAAGGAGAACAGGGTATTACTGAGCCTGAATACGAGTCTGGCATATCAGTTTATGATAGTTTGATCAATCGCCTGGATTTTGCATTGTCACATGAATTCGATTCAGAGGATCTTAAAGATGCAGGCAATAAGGACCTGTTATTTAACGGGGATATTGAACGTTGGATAGAATTTGCAAATACCTTAAAGCTAAAAATATTTCTGAGGCAAATTTATGTTAGACCCGAGGTTTCTGAGAATGGTATCAGGGCAATGTATGCCGCAAATGCAGATTTTTTAAGTACACATGCACAGCTAAAGGTTTTTACCGATGAGTCTGGCCGAAGAAATCCGGTCTACGACACAGATGTGAGCACCTTCGGTGGCAATCCAAATCTTATAATGAGCAATACTGTTTATAGTTATTTGCTCGAAAATGGCGACTTAGAGAGACTTGATAATCTTTTTGATAAACCGGCAGTAGGCGGTAGTCATAAAGCACTAGTTCAGGGGAATTATTATGCTCCTGACGAAGATGCCGGAATAAACAGCAACAGTTATTCGAAGCCCTATTTATATGCAGACGATCCTGTTTTTCTGATAAGTTATGAAGAATCCTGCTTTTTGCAGGCTGAAGCAATTATCAGGTATCAAACTGACGATTTTTCCGAAGCTAGAGATTTATATAACAAAGCTGTTAAAGCAAGTTTTAACAGAGTACTGAACAGGGTCTCCATTCATAAATACGGAACAACTGTTTCTACTGACATTATTGCTGAGTCTGCTCTGTCTGGCAACTATTCATTTCCTTCGGAAGGAAGCGAACAGGAAACTTTTATTAAGAGCATAATTGAACAAAAATGGATCGCTCTTTCAGGCACACAGAACCTTGAAACATTTTTTGAACAGAACAGAACTGGGTATCCACAGGAGAGTCCTGTGCCTGCAGATGACAATGCTTATGTGCCCGGAGAACTTTCGGTTTCCGTAAATAATGTAACCAGTGGTAAATTTCCGAGGAGACTGATTTATCCTGAATCGGAATATGCAAGTAATAGAAATACACCTGATTTGAAAGAGGTTTGGGTAAATATTTGGTGGGACATTGACTAAAAATGAAAAGAGGAATTATAGCATATTGTCAGTTTAGTTATCCTGAAAGAATTATATCAGGCTTAATTATATTCGCGATTATATTGTTGTTTTCTGCCTGCGAAGAATGGAATCATACCGAAGGAGTTTCGCATGTTTCGCAATTACCAAAATTTGAATTATATGGCGGTGAATTTGTATCATATATAGTTCAGGATAGTGGTGAATATGTCGATCCCGGTGCTGTGGCCTTTGATGGAGATAAAGAATTGTCGGTTATTACTTTCGGAGAGGTCGATTTAACCGTAGTTGGTGTTTATCTAATTTATTATTATTCAGAAAATAGTGATGGACTTTATGCTTTAGGAAAAAGAATTGTGTCAGTAACTCATGCCGAAATCTCAGAAAACGATTTATCAGGAAAGTATGAAGGAACCCTTTGGTCTCCATTAGCAGAAATGACAGTAACCAAAATTAATGAGAAGGGATTGTATAAATGCTCTGAAGTTTTCGGCTATCCCGGAAGTGAAATGAAGGGTATGTTTGTTGACATAGGTAATCATGAATTGGTACTGTTACCTGGAGAAGGAGATTTTGGCAATTATAGTGCATCTAGCGGTGAATATACACTGTCGTCTCTAGTATGGACCGTAAGGTTGATTGACGAACCCTATACTGGAAATAATATTAATGTTTCCTGGAGCAAAATATTTGAATAATTGAGCAATGATTAAGTCTTTTAAAAATATTAGTTTTTACATTCTTATTCTGGCATTTATACTTAAATCCTGTTCGGAAGGAATTGATGTAAATTATGCTGATGGGTATCCTTATGCTATGGCCGGGAATTGGGTGGTATTTGAATTTCAGGGAGGAGACCTTGATGGACATCTTTCAGATCCATACGATATGTCAACAGCATTGGCACCAAACGATGATAATATGTTGGTTATCAATAATCTGTATAATTCAGACACAAGAATAAAAGTTCCGATTCTTAACGATACCGGATTTTTTGCCTATAAAACCGACCAACTCGAAGTTATAAATATGGGTAGGTACGACATTCATAAGATCAGTATCGAGGGTTATATTCAGGAAAATTTCATTCTTACTGATTTTATATATAGCCTGGCAGAATACTCATTTAAAAATATAGCCTTTACTGCTGATGATATTGATGAAATATTATTTTTCCGTGCAGGTTACTACGATGCATATGATGCACTTGTAGATACAGTTTTAGTCTTTGGATACAGGAAAACCGGTTTTGAAGATGTTGATTATAAAAAGTAGGGGTAGATGAAAGTTAGAAATATTATATACCTTTTTGCTGGATTGTTGCTTTTGTTATCTGTAATTGCAGTTAAACAAGGTTTTCTGATCGAAAATGATCCGAGAATTGGCTACGATAAACCAGAGGGTTTCTACGATTATTTTAAATCAATTACCACACCCTTAGGTCAGAAAGAATCGGGATATAAACCCAATTATACTTTTGCTGAATACAATAAAGCACTTAAAAACAAAACCGTGAATTTCAAATCAACTGAAGATTTGGAATGGATTCAGCGTGGCCCGGGAAATGTTGGTGGAAGAACTCGAACTGTTATTATAGATCCCGATGATAATACAGGGAATACATGGTTTGCAGGTTCAGTAAGTGGAGGAATCTGGAAAACAACTGATGGTGGTAATTCATGGGAAAACCTTACTTCAAATCTACCAAATTTATCAACTGCTGTTTTGGCAATTGCTGCTTCAAATACCAGTGTAATTTATGCCGGAACGGGCGAAGGATATGGGGGCGAAGGAATGGTCACCGGGAACGGTATTTTTGTTTCAAGAAATAAAGGGAATACCTGGGAACACCTTGCATCAACAAAAGATGATAAAAGGTTCAGGTTTATAAATAAAATTTGGATAAGTCCCGACGACGATAGTGTGCTGGTGGTTGCTACAAATAAAGGTCTTTTTAAATCACTGGATGCCGGAGAATCATGGATAAATGTCTATTACAAAGGATATGCTGTGCAGGATTTAATTCAGAATCCAAAGAATCCCCAGGTTTTATTTGCCGGAGTGAACGCTTTAGGAGTTATTCGCTCAAATAACGCTGGAGATACCTGGGGGAAAAGCTTTGAAGGTATTGCAGAGTGCCGGCGTGTTTCGCTTACAATTAGCCCGGTCGATACCTCAATTCTCTATGCAGGAGTTGAGTCGCCCACTGCAGAAACTCAGATTTACCGTTCCGAAGATGGTGGGAAAAGCTGGTGTCTGAATTACAATACCGATGATTTATTTGTCAACTTTCATCAAACACAAGGTTGGTTTAATAATGTTGTAGCAGCTCATCCATTCGATAAGAACAAAGTGTATATCGGTGGTGTGTATTTTGGTTTGCTCGAATTTAGAAAAACAAAATTTACCAGTCAGCCAACAGTTGTTCGGGTTGATACTGTAGGAACCGGAAGTTTTATGAGTTTTGTGAATTTTGGAGCTTCTTTTTTTAGAGGAGCAATATCAACAGGCTTAGTTGAAGACGCTGATGTAGAGGTAGATGATTTTGTAAGTGTTGAAATAAGGTTCGGAAATGGATTAAAACAAAAAGCGCACAGATTTTCAGTTCCTGAGGGAGAGGGTGCCGGAGTTCCTCCACAGTATTATCATTACGAAGATTATGTTGATGTGCCCTTTCAGGTTTGGGATTTAGATAATGACCAACAGCTAATGATTTCCTTCCGGGATCAGGACAGGGATGGAACATTTAACCTTTCAGAACGTGTTTATGGAGATGATATAAGCGGAAGGGAATATATATTTATAAGTGCATATCCATATAATTCGTCAACACCTGAAGCTGAAATTTTACAAGACGGTTACGAGAGCAAACTTTTATACTTTATTTGGCCAACTTTAGAAGAAGATAAGGAGTGGAAACCTGCAGAACTGCCTGAAGCAACTATGAATATTAAGTTTGGAACGATTACATACCAGGATGCATATACAACTGTTTTGGCCGACGACAGGCTTAATGAGAATTTACATGTTGATCATCATGATATTAAATTTTTTGTTACCGATCACCAACAGGAGAAGTTTAATATTATTGAATCGAACGATGGGGGCTTGGGATTTTCGGGCGATGGCGGTAAAACCTGGGAGCAGATAAATAAAGGGTATTTAACCACCCAGTTTTATGGTGTTGCCAAGCGACCAGGAATGCATGAATATATAGGCGGAATGCAGGATAATGGTACCTGGCAGTCGCCTCTGAATAGTGTTGCAGATGCAAATTCAGAATACACCAAAAAAATTGAGGGAGACGGTTTTGAAGTTTTGTGGCATCCTTTGTACCCTAATCGTATTTTGGGTAGTGTTTATAATAACTACATAGAGGTTTCAAACGACTTTGGAGAATCCTGGGAATGGTCGATTGACGGATTAAATGGTGATGGTCCTTTTATTACCAAACTTTCAAATTCAATAAAAAATCCAAATCTTGTTTTTGTTGTAGGTTCTAAGGGTTTGTATAAGCATATTAACTTTGGCTATGGACATTACGAATGGCAGTTAATTGATCTGGGCGAAGGCTGGTCAGTGAACGAAACTGTAACCAGCATGCATCATGTTAAAGTTTCTCTAGCAGATCCGGCAGTAATTTGGGCCGGGGGGGGGATGTTCGAGAATCCTGATTTGCACCTGTTTGTTTCAAAGGATTTCGGAGAAACATTCGATTCAACAGAAATTTACAAAAATGTTGAACTAGGTTTCATTAGCGGACTTGCTACTCACCCCACTAATCCTGCAGAGGCATTTGTTTTGTTTTCATTTAGAAACAAACCAAAGGTTTTACGTACCATGGATTTTGGAAAAACATGGGAAGATATTTCTGGGTTTGGAACAGACAGTACCAGCTCTAATGGCTTTCCCGATGTTGTAGTTTCCGATCTTCTTGTAATGCCTTACGACACAAATATAATCTGGGCAGGAACCGAAATTGGATTATTTGAATCCGCAGATAACGGCCAAAGCTGGAATTATGCAAATAATGGATTGCCTCCAGTATCTATCTGGAAAATGGATATATTTGATGGAAATGTTGTTGTTGCAACACATGGCAGGGGAATTTGGACAGCTGATTTAAACCTTTCGGCAATTCCTGAAATTTTGCCTGATAAAACATGGAATACCAAACTATATCCGAACCCTGCTGATGCCAGTGTTAATATTGATGGCAAGTTCAGCAACGGTTCTCTTGAAATAAAAATCATTTCAATAACCGGGAAGATTATAGAACAATACAGTAAATCTATTCTAAATAACGAAGAAACAATTAGTTTAAATACTTCACAAATTGCTAATGGTAACTACATCATTCAGCTTAATCAGGGTGAGCAGGTTCAGAACTTAAAACTAATAGTTGTACATTAAGAAATAGCCTTTTAAGTAAATACTCAAACCTTTAGGCATTAAAGTCATATTTATTATATTTGCCCTTCATTCTTGAAAAAATAAGATTATTCAACATATGGAAAAACACAACATCAACCATTTGAGGGAGCTGGAAGCAGAATCAATTTATATTATGCGTGAGGTTGCTGCTCAATTCGAACGCCCTGCATTACTGTTTTCAGGAGGTAAGGATTCAATTGTTATGTTTCACCTTGCCAGGAAGGCATTTTGGCCGGCAAAAGTTCCATTTCCACTTTTACATATCGATACAGGACATAACTTTGAAGAAACTTTAAAGTTTCGCGACGACCTTGCTAAGGAACATGGTGTGCAATGTTTGGTTAGATTTGTGCAGGATTCAATCGATCAGGGAAAAGCTGCTGAAGAAACGGGTATAAATGCAAGCAGAAATATGCTGCAAACCGTTACATTACTTGATGCAATTGAAGAACTTAAACTTGATGTTGCTCTTGGTGGCGGACGCCGCGACGAAGAAAAAGCCCGGGCAAAGGAACGTTTCTTTTCACACAGAGACGAATTTGGACAGTGGGATCCCAAAAACCAAAGACCAGAGCTTTGGAACATTTTTAACGGAAAGAAAAAAATGGGAGAACATTTTAGGGTATTTCCATTAAGTAACTGGACCGAAATGGATGTTTGGCAATATATTTATATGGAAGATATTGATATTCCAAACCTATATTTTACTCATAAAAGAGAAGTGTTTAACCGCGATGGTGTCTGGCTGGCGAAAGCTGATTTTATGCAACTTAAGGATACAGAAAAGCTTGAAATTAAAGACGTACGTTGCAGAACCATCGGCGATATTACCTGCACCGGATTAACACTTTCTATGGCAAACAGCCTTGAAGATATTATCAGGGAAGTTGCAGCCACCAGAACTACCGAACGTGGTGGCCGTGCGGACGATAAACGTTCTGAAGCCGCTATGGAAGACAGGAAAAAAGAAGGCTACTTCTAATTTTATACACAATTTCGGGTTACTTCAATTTTTTGAAAATATTAAAAAACACTATATCATGTCTGAATTTCAGGATAAACAAGACGGATACTTAAATATGGAACTCCTTCGCTTCACCACCGCAGGTAGTGTTGACGACGGGAAAAGTACACTTATTGGTCGGTTGTTATACGATAGTAAAGCAATCTTCGAAGATCAAATGGAAGCTATTGAGCGAGCCAGTATTAACAAGGGAGAAGAACACGTTAACCTTGCCCTTTTAACTGATGGTCTTAGAGCAGAGCGCGAGCAAGGTATTACTATAGATGTTGCCTACAGGTATTTTGCAACACCTAAACGTAAATTTATTATTGCCGATACTCCCGGTCACGTTCAGTATACACGAAATATGGTTACCGGTGCTTCAACAGCTAACGCGGCTATTATTCTTGTAGATGCAAGAAATGGCGTAGTTGAACAAACTATACGCCATTCGTTTATAGCTTCTTTACTTCAAATACCTCATGTTATTATATGTATTAATAAAATGGATCTTGTTGATTACAAGGAAGAAGTTTATGAGAAGATTCGTAAAGATTACAATGCCGTTTCAGATAAGCTGAATGTAAAAGATGTTCGTTTTGTTCCAATTAGCGCTTTAAAGGGCGATAATGTGGTTGATCGTTCAGAAAGAATGCCCTGGTATGACGGTACAACCTTACTTTATTTATTAGAACACCTGCATATAAAGAACGACAGAAATTTTAATGACAAAAGATTTCCGGTTCAGTATGTGGTCAGACCACAAAAGGCCGAATGGCACGATTACCGTGGATATGCGGGTCGTGTTGCAGGAGGTGTTTTTAAACCGGGTGACGATGTTACTATTCTTCCGGCTGGCTTGAGTTCTAAAGTTAAAACCATTGATATGATGGGTGCCGAAAATATGGCTTCTGCATTCCCTCCGCAATCGGTTACTATTACGCTCGAAGATGATATTGATATCAGCAGGGGAGATATGATAGTAGCTATTGATGATCTGCCAAGTGTTGGCCAGGATATTACTTTTAAATTTTGCTGGCTGAGCGAAAAAGAGTTGATGCCTAATGCAAAATATACCCTTAGGCATACTACTAAGGAAGTGAAATGTGTAATTAAATCTGTTGACTATAAAATCGATATCAATACTTTGGAAAAAATTACCGGGGATAAGTCAGTAAGATTAAATGAAATAGGAAAAATGACAATTCGTACCACTCAGCCTCTTATTTTTGATTCTTACGAGAAAAATAAAATAACAGGATGTGTTATTCTGGTTGACGATGCTACAAATAATACAATTTGTGCCGGTATGATTGTTTAAAAACGATTGAGAATCAAACGATATATTGAACCGGTGTAAGATTTGCATCGGTTTTTTTTATATTAAATTATTGTCTTAATAATTCTGAGTTTGTGCGTATAATTTCCGGTATCTGCATTTACAATACCCTGATGATCAATCTTATCTATTCTTACCTGACCAGATGCATGAATTATTTTGTTTTCTGGCAATAGTATTCCTACATGCGAAATATTTCCTTCTTCATTCTCGAAGAAAGCTAAATCGCCTTCTTTGGCCATTTCAATAAAGGGTACTTCAATGCCGGTATTTACCTGTTGCGATGCATCTCTGGGTAGCGAAATTCCCCGACTTTTGTATACAACCTGAACAAAACCTGAACAATCGATGCCCATAAATGTACGTCCGCCCCACAAATAGGGAGAGCCCAAAAACTGAATTGCGATATCCGAAATTTTATTGTCATCCAATCCGGTTTCAGGCATAAAAACCGAGGCTCCGGCAGCTTCAGTCCTATCAAGGTCAATCTCACTGCCAACAGACAGCCAGCGCGAATCATTGTTTTTTTCAATCAATCGGGCAAATGTTTTAAGAATTATTGCATTTGTTTTATTGGTCTGAAAATGAACTGTTTTTTTTTCCAGCCACCCTTCGTAATTATCAAAAGTGGTTTTTATTCTGAACCATTCCTTATTTTCTTCAATTATTTCTGCTGTTTCGCCATAGATTAACTGGCTTATTTGTTCTGATTTATGGCTTGGTTCATGCCGCACAGGAACGTAGGTGAGAAAACACTGAATAATCTTCATAACTATATTTTAGATAAAAATACAAAGCAATATTTGGTTTACATGAGGGTTATCAAAGCATTTATTCAGAAAATTATAAATCAAGTAGTTTTTTTTGGTATTTTCGAAAGATAAGTCTAAACGATATGAATAAGGTATTTACAAAGGTTGGGAATTACTTAAAACATGTATTAACAATTATTTTGTTTGTTGCATCATTAGTGGTAATTGTATACCTGTTGCCCCGGGAAAGAAAGTTCGATTTAGAATACAGTATAGGAAGCCCCTGGAAATATGAAAATCTTGTGGCAAATTTTAATTTTTCTGTTTATAAACCCGAGGCAGAATTACAGGCTGAAAGAGATTCACTTATAAACAACCTTCCTCTTTATTTTTATTTTAACGGAGATATTTTTGAAAAGAACTTAAAATCTTTTAAAGAAAATTTCGATAAACAATGGGTAGTTTATTCACTACGCGAATTTAAAATAGATGACGAAAAAACCTATTATGAAAGTGGCAGGTACGTTTCATTAATAAACCTGCAAAACAAATATCGTGATTTTATTTCATCAACTCTTGAACAAGCCTATGTTACCGGTATTGTTCGCGAACCAACTGCTTCTGAGACGGGCATTCAAAAGATTAAGAAAGTAAAAATTCTCAGGAATAATATTGCTGAAGCCGAAGAAACCTCATTTAACTCTATTCCTACAGCTAAATCGGCATATTTAACAATTGGTGGTTTAATACTTGATAAAATCGAAGAAGATAACAGCAGAAATATTCAGCGGTATTCTGCCTTTTTCTCAGAACTGGATATTGATAAATATTTAGTTGAGAATGTGATTTACAATGCTGAAAAAACAGATCTTGAGCGTATTGAAAGCGAGAAAAAAATATCGCTTACCAAGGGGAAAATTCAGGAAGGAGAATTAATTATTGCAAAAGGGGTTATTGTTACCCACGAAACATTTCAAATACTGGAGTCATACAAAAGAGATTATTCGGAACAATTCGGACAGGTAAACTCCTTTCTGGCATGGGCTGGTCGTATTATTTTGGTTCTTATTGCCCTTAGCGTAATTTACCTTTTTATGTTTAATTTCCGAAGAGAAATATTAAACAGCATTGTCAAGACTTCATTTATTTTATTTATGATGGTTGCAATGCTTCTGCTTGCACGCACTGCATATAACATCGAAAATATTAGCTATTATATTGTGCCCTTTGCCATCTTACCTATCATAATTCGTACTTTTTATGACGAACGTGTGGCTTTGTTTATTCATGTAATAACTATTCTGCTGGCAGGTTTTTTTGCTGATTCAAGATTCGAATTTGTGTTTATTAATATTTTCGCAGGTATGGTGGCTATATTTAGTCTTACTAATCTGTATCACAGATCAAGGTTCTTTCTGGCTGCCTTGTTTGTTGTTATGGCCTATTCATTTACATATTTTGGTCTGTCCATAATTCAGGATGGCAGCTTCACTTTTATTTCGTGGTTAAACTTCAGAGACTTTGCACTCAATGGAGTCTTGATTCTGATATCCTTCTTACTGATATACCTTTTTGAAAAGATTTTTGGATTTTTATCGGATACAACTCTTATGGAGTTGTCGGATACAAATCAGCCTTTACTTCGTAAACTTGCCGAAAATGCACCAGCCACATTTCAACACTCATTGCAGGTGGCAAACCTGGCTGAAGAAGCAATAAGGCATATTGGCGGAAATCCCATGCTTGTAAGAACAGGTGCTCTTTATCATGACATAGGGAAAATGGTTGATGCATCGTATTTTACCGAGAATCAGGCAGGTGGTCCTAATCCGCATGCCAACAAAGACTTAAAAGAAAGTGCCAGAATAATAATTGATCATGTAATTAAAGGAATGGAACTGGCTAAAAAATATAACCTGCCGGAACCTATTGCCAACTTTATTGTAACCCATCATGGAACATCTACGGCGAAATATTTTTACAGAACATACCAAAACGAGAATCCGGGAAAAATAATAAATGCTCAAGATTTTCAGTATCCCGGTCCTAAGCCAATGACTAAAGAGAATGCTGTTTTAATGATGGCTGATTCTGTGGAAGCTGCTTCACGAAGTCTTGAAAAATATTCTCTCGAAACTATTAGTGAGCTTGTTGAGCGCATTATCAATTCTCAGATTGATGAAGGTCAGTTTGAAGAGGCTGATATCACATTCAGAGATATAAAAAGAGTTAAAGAGATTTTCAAGGCCAGGTTAAATACAATATATCATGCCAGAATTGCTTACCCAAAATAACACTAAAATCTCATATCAATAATTTCAATACCAGGGAAGTTTTCTTCTTTAAAACTGAATTTATCGTCTTTCACTTCTTTATTGAATTTTGTGTTTAGGATATAAATTGTATAATCAATAGCATCTTTACTGATTGCTTTTACCATATAAAGATCGTTGCTTCCCTTTTCAACATACAACTTAAATCTCGAATAAGGTTGATTCAGGTCTTTTGGGTATAATTCTATTTCATACATCCAGTTGTTTTCAACCTTTACTTCACCCACCAGCCTGTATTTAAAATCGCGCTTATAAAATGAGAATATAAGTGCAGGATTGTCAACAAAATCACCTTCAGATTCATCAGGCTCTGTAATTGTCACTTCCTTTATGTCGGGCATATAGCTCCACATGGTTTTGCCATTATAATATACCTGTGTCCCCAGCGATTCCATATAATATTTATTGCCTTTGATAAAGATTGTACCGGAACTTTTTGAATGAAGGTCTTCCATGCGGTTGTCGATATTCAGCTCAAAATCGGCAATAATTGTTTCATAGGAGTTTATGTTTAAACTCACATTATCAAGAATTCTTTGTGCTGCGGTATCTTGTATAATCTCATCCTGTGCTGTTACAAGCGAAAAAAAATTGATAGCTATAACTAAAACGAAAAGTTGTTTCATAATTGACGGTTTTATTCTAAACTACTCAAATATTGTTCCAAAGTATATTCATCAGGAATAAGTACCTGTCTGGCCTTGCTGCCTTCAAACGGGCCTACTATGCCGGCGGCTTCGAGTT
This sequence comes from Bacteroidales bacterium, assembly GCA_016938235.1. Lineage (GTDB taxonomy): Bacteria > Bacteroidota > Bacteroidia > Bacteroidales > UBA10428 > UBA10428. The sequence continues at coordinate 90,016 of JAFGVA010000130.1, read as the reverse complement.
GGTCAACAATTCTGCCGGCCCTGTTGTATCCAATAGAAAATTTTCTTTGGATGAGCGAAGTAGAACCTTGCTGGTGTGCAACTATTAAACGGGCTGCATCGTTAAAAAGAGCATCTTTTTTCGATAAATCAACATCTAGAATACTGTCGGAACTATCATCGTTAAATTCGGGTAAAAAGAATGGAGTAGGGTATGACCGTTGATTTCCAATAAAGTTCGTTATTTCTTCTAATTCTGGTATATCAATAAATGCGCATTGCAACCTTACCAGGTCACTACCGGGTGCAAAAAGTAAGTCTCCACGGCCAATAAGCTGATTAGCTCCGGGGCTGTCTAAAATTGTTCTTGAATCTATCATTGATGTAACCCTGAAAGCAATTCTGGCGGGGAAGTTAGCTTTAATAACACCTGTAATTATATTGGTTGTCGGTCGCTGGGTAGCAAGTACCAGATGAATACCAATTGCTCGTGCAAGCTGAGCAAGCCTTGCCAAAGGTGTTTCAACCTCTCTGCCGGCAGTCATTATTAAATCAGCAAACTCGTCAACTACTACAACTATATAGGGTAAGTATTGATGCCCTTTTTCGGGATTTAGCTGTCTTTTAATAAACTTTTGATTGTATTCTTTAATATTTCTTACCTGGGCAGCTTTGAGCAGGTTATACCTGTTATCCATCTCAATGCATAAAGAATTGAGCGTATTTATAACCTTTTGAGTATCGGTAATAATTGTTTCTTCAGAATCAGGAATTTTTGCCAGGTAATGTTTTTCAATTTTCTGGTAAAGCGTTAATTCAACTTTCTTTGGATCAACAAGAACGAACTTTAACTGGCTGGGGTGCTTTCTGTAGAGCAGTGAGGTAAGAATAACATTCAGCCCCACCGATTTACCCTGTCCGGTTGCACCGGCTACCAAAAGGTGTGGCATTTTTGCCAAATCAAAAACATAGGTTTCATTCGAAATTGTTTTGCCCAATGCAATGGCTAAATCATATTTCGAATCCTGGAACTTTCTTGAACTTAGCAATGAACGCATCGAAACTATTTCGGGTTTTTGGTTTGGCACTTCAATACCAATTGTTCCTTTTCCCGGTATAGGTGCAATTATTCGAATGCCCAGTGCCGATAAATTTAATGCTATATCATCTTCAAGACTCTTAATTCTGGATATCCTGACGCCCGGTGCAGGCACAATTTCATACAGGGTAACAGTTGGTCCGATTGTAGCCTTAATCTTATCAATTTTAATCTTATAATGACCCAGGGTTTCAACAATTTTATTTTTATTGCTGATAAGTTCTTCTTGTGTTACACTGGAGTTTTGCAAATCATGTTTTTCCAAAAGGTCAATGGGGGGCAATTTAAAATCAGATAGCTCCAGGGTAGGATCATAATCTTCCAGTGGCAGATTTCTCTTTGCTTCTCCTTCAGGATCGTCTTTTTTACCCTCATCAACTATAAACCGAAGGTCTTCTTCATTGTTATCCTCAGCAGGCTCTGTTGCTTTTTCCTCAGCAGGTTCTTCGTTTATTTTTGTTTCAAATTTTTCATACTCGCCTTGCTTTTCCTGTTGTGGAAATTCCGTTTCAAAGACTAAATCAGAATCGTCTTCACTGCTTGAATTCTTTTCAAAATCACTATTATCATCTTCGGTATTGATATCCGATTCGGGATTTTTTACTGTTTTTCGTTCAAAATTAAAACTGAATATTTTAGAAAGGCTTTTAAGTAATTCTGGCCATATATACAATAAAACGCCTAAACTTGTTATACTTAACAAAAGTATCGTACCAACTGTTCCGATTAAGCTTTTAAGGTACTGGCTGATAAAGTAACCATGATTGCCACCGAGTCCGCTTCCGAGTATTGGAGTATTAAGTGTAAACAATCCTAACCATGCGGAAACAACAATGGTGGCCATGATTGAAATTAATACACTTCTCCAGAAAGGCAAAAGGCGAATTCTTAAGAATCGAAAGCCAATAAGAACCAGTATGAATGAAATACTAAGCGATGCTAATCCGAACCATTGATTAACCAATAAGTGCGCAACAGAAGCACCAAGCTTTCCCGCCCAGTTACCTGCTTCAACAGCCGGGTTATTCATATCCGAAGTCCACTCAAAACTTTGGTCAGATTTCCATGTGAAAATATAAGAAAGTATTGATATGAATACGGTAAGAGAAGCCGCCAAAAACAGCAGACCGGCAATTATTCTTATCCGTTCGTCTCTGAATGTAGCTTTCCTGCTTTTTTTACTGTTTGTTTTACTCTTCTTGTCTTTTGTTTTTTTTGCCATGTGCCAACCCTGCTTATAAAAACCAAATTTAATATGACACAAGTTTATAACAGGTTAAAAAGCCAATTATTATTCAACAATTTAATAAATGCAGAAAAATAAGAATTTAACAGGTCAGAGCTCAGATTTACTTCATGAGCCTTTCAAGAGCATAAACCATTTCTTCGCGCGAAACTTCAACGGTTTTATCAGATATTTTTAATTTTTCGTCCGGAAATTTATCTGGATTAAATTCCTGCGCTTCGAAGCGCATTTTATAGGGGCCCATATTTAGAACAAACTCTGTAAGGATGCCATTAATGCCTCTGTATGGATTGGTAATATTTGGATCGTTAATAGAAATATCGTTGGTATAATAAATATCAAAAGACTCTTTGAGAGCAGGTATAGCAGCTATACCACGTTGTGATTTCAGCCCTGCAATTGTCTTTGTTGTTGTATCATTTTTAATTATCATATCTTCAAAGCTGTCAAAACAACACATAAGTTCATTGCGGCCACCATAAAACAAGTATCTTTTGTCAAGTACTTTTAGCTGTGTTGTGCTTTTCTTTTTCTTGAATGAGGTAGTGTTTTCAAGTTTGAAGAAGCCCATAAAACCATCTATAATGATTGAACAATAATCCTTATCAAATGTCATGGTCATTTTTTTCGGTAAAAGGGAAGGATCAAAATTACCGTTATCTTCGTTCAGATAAGTGATTTTATATACAATCTCTCCATGGTCATAAAAACCTTCATGCATTTCTTTTTTGCATGAAATGAAAACAAGAGAAATAGCAAATACTAAAATAAGGCTTCTCATACTCATAACTTCCGCTAAAAGTACCTATTTATTAAGTAGGTGATACATCGGCCGGCTTGTATTTTGACCGACAAAGCTTTTTTTGTTATTAAGGTAAGTATTTTTATTGTTATTCCGAATAGTATAAATATACACAACAAATAAATAAAGATACATAAATGTGATTTTGATCATGATTCAGATAGACTAAATAAGCTAAATTTGCTTCATGTTTAACTAAAAATAGATTGTATGCCTGTTAATTTAAAGAATCGTCATTTTCTGAAATTATTGGATTTTACTCCTTCAGAAATTGAGTTTTTGTTGAAACTTGCCGGAGACTTGAAGTCTGCAAAGTATACTGGTACTGAGCAGCAACTATTGAAGGGAAAGAATATTGCTTTGATATTCGAAAAGACTTCGACAAGGACAAGGTGTGCATTTGAAGTAGCTGCATATGATCAGGGGGCACATGTTACATACCTGGGGCCTAGTGGTACCCAGATTGGTGGAAAAGAGTCGATGAAAGATACTGCACGAGTTCTGGGCAGAATGTTTGACGGTATTGAGTACCGGGGTTTTGGACAAAAAATTGTTGAAGAACTTGCCAAATATGCCGGAGTACCGGTATGGAATGGTTTAACCGACGATTTTCATCCCACCCAGATATTAGCAGACTTTCTTACAATTAAAGAGCATTCGGCAAAACCATTAAATGAGATTAAATTCTGTTACCTGGGTGATGCCAGAAATAATATGGGGAATTCGCTGATGGTTGGTGCAGCAAAAATGGGAATGGATTTTCGCGCTGCTGCACCGGTTTCGTGTCAACCCCGGGAAGAGCTGGTAAATACCTGCAAAGAAATTGCTGCAAAAACCGGAGGTTCTGTTCTGATTACCGATAATGTAGCAGAGGCTGTGAAAAATGCCGATTTTCTGTATACCGATGTGTGGGTTTCAATGGGTGAACCCGATTCAGTTTGGGAAGAGCGGATTAAACTGCTGAAACCCTACCAGATTAATTCTGAGGTTATGAAACTTACCGCTAATCCCGATGTTAAGTTTTTACATTGTCTTCCGGCTTACCACAACAGAGACACTAAGATAGGCGAAGAGATTTACCAGAAGTATGGTTTGGAGGCAATGGAAGTTACCGATGAGGTTTTTGAATCGGATGCATCTATTGTTTTCGATGAAGCAGAAAACCGTATGCATACCATAAAGGCTGTAATGGTTGCTACGCTTGCATAGACTTCTAAATGCCTTATAAATAGTCATTTTTATCCGGTAAAATTTCATTTCACCGGATATTTTTTTTAACTTGTATAGTTAGTATTCATTTCAATCCTATATGATATGACTATTTATGTGGGCAACGTTAACTATTCAATGACCGAAGAAGATGTAAGACGTATTTTCGAAGTTCTTGGAAAAGTTGATGCTATCAAAATCATTCGCGACAAGAAAACCGGAAAATCCAAAGGTTTTGGTTTCTTAGACATGCCAAGCAAAAAAGAGGCGATGGAAGCCATCAAAACCCTGGACGGAAAAACTGTCGGCGGCCGCAATCTCAGGGTTCTCAGAGCTCATACCAATAAGGTTAGGGTTTCTATTGCTGTTTGATTGTTTCTTCCTCACGAGACTAAAGAGAAACTCCAATGGAGCTTCTCTTTTTATTTTAGTTCGGTTACTTTCTGAAACAACTGAAAATTTTGCGTGGCTTTTACAGCTGGCATCTCATTAAAGTCGGTCATGTAAAAGAGTGCAATTCCACATCCTAATTCCTTTGCATCTGTTGATAGAATATTTGTCCGGTGGCCGGGTGAATTCATCCACCTGTCAACCAGGTTATCGGCTAATTGTAAATACGTTCTGTTAGGGAGTATTTTATCTGTTTTCTGGTCTACAAAGACTCCTTTTTCGGGCACAAGAACCTTTACATTAGCTTCATATTCAATTATAAAACCCTCTGCAATATTTTCTGCAATTATTGGATTTGCTATTCCGACTTCGGCACACCTGTTGGTTGGTTCTTTGCGTTTTTTGTTGAATTTGTTCTCATGATTAAAGAAGTCAAGCCTTGCCATATCTTCTGAATGATTCCTGGCTGCTTTGGCTAATAAGTCATTGTAACTTACCTCAGGAAGTTTGTGTTTTACCCGCTGCTCGTTAGTTGCAAAGAAAACAGCTAACTCGAGCAAAGACCTGTCTAAACTATCTTTATTTATTACTTTGTTAAAGGCTTCGTATTTTCTGAAATTGTCCAGGTTGAGAGACTCAATATTTTCCTGACCCATCATTTCTTTGTGATTTATCAGAAGCAAAATTGAAACTGCAAATATTAAATGCTTGCTCATAAAAAGTTTTTTTTAACCTAAAAGATATTTGAGATTATCTCTTTCGCAAAAATGAAAGTGATTATTATCGAGGTAGCAAGTTTCATTAATGTGCCTGTTAAAAAGCCAATAAATGAACCAAAAGCAGCTTTAAAAGCTTTTTCTGATGTTTGACCAGCTATTATCTCGCCAATTAATGCTCCAAAAAACGGGCCAGCAATAATACCAATGATACCAAACGGGCCAATTACCACAATACTGGGTAAAACAAAAATACCAGCAATAAGGCCAATAATACTGCCCCAGGTACCGTATTTAGACCCTCCAAACTTCTTGGTTCCCCACACCGGAACTATATAATCAAGTATTTGAACAACAAGAGCCAGGAATCCCATTGTAATTAGCATGTTGTTTGTAAAATCGGCAAATCTGGTGAAATGCACCATGAGCATTCCAATAAAACTTAAGGGTGGACCTGGCAAAACAGGAACAATACAACCAACCAGACCTAATACTATTAAAACAATACCTAAAAAGAGAATTAACCAATCCATAATTTAGAATTTGAAATATTACAGTTTAAAGATAATAAATCCAGTTAGTTAACGACTTTATTCACTTCGTAAATATCGGTGGCTTTGGTTTTACCTTTAAGTTTTGTTGTGTCGATATGTTTGAATTTGAATTTTGGATTTTCGTCGAGCATGTGGTACAGAGCTCCGGAAATCAGTAAATCTTTTTTTAATTCCCCGCATTTCGATTCTATCCTGGCTGTTGTGTTTAAGGCATCACCATTGTATGAAATATCGCGTCTTATTTTGCCAACTTGCAGTACCATTACCTTTCCTACATGTATTCCTGCTTTAAATCCCGGCGTTAGTCCATATTTTCTCTGGTAATAGCGTGATCTTTTCTCAATAATCCGGGTAAAAGAATAGAAGAATTGTATACAATTTTGATTTTTTGTTCCATTCTTCAGACTCCACGAAATAATTGCTCCATCACCCAGGTATTGGTATATTTCGCCCAGGTAATTGTCAACTATGGCCATATCCATAAAAACATCCTGTACCAGGTGGCTGAACTTTTTATGATGTATCTTTTCGGCAATTGTAGTAGACGATTTCATATCGATGAACATAAAAATACGTTCAACCTCCCTGGGTTTGTTTAATAGTCCGATAGACCAAAGCCAGAAATTACTTCGACCTATTCGTTTAATCACAGAACTTATAAAATTATTGAAGAAGCTACATAGTAAGAAAAAGGCTAAAAATCTTAAAGCCGACAGATCAATTTTTGAACTAAGTTCCTTAAAGCCATTTGTTTTTATTCCTTCGAAAAATTTATTTTCTGTTGAGAATTCTGTATACAGTATTATTATAATGGCAATAGTGAGATAGGCTATAATCCGGAATACAATTATAAATCTTGAAGGAGAAAACCTAAGTATCCGGTCGGTGAAAATAAAGTCAAAAAAAGAAAAAAGTACAGAAAGGCTGGTACTGTATATTAAAATTGTAAAGTACACTGTGTTTATCTGGAAAAAGCTTTTGTTGCTATTTATCAGATTCTCATTACCTGCCAGCAAATGAAAAACCAGGAAGCTGCAATACCAGAAAAACAGGTGGTAAAAGATGTCTTTGAAAAAGATATTAAAACGATTGATAATTTTTTCAATCGAAATCATTCTTAATAATTTTAGTAAGCTTCAGTATTAAAGTTACGAAATCTTATAGTATTGCACAGAAGATGTTTTTTTTATTCTCAGTAAGAACAAAAAAACCAACAAGATCAGAACGTCATTCGCAACTTGTACCGATAATTATCGGTTGGGAAACACCTGCCTTGATTTTTTGAGAATCCTTTTTTCAAGGGAATGACGCTAAAATGTGTTATGTGCTGAAAATAAAAATCCCCTGCCGAGCGAATGACAGGGGATGTTTTTTGTATAAATTATATTTTTATTGAATTGCGCCGTTTATTAAGAAAGTAGCAGCAAAAGCAATAATTGCATAAAGTTCGGGGAATACAGCCAGAATAAGTGTTTTACCAGCAACATCGTGACCTGAGCCAACAGCTGCAATACCATTAGCACAAACCTGACCTTGTTTTATAGCACTAAACAGAGCAGCTGCTCCAAGAGCCAGGCCAGCGCCAAAAATTGCTGATGCCTGAAACCATGAGATTTCTGATGTAAGTGCTGTGCCCATGTTGGCAATAATAAAATATCCGGCAAAACCATATAGTCCCTGGGTTCCGGGTAAAGCAGATAATAAAATATAACTACCAAATGCATCAGGATTTTTTTTCATGGCTCCAATTGAGGCATTCCCTCCAATTGATACACCAAAAGCACTTCCAATTCCTGATAAGCCAATCATTAGGCCGATTCCAATATAAGCTAAAGTAATTGCTTCCATTTTTTTTTACTTTTTATTTAAGTTATTTACTATTTTTTTTATTGAAAGGAGAATATTTTACACCACCACCTATAAAGCCAGCGTTTTTGTAAAACTCAACAAAAGTTAAACGCACAGGATGAACAAATGAGCCTAAAGCTGCCATAAACAAGTTGAGTCCATGTCCAAATAGGAGAATTATTGTCATTACCAAAATTTTACCAATAATGTTTTCGGGGGCAAACTCAACAGCCAGGCTGTTAAAAACATAACCCAGAATTGCGCTTGAAATGCCCAAGGCAAACAATCTTATATACGATAATAGATCTCCCATAATACCGGTGGCCATATTGTAAGCATCCCAAATTCCTCCACCAATATTCGCAAAAATGTTTCTTTCCGGATTATTAAACAAAAAGGCTCCTGAAAATCCAAGAACAATAACAGACCATTTAACGATGGCAAGTAACTCCGGAGAGACCCCTGTCTTCGATAAAATCATTAAACTTATAATTCCAAGAATAATAATAAGCCAACCAATTGTACCTATTGCCCATTTCCAATTAAACATTTTTATTTCATTTAATATTTTAACAAACATTCCAAAAATTATCTGGATAGCTCCAAATACCAAAGACAATGTAAATAAATGATCGTTTATTGATTTCTTTTGAGCGTCAAATTTATCTGCAAAATGAGCATATAGTCCAAATCTGATTTCATAAAGGTTTATACCAAAAAATGTTCCTCCAATAATACCAAATATTATTGTTGAAACACCCAGAAGAGAGACTAACCTGAATAAGTCTTTCGAATCTTTTTTTGCTTTAAAAAGCATTATCAGTCCTGCCAGAGTAATTATTAATCCATAGCCGGCATCTCCCAGACAAAAGCCAAAAAACAACAAATAGAACGGAGCAAAATAAGGTGTTAAATCTAACTCTTTGTAAGAGGGCCTGCTGTATAAATCACCTATTACTTCGAATAGGCGTGCAAATTTGTTGTTCTTAAGCTTTATTGGAATTTTATCTTCTATTGTCGGTTTTTCACTTTCAAAATATACACCGGTCTTTTTTAAGAATGACTCTAAATCTTCTTCTTTATCATCAGGTACCCAACCTTCCAGAATCATTAATTTTTCTTCAGCCTCCTTCGTTGTGCTCAGAATAACTTTATCAAACGAAAGTTGATTGCTTAATTCTGTTTTGGTTTTCACAAGTGCCGGAATATATTGAGCTGCAAACTTATCAAGAACGCTATCAATTTTTTCGATTATTTCGTTTATTTCGGTAACCTGTTCATTAAGCTTGTTATATGTCTTATCGGGTAAATGAAGTTCTTCAGCATCTAAATCGGATGCAGCACCTACTTTCTCAAAAAGAACAAAATAGATGTGTCCGTTTATTTCATTAATTTCTTCAACAGGAAGGCTCTCCTTGTATTCTTCGATAAACTTTCGTGTAGGGCAGGTAAAGAATTTAACTGAAATTCCGGCTTCTTTAAGCTTATCGATGTTGCTCCAGCTAAAATTACCCCAAGGTTCAAGTGTTTTAAGCTCTTTTTGCAGAGCACCTAATTTCTGAAGGTAATGCTCTTTGTCTTGCTGCATATCTTTAACTTCAGCCAGAACATTCAGTCCATCTTTCTTACTCTCGGCCTCCTGAAATTCGATCTGTCTTTTTTCAAGATATTTTACAGTTTGTTCAATCTGCTGAATTTTCAGGTATTTTTCCCTTAGTTCTTCGTTTTCAATCTCACCCGATTCCTTCTCAATAATATGGACTACTCCAAGGCCCTGAATATCTTCAAGAAACCTGAAATACTCCTTGTGATAAACCAGGAATGAATATTTTTTCATCGGAACTATCATTGTGCCGCCTCCTCTTGTTGTCTGGTTTTAACAATTTTTTGCGCCGATTTCGAAAGATTGTCTTCGTCTTCCATAAAACGTTTAATCTTTCTGATTGCATCTTCGTAACCCGGAATCTGAACTTTTTCAAAAAGGTTCACCTTCTGAGTAGTTTTCTTTCGGGCATATTCCAATAGTTCCATTTTGCGATGAAATACTTCACGTTCAATAGCAATCGAAACCATCTTTTTAACAATTTCTATTCCATCAAGATACCATTTCGGTGAATTAAATACACTGAAAACTGCAACATTGAAGTCAATAGCCAGTAAAACCGGTGTTTTTACACCGGCAATTTTTTTTATGCCAAGTTCAACATCGTTTACCGAAATAAGTGAAGTGTCAAATTCACCCCAAAGAGCAACCATGCCATCGTAAGAATCCATAGCCTTTTGTAAATCGCTGTCCAACCGCTTACTCTCATCTTTAGCTCTTTTAACTTCGATACGTAGAGCAGATTCTTTGTTTTTAATTGTAGGCAAAGCTCTTACCCGAACCTTTAATTGCTTCTCAAGATTCTGTAGTGAAGTTTTATTATATTGAAATTTTATTGCCATGCTTATAAGTTTCTAGTTCTAAGTTACTAGTTTAAAGCTTTTTTAGGTTTTCTTAAGATTGCTTCGTCATGCTTCCTCGCAATGAAGTCATTGCGAGTCCCGAAACTTCGGGAAGAAGCAATCTTTAGCATAGAGCAACCTACATTATATTTTAAACTAGAATCTAAATCCATCCTTTAAACTAATTTTTCGGCCAATACTTGTCTACTAATTCCTGTTTAATCCCAACTTCTTCTGGTTTAAAGTGCGTGTTAAAAAGATTCCACCCGGTATTTAGCATCTGGTCAATATCAATGTTAACATCAATTGCCAGTAATTTTTCTGAATAGTCTTTAGCAAAACTCAAGCATCGTTGGTCATAATCTGTCAGGTCAAAACCGTTTTCGAGTTTTGTTTTAGCATTTGCAGCATCGGCAAACAGACGAACCGCTGAGTTCATTACCTGCGGATGATCTTCCCGGGTTTTCTTACCGATTACAAGCTGCTTCAGACGAGATAAACTTCTGAAAGGGTCAACAATTACTTTTCCTACATCGGAGTCGCGACGAAGGAATAACTGACCTTCGGTAATATAGCCCGTGTTATCTGGAATAGCGTGCGTAATATCGCCACCAGAAAGCGTTGTTACTGCAATAATTGTTATAGAACCTCCTTCGGGGAACTGTACCGCTTTCTCATATATTTTTGCAAGGTCGCTATAGAGCGAACCGGGCATACTGTCTTTCGATGGTATCTGGTCCATACGGTTCGATACAATACTTAAAGCATCGGCATAAAGTGTCATATCGGTTAGAAGTACAAGAACCGTTTCATTTTTTTCCACAGCAAAATACTCTGCCGCAGTTAATGCCATATCAGGTACCAGAAGTCTTTCAACCGGAGGATTGTCGGTTGTATTCACAAAACTGATAATACGGTCAAGAGCACCGGCATTATCAAATACATTTTTATAGAAAAGGTAATCGTCGTTTGTAAGACCCATACCACCAAGAATAATCTTGTCGGTTTTAGCACGAAGTGCCACCATGGCCATAACCTGGTTAAAAGGTTGATCGGGGTCGGCAAAAAACGGAATTTTCTGTCCCGATACCAGGGTGTTGTTCAGGTCGATGCCCGCAATACCAGTTGCTATAAGTTCCGAAGGCTGCTTGCGACGTACCGGATTCACCGAAGGACCACCAATTATTCTTTCCTCACCTTCAACCGCAGGGCCACCATCAATTGGATCGCCATAGGCATTAAAGAATCGACCGGCAAGGTCTTCGCTTACTTTAATGCTGGGAGCTTTCCCAAGAAAAGTTACTTCAGCATTAGTAGGAATACCCTCGGTTCCGCCAAATACCTGCAGTGTAACAAGGCCCCCAATAATTTTTACAACCTGAGCCAGTTTTCCATTCACAATGGCAAGTTCACCATAACCTACATCTGTGGCTTCAAGCGAGCAGGTTGCTTTTGTAATCTGACTTATTTTTGTATATATCTTTTGAAAAGCTGTCTTTTCCATTTGTATTAGTTTTAAAAGTTAAGCAATGCGTCTTTCTGCAATCAAATCATTCAGTTCTTGTTCGAACTTGTTGAATTTTTCCGATTTAAATTCAGAATAGTTCATTTGCTTGTAAAGGTTTATAGCCTTTTTAAAGTAGTTGGTAACGTCATTAAACGAATCGAAATCAAAGCTGGTTCTGCAAATGTCCAACACGCTGGTAAGCATGTATTGTTGTCTCTCAATAGGAGTAGACTGGTCAATGCTATCGAAAGCATCCTGCTGAAGAACAATAAAATCAATAACTTCCGATTTCCAGTAAGTTACATGATAATCTATTGGAACTCCGTCATCACCAAGAATGTTAATTTGCTCATAAGTTTCTTTGCCACGCAGAAGAATTGTTTTTGCTTCATTGACCAGATCCAGCCAGGTTTCAGAAATAATTTTGCCAACATATTCTGAAAATTCCGGGTATTCAAGATACTTTGAATAACTGTCGATTGGGTCAATGGCAGGATAGCGTTTGCTATCTGCACGTCCCTGAGCGAGTGCATAAAAACAACGTGCGACTTTTTTTGTAGATTCTGTTACGGGTTCCTTTAAGTTACCACCAGCAGGAGATACAGTACCAATAAATGTTATCGAACCGGTTTCACCATTGTTAAGATAAACATAACCTGCTCTTGCATAGAAGCTTGAAATAACTGCGGGCAAGTCCATCGGGAATGCGTCAGGTCCGGGTAATTCTTCAAGCCTGTTCGACATCTCACGCAAGGCTTGCGCCCAACGTGAAGTAGAATCAGCCATCAGTAATGCTCGTAAACCCATAGAACGGTAATATTCTGCAAGTGTCATGGCTGTATAAACCGAAGCTTCACGTGCTGCTACGGGCATATTCGATGTATTAGCAATAATGGTTGTACGTTCGATAAGTTTTTTGCCAGTTCTGGCGTCTTCCAGTTCAGGGAACTCAGTAAAGATTTCCACAACCTCGTTTGCACGTTCACCACAGGCTGCAACGATAACAATATCGGCCTCAGCCTGTTTAGAAATGGCATGTTGAAGAACTGTTTTTCCGGCTCCAAAAGGCCCCGGAATGAATCCTGTTCCACCTTCAACAATCGGGTTAAGAGTATCTATTGTGCGAACACCGGTTTCAAGAAGTTTAAATGGTCGGGGTTTTTCTTTATAAGCTGTAATGGCAACTTTTACAGGCCATTTTTGAATCATGTTGACCTTAATATCTTTTCCATTGCTATCAACCAGAGTTGCAATAGTGTTTTCTACCGTATAATCTCCTTCGTCGGATACAGATTTTACAGTGTATTTACCTTTAAATACAAACGGAACCATTATTTTGTGAGGCATACCATTTTCGTCAACCTCGCCAAGCCATGAAGCAGCTTCAACTATGTCGCCTGCTTTGGCCAAAGGTTTAAAATGCCATTTTTTATCGTGGTCAAGAGGATAGGTATAGTCACCTCTTTTGAGGAATACACCATCCATTTTATCGAGGTCGTTTTGAAGGCCATCGTAGTTTTTGGAAAGAATTCCGGGTCCCAGGGTAACCTCAAGCATATGACCGGCAAATTCAACCTCTTCGTTAATTTTAACCCCGGTTGTACTCTCAAAAACCTGTACAAAAGCGTTTTGTCCGTTTATTTTAATTACCTCGGCCATGAGCCTTGTGCCACCGGAAACAATAAAACATATTTCGTTTTGCGATACCGGGCCATCTGCCTCAACAATTACAAGGTTTGATATAATACCTTTTACTTTACCTTTTGTTGACATATTTTAAGTCTTATTTTAAACTAAATTCTTCAGGAAACTCATAAGATGTTTCCAAGTCTTTTAATAATTCTTCGAAAAGTTTCCTTCCTGTTTCCTTGTCAAGACTAATCCAACGCTCTGCAATTGAGAGTTTGATTAAAAAGACAAAAAGCTTTTCGATACTGAAATAGTGGAAAAATGAATTTTCATCCAGATATCCCCATTTTAGAAGATCGGTTTTTTGTTCCTGCAGCAGCAGGTCTGTTTCTTCCGATATTTTTATTATTTGATCGATAAGTTCTATTTCGTCAGACAGGCCGAAGTCGCGGGAACTGCTTTTTTCAAGCTTTTCGATCACTTCGCCTTTCCCGGCCAGTTTTCCGTTTCTGTCAATTTCATATTTTCTGCATTGAAGGGCAGTAAGAACATTACTGATGTTCTTTTCAAAAGTGTACCAGTTGTTAATAAAAGTATTACTGGTCTGGCATATATAATCATAGTAAAGATCACTGAGTTGTAGCTCCCAGCTTTTGCCTTCAATTATTGGGGTTTCAGCTTTATACGCGGTAATAAATCTCACCAGGTAACCGGGAGCAATAGCCATTGCATCTTCGTTTGAACCATCTTTAACGCAGCGAAATAATTCATCAAGTTGTTCCAGTGATAAATTGCCAAAACCAATTTGTTCAACTTCGGTGTTTTTTAATATTTTCAACACATTCTTGTTATCAAATCTCCAAAAGAAGGTTTTTAGCAGACTCATTTCTGATGCTTCGAGATGTTCCTCAAGATAAGCACGGTATTCAAGTGTACTTAAAGGGATTTTTTTATCATCGAAGATAATATCGGGTAATCCGGCAACTAAATAATAGTATTGTCGGCTCATAATAATTTAATATTTAGTCCTGGAACAAGATTTCTACTAATTTCGGGCGAAGGTAATGTTTGAAGAAGTTGGCAAAATCTTCGTCGGTGAAACTTAGTTTGTAGCTTCCGTCTTTAGGAGTTACCTGAAAACCTGCATTCAGAGCTGCATCAAATTTAATTTCAAGTCCTTTGTCCAGCAAATCTTTAATAGATTTTTTAAAATAATCGTAAAGTTCTTTTTCATCTTTTTCAGGAAGCAAAATAGCGATATCAGCAGTTTGTGCACCAGCCCAGTTTTTGAGCGTTGTGTCAACAATATTTTTTGTAAAGTTGGCATCAAAAGTTTTTGATATTGTCTGGCCAACAACTTCTGAATTGATAATATCTGTTATTTGCTGTTTTAATGCGTTTAGAGCCTGTTTTGAAGAAAGCTTTATTTCAGCTTTGGTGTTTATTTTTGTTTCTTCGGCATTTTTCCGTGCTTCAGAAATTATTATTTCAGCTTCTTTTTTTGCTGTTTCCAGAACTGTCTGAGCTTCTTTTTTTGCTTTATCAATAATTTCCTGTGCTTCAGAATTTCCTTTTTCCAAGCCTTCCTGGTATATTTTCTGTGTTAATTCCTGAAGTTTACTTGTCATGTGTGTATGTATTATATTATCAGTAATTTACAAGCTTTATTGTTATTTTGATAACAAAGAGTCGCAAGATAGTGAATGTTTTATATTTTACGCATATTTTGTGGCAAAATCAGATAATTTAAAATCTATTAAAATTGTGTCAATCATCAACATTTACCGGTAAAAGAGTGTTTTAATGCGGTGAATTTACATTATATTCCGGTAAACAAAAAACGTAAATAACAGTATAATTAATAGTGTTTTTGTTTGTTTTGTTTCTTACAATCGCATTTTTTATCCATTTTTCGTAGCTCTCGCTGATATTTTGTTGCAGCGCACGATGATGCAAGAGCAAAAAGAATAATAAATAGAATAAATCGTTTCATATATCTGAAGTATATTGAGCGTTGAGTAAAATAACAACTAGTTTAAATGAATACCAAATATATCCATAATCTGAAGAAAAAAATAGGTAAAACTATTGTTCAGCAAGGATTAATCAGCCCTGAAGATAAGATTCTTATTGCACTTTCTGGTGGTAAAGATTCTATGATTTTGCTGGAAGCTTTGGCGCATACTCAAAAAGTTGTTCCTTTTAAGTTTGATTTAGCTTCGGCTCACGTCTTTATTGAAAACATAGGATATAAAACAGATACTGATTATTTGAGAACATTTTCCGAATCACACGGAGTAAAGTTTTATCTTGAAAAATTTCAAATTAGTCTTTCGAAGGAAACAAAAAAACCAATATGTTTTGTTTGTTCATGGAACCGCAGAAAATCACTTTTTGCTTTAACCAAAAATTTGGGCTATAATAAACTTGCTTTCGGACACCATATGGATGATGCCCTGCAAACATTATTTATGAACATGATTTACAGAGGTTCCATCAGTTCTCTTCCGTTTAAATTTACTATGTTCGGGGGTAGGTTAGAAGTAATCAGGCCCTTGTTGGAAATTCAAGAAAGTGCTTTGGTTAAATATTCTGAAATACAGGATTATAAGCCCAATATAAAGAGTTGCAGTTTTGAAGACACAAAGAGAAAGGAAATGAATGACATATTGGACTTAATGAACTCAAAATATCGGGTTGCTTCGAAGAACATTTTCAGATCTCTGGATAATATTTACCCCGAATACCTTCCGCGTTGGAAAAATGAACTTTGATTTTTGTGTTTTTTTATTAATTTTATAATCAATCAAATAATAAAAATATCATTATGAGCAAAAGAAGATTGTCTGCAGCATTGGCGTTTGCTTCCGTGATTCTCATTGTTGCAAATGCGCAGGATAAGAAAACGCTGTTGGATGAGTTTATATCAAACGACTGGCAAGTTGTTAAAGCAGCTAAAGTTGGATTGGAGAACCTGCAAGGGGCAGCCATCCCAGAATTAATAGAAATTTTGGACAATGAAAATAAAGAGAAACTTACAAATACTGGAAGTCTCATTTATCCCGGAGCTGAAAGGTTCTTTGGACACGGACAAATTCTTGACTATGATATAGATTATCTGGCAATAAGAGCCGGTTGGCTGATTGAAGAAATTGCTTTTACAAACTTTGGATTTACCGGAATTCACCTGATGTCTAATGATGCAGTTAATTTTATAAAAATTACATATCCTGATTATTTTAATAATTCCGGCAATCGTAAGAAAATTGAAGGTGCTTCTCAGGAAGAACTTAGAAGTATTATTCAGGAATTAGCTACTGAAAAAGCAAAGCAATGGTGGAAAGTAGAAAAAGAAAACTTTAGCAGGTTGCAAGCCTTATTAGATGCACTAAGAAGTTTCGATGAGAAAAGGCAGGTTAAAGCCTTGTTCTATCTTAGAAATGGAGTTACGAAATGTGATGGATTGAGCAGAGATTTTTATTACGATGAAATTATTAAGGATATTGGCAGACTAAGTGGCAGTGATTTGCAGCGCATAGCTGAGCACGCCAAGCTTATTTTGCTGGATACAAAACTTGAATGGTTAGCAATGAAAGTTGGAGAATAATGTTAAAAAGTAGATTTGAAAAGCATTATATAAACTATGTAAATTTGTCTTGAATCAATAAAGAAAGTGTGATGAAAGTATTTAGAGCGTTTGTATTTATCAGTTTCATTGTTTTTGTTCTTCCTGAAATTAAAGCGCAACAAAAAGAAGTTTTCATAAAACAGATAAACTTTGAGCTTTCTGTTATTAGTGATATAGATTATGAAAATGAGTATTTTGTTACTATGAAATTTAACAAAGGCTCAAAATATATTTTTAAAATTGTTAATAAGATAAACGATAAACCAGGCTTAGCACTACTTGAGATTCTTGATGCCGACACCAGGGTATTAACAAATATGCTGGGGGATAAGTATTTTGAAAACATTGTTTTTCAGTGTAATAAGACAGGTTTTTACGATGTTTTGCTGACATTCAGAGACGAGCAGGTCGGGCACTGTCAGATTGATATCCTTATGGTTCAATAAGAAAAAACGATATTAAAACCCGGTTTAACCGGGTTTTTTATTTCCGCATGTTACGGAAAATTAATTGCTTTGTTATATATTGGCATTAAGAAATATTTACTGCTATGCCAAATAAGAAGGATACAAAATCTGGCTTTGGAACGGCTCCTGTTTTTTTTACTGCAATTTCAACAATTCTAGGAGCTATATTGTTTTTAAGATTTGGGTATGCGGTTGGTTCTGTCAGCTTTTTAGGTACAATACTTATTATTCTTGTTGGGCATTTTGTAACCTTACCTACAGCTTTAGCTATTTCTGAATTAGCAACCAACCAGAGAGTAGAAGGAGGGGGTGAATACTTTATAATTTCTCGTTCATTTGGTCTAAATATTGGTGCAACAATAGGCATAGCCCTGTATCTGTCTCAGGCTGTAAGTGTTGCATTCTATGTTATTGCTTTTACCGAAGCTTTTAACCCCTTGTTTGTTTGGGTTTCAGAAAACTGGAATATAAATTTACCAAAACAGGTAATTAGTGTTCCTGTTATGATCGGTCTTGCCATACTTATACTGAAAAAAGGAGCAGATCTTGGTGTAAAAGCTTTGTACTTTGTTGTTGCGATTCTTGCAGTTTCTATTGTGATGTTTTTTCTTGGAGATACAGGATACACCCCTGAAAGCGGGGCAGGAGTTTTTTCTTTTCAGACCGGTAATGTCAATGCGGGTTTTTTTGTTGTGTTTGCAATTGTATTCCCTGCATTTACCGGAATGACAGCCGGCGTAGGTTTGTCGGGTGATTTGAAAAAGCCGGGAAAATCAATACCCCTGGGAACCACTCTGGCAACAGTAAGTGGCATGATAATTTATATGTTTATTGCATGGAAACTTGCTAATTCTGCAAGTTCTGATGATTTAACCGGTGATTATTATATCATGAGAAAGATTATGGTTGCAGGGCCCATAGTTTTTCCTTTAGGATTGGCGGCATCAACACTTTCATCTGCTTTAGGCTCAATTATGGTTGCTCCACGAACACTTCAGGCACTTGGTATTGATAATTCACTTCCTTTTAAACCTTTAAACAAAGTTGTTGCCAGAGGCGTTGGAGAAAGAAAGGAACCTTATACTGCAACTTTAATTACAAGCATAATTGCTTTGGTTTTTGTGTTAAAGGGCGAAGTCGATTTTGTTGCCCGTATCATTTCAATGTTCTTTATGGTAACCTATGGTTCTATTTGTTTAATATCATTTTTATATCACTTTGGAGCTGACCCTTCTTACAGGCCCATCTTCAGATCAAGATGGTATATTTCGCTTGTTGGTTTTGTATTCTGTGTATGGCTGATGTTTAAAATGGATTCGGGCTATGCAATAGGAGCAATTATAGCAATGGTTATTCTTTACATGATTATTAGCTATTTACACAAAGACAGGGGAGGAATGCAAGCCATTTTCAAAGGTGCAATGTTCCAGTTAAGCCGAAGAATTCAGGTTTTTATACAAAAAAAAGAAAAAGAAGGACAGGTTGAGAAATGGAGACCTTCGGTTATCTGTGTTTCCAAAACATCGTTCGAACGTGATAAATCAATGCAACTACTCGAATGGATTTCTGACAGATATGGATTCGGAACCTATATTCATCTGATTGAAAACTATTTTTCTAAATCCTCGAATCAACAGGCAGAAGAGATACTTGAGCGTTTACTCGAAATTTCGGGTGAAAGCAGCAATGTTTATATTGATACACTTATTTCTCCTTCTTATACATCAGCAATAGCGCAAACCATTCAATTACCTGGCATTTCCGGCATGCCCAATAATATGATTCTGTTTGAGTTTGATAAAGAGAAAAAAGAAGGCTTACAACAAATAATTGAAAATATATCGCTTGTCAGGGCTGCGAGTCTCGATATAGGAGTATTGGCATCAACAAATCGGAAAATAGTATTTAAACATGGTATTCATGTTTGGATAAAAACAACCGATTACGAAAACAGTACGCTGATGATTCTTTTAAGCTATATTATTCTCGGACATCCTGAATGGCGAAAGGGTAAAATTCAGATATTTGAAGTTGCTCCAACCGGAAAAGAAGAAGAATACAGGAAAAAGCTTTTAGAGACTATTCAAACAGGGCGATTGCCAATTTCTCCGGGCAACATTCAAATAATTGAGGCAAATCCGGAAGTTAGCCTGAAGAAAATAATTTGTGAGCGTTCAGCTGATGCAGGTCTTACACTGGTTGGTTTTCGCGAAGAGCATGCAAGACATAATCCTATCGAACTTTTTTCGGGCTATGAAGATATGGGTGATATGTTGTTTATCAATTCGCATAAACAATACACTCTCGAGTAATTATATTTTTTGAGAATTACAATTTACAACCTAAAAACCTGCAACTTATAGATACCTGTATGAAAAAGCTGCTTATGCCTCAACCAATGATTTATATTGTAGATAAAAATGAAAACTACAGCAAGGTTGTTGAGAGTTGTTTGAAGGCTCTTAATTACAAGAAAATAAGAGTTTTTGAAGACGGCGAAAGTTGTTATTCATTGGTTGGTTCACCGGCAGATATTATTATTACAGAGTTTAATCTGGGAGCAAAAAACTGGAATGGCCTAGAATTTTTAAGCGAATACAAAAGACTGAGTCCGGAAACAAAGTTCATATTCATGTCATCAAGCACAAGAGTAGAGATTGCCGTGGATGCAATTAAGGCTGGTGCTACCGATTATATACTCAAAAGCAAAGAAGGTCTTGCAAGAATGGTTAAGCAGGTTGAACATGTCAGGAGAGTGTTAAGACAAAAACAAAAAGCCAACCGGCAATGGTTTTTTTTGTTGTTTATGATTTTCTTTGTTAGCGCAGTTTCTATTGTTCTTTCAATTGCCTATAGGCATCAGGTTTAGCAAGATTTTTTAGGGTTGTGGTAACTTTTATTCAACAACTGGTACGATAATTTCATCTACCGTATGTGTGAAATTTACATCCGGGGTATAAGGTATCCTTTCAATTGTAAAGGTATCGGTATATTTAATAAAATTGAGTGTATTATAAGTGAACCCGTAATTATTCCGATACCTGAAACTATATTCTGCTTGCGGTAAATCTTGCTTAATATAATTCAGACAGTTTATAAATTCGGCTCCATAGCTGAGGTAAGAACCACCAAAAAATAAACCAATTTCATACCCGAGATACGTAAGGTTAAATCCACTTCCATTAGTGGTAGTGCTGTATGGTTCTGAGTTTAACTTAACTCTGCAAAGGTTAATAAATCGCTTTGTTGATTGTTTTGAGTAATCAATAAAGTAGGGTGAATAAATTTGAGTATTTAGTTTATGGATTTGTTCAATTCTTATATTGTTAAATCTTTGCCACTTTGGCATTCCAAACAACTGAATGTTTTTTTTATCAGCTGCAAAGTCAAGAATACTTATAATATTACCAACATTTGCCTCATTCTCTGACAATAGAACCACCAGGTTGTCAACATCATCACGAAGCGATTGCTCAATGTTTCTCGAAAGACTATCGGTAATTTTAAATTCTTTATAAAGAGTGCTCTCATAAACATCTTTAGATGCATAGTGAGCAAACAAAGAATTTTTGAGTTTTATAGCTTTCTCAATGCTTATAGAATCTGGTTCGTAAATAATAATAGTGTTCTTATTATGAAATTGTGAGATATAACCAGAAGATATTTCAACCTCAGTTTCAAAATCGGGTATCATGTATACAGAGAAGGGATTTTCTTTGTGTTTCTCTTCCGCAGCATTTGTAAATGGGTGAATAACAGGCGTGTTATGTTTAAGTGAAAAATCAGATATTAGGTTAACGTTTTCAATACCCATAGGACCAACGATCAGATCAGGTCTGATTATATTTAATTCATTAATGATTTCTTTTACACGATTTGTATCGCTTTTGGTGTCGTAATTATACAGGGTTATGTTATATCCTTTTCGTTTTAATGAATCAACTGCAAGTAAAATGCCCTCATAAAATTCAATATAGCCGGCACTTTTTGATTTATACCTGTTGTAAGGATGAACCTTCTTTACAGAATCATTTGTTATGGAGTCAAGCGCAAATATTTCTTTAGTGTGATAAGGTAATAATACTACCAACTTTAAAGCCTGCTCCTGGTTGACCTGTTTGATAGAATCACTCTGTTTTTGAGAATAAAGCTTTATAAATGAGTTAATGCTTGTAATTTCCGGTTCAACAATAAGGTTGTCGAAGGGCGAATGTCCGGGAATTATCAGTGTCATTCCACTTTTTAATCCCCATCTTAAATCAGGGTTTGTTCTGATGAAGTCAGCCACACTAACACCGTATTTTTGAGCTATGCTATATAAGGTGTCACCCTCCTTAACTACATAAATATCCGACGTGTCCTGTTGAGGTTCTGTTGCCGATTCTTCTTTTAGTTCCGGTATTTTATCAGATCTGGGTATTTTTATTGTTTGGCCAATGGTCAGAACATCTTTACTTTCAGGATTGTATTTATAGATTTCCTCAACAGGTACATTATACTTCTTTGAAAGGAAATAGACCGTTTCGTGAGACTTTATAACATGATATATAAAATCGTCAGAATCGAGTCCATAATAAGAAGGAGCCATATTTTGAAGTCCGGAAATTTCAGGAATTCTAAGAACCTGTCCGGGTTTAATTACCTCCAGTATTACTTTTGGATTTGCATTTGCTATATCTTGTTCAGTAACTCCATATGCCCTGCTTATAGAGTATAATGTCTGATTTTGCTTTACGGTGTGAACAAAATAAACCTTTCCCTGGTACAAAACTTTTTGTTTCGATTTTTTAACCGGAGCAGGTTCAAATTGAGCCTCAAGGCTAAAGCATACCAGTCCTAAAAGCAGAAAAAGTGAAATTAACTTCTTGAAAAAGCAATGCATTGGAATTTATCTGATTTTATTTTTAGTAATTCAAAAAACAGGTGTTCAAGATAATGAAAAATAATTTATACCGATTTTAAGAATTCCAGAACATTTTTTTCTATTCTTTTAATAATATCGGTATTATCGGCTTTTTGGAATTCTTCGCCGGTTATATTTTCAAACAGTTCAATGTATCTTTCGCTTACCTGATCAATAAAATCAGGAGTCATTTCCGGTATAGTCTGTCCGTCTTTTCCCTGAAAATTATTGTTGATTAACCACTCACGAACAAATTCTTTTGAAAGCTGTTTTTGAGGTTCTCCGGCAGTAAACCTGGATTCATAACCCTCTTTATAAAAATATCTTGATGAATCGGGAGTGTGTATCTCGTCAATAAGGTATATTTTACCTTCTTTTTTTCCAAATTCATATTTGGTGTCAACAAGAATTAAACCTTGTTGCCCTGCCATTTCAGTACCACGTTCAAACAATTTTATGGTATAATCTTCCAAGAGAATATAATCTGCCTCCGAAACAATACCCTGCTTTATTATTTCTTCTTTTGAGATATCTTCATCATGACCTTCGGCAGCTTTTGTTGTAGGGGTAACTATTGGCTTTTCAAATTTCTGATGTTCGCGCATTCCTTCGGGAAGGGACACTCCACATAAGGTTCTTTTTCCGGCTTTATATTCACGCCATGCATGTCCGGTTAAATAGCCACGGATAACCATTTCAACTTTAAACGGTTCAGCAAAGTGACCGATGGTTACCATAGGATCAGGTGTTGCAATTTTCCAGTTAGGAACAATATCGCTTGTTGCATCCAGAAATGATGATGCTATCTGGTTTAGAACCTGTCCTTTGTAAGGTATACCTTTTGGAAGAACAACATCGAATGCCGAAATTCTATCTGAAACAACCATAACCATATACTGGTTGTTAATATTGTATACATCACGTACTTTACCGTTATATACACCAACCTGTCCGGGAAAACTGAAGTTTGTTTTTGTTAAAGCTTCCATTTTTATATTGTTTAATATTATTCTCTCTCGTTATCGTATGCTTCAATAATTTTCTTTACTAATTTATGTCGAACAACATCTCTGACATCAAACTCAACAATAGAAATACCAGAAATGTTTTTTAAAAGTTCAATTGCTTTTACCAAACCGCTTGCAGTTTTCTTAGGCAAATCAATTTGAGTGATATCGCCTGTAACTATAAACTTAGCGTTTTTTCCCATTCTTGTCAAAAACATCTTAAGCTGATTGATAGTTGTATTCTGACCCTCATCGAGTATAACGAAGGCATGATCAAGGGTTCTTCCTCTCATAAATGCCAGAGGGGCAATTTCAATAGTGCCATCTTCGATATAGGTCATAAGTTTTTTTGCGGGTATCATATCGCGGAGAGCATCGTAAAGCGGCTGCAGATAGGGGTCCAGCTTTTCTTTTAAATCACCGGGCAGAAACCCAAGGTTTTCACCAGCCTCAACCGCAGGTCTGGTTAAAATAATTCTTTTCACTTCCTTGTTACGCAATGCCCTCACTGCCAGACCTATTGCAGTGTATGTTTTACCTGTTCCGGCAGGCCCTAACGCAAATAATAAATCATTATCTGAAAACTCGTTAACAAGCCTTTGCTGGTTAATCGATTTTGCTTTTATCACCTTGCCGTGATTCCCGTACAGTAAAAAATCCGGTTCATGTTCGTTTTCAGAAATACCTGCATTTTCAACCGATTCAAAAAGTTCTTCAATATCAGACAAGTTTATTTTGTTATACCTATGAAAGAAATTGATGAGTAATTCAATTTTTACTTCAAAATTTTTAATTTCTTCTTCATCGCCTATTGTAATCATTTCGTGGCCCCTGGCAATGATTTTTAGCTTTGGAAAATAGGAACGGACTTTGTCAATTAATATGTTATTTGCACCATAAAGGTAAAGAGGGTCTATTCCCTCTAAATATATCGACTTTTCTATCATAGATTATTAAACAAGAATGTTTATTTTTGGGCACTACAAAGTAAATCTATTTTTTTAAGATATTCAATTTTATAACCTAGTTGCATTGGTGTTTCATGGCTATAATAACTTTAATAACCGATTGGCGCAATAGCGATTATTATATTGGTGCTGTTAAGGGTAAAATTCTTTCAGCGGATTCGAATGTTCAGGTTATAGATATTAACCACAATGTAGCCCCTCATAATGCCATGCAGGCATCGTTTGTACTCAGAAATTGTTATAAGGAATTTCCTGTCGGAACAATTCATCTTATTGGTGTTAATACGGCATTGTCTCCAAAACGTTCATTACTGATAATTGAAAAAAACGGGCATTATTTTCTTTGTTCTGACTCCGGATTTCCGGATTTAATTTTTCCTGAAGAAGAAAAAAACGTTTACAAATATGCGCTGGATCATAGTCCTGAAAGCACGTTTGCAAGTCTGAATGTTTTTGTCGATGCTGCATTTCAGATTTTAAATAATAAGAAGCTGGAAGATATCTCAGTGCTTACCGATGAATATCTGGTTCAAAAACCTTTGTTGCCCACTATTGATACGAATGTAATTAATGGAAGTGTGGTTTATATCGACTCTTATGCTAATATAATAACCAATATTAATAAAGAAACCTTTGACCGTATTGGAAAGGGAACAAACTTTGAGATTCTGGTGCAAAGTAATCATTACGTTATTGATAAGGTAAGTAAATCTTATTCCGATGTGCCTACAGGAGAGCTTGTAGCCATATTTAATTCTGCAGATTTGCTGGAAATAGCAATGTGTTATGGTCCTGTAGCGCAATTGCTTGATATTAAGGTAAATTCAACAATCAGGGTGAAGTTTAGTGACAAAAAAGATAAAAACCAGCTTTTGTTAAGCGGAGATTAATAAGTTATGGAAGAAAAACTCAAATCGTTTGAAAAATTGCTCAACATTATGGACGAACTCAGGGAAAAGTGTCCCTGGGATCGGGAACAGACTTTTGAAAGCATCAGAAATTTAACTATCGAAGAAACCTATGAGCTGGCTGATGCCATAATTAAAGAGAACAAAACCGAGATTAGAAAAGAACTTGGAGACCTGCTTCTTCATATAGTTTTTTATGCTAAAATAGGCTCTGAGACAAACGATTTTGATATAAAGGATGTTATAGATGGTTTATGCGATAAGCTCATTTTTCGTCATCCGCATGTTTTTGGAAATGTTGATGTTAATGGTAGCTCAGAAACAGTAAAGGAAAACTGGGAAGAGCTTAAACAAAAAGAAGGCAACAAGTCTGTTTTAAGCGGGGTTCCTTCTGGTTTGCCGGCACTTGTTAAAGCAAACAGGGTGCAAGAGAAAGTGAGGGCTGTTGGTTTCGATTGGGATTTTAAAGAGCAAATCTGGGATAAAGTAAACGAAGAACTTAATGAACTTAAGGTTGAAATTGATGCTAACGATCAGGAGAAAACGGAGAAGGAATTTGGCGATTTGCTTTTTTCTGTTGTTAATGCAGCCAGACTTTATGGCGTTGATCCCGAGACTGCACTTGAGCGAACTAACCTGAAATTTATAAAGAGGTTTGAATACCTCGAAAAGAATACCATAAAGAAAGGAAAATCTCTGAGGCAAATGAATCTCGATGAAATGAATGAGATTTGGGAAGAGGCAAAAAAATATGATTAAACCCACCAAAATGAAACCGAATAAAAATTTATTATTTCTACCACTATTAATCTTTGCACTGAATTTAAAGGGGCAGATAATTAAATCAAAACTTGATTTTGCCGGAGGTATAAGTGCCAGAGAGTATTTGCATTTAGGAGCAAGGTATCAATATTCTGATTTTACCCAGTTGGGTTTTTTTATTGGGGGTGATCTCGAACTTAAGGCTGAAGAGAAAATTAATACCTACTGTCTCGATCATATGATTCATTTTGGTAAGAACTCTTACACCACAAATCGTTCGATATGGTATAGCAGACAAGGGTTTACCTTACTCGTAAATCAGATTGGTACAAATGCAACCCGGAGATACAGTTATTTTAACCTGGGTTTAGGCAGAGAGATTGCATTTTCTAATCACCTTGGTGCAAATTTTGACCTGGGAATTATAATTCGGTTCAGAGAATATCGCTTTGAGAATCCACCACTGGAGACTCCTTTGAACACACAATGGTATTCCAGTCCACTTGCACGTATTCAACTGTTTTTTTCAATTTAACATTTTTTTAATTTTGAGTTCGAACCTTTTATGCTATTTTTCGTTTCAAAAAAAAATGGTGTGGTTTTTGCCCGGTTTTTACAGAACCGGATTTAAAGAAGAATATTAAAATATGAAACGGAGTATAAAATTTTCGCTATCAATTTTAACGCTGATTGTAATTTTTGCTTTTGCATCGCCAAAAGCAGCTATTGAGTGGTCTTTTACTGAGCATGATTTTGGTTCAATTAAGCAAAATGTGCCGGTAATTATTGATTTTGAATTTAAAAATCCGGGAATGGTGCCACTTATTGTTCTCGATGTTAAATCTTCTTGTGGCTGTACTGTTCCAGAATATTCAAAAGAACCCATACCGTCTGGTGGTACCGGAAAAATTACTGTTACTTTTGATGCAAAAGACTCAGGTTATTTTAGTAAAACTGTTACTGTGACTACGAATACCGAAGAACCACTGAATCATTTGTATATAAAAGGAACAGTGAAATAGAAAATTTGTACAGGCTTTGGTCTGAAAACTGTTTTCCCGAAGCGAATTCTTAAAAGTATGAGGTTTAACCCTTAAGTAGCATTTCAGAGGTCATCAAAACCTGTTCGAAAGTTATAATTGAGCCGCTATTTAAGATATTTCGAAATTTATTTGATTAACTTTTGCATTATTAAAGTATAAATTCGTACTTTGTACGTTAATATTGAAGATGCAATACTACCGGTTTTGCCGGGAGTATGCTTCACTTCATGGTTTCTAGGGTTTTGGTTGATTGCCGGGCATCGTCCCGGCATCACTTTTTTAGGAGATTTTGATGAACTATTTCCAAACCGGGTCGGGTAATAAAATAAAAAAAGGGAGACTAAACAAGCCTCCCAATATTATTAACTGATTGTTAAGTTTTATTTATTGGTCTTTTTAGCCGCCGGTTTTTTTGTTGCAGGTTTTTTTTCAGCTGTCATTTTTGTTTCTTCTGTTTTTTCTTCTTTGCTTTCAGCTTTTTCTTCAGCCTGCTTTTTCTCTTCCTCTTCTTCTTTCAGCATTTCAGGGCTAAAAATCTTGTTTTCAATTAAAAGATTATACCAATTGGCTAGTTTTTTAATGTCAGAAACATAAACCCTGTCTTTATCATAATCTGGTAAAATTTCTTCAAAAAACGACTTTAACTCATCATTAGACGACTTGTGACTAATAGTTTGTTTTCCGTCTTCTTTTTCGTAAATCTTAACAAATACTTCCTTCAAAGGAACTTCTTCAGTTTCTGTGTAAATAGCAATATCTTCTAATGCGCTAACTTTAGTAGTTGAATGAACTGCCATACGTTTTTTATCAGCAACACCCTCTACAATAATACCACTTCGGCCTTGTGAAACAAAAATAAAAAGTCCTGGTTTTCCGGAAATAGCTAAAATGTCTTTAAATTTCATATATACGAGTTAAAATAATTCTGTTGCAAAAATAAAAATCTGATTTGATATTCAACCCTTTTTTTTGTCTATTTAATACCACGCTCTTTTTTTAAGGCTTCATAAGCCTCATTAATCTTCTTAAATTTTTCTTCAGCCGATTTTTTGAACTCATCACCAAGGTAACTTACCTTGTCGGGGTGATACTTGGTAGCAAGCTTTCTGTAAGCTTTTTTCACTTCATCATCAGTAGCCGATTTTTCAATACCCAGTATTTTGTAATGACTTTCTGCACCGGCAATGAACATATTTTTTATTGAATTCTGATCTGCTTTTGAAATACCTAGATAATAGGCTATCTGTTCAATAATTTTAAGTTCGTGAATGTTAACAACTTTATCGGCGTTGGCAACGCCATAAAGTAAATGGAGTAGTTCTAATCTCGAAGAATAATCGAGGTTCTTTTTAATTTGAAGACAAACATCGTGTACCGGAATATCTTGTTTCAGGAGATCCCTGAGCATTTTAAGAGCCTCTCCGGCTGAGTCCTGCCCAAATTTATGAACAAGGAAAGCTTTAACATAATCGAGTTCTGAGCGAAGAATTTTACCGTCAGCCTTCATTACAGCAGCAATTAGAATAAGCAGACTGATTGCAAAATCGCCGGTTGTTGTTCTTTTTGTATAACCTCTTTCAACATCGCTTTCCGATGCACTATCGAACATCCATCCCAAACTCATTCCTATTATAGCTCCAATAGGTCCTCCGCCTAAAACAAAACCTAAGCCGGCACCTACCCATTTACCAAATTTTGCCATTCTTTATTCAGTTGATTATAAATATCTAAGATTTGGGGTAAAATTAGTTTTTTACCAGTATTATCTAAAACGAAATCGGCCAACTGCTTCCCTTTATCGGTCGGCCACTGATTTTTTATCCTGTTTATAACCTGTTCGCGATTTGTGCTGTCTCTGTCTATTACACGTTGAATTCGGGTTTCTGTTTCTGCTGTTACATAAATAATTTTATCGAGTTGTTTATAGGTTCCGCTTTCAAATAATATCGCTGCTTCTTTTAAAATAAAAGGTGTTTTAAGAGAGATTTCCTTCACCCAGTTTATAAAATCTTTTTCGACTGCAGGATGGATTATTTCATTCAGCACTTTCAGTTTAATTGCATCATTGAAAACAATGCCGGCAATAAATTTTTTATTGTAATTTCCGTTAATGTAAGCTTCATCTCCAAAAACCGAGATGATTTCCTGTTTAAGGTTTATCGATTCATTAATAAGTTGTTTGGCCTTGTCATCAGCACAATATACGGGGATTCCCAGATTTTGAAAAACTTTGCTGACAAGTGTTTTTCCGCTACCTATCCCGCCTGTTAAACCTATCTTTAGCATTGTTTAGTTCAATTAGGAAATCTACTTGGGGTGGGTAAATACTATAAGAATATATTATTCCGGGAACGGAGTCGATATAAACTTTTATTTTACTGTTTGAGGTGTCTACCTGCGATGCATCGATATAATCAATATAAGGTCGGAAGTCAGTTTCAGAAACATCGTTGTAATTACTAAGTGAGACTTTGTAATTAACTTTAACACTGCGTGGAAAAGGCTTCAGACTTATACTGTCAGGAGTATGTTTTGTCAGAAGCGGAATCTCAAAAAAAGATTCTGTGAATTTGTCAACCGGAATCGTGATTTTTGCTTTGTCAACAGAAAAATGAACCTCAGGAATAAGTTTTAGCTTTGTTTTCTTTGACATGGTATCCTTAAGTTCAGTTATGTTAAAATCTTCAGTATTTACCCAACTAATAGTATCAATAATTGTTGATGGACCAATAACCAAAATGCTGTCTGGTACAGAAGTTATTTCACCATTTTGAATATATTGCCGAGCAAACAGGTTTTCTTTATGTGAAAATTTAACCCGTACAGGAACTTTTTTTGTTTTTGTTTTTGTAAAATTAAACAATATTGTATCTGGCGAAGTGCTGAGTATTTCCAGTGGGTAATTGTTTTTCTTGCTTAGTTCGGCAGCAAAAATTTCTTTCGCATGTCTCGAAATTAAAAAAAGGCTTAATGAATCTATTGTTTGGCTTCCCAGCGAAAAATCGTCTACGTTTATCTCAAGAAGCGGGGGATTTATTTTATTGTTCAGAATAGTATATCCGTTGCCACGAACCCTGAGCGTAATCTTTTTTGGAGGTTCCCCGGCAAGTATTTTGTTTTTTGGGAGGTTGCTAAATTCTACAGGGTATTTGTTTTCGGCTACATAAGTATCGTCAAGAGCCGTGTAGAGCCAAAATGAAGAAGATAGTACTATAAAAATGAAAAATACAACAACGCGTTTCCTAAGAGCAATGTAATTAGAGCTGATGTAGTTTTTTGCTCTGATAAGAAGCAACAATAGTCTAAATCGGTTTTCAGCTTTGTCTTTCAAAATAAAAGCAGTTTAGAATACTACAAATATATCCTAAACTGCAGATATTTTATGAGATATTTTGATTTTCCTTGTTGATAGGAACTTACAAGAACTATTTAATTAGTTTTCTTTTTAGAAGGAATTACTTTTTTTGCTGCTCGTTTTGTAAGTCTGCAACGTCTTTTACAATTGCGCTTTTATCAATTTTAAGGATAACTCCGTTTCCAACATCAACAGAAACAATATTGTCTGAAATGCCTGAAATTTTTCCGTATATACCACCGGTTGTAATAATTTTATCACCTTTTTCCAAGCTGTCACGAAAGTTTTTTAACTCTTTCTGACGTTTTACCTGAGGTCTTATCATGAAGAAGTAAAATACTACTATGATAAGCGCCAACATGATAAACATCTGCATCGGATTCTGTTGCTTTCCACCCTCTGAAGCAGGGGGCATTAACATTAAAATGTTTAATAAATTCATCATTGTATAATTAATTTGTATTATTTCGTATGAGGGGTGTAAAGTAATTACAAAATAAATTGATTACCAAATTCATTGTCTAGATATCACCAATTAGACCTCTTCCTTGTTTAACAATTTTTTTGGTTTCTTTAAGGTGCTGGAATATTTTATCTAAAATTCCATTTATAAACACGTTGCTTCGTTTTGTACTATAGAATTTAGAAAGCTCAATGTATTCATTGAAAGTTACTTTTAAAGGTATTCCCGGAAATTCAATAGCTTCTGTAATAGCCATTTCTAAAAGCAAAATATCCATAAAAGCTATTCGGTCGAAATCCCAGTTTTTCGAAAATTGTTCAATAAGTTTATTGTATTCACTTCTTTTTAAAATTACTGATCTGAAAAGTTTCTTGGTAAACTCAACATCATCTTCGCTTTTATATAAGGGCAGAAGAGAGAAATTCTCATCATCTTCGGGTTTAAGCTTTTTAATTGTTTTTATAATGATACCAATAACAAACTCTACTTCGTCATTCCAGTAAATACTCTGTTCTTCGAGTACTGTGTATAACTGTTCGAAGTTGGCAATAATGTTTTTGTAAACCTTAATAATAAAAGATTTGTCTTCCTGAAAAGATTCACCCTCAAGGCTTATGTAAGAGTTGTATTCCTCCGTCTCAACCATCGAGTTATACAAACCTTTTACAATTTCCGGGTAGATTGCCCAATTAAGTTTGTTTTGTTCCAGGTATCTTAACAGCTGGTTGTTTGTGCGTATCAGGTTAATCGCCTGGTTGTCGATAAAACGGGTATTGGGATTTAAATCCTGTTCGGAAGGTAGTTTTTTGTTTTGCGCTAGCTCAATTCGTTTTTGAGCATAATTGGCAATATCAATAATTAATACGAGCAGGTAGTGGTAAAGATCATAAGTTTTGTTTATGCTGAAGAATAATTCCTTTTCCACGGCATTAATTGATGCCTTTCCATCTTGTGTGTGGTATGCATAAATTGCTTGCATTACCTTTATTCTCAATATCCTGCGGCTAATCATGCTATAAAAGAACGTGTTTTAAATTTCAGACTGCAAAGTAAATTGATTTTTTGTAATTATAGAGGTGAAAAACTCGTTTTATGCTGATTGATTGATTTATTTTTCTGGAAGACCTATGAATAATGGGTTCTGGCATTGAATGTTTTTGGTCTGATTTATATTAATTTAAAAAAAAATGCGATTATCTCTACATAAATTAGGGCTATTAAAAAATTTTTTTATTTTTGGGTATTGACAACCGGAAAAACTATAGAGAAATGGTGGATGATAAAGAAATTATTGAAGACGCTGAAAACGTAGAAAGAGAAGAAATATTCTCAAAAGCTGTTAGAGCCGGTAAACGGACCTATTTCTTTGACGTTAAAGCCACAAGGAGGAATGATTATTACCTTACAGTTACTGAAAGTAAAAAGAGGTTTAATAAAGATGGTCGGTTCTTTTATGAAAAACACAAAGTGTTCCTGTATAAAGAAGACTTTGAGAAGTTTCTGGAAGGATTAGAAGAATCAATCGAGTTTATTAAGGCTAATCAACCTTTGGAAGAAATGCCAACTGAACAGCCAGTTGAGGATACGCATAAGGAGGAAGCAAATGCCTATACCGATATTGATTTTGAAGATTTAGAGGTTGGCGTAGTAGCAAGCGAAGAATCAAACGAAAAGTAATAAAAAAAGGGAGTTTTAAGCTCCCTTTTTTATTATTCATATTTCCCGGTTTTATCTTCAATAAACACATCTTTCTTAGAATTTATCTGAACCTTGATATTAGAGAAGATACTCTCGGCTCCATATTCCATACATTCAATAAAAACCTTTTTTATGACTTGCATTATATCGTCATAATTTCCTTCCATAACTGTCTCAAAAGGACAAACTTTATATTTAATACCTGAAGCAGCAATTACTTCAATTGCCTTGTCAACTATATCGTATGGATGTTTTGATTCTGACGAAGGTAAAACCTGAAGAGAAATGTTTACTAAATAATTCATTGTTTAATATTTTTTAGTTTCTGCAAAACTAAAAAATATTGTTTTTCCTGAGTAAATTAGTTATCTCGTTGTGGCAAAGAGCTTTCATGTTGGTAATAATGAAATCGTTGTATAAAAAATTACCAAGTTGGTTGCATTCACTAATAACCTTGTTAAACAATTCTTTAAGGTTGATTTTTATCGGAACTATCGCCAATACTGAGGCATAGGCTCCATCAAACAGAATATCTTCAAATTCTGAATCGGCTTTTGGCAGAAAATAGCTCAATTCCTTTGTAATTATTTCTTGCTGAATCTTGCTTAGAGGCCTGCCGTCTGGTGTAAACAATACAATAAAGTATCTTAGTTTATTGCCTTTTCCACCCAATCCGGTGGTTATTAAAACTTTGCTTTCGTCAAGCAGGTTTGATTCAAGGTGCATTTTACATTCCTGCAAAGCAAGACATGCCCATTCGTATAATTTAATATTTGGCTGAGCAAGATATTTTTCAATAGTTCTGTATGCGTCAATATTATTTAATGCGGCCAGTTCAACAAGGCTGGCCTTTTTATCCGGAAGCGGCTGAGATATATCGAATATAATGTCCTTATTTCTTAATATTTCATCTTCAGATTTTTTTGAATTATAATTTTTAGAAAACTCAAAATATTCAATTTGAGTATCAGTATTAATAGTTTCCTCCAGAATATTTATACTATCTTCCTCCAGTCCAAAATATTCAATCAGCTTGTCATATATATTCTTTTCTGCGTTCACAATGAATATTATTTATTTTATATTCTGATAATTACATTTAACTAAATATATAAAAAACTTTATTCGATACCAAGATATTGTCCACATTTTATGTGTTTAGAACTTGATTTTATTTGTAATTGTATAGCACAGTAAATCAACAAGATGCGATTTTATAAATTTATATTTTAACCTTATTTATGATTTATTTTTAAACCGCTTAATTTGTATTTTGATTTGGGTAGGTGTTTCAGGCAAAAAATTTAAATACCAATTATTTGGTATTGATAATTCTCAAATACCTTAGTAAAATTGCATTCAATTAATAAAAGCTATGCGCAGATTATCAGAATTAGCTACCGGAGAGAAGGCTTACATATCGAAGATTGAAGGTAGGGGCGCTTTTAGGCGCCGACTGGGTGAGATGGGATTTGTACGAGGTAAAGAAATTAAAGTAGTTAAAAATGCGCCCTTGCTTGATCCCATTGAATATTTAATACTCGGATACAAAATTTCGTTGCGCCGGAGTGAGGCTTCCAGTGTAATTGTAAGTAGTGAACCTCTTGTTGTTGGTCCGGTAGAATTTGATACACTCAATAATTCTGAGATTAATAATACAATTATAAATAAATATAAAGAAAAAGGCAGAGTTATAAATATTGCATTTGTTGGTAATCCAAATGCAGGTAAAACATCCATTTTTAATTTTGCTTCAGGCGGAAGCGAACATACCGGTAATTATTCAGGTGTTACTGTTGATTCTAAAACAGCCCGGATTGAACACGATGGCTATATTTTAAACATTACCGATCTGCCTGGTACCTACTCTATTTCTGCTTTTTCTCCTGAAGAACTTTATGTAAGAGATTTTATTGTTAAAAATGTTCCTGATATTGTAATCAATGTTGTTGATGCTTCGAACCTGGAGAGAAATTTATTTCTGACCAGTCAGCTTATCGATATGGATCTTAAGGTGGTTTTAGCCTTAAATATGTATGATGAGCTTCAGCGGAATAAATGTCAGCTTGATTTTGTGGGACTTGGTAAGCTGCTGGGAATTCCCATTGTGCCAACTGTTGGCGCTAAGGGCAGGGGTATAAATGAACTGTTTCAGAAAGTTGTTAATCTTTATAACGATAAAGAACCCATACACCGGCATATCCATATTAATTATGGCGAGGAAATTGAGAAGTCAATTCATGTAATTCAAACAGAGATAAAACAGCCTTCAAATTACGAGATAACAGATAAGGTGTCTTCTCGTTTTGTGGCATTAAAGCTATTAGAGCGCGACAGGCACATTGAGGAATATGTGTTGCCTGCCGAAAATTTTAATAAAATTAAAGAAATAGCTAAAGCTGAATCTGAAAGACTTAAGGCTTTATATTCCGAAGATACGGTTACGCTTATAACAGATGCAAAATATGGGTTTATAGGTGGCGCCCTGAAAGAAACATATATTCCCGGCACACATGCAAAACGGGAAGTAACCGAAATACTCGATGCCTTTCTGACTCATAAATTATTTGGATTTCCGGTGTTTTTTGCATTCCTCTGGCTTATGTTCACCTCTACATTTGAGTTGGGAAGTTATCCGATGGACTGGATTGATAGTGGAATTAGTTTACTTTCCGATTTTCTTACAGCAAATTTAGCCGAAGGTTCTTTTAAAGATTTGTTAATTGATGGCATAATAGGTGGTGTAGGAGGTGTAATTGTCTTTCTTCCCAATATTTTATTGCTCTTCCTGTTTATATCCTTTCTGGAGGATTCGGGGTACATGGCCAGGGCTGTTTTCATTATGGACCGGGTAATGCACAGAATAGGACTGCATGGAAAATCATTTATCTCCCTGATAATGGGTTTTGGTTGTAATGTACCCGCAATTATGTCAACAAGAACAATTGAAGACCGAAATAACAGGCTTTTAACAATACTTATAAATCCTTTTATGAGTTGTAGCGCCCGCTTACCTGTATATTTACTGATAATTGGGGCAGTATTTCCCGATAAACGGGGCACAGTGCTGTTTGGAGTATATCTCACAGGTATCTTTCTTGCAATTATTATGGCACTCTTTTTTAAGAAAACATTATTAAAAGGTGAAGATACACCCTTTGTAATGGAATTGCCGCCTTATCGCATGCCAACTTTACGATCAACAACAAAACATATGTGGACCAAAGGTTCGCAATACCTGAAGAAAATGGGAGGTGTAATTTTAATCGCTTCCGTAATATTATGGGCACTAGGGTACTTTCCTCGCAATATTCAGAATTCTCCGGAATTAATAAATCAACAACAAAGTATTGAGCATGAAATTTTAACAGCAAAGGCTGAAAGGACATCTGTTGATTCTGTGCAATTGCAAAACCTAAATTCCGAACTCATTGAAGTTAACAGGAATATTGAGGCAGAAAGACTGGAGAAGTCATACATTGGCAGATTAGGCAAAGCCATTGAACCGGTTATCAGACCCTTGGGGTTTGATTGGAAATTAGGGATTAGTTTATTAACAGGAATTGCTGCAAAAGAAGTAGTAGTAAGTACATTGGGCGTTTTGTATCAGGCTGATGATAGTGATTTGGATAGTTCTCTGCCACACAGGATTAAAAACGATGTGCATTTGACTGGTAAGAATAAAGGCAAGCCTGTAATGAACTCTGTAGTTGGTTTATCGTTTATTATATTTACACTGATTTACTTTCCATGTGTTGCCGTAATTGCGGCGGTGAAACGGGAAACAGGAAGTGTGAAATGGGCTGTATTTGTAATGGTGTATACTACAGGCCTTGCCTGGATATTATCATTTTTGGTTTATAACCTTGGTAAATTGTTTTTATGATTCAGAATATTTTAACATATATATCCATACTTCTGGCAGTTTTAGTAGTATTGTATCGTTTAATAAAGCCGCTTTTTATTCGAAAAAAAGTATCTAAAGCATGTACATCTCATTACGGATGTTCAGGGTGCAGTCTTAAAAATGTGTGTCAGTCGTAATAAATGTTTCTTACTCAAGTATATGTACAACGCAAAAAAAAATCTTTAAGTTATTCTTTAAAAGAAGACAGGTAAAATATTGTTTACCAATCGATGAGTCCTTGGCAAAATCGTTATATTTGAAACAATTGATCGTATTTTAAGGTATAATTAATTGCTTTTGCAGATATACTGAGTGCTTTGAGCAAATTACAACTTGGGCAAATATTATCCGGGATTCGGAAGCGAGACCAAAAAGTCTTATCCGAAATCTACCGGCATTACTATCCTGTGGTGCTTGGGTATATTATTCGTCATGGTGGAGGTGAAGCCGAAGCTAAAGATGTTTTTCAGGAAACCATTCTTGTTATTTTTAAATATTCTGACGAGGAAAAACTTGACATAAAGGGCGATTTTGGCGCTTACCTGATAGGTATTTCAAAACGTTTATGGCTAAGAATACTTCGACAGCAGAACACACATGACAACCACATCAATCAACTAGAGTCGGAAACTTTTGAAGAACATCCCTCGGACAAAGAAATTGACCAGGAGGTTGAATATGCTTTTTTAAGAAAACATATTGTTAAGTTGGGTGAAGAATGCCAGAAAGTATTAATGATGACTGCTGAAGGATTAACCAATTCTGAAATCGCTGAAAAAATGAATTATAAAAGTGTAAATTTTGTTGGTGTAAAAAAGGTGAAATGTAAGAGAGCACTTATTAAATTAATCAAGAATGATCCGGATTATCAGGACTGGGTTCAGTAAGTTTCATTTTGTTTTTATTCTTTGAGTACTTTGAGATCAGAATTACGGTTATAATTAAAATGGAACCTGTAATTAATAACAATTGCCATTTTGGGTAAAATATTGCTGAGGCATTTCCAATACTTATATAATTGGCCCAGAAATAGGGGTGTTGCTTTTCTTCCGGAACGCTTTTTATATAATCTATTTTCGATTTTAGTAAAGCTTTAGGCTTGGAGTATCCTCTTTTTAGGTATTTGTAATAGTGTTTCATCAACTGAAGGCCAGACTTATCATCAACATTCCACAATGTCATTGTAAGGCTCGGGCAACCCGAATAGAAGAAGCTTCTGGCCAATGAAAGAACACCTTCACCAGATTTATATTCTCCTTCGCCTGTGCTGCAGGCACTTAGAACTGCCATTCGGGCATTGAGTTTTAATGAGAAAATATCGCTTGTGGTCACATAATTGTTGCTATCTCCATAAAATACCAGCTTGCTGTAAAGTGGGTTATTGTCATCAATTATAGTATGCATAGCAAGATGTAACAATGCGTACCTGGGAGACAATTTAAGAAATTGACTTGCAGTGGCATCATTTTTTATTCTGGTTTTGCCAATAGTAATTCCTGATATTTCATCCGCCTCTTCGAGCGCAAAGGGTAAATAAGATAATCCTAACGAGTTATTATCATAGCTTGGTGCAAACACTAAAGTATTATTCCATAAACTTCTCTTTCTAAGATCAAGTGTTTCAAGGTATAAGTGGGCAGAGTATGAATATGCAATAGAATAGTTATTCATTAAATAATGAATATCTCTATAGGCTTGCGGTAATTTATCCGATTCTTTGTATACTAACGCTTCAAATGGTAAATAGGATAGAATTTTATCTGGAATTATAACAAGATTGTATTTGAGTTTATCAGCAACATCCTCAAAAAGCAGGCAATATATTGAGTAGCCCAAATCTTCATAATCTTTGTAAATATTCTTTGATTGATCAAAGTATGAAAAGGATTTAAAATTCGAGAGGAATTGTCTTAATAACTGTTGCTCTTCATTTGAATAGTTTTTGATATACAATTCTGCTGAGTTTTGATTTATTCTAAATACAAACAATGCACTATCGGTAATCGTATACTCAATAAGAGAAGTTTTTTTGTCTAGTTTATTCTGAATATCATTTATGCTACTATAAGATTGATCATATTTAAGTTGATGGTATTTTGGATATTTTTTTTCAATTAGACTAATTAACGAATCATATTCAAGTGAAGCATTCAGGAGGTATTTATTCCAGGTATGCAGTTTAGTTGAATCAGCATCTGGTTTCAAGTTTTCATGGTAAATAAAACTTTTATAAAGAGTAATGTCTCTTACTAGACTTACTTCAAAGTCTAATATTTTTTCAGGGATGCCTGCTAGTAATTTAGCTTTTTCTTCATTCAGGTTTGCTTCCAGGATTGATGATTTACTTCTTTCAGCAAAATAAAAAGCATCTTCAAGCGACTCTCTTGATCCGGTACTATTATATTTATAATATGAAGCCTGTAAACCAAGTTGGTAAATACTGGATTCATTCTCGGCAATAGCCAGCTTACTTTCATAAGAGAGATAACTGTTTCTTGCAATATTTATTAAATCTGTTGCAACACTGGCAGCTTCGATTGCAGCAGACAGAAAATCACAATTATTTTCCTGCTTATACCAATTTATTAAACACTCTGATTTATTTTTCAGAACATTTATAGCATCTATCTGGTTGATGTAGTATCCGGACTCAGGTGTTTTGAGAGTGAAATCAAGGGGTTGTTTAGTAAGAAAACTAAGGCTTTTCTGATAATATATAAATTCCTGAGCGTAAGATTCTTTATAGCTATAATATTTTGAATAATTATTATATAAATTTAAATAGTAAATTGAATCTATTGAACTTTTATTAAGGATGTCTTCTATTGATTGAATGTATTTAAATGCATTATTTTGATCATTTTTACTAATATAATAATCGACTAATTTCTCATAACTTATAATTTTATTACTGGAATTAGTTTCAGACTTCAATGACTTTTTAAGATAGTAAAAAGCATGGTCATATTTTCCTAGTTGCATATAGGCAATAGAAATATTAGTTAAATAATAATGGTAAGTTGAAGGTGAAACAATATTTTCTCCAAGTTTAATTGCTTCCTGAAAATATTTTATTGAATTCGCATACTGTTTTTTTATTAATTCAATTTGACCAAATCGATTTAGAATACCACACTTAATTGATAACAATTCATCAGTTTCTATATCTGGTAATGATTCAATAGAGTAATTTAGATATTGCGAAGCTAAATTCAAATCTCCTTGATTTTTATATACAGATCCAATATTTGAGAGTGTATTCAAAATATCTATCTCATTATTATTTAGTTGGTATATATTTTTTGCTCTATTAAGATATAGGAGGGCTTCACTATATTGCCAGATATGCATCTTGGCAACGCCTATGTTATTTAAACTGTGAGCAACTCTCTCATCTCTCTCGCCATAGAGTTTAACACGAATATCTAGTGCTTTTTTAAAGTTGTTAATTGCTGATTCAAAATCTGCATTATAAAAATCCTCGCTTCCTTTCATTATAAAAATCAAACTAGAATCAGAATTGTGGTTTCCGACTAGAATTTGAAAAGAGCAACTTGAAAATATCAAAAGTATAAGTCGATATGATATAGTATGATGAAACATGCCTACTAAAATAGAGAAATTATTAAAAAAAAAATGTTTTTACAATACTCAGTATTTCAACAACATAGACAAAAACACTAAAATATATATCAAAAAAAATGTTTTTAAGGGGTAATATTTTAATGGTTTATGGAACATATATATGAAAGCTAGTATAAATATTAAATCTCAAAATTATGAAATCACGTTTCGCAAACACAAAAAGAGTAAAACAATCAAATCTTTGTAGTACCTTAAAACTTGATCGAAATGACTTATTGATGGTCAGAGGAGGTACAAACGGTAATGAAAATGATGGAATAATATTAAAATAAATATAAAAATCCCCTGGCGAGATAAAGTTCTTTTGGTTTTAATGGCACTAATATTCCTACCCCAAACTTTCTTGTTCTTTTATCTCGCCATTTTTTCTTCTTAAAGAGTATTCTTTAAGAAAGGGATAAACAAAATATTTTCCGGATAAATAGTTCCGGAACAGGTAGAGCTGAACTTAAGTAGGAAAGTTATATTGTTTCCTATGGAGTATTGCTACTGGGTTATGTACTTAATTTGTGTGCTTTATGGTGCAGATTGACAGGTAAATACATTTTCTGTTAAACTAACTGTAAAGTAAAACTTCAAGAGTATGCTTGAAAATGATACAGGTTTTTACATAATCAGGATATATTGATGAGAAATTTAATAAATTGTTTGATGTGAAACGTTTTCACAGGTCAAAATTAGTATGTAATACCGAATC
Organism: Bacteroidales bacterium; assembly: GCA_016938235.1. Lineage (GTDB taxonomy): Bacteria > Bacteroidota > Bacteroidia > Bacteroidales > UBA10428 > UBA10428. The sequence continues at coordinate 49,142 of JAFGVA010000130.1, read as the reverse complement.
CAAATAATTATGAGAAAGGATTTTGACTATACCGGCTATATAGAGAGGTATGTGTGCGGAGTGATGTCTCCCGAAGAAAAACTATGGTTTGAGAAGGAAATAGAAGGAAATCAGGGCCTTAATAGGGAAATTGAACTATTTAAACGCCTCGATGATGTTCTGGCTGATCAGGAAACCATAGAGCTTAAAAAGCAACTTGAACAGATACATTGCGAACTGGAGTTTGCAGAAACTACAGGAACCCTTGTTGTTCAAAAGGTTAGGAGAAGAACCATTTTATCAACTGCATCGGTAGTGGTGTTGTTTGTACTGGCGACCACTTTCTTCTTAAACCGTAATTTTTCAAATTTACGGTTATTAAATTCATATTATCAACCGGTTGAAGCCACTGTGAATGTGCGTGCAGCCAATATTGAAAATAATGAACTGGCAGAAGCTATAAATTATTACAACAGTAAAAAATTTAATGAAGCAATAATCATATTCGAAGAATTGTTAAAAGAAAACAGCAGTATGATGGGATTAAACCTTTATTCTGGTATTTCCCATTTAGAAACCCAAAATTATACTACTGCCCATAAGAGATTTCAGACGATTATTGATAATAAACCCAATCCGTTTGTCGAATCTGCAACTTGGTACCTGGGTATGAGTTATTTAATGACAAACCGCAACCAGGAAGCAAAACAGAGGTTTGATGAATTAGCATCGAAAGAAGGCTATTATCAGGAACAGGCAAAAGAACTATTAAAAAGAATAAAATAGAAAAAGGTTTTGAAATTTTGAGGTTTACAATATAAAAAGCCGGCTAATCTTTAGCCGGCACAAGCTTTCGATTTACTTTTATGTTTGAACGACTTAAAATACTGTTTCTAAAATTTCAGAGCAGATTGCCCGAAAACCGGGTAAAAGCTGATTATTACGAAATGTTACAAAAACTTAAAAAGCTTGAATCTCAGGTTGAAAATAATGCCAAACAACTTGAGTTAGCAAAAACAAGTTTTCTTAAGAATTTGTATCACGAAATCAGGACACCTTTAAATGCAATTATTGGTTTTACTAATCTTGTTGCCAATAGAAAATCTGAGGATCCTGATGTTAATGAGGAATTTCAGGATATTATTAATCAAAGTAGCGGAGACTTCCTGAGGATTATGGATGATATTATTCAGGCATCCTTATTAGAGGCAGGAATGATAAAGATTACACCCGAAGATTTTAGTATTGGAGAATTACTTAAGGAGGTTCATGACTACTATTCAATCAGAAAACATATTCTTCAGAAGAACAATATTGCCCTTTTAAAGAATATACCTGAAAAATTTAATGACTTGGTTATTGTTGGCGATAGATACAGAGTTCAGCAGGTAATGTCTCAATTGCTTGAAAATGCTTTAAAATTTACCGATAAAGGTATAATTGAATATGGATTTTATCCTAAGAATAACAACCTGGTTTTTTTTGTGAAAGATACCGGACGGGGAAAACTAGAAGGCAATGACAAGTTTATTTTCGGGCGTTTTTCAAAGCTTGAAATATCTGATGATTCAAAAAACGGGCTTGGATTGGGTTTATCGATTTGCAAGAAACTGGTTGACCTGATGGATGGAAAAATCTGGTACAATTCAAATTATACTCAAGGCACTTGTTTTTATTTTTCTTTTCCTTTAATAAAATCGAAAGCATCAGCACCGCCTAAAAGCAACCGGGGCAATATGTTTGAAAACGTACTTCGTGTGCATAATTCACTTGCCGTTTAATTTATCTGTTATTATAAAATTTGTAGATTAGCCTGCAAATCAATAGACAAACCCATAAATGTCGTCTTTCCCGTTTTCTCAACAACACGACGCAAATGACTGCGGACCGTCATGTTTACGGATGATTTCTTTGCATTATGGTAGAAATACCAATCTTAATAAGCTGCGAAAAAATTCATATATATCTAAAGATGGTGTTTCATTACTCGGTATAAGCGAAGCTGCCGAAAGTATTGGGTTTAGAAGCGAAGGTTACAGAATTACCTTTGAACAGTTAAAGGGCGATGTTAAGTTGCCCTGTATTGTTCATTGGAATCAAAATCACTTCATTGTTGTTTACAAGATTACCAAATCAAAAGTGTTTGTTGCAGATCCTGCTTCAGGAAAGATTACCTACAGTTACAACGAATTTATAAAGGGTTGGGGTTCAACAAAGATCGATGATGAAATATTTGGAATTTGTTTGCAGTTGACTCCTTCGCCTGATTTTTACAAACAACCCGACGAAAAAAGTGAGAAAAGAAACATAAGTTTCCTGTTTAAATATTTAAGAGAATTTAAACCATTAATAATTCAATTAGGAATTGGTATTCTGCTGGCCACTTTTATCCAGATAGTTATGCCCTTTTTATTCAGGGTTGTAGTTGATAAAGGAATCATAATACCCAATTTAAATCTAATTACAACTATCTTTATTGCCCAGGGAATTCTAGTTTTAAGCAGATTTTTAATTGGTTTTTTCAGAAACTGGATTTTGTTACACATTGGTTCAAAGATCAATATTTACCTGGTTTCTGATTTCCTTATAAAATTGATGAAACTCCCACTGTCTTATTTCGATTCTAAAACCACCGGAGATTTCATTCAGAGAATATACGACCACAAACGTATTGAACTATTTCTTTCTGATACTTTGTTGAATTTATTTTATTCTGTCATTACACTTATTGTAATGGGAATAGTACTTCTGATTTTTAGCCTGAAATTATTTCTCGTTTTTATAATTGGTGTTGCTGTTTTCATCCTGTGGACCTCTTATTTTATGAAAAAAAGAAGGGATCTGGATAATAAAAAGTTTGCTCAGCTTTCAGAAAATCAGAATTCTTTGTTGCAAATAATTCAAGGAATGCCCGAAATAAAACTCAACAACTGCGAGAAGCAGAAAAGATGGGAGTGGGAGAGTATTCAGGCTAAAATTTTCAGAATAAACGTTAAGGGATTAACAATTCAGGAAAAACAAAATGCAGGAGCTCTTTTTTTTAATGAATTTAAAGATATTGTTATCTTGTTCCTGGCGGCACTAATGGTAATGAATAATTCTTTGACTCTTGGCAGCATGCTTGCAATTTCTTATATCCTCGGGCAACTTTCGGGACCGCTTAGTCAGGTTATTGATTTTATGCACAGCACACAAGATGCCAAAATCAGCCTGGAGCGAATGTCGGAAGTGCATGATAGCGAAAATGAGCTGATTGAAGGAAAACTTTACCAGGATCAGTTTTCTGCAAAATCCGACATTGTAATTAAAAATCTTTCTTTTCAATACGAAGGTCCTCAATCGCCCTATGTGCTGAAAGATATTAACCTGGTAATTCCTCATGGAAAGCAAACGGCAATAGTTGGCATGAGCGGTAGTGGAAAAACCACTTTAGTTAAGCTCCTGCTGAGTTTCTATCAGCCGGTTAAGGGAGATATTTCTATTCGCGATCAGAGTTTGTCGAATATTAACCCCGGTTTATGGAGAAGTAAGTGTGGCGTTGTTATGCAGGATGGTTACATATTTTCTGATACCATTGCCAAAAACATTGCTCTTAATGACGAAGAAATAAATGTTGAAAGAATTTACAAGGCTACTAAGCTTGCCAATGTGAACGAGATTATTGAAAAACTTCCCCTGGGCATAAATACTAAAATTGGCTCTAATGGATTAGGACTTAGTCAGGGGCAGAAACAGCGTATTTTAATAGCCAGGGCACTCTATAAAGACGCAGAGATTTTATTCTTTGATGAAGCCACAAACTCTCTTGACGCAAAAAATGAACGATTGATTCTTGAAAGCATGCAGAGCATCTTTGCCGGACGAACAGTAGTTGTTGTAGCTCATAGGTTAAGTACGGTTAAAAATGCCGATCAGATTGTAGTACTTGATGAAGGTGAAATTGTAGAAGTGGGAACTCATTCTGAATTAATTGCAATTAAGGGTAAGTATTTCAATTTAATACAAAATCAACTTGAACTGGGTTCTTAATATGAATGAAAAGGAAAAACAAAAATTTGAAATAAGAAGCAGTGAAGTTCAGGAATTACTGGGGCAGGTTCCTGCATGGATTGTAAGATGGGGGACAATTACAGTGCTTTTTGTACTTCTGTTATTATTTGTTTTATCGAAAGTATTAAGCTATCCCGACATTATACCATCGCAAATAATACTAACGGCAAATATACCTCCGGCCGAATTAAAGGCATATACCGACGGGCCAATTAAAAAAATTATGGTATCAGATAATCAACAGGTTGAAGAAAACCAGATTCTGGCTGTTATTCATTCCTCTGCAGATTACAGTCATGTTCTTAAGCTCGACAATCTCTTATCTGACACATTTTCAATAGAGTATTTTCTTAGTGACTTTTTTGAACAGGAAAGGTTAAATCTTGGCAATGTTCAGTCGGCCTATGCTTCTTTTATTAATGTACTGGAAGAATATAAAGGCTTTGTTGATATTGACTACTATCAAAAGAAGGCTTTGTCTATCCAGAACGAATTGTTTAAGTATAATACTTATATCAATGGTCTTACAGAGCAGCAGAAAGTATTAGACAGAGAGTTTGGAATTGTTGAAACCCAATATAAAAGAGATTCATTACTTGCAGAACAAGGTGTTTTATCAAAAAAAGAACTTGAGAAAAGTGAAGCAGATAAACTCAACAAACTTCTGGATATGAAGGAGCTCATTTCCTTGTTTAATCAAACACAGATTCAAATTTCAAGTCTTGAACATGAAAAACTCGAACTTGAACTTCAGCTTCAGAAGGAAAATAAAAAATTGTTCAGCAGTTTAAAAAAGAGTTGGGAAGAACTTAAAGCCGAGATCGATATTTGGGAAAAGAATTATGTAATAGTATCACCTTTCAATGGCAAGGTATCGCTTAGTAAAATCTGGAGCGAAAATCAATACGTTAAAAAGGGAGATGTTGTATTGTACGTACTGCCTGAAGATTTCGACCAGATAATAGGCAGAGTTAGCCTGAAGTCAACAGGTTCGGGAAAGGTGAAGGAAAATGATAAAGTAATAATTAGGTTCGACAATTATCCATACCTTGAATATGGAGTAGTAACCGGTAAGATTAACACTTTATCTCTTACGCCCGACCAGGGCTTGTATTATGCTACAGTTTTGCTCGATAGTTCGAGCCTGATAACAAACCATGGTGTAAATCTGACCTTTAGCCAGAATATGCAAGGTAGTGCAGAAATAATTACTGAAAGCCGGGATCTTCTTGAAAGAATTGTAGCTCCTTTGCGCAGTGCAATAGAAATTCAGGAAATATATAAAGAATAAGCTACAGGTTAATTGCTTTCGTTATCAGCTTTGAGTGGTAAGGTGAATGAGAAAGTTGTTCCTTTGTTAAGTTCACTTTCAATCTCCAGAACGCCTTTGTTCTTTTCAACAAATTCTTTACATATAATTAAACCCAGGCCGGTTCCGCTTTCACCTGCAGTACCAGTGGTTGAAAAGTATTCGTCAATTCTGAATAGCTTCTTTGTGTTTTCTTTTGATATTCCTATTCCGCTATCGGCAATTGAAACCCTACACTTTTTATTGTTATTGATATTATTGCAATAAACAGTTATTTCACCATTATTAGGAGTAAATTTAATTGCATTGCTAATAAGGTTACGAATAACCAGATTAATCATGTTTGAATCGGCCCATACAATTCCTGAGCAATCTAATACAGTATGTATAGAAATGTTTTTCTTTTCGGCATTTGGTTGCCCAAGCAAAACGTTTTGCTCTATTACTTCATGAATATTTAGAAGGCTTGGGTTGTATTTGATTCTGTCGGTTTGAGTTCGAGCCCATTGCAGTAAGTTTTCAAGCAGGTTATATGCGCTTTCCGACGATGATTTTATCATGGTTAGTAATTCCATGCGTTGATTTCCTTCAAAATCCTCGAAGTTACGCATTAGCAGCTCTGAGAACCCAAAAATAGCCTGGAACGGGTTTTTTAAATCGTGGGCAATAATTGAAAAGAACTTGTTTTTAGTTGCATTCAGTTCCTCTAGCTGTTTGTTCGATTTTTTCAATTCTAGAGCTTGTTTATTCAACTCTTCCGACTGTAGCTGTATCTTTTCCTGCCTTTCTTCAAGAAGTGTATTTATTTCTTTTAGACTTTCGGCTTGTTCAATAAGTTTTTTCTCAGTATTCTTTTGTTTTGTAATATCTCGTCCAATACCAACAATTCCTAGTATATTATTATCGGGATCTTTGTAGGGTACTTTTGTAGTGGATATAACTTTTTCTCTGCCGGATTCGTCAAAACCAATTTCTTCTTTATTTATTATGGGTCTGCCTGTTTTTATTATTTCCTGTTCGTCAGCAAAATAGGCCTTTGCGGCTTCCATGGTTGGGGCTAGTTCAAAATCTGTTTTACCTATAACCTCATCAATCGTGTTGAGGTGCATGGTGGTCATTAGTTTTTTATTTACAGTTAAGAACCTGCTATTTATATCTTTAATATAGATATGATCGGGCATGTTATCAATAAGAGTTCTAAGTAACATGCGTTCTTTTTCAATATTCTCATTTTGTTCAGCCAACCATTCTTTTTGCTTTTCAATTTCTTCGGCTCTGTCTTCGAGTAGTTTGTTGGCTTCCATCAGGTCGTCAGATTTTTTCTGCAGATTTTTCTGAATCTCTTTAAGCTTTGTAATATCCTTGCTGATACCAACTATACCCAGCGTTCTCCCTTGATCATCGAAATAAGGTACTTTGGTTATGGATTTTATTTTCTCGGAACCATCTTTTAGTTTACGTACTTCTTCTTTATTAAAAATTGCCTGGCCTGTTTTAAAAATATTTTTCTCATCGTTAAAGAATTCCTGAGCAGATTCCCTGTCATAAAATTCAAAATCTGTTTTGCCCTCAATGTCAAGTAAACTATTCAAATTTCTGTTTTCTAAAACAGCTTTATTTACAGTAACAAATCTGCTTTCGGTGTCCTTAATAAATATAGATTCCGGAAGGGAGTCAATAAGCACTCTTAGAAGATTTCTTTCATTTTCGAGAAGGGTGTTCTGTGAGCTTAATTCCGAAGATTGTTGTTGTATCTCTTCCTGGCGTTCTTCTAAAAGAACATTTACTTCTTTAAGATATTCGGCTTGTTCTTTAAGCTTTATTTCTGTTTCCTTAATTGATGTTATGTTCTTACCAATACCTACCAGCCCTGTAACTTCTCCATCGATATTAATAATGGGAACCTTGGTGGTAAGAATGTGCATAATATTGCCATCTTTATCAAGGCCTATCTCTTCCATTCCAATAATAGATTTGCCTGAAGCGATGATGTTTTTATCGTCGGTAAAAAACTTATCGGCCATTTCTTTTGGAAACAGATCGTAATCGGTTTTGCCTTCAAGATCGATCAGAGATTTCACTTTAAAATTTTCAATCAGAAACTTATTTGCAGTAATAAAGCGGCATTTTGTGTCTTTTATATATATAAAATCAGGAATATTATCAATAAGAGTCCTAAGCAATGTTCGTTCACTTTCCAGTATGTTGTTCTGTTCGCTTAGTTCTTCAGATTGCTGGTTGATTTCTTCTTGTCTTTCTTCGAGCAAAACATTTACTTCCTGAAGGTTTTGAGCTTGTTCTATAAGTTTTTCTTCAGTTTCTTTTAGCTTCGTAATATCCCTGCCAATACCTACCAGACCCTCAATTTTACCATCTTCGCCATAAAAAGGAACTTTAGTTGTTAGTTTAACCAATATATTTCCTTCCGAATCAAAGCCAATTTCTTCCTTATTAATTACAGAATTACCGGTATCAATAATATTCTTATCGTCCTTGTAAAAAATATCAGCAATATCTTTCGGGTAGAAGTCATAATCCGACTTACCCAGCATATTTTCCCTGCTACCGGCTTTTGTAACCATAACCTGTTCTGTATTTACATCAAGGAAACAGCCATCTTTATCTTTTATATATATGGTGTCGGGCATATTGTCAATAAGAGTTCGTAACAATTTACGCTCTTTCTCAATTGACAAATTTTGCTTTTTAAGTTCCTCGGTAATAACGTATTGGTTTGTAACATCTGTACAAATTCCCACTAAACCAACAATAGTACCGAATTTATTTTTTAATGGAATTTTAGTAGTAACTGTCTGCTTAAAGATTCCGTTTTTATCACTTTTCTGCTCCCTTTTTAGTTCCGGGACAATCCCTTCCAGAATTTGTTTATCTTCTTCAAGATACTTTTGTGCAATTTCTTTAGAGTAGATATCGCTATCAGATTTTCCAATAAGCTCCTGCGATGAATTGAGTTTTAATTGTTTTGCAAAGCTATCGTTAGCAACAATATACCTATACCTGCTATCTTTTATATAAACATTATCGGGTAAGTTGTTTAAAAGGGTAAATAAAGGATCCGTATTATCGACACCGAGTGCACCTAAGTCGATAAGTGAACTAAACTTCGGTTTTAAAAACCGAATATACAAATAAACCGAAAGCAGACAGATTGCAATCCCACTTAGGAACGATATGAATATAATTGGTTGAATTATATTGAGAAAATTTAACACAGTAAGCTATTGATATAGGGTTATAATTTAGTTTTTACGTAAAAAAGTATACTAAGTTATTCCAAATTTGCCGAATAATTTGAACTTTGACGAAAAGAATATTATTAAGTACGAATAGTGAAAAAACGGACACTAAAATAAATATGAGCATATTTTCAGAAATTTTCGAGTCTGGTTTTGATATATATAAATTTCTAAATCAGCGATCAAAAACCAAGGATGTACATAAGAATTTGATACTAAGGGAGCTGAAGAATAATATTCGGCGCCTGGAACACAGGAATAAATCAGGCGTAAATAAGTTTGTATTGATACAGAAACTTGAAAATCAAAGTATTGTTGAAGCAATTAAGACAGGTTTTAATTTTAACAAGCTTGCTCCCAGGCAAAAGGTTGATAAAGAAATTGCGAATAAAATATTGTTCGCAAAAAAATATATTGGCTGGAATACCGAGAAAATAATTTTAAGTTTAGATGAAAAGATTGTTGCTTTAAAGGAAATTGATGAATTGTTTAATAAAAAAGGTTCGCAGGTAAATATTACCCAAAGACTTAATAATGTTTTTCATTTATGTGTATTGTTGATTGTTTTAATAAAGAGGGTATAAAAAGTAAGCCTCTATATCAAAGTATAGAGGCTTTTGGGCTTACTCGCTGTGTTTAGGGTGTGTAGAATAATCTTTCGCTTATAAGCAGTATAAATTAACAATCGCTATATACTAGATGAAATTAATTTAAATTGGTTGCGTTGATAAATAAAAAAAATCATGAAAATTGTTGCAGATGATAAAATACCCTTTCTAAATGGTGTGTTAGAGCCATTTTGTGATGTTGAATATATTGAAGGAAAATATATTTCAAGAGAAAATATCAAAGATGCGGATGCATTAATTATTCGAACAAGAACGAAATGTAATGCCGAATTACTCGATGGTACTTCTGTAAAGTTTATTGCTACAGCAACTATAGGTTTTGATCATATCGACACTAAATATTGCAAAGAAAATAGAATACAATGGACCAATGCTCCCGGGTGCAATTCGGGATCGGTGCAACAATGGTTTATGGCCGCCATTCTATATTTTGCAAAGGAGAATAAAATTGACTTAACAACAAGAACACTTGGTATTGTTGGTGTTGGGAATGTAGGTAGGAAAATTTTACGATTTACTGATAGCCTGGGTTTAAGAGTTTTAATTAATGACCCGCCACGTGCCAGGAAAGAAGGAGCATGTGGTTTCAATACAATGAATACTATTCAGAAGGAATGCGACATAATTACTTTTCATGTGCCTCTGAATACTGCAGGAGATGATAAAACCTACCACTTAGTTGATGAACAGTTCTTGTCAAAATTAAATCCAGGTAGTTTGCTAATTAATTCTTCGCGGGGAGAAGTTATAGATAATGTTGTGCTGAATGAAAACCTCAAAAAAAACACAGCTTGTAATGCTATATTAGATGTTTGGGAAAACGAGCCGGAGCTTAACCTTGATTTATTGAAGAATTCATTTCTTTCCACACCACATATTGCCGGGTATTCGCTCGATGGCAAGGCCAATGGAACAGCCATGTCGGTTCAGTCAATAAGTAAAGTTTTCAGGCTTCCATATACCGACTGGTATCCTGATGAAATACCAGCCCCTGAGATTGATAGTATAAATATTGATGCAAAAAAGAAAAGCCGTCAACAGCTAATAACAGAAGTTATTCTTCACACTTATAATATAAAAGCAGATAGTGATTTATTGAAGACTAACTGGAAAGATTTTGAAAAGCAACGAGGTAACTATCCATTAAGAAGAGAGCCCGCTGCTTATACTGTAAACATTAAAAACGATAACAGGAATTATAAAATAATACTTGAAAGATTAGGATTTAAAGTTGTGCAGAAGTAAAGTTGGGGGTATTATTTTTCCTGGATTTGGGCTTTCTTTCCGTGTCCATGTCCGTGTCCATGAGTACCACCTTCCTCTTCAAGCTGCTGAAGTATTCTTATGTAATGCGCTTTGTATCTCAGGAAATGATTGCCTTTTTCATATTCCCAGTAAACATTACGGGCTTTATGTATTTTACCAATACAAGCTTCAAAAATGAGGTTGTAGCTAATGCCTGTAACTCTTTCAGCCTCAAGAATCGAATTAAAACGTATACTTCTGTCAGCAAAATGTCCAATTACTGGTAAATTGTATCTCCTTTTTGCCCTTTTATTTGATGGACTCAAATTCATATCCTATAAAATTTATTTATTGAACGTAAAGCATTATTATATGTTTCGTAAAAGATAAATCAAAATTAGAAATTATACTATTTTATTTATATCTGATTCATTATTTAAGTCTGAGTATTTCAGTGTCACTGGAATTTTTAAAACTTTTTGGTTGCCCTGTGGTTTCAAGAACATTTGACCATAATTCCCCTTCAATTGATATTTTCTTTTTCTCCTTAACAGCCATAGGTATAGGTAACAATGTAAACTGTGAGTTCCAATAACCTGCAATGAATCCGGTTCTGCCTGCCATTGCGCCATGTACGGCATTTTGTGCCAACAGGTTACAGAATAAACTGTCGTTTGCGTTAGCTGCAGCACTCCTTATTATATAGCTGGGATCGATATATTTTATAGAGTATCTGATTTTCCTGTTATCAAATTCCTCTTTAATTTTTTCTTTCAGATAAATACCAATATCCTTAAATTTTATATTTCCCGATGCATCGTTCTTAATCTCCTTGTCAAGGAATAAATCCTGTCCGGCACCCTCGGCAACTACTATTAAAGCATGGTTTTTTCGTTCAAGCCTTTTTCTTAAAATATGTAAAAAACCTTTGGGGCCATGCAATTCAAATTCCATTTCCGGAACAATAAGAAAGTTGACCTCCTGTACAGCTAAAGCTGCATTTGCAGCAATGAAACCCGATTCACGTCCCATTAATTTTACTAAAGCTATTCCATTGTATGCGCCTTTGGCTTCGTTATGAGCTCCTCTTAAAATGTCTGACGCAATGGTAAAAGCAGTTTCAAAACCAAATGATTTTTCAATCAGGTTTATATCGTTGTCAATGGTTTTAGGGATGCCTGCAACAGCAATTTTCAGCTTGCGTTTCCGAACTTCTTCAGTAATAGCCTGGGCTCCGCGCAAGGTGCCATCTCCTCCAATAGTAAATAAAATATTAATGTTCATCCGCTCCAGAGCATCTACAATCATTGCAGGATCCTGGTGCCCTCTGGAAGAGCCAAGAAATGAACCGCCAAACATGTGAATATCTTCAACCATTTCAGGAGTAAGATCAATGATATCATGATTAAATTCCGGTATAAAACCTTCATAACCATATTTAATACCTATTATACGCTTTACTCCATACCTGTTATATAATTGCATAACCAACCCCCTTATAACATTATTTAATCCGGGGCAGAGTCCTCCACAAGTTACTATTGCCACTTTGGTTTTATTCGGATCGAAATATATTTTTTCCTTGGGTCCGGCTTTTTCAAAAGAAACAGGTTTTATGTTTTCGTTTTCACATAAATTAAAATATTCAAGGGTTGGTTTGTAAAGAACTCTGTCTTCGTCGTTAATATAATTAAAAACTCCGTCACCTGTTTCTTTAGAAAGGTGAAGAGGCGAGGGAACAGTATTATTACCTAAACGGGTTACTAAAAAATCTTCTGAATTGTACATTAGTTCTTTGTTTAAAGATTAAAAGTATAAAATCATTTTAATTGTGATTTATGATTTAAATAAAACCTTATACATTTTGTAAGAGTTCTAAATAATCATTGCAAACCTTTTTCCAGGTAAAATCAGTTTTTGCTATCTCCAATAATTCAGGATTTGGTTTGGGCTCTGACTCAATAATATAAGCTAATTCGCCCACTGAGCTAAAGTAATATGCTTTATTTCTGGTGGTTGCAACATTAAACCTGTTATTGTGACATAGAACCGGAACACTAAGAAACAAGGATGATACTAAGGAAGGGTTTGTTCCACCTGAGGAGTGTCCGTGTATATACCCTTTGCAGGAACTTAGCAATTGACTAAGTTTAGTTATATCATATTCTTCCCTGATAATTTTAATATTACTATAGCCTTGAATCTTTTGCAGCAGCTTTTTCCCAAACTTATTCTTGTAATTTGTAACTAAAACCCATTCTTCTGTTTTCAAGGCAGCAAAAGAATCAATAATCATTTCAAGATTATTTTCCGGCTCGCATCTTGCAATTGTTAACCAATATGGTTCATTTGGCTTTTTGTGTAATAGTTTAAATTGATCTCCACCGTATTGAAGCAATGCAGTCTTATTGGAATACTTATTATATTGAGAAAGCAACTCATCATTGTCGATAATTATTTTATCGGCAGCTGCACAAGCCTTTTGTATAGAGTTGAATAGAAATAGTCCGGTTAACTTACTCCATTTTTTTCTTTTCCATTCCACTCCATCAGGATGAAAAATGATTTTCTTTTTTGGAAAGAAATACTTTATGAAAGGGAGAAAAAACCCTGCACTACCACCTAATATCAAGAGTATTTCAGAATTCTTCACAGCTATTAACATGCTAACAATATCATAAATAATGCTTGCAAAACCATTAGCATTTATTGGTATAAATTTCCTGTTAACATTATTCCAAACCTTTTCTCTTTCGCTGGCTTTGTATTTTAGCGTTGTGCAAAAAACTGTAAAAACGAATTTTTCTGACAAGCCGGTTGAGAGTTGTTCGGCAAGTGTTTCAAATCCTCCATATTTTACCGGAATACCTACTGAACCTATTATCGAAATGCGTTTTTTATTCAACTGGCAATAATTTCAAAGTTATTAACAACAATAATAATAAGGTATATTTGTATCAAATACAATTTTGCAATCATTTCTTTTAAAAAAGACACTAATTTTCATAATATCGACTTAAAACAGTCTTAATCATAATTAAACTTTTAGTTAACATGACTATTTCCGTTTTTATCAGATATAATTCAGATAATCAGTTGATTAAAAAAAATATTTTTTTTTTCATATTTTAAATTACTGAATATAAACATCATATAGCATTAATGAGAAAGTCAATAGCAAATGAGCTTTTTTTTTATGTTTTTTTTCACAAAATTGCCATCATAAGAAATTAACAATCCCAAAAAACTAATCACTTAATTCCTAATCAATTAAAAAAAATGCATAGGGAAATTTGGAATAATTGCTTAAAAGTAATTAAAGATAATGTACCATCAATTAGTTTTCGTACATGGTTCGAACCAATTGTTCCTCTGAAACTGGAAAGAAATATTCTTACCATCCAGGTTCCTAGCCCTTTCTTTTACGAATATCTGGAGGAGAAGTATATTGAGATTATTAGCAAAACACTTCGGAAAGAGCTTGGCTATGACGCTAAATTAGAATACAGCGTCGTTATGGAATATTCAGCTGCTCAAAGCAAAAAGCCTTTAACAGTTAACCTTCCGGCCCATAATCAGAGAGAAATTAAAAACAGACCTGTTTCTGTTCCGCTTAAAGCGGAGGAAAAAAGTATCAAAAATCCGTTCATCATTCCGGGATTAAAAAAGCTGGACATTGATCCACATCTTAATCCCGAAAATTCTTTTACGAATTTTGTTGAAGGTGAATGTAACCGCTTAGCCCGCTCGGCAGGTATAGCAGTTGCCAATAATCCGGGAGGAACTGCATTCAATCCCTTATTAATTTATGGTGATTCCGGTCTTGGAAAGACTCATTTGGCGCAGGCTATTGGTATTGAAGTAAAGGAAAGATTTCCGGATAAAACGGTATTGTATGTAAATGCAAATAAATTCCAGACTCAATTTGTTGAATCTATTCGCAACAATAACCGCAACGATTTTCTTCACTTTTACCAAATGATAGATGTTTTGGTAATTGATGATGTACACGAATTTGCCGGTAAAGAAAAAACGCAGGATACATTCTTTCATATATTTAACCACCTGCATCAGTCAGGCAAACAGTTAATTTTAACTTCCGATAAGCCACCTGTAGAATTACAGGGTATGGAACAAAGGTTATTATCCCGTTTTAAATGGGGACTGTCGGCTGATTTGCAAACTCCTGATTTTGAAACCCGTATTGCCATCTTAAAACAAAAGATATATAAAGACGGAATTGAAATGCCCGATGAAGTTATTGAATATATCGCAACCCATATTTCAGAAAATATTCGTGAGTTAGAAGGTGCATTAATTTCGTTACTTGCTCAGTCAACACTTAACCGCAAAGAGATAACTCTTGAGTTGGCCAAGGAAATGATTGACAAACTTATTAAGAATACAAAACGAGAGGTTTCAATAGATTATATCCAAAAAGTGGTTTGTAATTATTTTGATATAGGTGTTGAAATGTTGCAGTCGAAAACAAGAAAACGTGAAATTGTTCAGGCCAGGCAAGTTGCAATGTACTTTAGTAAGAACCTGACTAAATCGTCACTTGCTACAATTGGGGCACAGATAGGAGGGAAGGACCATGCTACAGTTTTGCATGCCTGCAAAACTGTTAATAATCTGATGGATACAGATAAACATTTTCGCGATCAGATAGAAGACATTGAAAAAAAATTAAAATTTTAGTAATTAAGCAGGTTTTTAACCTGCTTTTTTTTTGTAAAAATGAAAAAAGCTTTGAATTCTGTTTTTGATCATAGCAAAATATCCAGTAAAGTTATTTATTTGTATTTGTGGGCGTCGAAAAGGATACATATTATACAATAAAAAGCAAATCAGAGGGGCTTTTTAAAGATAAAGGAAGTAAGTTCCTTGCATTTGCGTTTCCGGTTTTGTCGGAAGAAAAGGTTAAAGATATAGTTGCCGCGATAAAGAAGCAGTATCACGATGCCAGGCATCATTGTTACGCGTATCGAATAGGTTTATCTGAAGACTGTTATAGATATAACGATGATGGAGAACCCTCTGGCACAGCCGGGAAACCAATATATGGACAGATCTTATCGAATGATTTGTCTGATGTATTAATTGTTGTAGTCAGGTACTTTGGTGGAACTCTTCTGGGAACAAGCGGACTTATACAAGCATACAAAGCTGCAGCAGCTGATGCTATCTCTAATTCAGAAATTATTGAAAAAACAATAAGCAAGCCATTGGGTTTAAAATTCGCTTATGATTATATGAGCACAGCCATGCGGCTTGTAAAACAGGAAAACCTTGAAATTGAAAAGCAGGATTTTACTGAAACCTGCAGATTATTTATTAATATTAGATCCAGTAAATATATGCAAGTGAAACAATTGTTTGAGAAAACATATGGGATAGAAGTAGTTGAGGTATAGAAATAACTTTGAATGCCAGAACAAAACAATATTAAACAATAATAACTGCCAGAATGAAACACAAAAGTTTAGTTTCAATTACAGATTATTCTAAAGCTGAATATCTAAAAGTGCTTGAGGTTGCAAATGACTTTGAAAAGAATTCTTACCAAAATTTGTTAAACGGAAAAGTTGTGGCGGCTCTTTTCTTTGAACCTTCTACCCGAACGCGTTTGAGTTTTGAAAGCGCAATTAATCGCTTAGGAGGAAAAGTTATTGGTTTTAGCGATGCAAATACCTCGTCGGTTACCAAAGGTGAAACCCTCTACGATACAATAAAAGTTGTAAGTAATTATGCCGAATTAATTGTAATGAGGCACCCTCTTGAAGGCAGTGCCCGCTATGCCAGCGAAATAGCAAAGGTTCCTATTATAAATGCCGGCGATGGAGCCAATCAGCATCCTACACAAACTTTACTCGATTTGTATTCGATTTATAAAACACAAGGGAAACTTGATAATTTAAATATTTACATGGTGGGAGACCTGAAGTATGGAAGAACGGTACATTCTTTACTAATGGCTCTTTCGGTATTTAATGCAAATTTCTATTTTATATCACCTGATGAACTTAAAATGCCTAAGGAATATAAAATGTATTTAGATAAAATAGGGTTGAAGTTTATCGAGAAAAAAGATATTGACGACACTATAAATGAGGCTGATATCATATACATGACCAGGGTGCAGAAAGAAAGATTTTCTGATCCGATTGAGTATGAAAGAACCAAGAATGCTTATGTGCTTAAAAGCGATATGATGGAAAACTGCAGACCAAGCATGAAGGTTCTGCATCCGCTTCCCCGGGTGAACGAAATTGATATTGAAGTTGATTCGGGCCCTTATGCATACTATTTTGAACAAACAGAAAATGGAGTTTATATCCGAGAGGCGATAATTTCACTAATAATGGGGTTAAAATAA
This sequence comes from Bacteroidales bacterium, assembly GCA_016938235.1. Lineage (GTDB taxonomy): Bacteria > Bacteroidota > Bacteroidia > Bacteroidales > UBA10428 > UBA10428. The sequence goes on along the minus strand of JAFGVA010000130.1, from coordinate 32,294 downwards.
TGAATGCAATGAAAAACAATAAATTAGAAGTAAGTGCAATTAAAGACGGCACTGTAATTGATCATATACCTGCCGGTCACCTTTTTAAGGTTATAAACATACTTAAACTAGATAGTATTGATAACACCATAACTTTTGGCACAAATTTTTTAAGCAAACGTTTAGGAAAAAAAGCTATTATTAAGTTATCAAATGTTTTTTTTAAGGATAACGATATTAACCGGATTGCACTTGTAGCTCCATCCGCCAAACTTAACATAATTAAAGACTACAAAGTTGTAGAAAAGAAAATTGTTGAAGTTCCGGACGAAATTCAGGGCATTGTGAAGTGTGTAAATCCTAAATGCATTACCAACAACGAAAAGGTAACCACAAAATTTACAATAGAGGATAAAAAGAAAATTAAGTTACGTTGTGTATACTGCGAGAAGATTACAGATATCGAACAACTTGACACGATATAAAAACTTTAAAATTTTACCGGAGTCTATCGTAGGCTTTAATCAGTATTTCATCCTTTCTTATTCCTCTGAATGCCAGGAATAAGAGTATAATACTCGCAACCGGAATAACAGCAGCTAATTCATAAGTACCGGAAGTTACCGGATTATTGTTCTTGAAATTAAAATACAGATACAGGAATAAGCCTACTTGTCCGATGTTTAAAAGCATGCTGTAAATACAAAAACGGATTTGCAGAATTCTCTTTTTGTATAGGAATATTGCAAAAAAAGTAATTATCACTATAAAAACTGACAAAATGAGTAAAGCACTGGTATTTTGCACTAGGGAGTTGTCGCTTAAGTTTTTAATGCCTGCACTGGTGAATTTATAGCTATCGTTATTATTCATTAAAAACTCTGCTAAAGAAGCCTTTATATATAAAACCTGCAGTATTGTTGCAGCAAGTAAAAAAAGTGATTGAATTCTCTGTATCATTTATTCAGTTTTTTTTGCAAAAATAAAAAACCTGACTTTATAATCATTCAGGAAATATAATTAATTGTTTAACCACCTATAAATAAGTTGGAGATTATGAGTTAAACAAGAAGGGAACATTACTCTCAATAATAACAATAACCTAATATTTTAGTATTTTTCAATATATTTGCTTTAATGTTAGATAATATGTGGGGTAATTAATTTTATTGTTATGAGATACATTGGTGAAAGAATACTGCTTATAGTTATAGTTGTTGGAATTTTCTCAAAACTGGAAGCCCAGTTAACTCCTCAAGAAGCTGTTTTACAGATGGGCAGGGGGATAAATATCGGGAATTCTCTCGATGCTGTTCCAACTGAAACTTCCTGGGGGAACCAGCCAATACAGGAATATTATTTTGACGATATTAAATTGGCGGGTTTTAAATGTGTGCGAATACCGGTTACATGGAAGCACCACACATCTGTATCATCACCCTACCTGATTGATGCAACATGGCTTGACCGGGTTGATACCATAGTTACCTGGGCCTTAGAAAGAGACCTGTTTGTTATCTTAAATGCTCATCACGAAGATGGTGTCAAGGCAGTGAATGGAATGGAAGACCCTTCAGCGCGTGCCGACACCCTGGCCAAATACGACAGCATTTGGAGTCAGGTTGCTGAAAGATTCAAGAACAGGTCAGAACATTTGTTGTTTGAGATCTTAAACGAACCGCAAAATATGCAACTATCTACCCTGGACTCACTTAATGCGCGAATCTTATCAATAATCAGAAAGAACAATCCTACACGTATTGTTTTATTTTCTGGAACTGCCTATACTGGTGCTTACGATCTTGTAAAAGCAGCAATACCCGAATCGACAGATTCATATCTTATGGCTTACTATCACTCTTATGACCCCTGGTCATTTGCGGGTGAAGCAAATGGTACATTTGGAACAACAAATGACCTTAACGAAGCGGATAGCAGATTTAAAATGGTAAGTGAATGGTCTAAAACAAACAGTATACCTGTAACGCTAAACGAAACTGGAACAGTAAAACAATGCGATTATAATTCGAGAATGATTTATTATGCGACCAGTGTGGAATACGCATTGAAGTATAATATTGCAATTAACTTTTGGGATGATAATGGCAATTTTCAGGTTTACGATAGGAATACAAGGGTATGGAACGATTTGAAAGATGTTATTATACATACTTATCCTGAATCACCCACTAAGTTAAAATATGAAATTATTGATGATTCTGCAGTTTTAAGATGGACAAACCGGACAGATGAGAACGACAGCATTGTAATAGAATCAATTAAGGGAAATGCTTTTGATACACTTGTAGTTTTAGCACCTGATGCCGATAGCCTTTACCTGCCTAATCTTGAAAAAGATGTTTATCATTATTACAGGATTAAAACAACTGTGCACGATACCTTAATGTATTCTTATGCTATAAGGTTTAAAATTATTACGGAAACTAATGTTTTTAATAAATCTGCTTTAGGCGAAGATATTTTAGAACTTTATCCAAACCCAACAAGCAATATTATTCATATACGTACCGATGTTGCAATTCCGAATTCCAACCTGATTGTTTACAATGTTCAAGGCTTAGTTACTGAAACATTTCCTTTCATTGCAGGTGAAATGATGCTTGATGTTTCTGATTATCCCAATGGCATATATTTCATTCGGATTGAAGGAAAAGAAAAACAGGTATACACAACATCGAAATTTGTTAAAAAATAGCACCAATAAATAAATAAGAATTTAAATTCTCAATAGCAAAATATGAAAATATATGGAAATTTCAGGGTGGTAATCCTGACTGTGTTTGCAATTACGTTAACAATATTATATTCGTGCAAACCAATCGAAACGAAAAATGATTTATTGAACCCTTCCGGTTTTGAAATTAAAAGGGGAGTGAACCTGAGCCATTGGTTGTCGCAAGATTTCGGATGGGTTCCCAAATATACCCTAATCAATGAAAACGACATAAAGTTTATTGATAGTATCGGTTATGATCATGTTAGAATTCCGATAGACGAGAAAGAACTATGGGATGATAGTGGCAAACAAATTGACGTGGCTTTTAACGCCTTGCTTAGTTGTTTAAATTGGTGCGACAAGTATAATTTACGAGCAATTGTAGATTTGCATATTATTCGTTCCCACCACTTTAATGCAGCAAACGAAGGTGGAAACAATACGCTTTGGACAGATACTTTAGCCCAAAACAATTTTGTAAATCTATGGGTTCAACTCTCCGAAAAGTTACAGAAATACCCGGTAAATATGGTTGCATACGAATTGTTAAATGAAGTAGTGGCCCCGGAGCACAGCGATTGGAACAAGCTTCTGAATAGAGCCATTACATCCATTCGGGAAAAGGAACCTGAAAGAGTTCTGGTTGTTGGACCAAATATGTGGCAGATTGCACCTAACCTTCAATACTTAGAGTTACCTGAAAACGACAAGAATATAATATTAAGTTTTCATACTTATAATCCTTTAGCTTTCACTCATTATAAAGCAAACTGGACTCCTGCCGGTGATTTTCCTGGTAAAGTTAATTATCCTGGTCAGATTATTAGCGATGAGGATTTTATGAAATATATCGATACAACAAATGCCGATATGTTAAATGCTTTTGCTGATGCCCGCGATATTTTTAATAAACAAAGACTTACTGCCATATTTGAATCGGGAATAGCATTTGCTGATTCAATGAATCTGCAATTGTATTGCGGCGAATTTGGCTGTTTACCAACGGTTGAAAGAAATGAGAGGCTTCAGTATTATGCTGACATAGTTGCGGCATTTGAAGAAAACGGTATTGCATGGTGTAATTGGGAATATAAAGGAGATTTTGGTATTTATCATTTCGATACCTTGAATAAAGTATCGCTTGAGCCAGATGCTGAGTTGATAGACATTTTATTAAATAGGGAATAGTTCTATACAATTCCCTGATAGTTTATCTATTATTGTTTAACAGGCAGGGTAGCGTAAATGATTTATTGTAAATCATTTACGCTAACTTTTTTATTACTTTTTGTTTTTACTTTTAAGTTCGTTGATAGTCTTTTCTTTTTCTTTAAGCTGATTGACAAGTTCTTGCTCTTTTTTTATTAATTCATCAGACAACTTCTGAATTTTATTGTTTTCACGAACTTGTTCTTCGAGATTTTCCTGAATCGATTGCATTTCTTCAAGATTCTGCCTCAGCTCTTCTTCCTGTGCAAGAAGTTCTTCGTTTCGTTGTTTAATCTCGGCTTCTTTTTCATATGCTTCAGTAACATCTTTTGAGATACCGAAGGTGCCTATTATCTTTCCGCTATCTTCGTATAATGGCATCTTAGTAGTACTTACATACCTAATAGACCCATCGTTATGGGTTTCTTTTTCAATTTTGTTAATAATGGGCTTGCCTGTTCTAATTATTTCCTGTTCGTCCTCAAAAGCTGGTCTTGCGTGTTCTTCGGTGTAGTAATCAAAGTCAGATTTGCCATATATTTCTTCGACATTATTAGCTTTAAAGTTTTTAGCCATCGATTGGCTGGCCTTAATAAATTTACTATCCTTATCCTTGAAATAAATATTATCAGGAATATATTTAAGCATTGTATCTATTAAAGTTTTTTCACGCGATAACTCTGCCTGAGCCTGATTACTGATTTCAATCTGTTTTGACAATTCTTCTTGTGTAGCATGCATTTCTTCAAGGTTTTGACGAAGTTCTTCCTCCTGTGCGAGCAATTCTTCGTTTCTTTGTTTAACCTCAGCCTGCATTTCATAGCTTTCGGTAATATCCTTCGTGATTCCAAAAGTCCCTATAATGTCTCCTTTATCGTCGTATAGAGGCATTTTTGAAGTACTTACATACCTGACACTGCCATCGGTATGGGTTTCCTTCTCGATTTTGTCGAGCATGGGTTTTCCGGACCTGATAATCTCCTGCTCATCATCAAAGGCAGGTTTGGCATGCTCTTCGGTATAAAAATCAAAATCCGATTTGCCATAAATTTCTTCAACATTCTTAACTTTAAAGTTGACGGCCATCGAGTTACTGGCCTTAATAAACCTGCTTTCTTTGTCTTTAAAATAGATATTCTCAGGTATAAATTTAAGTAGTGAGTCAATCAGAGCTTGTTCTTTTTTCAGGGCATCATTTGCTTTCTTATTCTTTTCCATTTGTCGGGTAAGCTCTTCCTGCGTTGCCTGCATTTCTTCGAGGTTTTGGCGTAATTCCTCTTCCTGAGCCTGAAGTTCCTGAGATTGTTGCTCATTCTGTTCAAGCATTTCTTTCGTCTTCTCATTGGCTTTTGTTATGGCGATAACAGAGCCAAAGTTGTCAGCAACTTTCTCGATGAACTCAACTTTGAACTGGGGTAGTTTTTCGATTGATGCAATCTCAAGAATGCCCATACATTCATTATCGAGCAATACCGGAACTATAAGGTCATGCTTTATAGAAGTTTCCCCTAAACCAGACTTTAGTTTAATATAATTTTTAGGCAGATTTTCAATAATAAGGGTTTTCTTTTCAACAAAGCAGGTTCCGATATATCCTTCGCCTGAATGAAAATCAAATTCTTTTTCAGAATCAGTATCAAAACTATAATCGCCTGATTTTCGGAGAATAATATTTTGGGGGTCTGAGTCGTCAGGAATATAAATCACGCCGGCATTCGCTCCTGAGTATTGGACTAATTCTGTTATTAATGCTCTTGATAAGCTTGAAATATCGCGTCTCTCTTTAGATATAATGTCGCTAAATTTTGCAAGGCCCTGGTATTGGAAATTTACTTCGTATTCATCTTTTGTTTTTCGATCAAATTCAACTACTTTCTTTTCAAGCTCTCTTTCTTTTTCAATAAGTTTTTTATCGGTATCGTCTATTTTCTTCTGCAGTAACTCTTTTTCTTTCTTTGTAGTCTCATCACGTCTTTTAATAAAAAGGAAAATAATATAAAATACTAATAGAAAAACAAATAAAATAAAGATGTTTGTCTTATACCAGGGTGGTTTTACCTTGAATGAAATATTTCTTTCTTCAGATAGGAAATGGCCATCACTATTGGAACCTATCAATCTGAATGTATACTTGCCTGGAGGTAAATTTGTATATGTTACTGAATTTGAATTTTCAATAATATCCCAACCATCATCAAATCCATCTAGCATGTATTTAAAAATGTTTTTTTCCGGCGATGTAAAGTCGAGGGAACTGAATTCTATGCTTATAACACGATCTTTATGACTAAGCACAATTGATTTCGCATAATTGATGTGTTTTTTAAGAGCAGATTTCTTTGTACCAATCTTAACAGATTCGTTCATTATTTTAAAATCGGTAAAAACAACATTCGGTACAATAGGGTTTGGTCTAATGCTATCGGGATTGAAAATATTTATGCCATTCAGACCACCAAAGATCATACGGCCATCTTTTAGTCTAAATTGGGAGTTATATTTGAATTCATTTCCCTGTAAGCCTTGTGTTTTATCGTAGCTGGTCACAATAATACTGTCTTCCACAGGCTTAATTTTCATTAAACCATTAACAGAACTAACCCACATGTTTTTATTATCATCTACCAATATGCCCATTAGTGCATTCGAAGTGAGGCCATCTTTCTGGGTAAATATTTTGAAACTAAAATCATTTAGGTCTAAACGGTTCAATCCACCTCCATTTGTAGCTATCCAGGCAAAGCCATCTAAAAAAACAATGCATTTTACATCATTATTCGAAAGGGAATTCAGATTGCCTCCTTCAAGTTGAAAAACATGTTTTTCTTCTGAGTCGAGACTATATATTCCCAAGCCAGTTCCTTCGCTGCCGTACCATAAATTTCCATCGGAATCTTCGGTTATAAACATAGGGACCGAAGAAAAGAATGGATTATCTGCGTTGTTGTAATGTAAATACTCAAATGTACTGTCAGCAGGGTTTAAAATATCAATGCCGGTACCAAGTGATGCCAGGTAATATCGCCCGTCAATTGCGTGGTATATATCCCAAATATTATTGCTTGAAAGCCCATTTTTGGTTGTAATCTGGTGAATCATTTCTTCTGTTTCAGGATTAAATATCATTATTCCTGCAGCATAAGTTCCAATAATCAGGTTTCCATAAGCATCCTCATCAATAGACATAATTATGTCAGAGGCCAGGGATTTTGGGTTGTTTTCATCATAATTGTAGTGTTTGAATTTACCGGTTTCAGGGATAAAGCGTTGTAAGCCTCCACCATCGATACCAATCCAAATTCTACCCTTGCTATCTTCGAAACTTGCAGTAACGACCCCGTTGCTAATAGCATTTGGATCGAATGGACTTGGTTTATAAGACACGAATTTTTCTTCGTATTTTTTCCAAAGGCTTATGCCTGTTCCATAATGACCAACCCAAATATTACCATGTATGTCCTGAAATAAATCGAAGATTGCACCTCCTGATATTGAATATTGGTTTTGTGGATCAAACTTGAGGTACGACATACTTTCTGTTGAGGGGTTGTATATATTAATCCCGCCTCCATCTGTTCCGATCCATATTTCACTGGGACTCACTTTTAGCGGTGCCGTTTGCACATTGGAACTGTTTAAATGGTTTGGACCAACATCTAATAGTTCCGATTCGTTGTTTTTAACATTCAGAATATGAATTGCAGCACCTTCAGAAGAAATATATAAATTCTGGGGTTCTACTTCTTTTATTGTTTTCTTGTAGTTTGAGCCAAAATACTTTTGCTTGTAACTTATTTCAGAGAATGTCTTGTCTTTACGATTGAATTTATATATCGGATCTGCGTCAACAGCAATATAGACAGAATTTTCAGAAGTAATTTCAATATCAAAAACGGCTTGGCTTTTTAAATTATCTCTGAATGCTTCAAATGTTTTTTTTTCTGGCACGTAATGTATCAGGCCGTTAATTGTACCAATCCATAGGGAATTATCATAATCAACTTCAATGTCATATACATTTCCTGAAACATAAGTGTGGTTTATGGTATCATCCTTTACTCGTCGTAACTTACCGGTTTTGCAATCTAAAATATTTAGTCCCTCCAGGCTGCCAATCCAAATGTTTCCTTCTCCATCTTCTGCTATTGCCGATACCCAACTCGATGCAATGCTGTTAGGATCAGTTCTGTCAAACCTGTATTTTGTGAATTTTATACCATCAAATTTATTTAGGCCATCTCTTGTTGCTATCCAGATAAACCCTTGATTATCCTGAAATATTTTTTCGATAGTGTTTTGTGATAGTCCGTCGTCAACAGTAAGGTGTTCAAATTTAAGTTTGTTCTGAGATTGAGCAATAAGGTTAACCGAAAGTGCTAAGAATAAAATGGTTTTTACTAGTTTCATTGCTTCATATAATTATATATAAGTGAAGTTAGCAAAAAAACAAGGAAAGTCATCAAATAATTATTGTATACTATTTGTTAACCAGCTATTACTAGTTTTTTGGATTATTGATGAAATTTTAAAAGAAACTAGCGATTGAAAAAGTGATTTATTATATTTTATTCCTGCTATATTTTTTTTACACCCCAGGAAACTTCTAATTTTTCGTTTGGTTCTAAAATTATAAGTCCTTGTTTGTTGTTAAAAGCATCGGGCATACAAGTCATTGGCTCTATGGCAATGTTGTTTCTGTGAGGAGGGGTGTATACCTGTAAGAAATTAAATTTTTTATTTCCTGTTTCCTGCCATATTTCCAATCCACCATCAATAGAAGGGTCTTTTAATATAATTGAGGCAATTTCATTTAGTTGATCGACATCAAAACAGGTATCGAATTTATCATCTTCGATTTGTTTGAGTTTATTGTACTTGGTATACGACTCAGATTTTCCGGTTGGAATCATTTGGCTGTCAACTTCGTAGCTGTTTTTTGATGGGAATTGAATATAAATGTCATCTACTTTTGATGTAAGCATAAAGTAAGGATGCCAGCCCAATCCAGTTGGGATTTTTATAGAATCGGTGTTTTTAAAAGATGTAGTAACAATCAGACCCTTTTCCTGACTAAGAGAAAATTTTACTTCTTGAGTATAACTGAATGGATATCCTTGAGCATTTTCTTTGGGCGAATAAGCTATAGATAATGTTGCTTCAGTATCAGATTCGCTTTTGTCGGTAACTTTAAACTTTTTTGTAAATACCAGGCCATGAATAGCATTGTTTTCCTGCGGGAAATTCATTTTTAACTGGTAAATTTTTCCGTTGAAATCATACTTACCATCTTTAATTCTGTTGGGAAATGGGAAGAGATTACTTCCTTTAAACGAGCTTTCTAAAGTTTCTAGAAGTTCTTCTTCGGTTTTATAATCATCTAAAACCGGGACTAATTTATTGTTATAAACTAATTCCATAGAATTAAGCATACCACCGGTTTCCGGCAGTATGCTTACATATTCTTTGGATTCGGAATCCATAAGTTTTATTAATAATTGGTTACCAAATTTTTCTTCAATTACCTGGAATCTCATGTTATCCGAATTTTAGTTTGTTAAATGTATTTTGTAATCAGACTTTCTAAGTACTCTTGTTTTCCGCTGGTTACAGCAGGCTCGCCAACTTGTTCAGCATATTTTCTAAGTTCTTCTAAGCTGACTTTACCTTCTTCGAATGCTTTACCCAATCCTGAGTCGAAAGAAGCATAACGTTTTTGAAGACGACTTGAGTAATCGCTTTTTTCAAGAATATCGTTGGCAACAATAAGTGATCTTGCGAAAACATCCATACCTGCAATGTGAGCAATGAATAGATCATCCATATCGGTAGAATTTCTTCTGCGTTTAGCATCAAAGTTAACGCCACCGCCTTGAAGACCACCAGCCTTAAGAATTACAAGCATCGCTTCAATAGTTTCCTGAAGACTAATTGGGAACTGGTCAGTATCCCAACCATTTTGATAATCACCACGGTTAGCATCGATAGAACCTAACATTCCGTTATCAGCAGCAACCTGAAGTTCGTGCTCAAATGTATGACCGGCAAGAGTTGCGTGGTTTACTTCGATATTTAATTTGAAGTCTTTTTCAAGACCGAATTTGTTTAAGAAACCAATTACAGTTTCTGCATCAAAATCATACTGGTGTTTAGTTGGCTCCATTGGTTTTGGTTCAATAAGGAAGTTACCTTTGAAACCGTTTGCTCTTGCATAATCACGAGCTTGAGTAAGCATCATTCCCAGGTGTTCTTTTTCTCTTTTCATATCGGTATTAAGAAGAGAAAGGTACCCTTCGCGACCACCCCAGAAAACATAGTTTTCACCACCTAATGCAATAGTAGCATCGATAGCTCTCTTAATTTGGGTTGCAGCATTTGCTACTACAGCAAAATCAGGGTTGGTTGCAGCACCGTTCATATAACGAGGGTTACTGAAAACATTAGCGGTTCCCCAAAGTAGTTTAACACCCGATTCAGCTTGTTTTTGTTTTGCATAATCAACAATTGTAGCTACTCTTTTGTCAGTTTCTGCAATACTGCCACCTTCTTCAACTATGTCTGTATCGTGGAAACAGTAGTAAGGAGCACCTATTTTTGTGAAAAACTCGAAAGCTGCATCCATTTTATTTTTTGCACGTGTAATGGCATCTGCGCCGTCATTCCAGGGATATACCAAAGAAGCTCCACCAAATGGGTCTCCACCGTCACCACAGAATGAGTGCCAGTAAGCTATTGCAAAACGAAAATGATCTTTCATTGTTTTTCCTGCAACAACTTTATTCTCATCATACCATTTAAAAGCAAGAGGATTGTTTGATTCTCTTCCTTCGTACTTAATTTGGTCAATACCTTTAAAGTACTCTTTGTTACCTGTTACTACTTTCATGAATTTTAAATGTTAAATTATTTTTTGTAATGTATTTTTCCAATTTGCATATGCCTCGTTATAGGCATCGGCATTGCCTGCGTCCGGAGTAATTGTTTTAATCACTTTCAGAGTAGAGAATGTTTCTTTAGCATCTTTATAAATACCGGCTCCAAGTCCGGCTCCACGAGCAGCACCGGCAGCACCATCGGTATCGTATATTTCAATTGGTTGGTTTGTAACAGAAGCCAGGGTATTTCTGAAAACAGGACTAAGGAACATGTTTGCATGTCCGGCACGAATAGTTTTCAAATCAACCCCATTGTATTTCTCCATAAGTTCGATTCCAAACATAAACGAGAAAGCAATACCTTCCTGAGTAGCTCTGAACATATGAGCGGCAGTATGTTTTGTAAATGTTAAATTGCTAATCTGGCTACCCGGGTTTTTATTTTCCAAAACCCGTTCGGCACCATTTCCAAATGGTAAAATTACTAAACCGTCTGAACCAATTGCAATTTTTGAAGCTACATTATTCATTTCTTCGTATGAATATTCTTTTGTACCAACATTTTTGTTCATCCAACTGTTCAAAATTCCTGTGCCATTAATGCATAAAAGAATTCCATAACGTGGTGAGTCAACTTCGTAGTTCACATGCGCAAAAGCATTTACCCTTGATTTTGGATCGAATTTTTGCTCGTCGCTAATAGCATATACAACGCCGGAAGTACCTGCTGTAGCTGCAATTTCGCCTGGATTCAGTACGTTTAAAGAAAAAGCGTTATTTGGCTGGTCTCCGGCTCTGTAGGTTACCGGTACCCCTTCTTTAAGGCCTAATTCAAGAGCTGCTGATGATGATACTTCACCCTGGTTACCAAAGCTTGGTGTGATGTCAGCTATTAATTCTTCGGGTATTCCATAATAATCTAATAGAAATTTAGCCGGATTGTTTTCTGTATAATTCCACATTATTCCTTCAGATAAACCTGAAATGGTGGTATTTATAGTTCCGGTAAGTTTCATGGCCACATAATCGCCAGGTAACATAATCTTGTCAATCTTAGCGAAAAGTTCCGGCTCGTTTTCTTTTACCCATGCTAATTTTGAAGCAGTGAAGTTGCCGGGGCTGTTAAGCAAATCCTTTAAACATTTTTCTTCGCCTATAGAATGAAAAGCTTTGTTTCCAACTTCAACAGCACGGCTGTCGCACCAAATTATTGACGGACGAATCACGTTTTTTTCCTTATCAACGCAAACTAATCCATGCATTTGGTAAGAAATCCCAATTGCGCCAATAGTTTTTGGGTCAATTTGTTTCGAAATAATCTGCATCCCGGCTTTAATATTGGCCCACCAATCTTCGGGGGATTGTTCTGCCCAACCTGCTTTTGGTGAAGAAATTGCCATTTCTTTCTCGGGATATTGTGCTTTGGCCAGGGCTTCGCCTGTCTGGCTGTCTAATACGGTTAGTTTTATACTGGAACTACCGACGTCTATTCCTAATAGCTTCATAAAAATATCAAATAGTCATTTAGACTACAAGTTTAATTTATTTTTATTTCATTTCCAAATTTTACACACAGATATGTTAAATAACAACTGAATATTAACTAAATTATATATAAAGTTGTTCATAACTAAAAATTAATGTAATAAGTGTTGTTTATATATTTGAATCGATGTCTTATCAAAATAATTACACAAGGATGAGTCAAGAGGTCAATACATTAATTACTTTGCTTGAAGATAATGACAAGGAAGTGTTGAATGCTGTTACCGGGGAGTTGGTAAAGAGAGGCGTTACAGTGATATCTTCACTGGAGAAAGCCTGGGAGCAGGCTTCAAACCAGGAATTACAGGAACGGCTTGAAAGTGTGATTCATAATATTCAGTTTAAACATGCAAAAGATAAGCTAAGGAACTGGGTGGAAGATGGGGCTCATAACCTGTTGAAAGGAGCTTGTTACATTGCCCAGTTTCAATATCCAAACACAAATTATGAAGATATTGATAGGGCTATCTCAAAGATTTCTAATGATATATATTTATCAGCCAATAATAACCTTTCGGCTATTGAAAAAGTGAAATTGCTGAATTATGTTATTTATGATTTAAATAATTTTTCAAGAAATACTACCAATTTTTATTCTCCACAGAATTCATTTATCAACCAGGTGTTGGAAAGCAGGAAAGGCAATCCGATTTCGTTAGGAATAATTTACCTGACAGTAGCAGAAAAACTTGGTTTGCCCATATTTGGAGTTAACCTGCCAAAGAGTTTTATATTGGCATATAAAAATGAATTCAGACATTATGATTCAGACGATGCGAGGAACGATATACTTTTTTATATCAATCCTTATAATAAAGGTTCTATATTAAACCGGAGAGAAATAGAGCATTTTATTGTTCAACAAAACCTGACTTCGAAGCCCGATTTTTATGTTCCGTGCGACAATAAAAGCATTATTGAAAGATTGATTACAAACCTTATTATAGCATTCCAACGACTTGGTTTCGAAGATAAAATAAAGCTTTTGGAAGAAATACTTTATGCTGTAAATAAAACAAGAATAGAGCATTAATGTATTTTGCGTTTATATTGTAGATTAATTTTGAGATTATTGAAAACAAAAAAGCCGTCTATTTAGACGGCTTTATTTATTTCTGTTGTTCAGGCTATTTATTTAGCATAGTTTACAGCTCGTGTTTCCCTGATAACGGTAATTTTTACCTGACCGGGATAGGTCATTTCATCCTGAATTTTTTGAGCTATTTCATAAGATAAAGAATCGGCTTCTTTATCGCTAACTTTATCGCTGCCAACAATAACTCTCAATTCACGTCCGGCCTGGATAGCATATGTTTTTGAAACACCAGGGTAGGATAGGGCCAGGTTTTCAAGATCTTTAAGTCGCTTAATGTAAGACTCAACCACTTCTCTTCTTGCTCCCGGACGAGCACCTGATATTGCATCACAAACCTGAATTATGGGTGAAATAATGCTTGTCATTTCTACCTCATCGTGGTGAGCACCAATAGCATTGCAAATATCAGCTTTTTCTTTGTACTTCTCGGCCAGCTTCATACCATAGATTGCATGCGGTATTTCTGGTTCTTCATCAGGCACCTTACCAATATCGTGTAGTAATCCGGCACGCTTGGCTGTTTTAGGGTTCAGACCTAACTCTGCAGCCATAATTGCTGAAAGATTTGCAACTTCTCTCGAGTGTTGTAGCAGGTTTTGTCCGTATGACGAACGGTATTTCATTTTACCAATAAGCCGGATTAGCTCTGGATGTAAGCCGTGTATTCCAAGGTCGATAGTAGTTCGTTTACCAACTTCAATAATTTCTTCTTCTATTTGTTTCTTGGTTTTAGAAACAACCTCTTCGATTCTGGCAGGGTGAATTCTTCCGTCTGTTACCAGCTGGTGTAAAGCAAGTCGGGCAATTTCTCTTCGAACAGGATCAAATGCAGAAAGAATGATAGCTTCAGGTGTATCGTCAACAATTATCTCAACACCTGTTGCAGCTTCGAGAGCCCTGATGTTTCTACCTTCACGGCCAATTATTCTTCCTTTAATTTCGTCGCTTTCAATATTGAAAACTGTAACAGCATTCTCAATTGCAGTTTCGGTAGCTACCCGTTGTATGGTTTTCATTACAACCTTTTTGGCTTCCTGATTTGCAGTCATTTTGGCCTCATCCATAATCTCGTTGATATATGACATGGCGTCAGACTTAGCTTCATCTTTTAATGACTCAATAAGTTGTTCTTTAGCATCAACAGCAGATATGCCTGAAATGGCCTCAAGTTGATCGATTTGTTGTTTGTGCAATTTTTCAAGCTCTTCATTCTTTTTGTCAACTAGTTCAAGTTGATTGTTAAGATTATCTCTGAGAACATCCAGTTCTTTCCGTACCCTTTGAGTTTCTTCAATTTTCTGAGAAATGAGATTTTCTCTTTGCTTGGCTTTGTTTTCTATTGCATTTATTTTGTTATTCTTCTCGTTAATGTATTTTTCGTGTTCAGTTTTTAGTTGTAAAAATTTTTCTTTAGCCTGCAGAATTTTATCTTTTTTAATTACCTCAGCTTCAACTTTAGCTTCATTAATTATTGATTCTTTCTTTCTTCTAATGGCAAAATTCCATAAGAAGTAAGAAAGTCCGCCTCCAATAAGAAAAGAAACTGTACCTATTATAATTCCATTTAGTAAAATTGTGTTCATATATGTTTAGTTTTTAAATAAAAAACCCGCACATTTCTTCAAAATTTATTGAAACCCCAATCAAATCATGGGTGAAGTTTCCGAACCATATCGAACTTCCGTTGTCCTCCGAAAAGGTGCTCACCAGGTGAGTACGGCCTGTTCTTAATGACCCGAGATAACTCCAATTTACAAAGTGTTGAGTTTCACAAATGGTTGAAGAAACTGTGCGGGCAATACCTTTTATTATATTTTAAAGAACCTAATTACTCTTCGTCAAGTATATATTCGTCAAGCTCCTCGTTGAGTTCTTTGATGCTTTCAATAATTGGCACTACATCTTGCTTTTCTTCCAACTCTACCATACGTGTTACAAGTTGAAGTGCTGTCATTGCAATAAAATCAAGAACATCTTTATCAGCGTATTTTTGCTTATACTGAAGAACTCTTTCGTTAATTAATTTGGCAGCTTTCCTGATTATCTCCTCCTCGTTCCTTTCTATCTTAAGTGGATAGTATCTATCCGCTATATTTACCCTAATTGAAAGCTTTTCATCCATATAATCGCTACTTATTTAAAAGAGCAATACATTTATCAATCTCCCGCACAATTCTGTTAATTTTCAGCTTTGCATCATGAGGTGAAGTAACTGCTTCTTCAATACTCTTTGCCAGCTTTAAATTATTATATTGTATTGTCAGTTTTTCTTTTTCTTCTTTTAGTTTTTTAATTTCTTCCTTTGCTTTAGTGTTTTCGGCATCCAAAGCTTTACGCTTATCTTTTTCCGACTCGAATAGCGAGATAATTTGTTTAATCTTATCTCTTAGTATAACAATTTGTTGGTTATTATTGTTCTCCATTCGAGTTACTGATGCAAAGTTAATAATAGAATAAGCAAATATAAAAAAATCTTTAAGTAATTTTTAACACATTAATTAATGTGATAGTTTTGCTGTTCTTTCTTTTTAAAGATATAAAAAATATGCAAATTCTCAGAGTAATGTACGTTAATATTTCGTGTTTTCAGAATAGAAAAATCACTTTTTTATTAATTTATTTATTTTGTTTGAGTAGTATATCAGCACAACAATTTCATATCCAATCGCCTATTGATTTTCCAATTTTTTTATCGGGGAATTTTGGTGAATTAAGGAGCACGCATTTTCATGCCGGAATTGACATTAAAACGAATGGTGAAACGGGTAAAACTATTCGTGCAATTGAGCAGGGATATGTGTCAAGGGTTAAAATACAAACAGGTGGATACGGGCATGCCATTTATATCACTCATCCCAATGGTTATACTTCGGTATATGGGCATTTAAATGCATTCTATCCAAAGCTTGAAAACTATGTTCGCAATCAACAATACTTAAGAAAGTCATTTGAAGTTGATTTATACCTTAAATCGGATCAGTTTCTTGTTGGAAAGGGTGAAATGATAGGTATTTCGGGAAATACCGGACAGTCTGGTGGCCCTCATTTACATCTTGAGATTCGGGATGCAAACCAGGTTCCGTTGAATGGACTGAAGTACGGATTGCCAATCGAAGATACAATACCGCCACAGTTAAAAAATCTGGTAGTTTATAATGATATTGACCAGAATACCTTTATGTGGAAGGAAAAGAAAATAATACCACTTCGCAAAATAAATGGTTCTTATTCTATTGATAATCCTGTTGATTACGAGGGATTTGTTGCATTCGGTATTGAAGGATACGATTATTTGAACGGCTCATCAAACCGCTGTGGGATATACTCAATAGACCTTTTTATTGACAGCTCATTATATTTTGCAATGCAAATCGATAAATTTAGTTTCGGCGAGACAAAATATATCAAGTCGTATTGCGATTATGAGGAGAAAATAGTAAACAGTAAAAGTGTACACCGATTATTTATTGAACCAAACAATAAGCTAAGTATTTATAAAACTCCTTATAATAGTGGTTTGTATACCGCCTGTAATTCAACTACTTCGAAAGTGAAGATGGTAACAACCGATGTGTATGGAAATATTTCTAAAATATATTTCACAATTTTGAAGAAGGGTAATGGATCAACTGAAACCTCAATTCCAGAAAATGTTGCGGAGATTGATTTTAGCAAGGATTTCAAGTTTGAGGGCGATGATTATAAATTTGAAATTTTATCTAATTCACTTTTTGCAAATAAAAAAATGGAATATGCCAGCTATCCTTCGGGACAGGGTTTTTATTCTGAATTCCATATTTTTGGCAATGAGAATATTCCAATGGCTAAATTCCCCAAGCTTAAGTTGAAACTTACAAAAAGTGTTGAAAAAATTAATCCTGAAAAATTAATTATTGCCCGTTTCGATACTTCCGGTAAGATCAGTAGCGAGGGAGGGGCTTATAATTCAGGCTGGGTTAGTGCAAATGTTACCGGCTTTGGTAAGTATGCAATTGTTGCAGATACAATAAAACCCGAAATTAAAATAGTTTCTTTCAAAAATAATGGCTGGTATGCAGCAAATGACATGTTGTTATTTAAAATTTCAGATGAGCTTTCAGGCATTAAGACCTATAACGGGTATATCGATGGCAGCTGGGTTTTATTTGAGTATGATGCTAAAGCTGATAACTTGTTTTATAAGATAGATCCGGAAAGAATAACCAAAAGCAAGAATCCTCATGAACTCAAGCTTTTTATAATGGATGAACGAAATAATGTAAACAGTTTTACGGGTAAGTTTTATTATTAAAATTGAATAGTCTGAAAACATATTATTCTTTAGGTATTATGTCTGGCACAAGCCTTGACGGGCTTGATTTAGCCTATTGTGTGTTTAATTACGTAAACAATAATTGGAGCTATGATTTGTTGAATTCGAGAACAATTGTGTATCCTAAAGAAATTATTGCCCTTTTAAAAGAAGCCTATACATGCCCGGGTAGGAGACTGACTGAAATAGATGCACTTTATGGGAGGTTTATTGGCGAAACCGTGAAACAATTTATTAAAGAACATAAAATCACGCCCAATCTGATCGCATCGCACGGGCATACTATCTTTCATGAGCCTGAAAAGGGATTTACTCTTCAGATAGGTAATGGAGCACAGATAGCTTCAGTTACAGGAATTGAAACTGTATGTAATTTCAGGCAATTAGATGTTGCTCTTGACGGACAGGGGGCTCCATTAGTGCCAATAGGTGATAAATTTCTATTTGGAGATTATGATGTTTGCTTAAATCTGGGCGGATTTTCGAATGTGAGTTTTGATAAGGATGGGAAAAGAATTGCATTTGATATCTGTGCAGTAAATTTTGTCATTAATGCTTTAGTAAAACCTTTGGGGCTTGAAATGGATAAAGATGGAAAACTTGCTGAAAAAGGAAAGGTGAAGCATGATTTACTTGAAAGATTAAATAATATTGAACTTTACAGGAATGAAACAAAAAAATCATTAGGTCAGGAATGGGTTGAAAGCACAATATTTCCAATTCTGGAAGAATATCCCAATTTAACCAAAACCGATTTAGTATGTACATATACCGAGCATGCTGCGGTTCAAATTGTAAAGGTGTTAAACCAGATTGACGGGACTAGGGTTCTGCTAACTGGTGGTGGAACTTTTAATAAATATTTGGTAGGGAGAATTACAGCTAACACGAATAAAACAATTATGATACCTGATGAAGAAACTGTAAAATTTAAAGAGGCTCTTATTTTTGCTTTTTTAGGAGTTCTGAATATTTGTAACGTGGAAAACACACTTTCATCTGTTACCGGTGCTAAAAAGGATAGTATTGGCGGTGTGAAGTTTAAAATATAAAAAAAGCAAGGTGGAATTACCACCTTGCCACCCTAACTACTTGAAAAACAACCTAATCACTAACTAAACCTGCTAACTATAAAGATGAAATATTAATTATTGTGAGAGTTTAGAACGCTCAAACAGATGTATAAAAACAATTATGATTTATTTCTGTTACAAACTTAATAACTATTACTAAAATAGGAAAATGAATTTGAATAAAAGTTATAAACAATACTGAAGTGTTGATAATTGAAAGAAAAAATTAGATAAAATTTAAATACTGTAAATTGAAATCAGGTATTTTATGGATATCATAACTAATCTCAAGCAAGGTATTTATAGTGATAATTAATAAATCAGGTGTCTTGATTATTTTTTTAGAAAACAATTGAAATCAAAACAAACAACATGAAGAAAATAATTTTTAGTTTTTTAATTACAGCAGCATTATACAATACTTCTAATGCCTGTACAAACTTCTTAATTTCAAAAGGAGCAACAACAGATGGTTCAACAATGATAACCTATGCTGCCGATAGTCACACTTTATATGGTGAATTATATTATTGGGATGCAGCAAAGCATGTCTCCGGAGATTCATTGAAAGTTTACGAGTGGGATACCGGTAAGTACCTTGGTAAAATAAAGCAAGTTAAAGAAACATACCGGGTGGTAGGAAATATTAATCAGCACCAGGTGGCGATTGGTGAAACAACTTATGGTGGAAGACAAGAGTTGGTTGATACAACCGCCATAATGGATTACGGTAGTTTAATATATATTACACTACAGCGGGCAAGAACTGCCCGTGAAGCTATAAAAATTATGGATGAGCTTGTTGCTGAATATGGTTATTACAGTAGTGGAGAGTCTTTTTCAATTGCGGATCCAGAGGAAGTCTGGATTATGGAAATGATTGGTAAGGGTCTGGCAAATAAAGGTGCTGTGTGGGTGGCACAACGTGTACCTGATGGTTATATTAGTGGTCACGCTAACCAGTCGCGTATTACTACTTTTACGCAAAACGATCCTGAGAATTGTCTTTTTTCATCAGATGTTATTGAATTTGCCAGGGAACAGGGTTATTTCGATGGGAAAGATAAAAATTTTGATTTTTCTGCTGCCTATGCTCCTTTAGATTTTGGAGGAGCCCGTTTCTGTGAGGCCAGGGTTTATTCAGGATTTAAAAAAGTTAACGCTGAAATTGTAGAATATGAACAACATGCCATGGGTTATGAGCTGGAAAGCAGAATGCCTCTTTGGGTTAAGGTTGATAAAAAAATTACTGTAAAAGATGTTATGGGGTTGATGCGCGATTATTTTCAGAATACACCAATGGATATGACTAAAGATTTTGGAGCTGGTTCGAATGCATGTATTGTGCGTTGGAGACCATTAACCTGGGAAGTCGACGGCAAAACATACTTTAACGAAAGGGCAATCTCAACCCAGCAGACCGGATTTTCTTTTGTCGCCCAGATGCGGGACTGGTTGCCTGACCCCGTTGGTGGTATTCTTTGGTTTGGTGTAGATGATACTTACAGTACTGTTTATACTCCGGTTTTCTGCGGAATTTCCAAAACACCACACGTTTTCGAAGTTGGCAACGGTGGAATGATGGATTTTAGTGAAACTTCTGCGTTCTGGTTATTTAACCAGGTGTCGAATTTTGCTTACACCAGATACAACCTGATGATACCTCATATACAGGAAAAACAGAGTCTGCTTGAAGATGGATATGTAAGCAGGGTAATGGAAATTGATGAAAAAATTAAAAAAATTGAAAACGAGGAGGAGCAGATTGCTTATCTGACACAAGCATCAGCAGAAATGGGGCAGAACACCTTTGATGAATGGAAATCGCTATATCATTTTCTTTTTGCCAGATACATGGATGGCAATGTTAAAACAAAGCGTGAAGTACCTGCCGGTTATATTTATGTTGAACCCGATATAGAACAGCCCGGATATAGCGATTACTGGTACAAAAAACTGGTTGATGAAACAGGAGAAAAATTTCTTTATCAGGGAGAGGAATCGCACTAATTTTAATTCAATAAAATGACGTATTTTTAAATAATTTAAAATATGTTAATATAGTTTGTGAAAACTGAAAAATAATTGCTAATATTGCGACCTGAAAAAATTCAGGGTCGAACATATAATAATAACTAGGATGGATATACTAAAAGTTGCTGAAAGCCAATTTACCACTGAGAAAGAATTGCCTGATTTTTCAGCTGGTGATACTATAACTGTACACTATAAAATTACTGAAGGAAACAAAGAACGTATCCAGCAATTTCGTGGTGTAGTTATTCAACGCAAAGGTTCCGGAATTAATGAGACATTCACTGTCCGTAAAATGTCTGGAAATATTGGTGTTGAAAGAATTTTTCCATTAGCATCTCCTTTTATTGATAAGATTGATGTTAATAAGCATGGTAGTGTGCGTAGAGCACGTATTTACTATTTCCGTAAATTAACTGGTAAAAAAGCTCGTATTAAAGAAAAAAGATACTAAAGAATATTTTATTATAAAAAAAGCCGCTTCAAGCGGCTTTTTTGTTTCTCAGTATTTTTAATCTTCAAATAGAGAATCAAATCAGTTTATTATAGCTAATTCAATAGGTTGTCAGCCTTCTTTTGTGCCTCATCTAGTATTTTTTGAGCCTTTAAATCAGCTTCTTTTTCCACTTGCTGAGCACGTTTTTCTCCTTCACTTCTTATTTTCTCAGCCGATACCTCAGCTGCTTTTTTTGCTATGGGGTTACTTGCCTGCTTAACCAGTTTATCAGCATTAGCATCAGCTTCGGTTCTAATTTTATCTGCCGCAATTTTTCCTTGCTTTCTTACTTCTGCAGCTTGCTTTTCTGCTGCAGCCAGAATTTTATCAGCTTCTTCTCTTGCTTTAGCCTTGGCGTCTTCCTTTTTAGTATCTATAACCTCTTTTGTATTGGTCTTGATATTTTCTTTTACCGATTCGGTTACTGATTTTGCAGATGCTTTAGGATCTATTTTCACTTTTGGATTAAGCATGTCGCCTGTAAGTTTCACAAGCAGGTTGACGTTATCCACCGCAGAGAAATTTAATCCGGGAACGGCTGAATTACTGTATAAATTGCTTATAGCAGAATTTGAGCTTCCGAACAATGATTTTGGTGCCATGATATTTATATCGTAATCGAGCGTATTGTCAAAACCTTGCTCTCCCTGTATATTGAGTTGGGTGTTTCCCATTTTTGTTTCAAATGGTTTAACCAGAAGTTTGCCTTCCGACAAAGCATATTCAAGGTTTATGTCATTCAGTACTAAATTTTTCAGGGCATCGGAATTTAATGATTTTGATATGGCAGTAAATGCATTGGAGCCACTAATGCCTATTTTATCCGACGATAGGTTACCCCCGCCAATAATAGACTTCAAAACAGGTTTCATGTCATGCTGAAGGAAACTGCTGATATTCATGCCCAGCGATATTTTACCTGTTGCTTTAGATGCAATAGGTGCTATTTTTCCCAGAAGATCTAACGCAGCAAATGTTTTAGGAATATCAATACTGTTTGCCTGAATGTTGAAATCAACCAAAAGATTTTTCATATCCTGAGTATTGTATTCACCACTAATTGTAATATTACCGTCAAGGGTATTCACCTTTAGTTTGTTCAATTTAACCGCTCCGTCACGAATTATAATCTCTCCCAGAACATCCTCCATAACAAGCTTATCGTAGTATAATTTATCAATTGAAGAGTTTAATGTAAAGTCAATATTTTTTGGAACTTCAATTACTTCGAGAGCTGAGGCGGAATCTGTTTCCATTTCTTCAAGTTCTTCTGTAGGTTCACCCGACATAAACTCGTTTAAATCGATTAAGCCTGAATTAAGATTCAGCGTACCATGAATTGTTTCATCTTTAAGAACAAAGGGAATAAAGTCGGTTATTTTACCATTTAATGCAATATCACTGGCGCCAATTTTTGTTTTAAATAATTTAACATCCAGGTATTTAGGAGAAAACTCAACATCGGCAACACTAATTGATACAGGCTGAGGAACATCTGGTGAATTATAATATAAATCCTGAATAAGGATTGTGCCCACAGCTTTAAAATCCTCGTATTTTTCATTTTCAATGACAGAGGCGTTGCCCATTAAATCAAGCTTTGAAACAATTTTGCCCTTAATCTGGGTGTCCTCAAGAGGAATGATATCTGAGATTGTTGCAAGATCAATATTAACATTAATCTGGCTGTTGATAAACGGGTCGCTGATGGGTGTTTTAAGATTTAGTGAAATATCTATTGGATTTTGACCTAATTCGATATGGAATTTATTTACATCGAGTGTTGTGTTGTTCATTTGTTTTCCATCGTAGAAATATTCTATGTCAACCTGAATGTTTTCAGCGGATTTGGGAAGATCCGGATAGCTAAAGCTCGCATTTTCAACCTTCAAATCGCCGGTTACGTTTGGAGTTTCAACTTCGCCGAGTTCGCCATTTATTTTACCGCTAAGAGACATTTTACCAGCGGCCTTAAGTTCGGCGAAATCGTTCATGTAAACTGCAGGAACAAGCGATAACAGTGTTTTAAAATCGGCATTGTTTGTTGCATAAGCCATATCGAATTTCATATTTTCCGATTCAGGCATTTCAAAACTACCGTTGAGTTTTAAAACTAATTCGTTTAAGGCAAAGGTATTTTCCTGAAGTATAAAAATCATGTCTTTAAGATTAGCATCTATGTTCATATGAATATTGAGTGCTACTTCATTCAGATACTTTATACCATCCATATAGAAGTTCATTTTTTCAGCATCTGAGTCAATCAAAAGCGCAGAAAAATCTTTAGAGAAATCGCCACTAAGGTTAAAATTGAAATTATCAATTTTAGCTTTCATACCTGATTCATAGTCGCTATATGAAATATATGCATTAGAAATATAAAAGGTTTTGAGCATGATCTTTGCATTAAACTCAGTTGCTGTTGTATCATCCTCAACTTCAGTTTCAGGTTCTTCGGAGGGAATTGCTATGTCCCAGTTAGCTGTTCCGTCTTCACGAATAATTCCATTAATTACGGGTCCTGTAATACCTATCTTTTTTACCTCAATGTTTTCCATTTTAATGGCACTTATCACATTTACAGCAAGATCAACAGATTCAACATAAAGCAAAGTGTCGCCATCAAATTCTTCAACACCAACAACCGAAAGATTTTTAAGACTAACGCTCAGGTAGGGGAACTGCTTAAAAAACGAAATTTTTATATCATCAAAACCAGCCCTGGCATTTATGTTATTATTTATTTGCTCATTTGCGACCGACATAATCTTACCCTTGAATAATATGGGCGCAGTAAACAATACTATTAGTATAAACAACACGAAATAGAGCAGAAATTTCAATAGTTTTTTCATGGTTGTAATTATTTTTGATGTTGAATTAGAATATTACTAAAAAAGATTTGACAATGATTAAAGTTACAATTTTAAACAATTACAATATACCTAAATTTTAAATATTTAATTTTAAGTTGTATTGCTGTTTCATTGATTAAAACGAATAATTTGGCGAGTAACTAAAATCAAAAAAATCTTAAAAGGAATACCAAAGAAAAACATTTGTTCGTTTATATTTTGATACAATTAACCAATAAATTAAAAAAACAAACAACATTTTTAAAAGAGCTACGTAGAAAATGTTGAAATTCATACTGAAATGTTAAATAACCTAATTACCAACATCAAACCAAACCTGCAGTCAAGTGAGTCTGAATTATTATTTAAATCGGTTTTAGAGATATCTGGCGACGCAATATTTATTCTGAATAAAACTGATTTTTCAATTCATGATTGTAACCAGGCAGCACTTAACTTATTCGAAGCAAGCAACAAATCGGAACTTATTAATAAATCGGCATATCGATTATACAATATTGAACCATCTGAATTTGGGCAGGAAAAGCTTACAAAGGATTTAGAAACAAAGGGAGAGTACACTCAGGAAATGTCATTCAGGACACTTAAGCAGAATATTTTCTGGGGAAGACTAACCCAAAAGAATTTGGGCTTTACAGGTTTAGATTATTCTATTCTAAAGGTTGAAAAATCTGCGAATTTTCTACAGGAGGAGGCTTGGCTTTCCGAGGTCTTGAGGGTATCATCTGTATCAACCGGGAGGCAGTTTTTTAAAGATATAACTAAAGTTCTGAACAAGACCTTTGATTCTGATTATGCCTTTATTGCCCGTAGAATTTCTGGTGATAATTCAAGAATGAAGATTTTTTTTATTCAGGGTGGCGATATTCAAACAAAAGTTATTCCTACAGAGAATTCATTCATTGAAAATACAATCAGGGGATATGTTTCATACTATCCTACCGGATTAAGTGAGCTCTTTCCGGAAGATAAACTAATACTTGAAACAAATACAGACGGTTATATTGGTGCTCCTTTTATGGATGCATCGAAAGAAGTAATGGGTGTTATTGGCGTATTGAGCAAGGGACAAATGAAGGAAATACCCAATTCGAGGTATATGCTAAACATTCTGGCTTCCCGTACATCTGCTGAGATGCATCGAATCCGATCTAAAGAAATTTTAAGACAACAGACCAAGATACTTGCTGAAATCAACCAGATGAAAGATAAGCTTTTGTCATTTATTTCTAATGATCTACAAGCACCACTTAATACTTTACTTGGCTTTTCGGGGATGATAAGAAACAAGATAGGGGAATATAATCCGGAAGAATTGTTTGATAAAATTGAAGTAATGGATAATTCTTTGCGTAATCTTTACCTAATTCTTGAAAACCTGTCAGATTGGTCAAGATTACAACAAGAGCAGGTTAAGGTACATCTGCAGGAAAACAACCTCGGAAATATTTTTGAGGACACCAAGCCATTTGTAAAATATATAAGTGATTTAAAAAAGCTTACCATTATTAATAAAATACCTTCGGCTTTAAGAATAAAAGCTGACAAGTATTTATCACGCTCGGTATTTAAAAACCTGTCAGCTTTTGTTTTAAAAAACACACTGAAAGATGGGCATGTATGCTATGACACGCTTTTAAAAGATGGCGTTTGGACAATAAGCATAAGAACCGATAATTCTGCCATTGATGTCGATGAAATTAACTTTGTTTTAAACTCGGGCAGAGAAGAATTCTATTCATCATCAGATAATCTTTCAATACCCGCTCTGGGTGTATATATCTCAAAAGAATTCATGAAAAAGCAAAACGGAAAGCTTCATTTCAGATCGAACGATAAAGAAGCTGAGTTTCTTCTTGAATTTCTCAGGGTATAGTCAGTATTGATGCCCAAAAGTTACCCGCACGGTTAATGTTTTTGTTCTGAACTATTACCGAATACAGATAAGTTTTCACTATATTACATAATAATGTGGTTTTACTGGTTTGTTGTTTAAATAGTTGATGAACGAAAGTTTTGATTTATTACAGAGAGGTGCACTGGAACAGGCTGTAAATCAGAGTACTGTTAGTATTATTGTGACTGATGTTAAAGGAAATATTCAGTATGTGAATAATGCATTTTTTGAAATAACAGGTTTTACTTCTGATGAAGTACTAGGTAAAAATCCAAGAATTTTAAAATCCGGTCATCACACAAAAGAATTTTATACTGATTTATGGGATACAATTCTTTCTGGTAAAACATGGAAAGGGGATTTCTATAACAGGAGGAAAGATGGTCATTTTTACTGGGAAGCTGCAACCATATCGCCAATACTTGAAAGTAACGGTAAAATAAATGGGTTTGTTTGCACAAAGGAAGATATAACCCAAAGGAAAAGATATGAGTTAGCATTACATGAAAGCGAGGCCAAATTCCGCTCCTTTTTTGTGAACAGCAATGCAAAAATAATTGTAGTTGATCCGAAATCGGAGTGTATTATTGAAGCGAACAAAGCGGCTGAAAAGTTTTATGGCTATAGTGTAAACGAATTAAAAGCATTAAATCTTAAAACAGAGTTTGTAGGTTTATTAGAAGCTGCCAGAGTTGAAGCTGATGAAAAACACGACGACTTTGGTAATGTATATGCCCAAAAGCATAAACTTAAGGATGGTAGATTATGTGATGTGGAAATTTTTCCAACAAGAGTTTCTGTTGGAAATACAAATATGATTTACATTATTATACAGGATATTACCAGACGTAAAAGAGCTATTGAAGCCTTAAAGGAAAGTGAGTCCAAGAAACTGGCACTTTTAAAAATTCTGCCGGATCTTATTTTTGTTCTAAAAGCCAACGGAGAATTCGTTGATGTTTATACCGATCAACCAGAAAAACTAATTCTTCCTCCATACCAGTTGTTAGGTAAAAACATTTTTGAAGTCTTTTCAAAAGATTTTTCAAAGAGATTATCGGAAAGTATTTCTGAAGCCCTCATTTCGAATGAGATTCAATCTTTTGATTACCATAATTTATCCCTCGAGAATAAAGATATACACGAAGAAATAAGGATTATATCCAGTGGCGATAACGAGGTTTTGGTTATCATGCGCGATGTTACAGCTCAGAAAAATATTGAGTTAGAGCTTAAAAAAGCGTGGGAGGAAGCAAAAGAAGCAAACCGTTCAAAAAGTGTATTTATTGCTAATATTTCGCACGAAATAAGAACACCTATTAATGCCATTCTTGGGTTTAGCGACTTGCTTACTTCAGAACTTAGCGAACGTAGCCAGCTAAAGCATCTTGAATCAATAAAAAACAGCAGTAAGACTCTGCTGAGCCTGATAAATGATTTGCTAGACCTTTCAAAAGTTGAGGCCGGCAAAATGGATATTAAACTCGAAACTTTTCAGCTTAGTTCTTTAATAGAAGAGCTTGAAAATATTTTTTCGTTAAGAATATCAGAGAAGTCATTCAAATATATTGCCAATATTCAGAAAGGTGTCCCCACTACTCTTATTTTTGATGAAATTCGATTACGCCAGATTCTGATTAACCTTTTAAGTAATGCCACTAAATTTACTGAAGAAGGTGAAGTGAGAATGAACATTTCGGCAAGTAACAGAATTACTAAGGATAATAAGGAATATTGCGATTTAAAGATTGAAGTAAAAGATACCGGTATTGGCATCAAAAAGGAATACCTGCAAGAGATATTTGAAGCCTTTAAACAACAAGATGACCAGGATACAAGAAAATATGGGGGTACAGGATTGGGTTTGACAATCACCAAGCGCTTAACAGAACTTTTAGGAGGCGATATTAGCGTGGAAAGCGAATTTGGGAAAGGAAGCACCTTCACAGTAAATTTTTATCAGGTTGAAATCTCGAAGCATATTTTTATTGAGCCGATACCTTCGAAGAAATATAAAGTTGGTAAAATTATTTTTAAGCCTGAAACAATACTTATAGCCGATGATGACAAATTCAACAGGGAGTTTTTAATGGGTGTATTCAAAGGGAGCAATATGAATTTTCTTGAAGCCGCTGACGGTGAGGAAGCTATTGATATGGTAAAAAGGCACAAACCTAAAATTGCCTTTTTGGATATCAGGATGCCCCTGAAGGATGGTTTAGCCGTTGCCCGGTTTATTAAGACAAATGAAGAATTTAAGGAAATTATTACTCTGGGAATATCTGCCACCCCCGTTGATAATAAAACAGACAACCGGATAGTTTTTCTTGACGGTTTTATATCAAAACCTGTAAATATTCAGGTTTTGTTTCCAAAACTTGAACAATTCCTTGAAGTAGTTGCCATAGCCAACGAGAATTATAATAACTCTCAGCAGGATTCGCACCGGCTTCAAAGTAGCGTATTGCTCAAGCTTAAAGAAACTATAGTGAACGAAATAGAGCCAGCTTATCAAAGATTATCAAATACCTCATCTTTTCAGGAATATGAGAAATTTGGAAAAATTCTTATTAAAAGTGGTATGGATTTAAAAATTAAACAACTAACTTATATAGGTTCATCAATTATTGAAGCAGTGAAGACCTTTGATTTGGACTCGCTATCAAAACTGGTTAAAGATTATAAAAAAATAGAAAAGAGGTATATATAGAATGGATATGACTGAAATTGAAATCAATAGTCACTACAAGATATTAGTTGTTGACGATGTTGCAAAGAATATTCAATTAGTCGCAAATTTTCTGACTCAGGCCGGATACCAGGTTAATTTTGCTTTAGATGGTAAAATGGCTATCTCGCATGCCCAAAATGAACGTTTTGATTTAATACTTCTTGATATAATGATGCCCGAGATGGATGGGCTCGAAGTGTGCGAAAAGCTCAAGAAAAATCCTCTGACAGCTGATATTCCAATTATTTTTTTAACGGCTAAAACCGATGAGGTTTCTATTTCAAAAGGATTTGAAACAGGTGGAGTTGATTATATTGTTAAACCATTTAATCCGCAAGAACTACTCGCTCGTGTGCGCACTCATCTAAAACTGAAAGAACGAGAGAGAGAATTATGGTCACTTAATCAGACTAAAGATAAGTTTTTATCGATTATCGGGCATGACATAAAAACTCCTGTTGGTAATATTGTTTCGCTTGGTGAACTCTTACTGAATTCGGGAGATGAATTAGAAGAGGAACAAAAGACTGAGCTTCTGATTGATATTATTGAATCGGGCCGACAAGGAATATGGTTACTGGAAAATTTATTGTCTTGGACCAGATTACAGACCGGAAAAATAATTCTGGAGCCTGTTCAGATAATTATAGAGGATGTTGTAGTTAATAATAAAAAATTCATTCAACCGGTTGCCGATAGAAAATCTATTTCTCTTGTTTATCAGTGTGATGAGGATCTTAAAGTGTTTTCAGATTTAACTATCATAAATACAATTATACGAAACCTGCTTTCAAATGCTGTTAAATTTACTCCTCAGAATGGTGAAATTAAAATTTTAGCAAGAAAATCTGGAGATGATAAAATATGTATCTCGGTGATTGATAATGGAGTAGGAATAAGCAAAGAGAGACTTAATACCATATTTGGCGGGCCCGGGCAATCTACCCCGGGAACCCAGAACGAGAAGGGCAGTGGGATAGGACTATCGCTGGTAAAGGAACTCTGTGATTTAATCGGAGCAGCCATTACGGTTGAAAGTGAACTGGGGACAGGAACCAATTTTACCGTTTGTTTGAATGCCTCAGAATAAATTCAATTTTTTTATATTGGGGTGCTGAATTTTAGAGAAAATTTCTATATTTGCACTCCCATAATGGACCCGTAGCATAACTGAATAGTGCACCTGACTACGGATCAGGAGGTTGGGGGTTTGAATCCCTCCGGGTTCACCACAAGGGACAGATCAGAATTTTTTCTTTTTTGTCCCTTTTTTATTTTTCTGAAAGCCTTGTCAGTATTGAGAAGGAGGGAGGCCACCTCATTAAGCTTTTTGGTTCGAACTGAATTTTTCTGAAAAATTAAATTTCCCGAACTACCGCAAGTCTGTGACTTGGTGTTGTGTACAATAAGCCATAAGTTTCTGTTTAATCCAACCTTAATGACCACCAGTTTCAAATCTGCGGCAGTTGGGGGTGGCAGATTGGGGACCCGGTTTATATTTCCGGGCTTTGTTGTTGTTATTATTTTAAGTTAAAGACTCATAGACAACAGCTTTAAGGCTACCGCAAGTTTTTAACTTGTGGTTCTATTCTTTAAACTAAATGCTAATTCTTTTATCCAACTTTAAAAGCCACAAGTCTCAGACTTGAGGCAGTTGGGGGGCCAACAAGGGTTTATCCGATTACCCCTGTCTGAACCTGGGACGTATTAGCGTGAAGTAAAGGGGGCATGAGGTAAAGCCACCTTTTTATTGTTGTTATTTCTCCTTTATGTCTTTCCTTACTTCGGGTTCTTGCTTACCATGTACAATATTCAGTACACGGACTTCTTTATCTCGAACTACGTAAATAATCACATAAGACCAGATACTTACAGAACGGTAATCTTCGGGATATTCTTCAAGGTAAGGTTCTTTGGAGTAGCCAGAAAAGCTTTTTAAGGACATACACTTCTCAATAATAGCCTTTCTTACACGGTGCGCTGGCTCTATCGATTTTGTCCTGTTTTTTATATAATCATATATTTCCTTTATTGAGCTTCTAGCCCTGCGAGTGATGACAACTTTCTCGTTTTTATTTCCATTGACTTGATTCCTTTGCAAATTCTTCAATGGTCATATAATCACCACTTTCGATCTCTTGCTCCGCTTCTTTAAGCTCTTGGTACAACTGGTTTTTTGTTATTGGATTGCCAGCTCTGTAAGCAATTACATCACTTTCATCTTTTGTGTATTCAGATGCTAAAGAATGTACCATTCTTAAAAAACGTTCGTCTGCATGGTCGATAAAACTATGAAGCTCTTTTCTTAATTCTGCTGCGCCCATAATTAAAGTTGTTTCTACAAATTTAACGATTAATACTCACTTTTAGTTCGGTTTAAGGTATGATATTTTTCTAAGTTGCCCGATACCAGCAAACCTTAATTATTAAAACTATTCTTTCTATTAATGCAGGTTACAACCGATACCGATGTATTTCGGAAGAGCTCAATGTAGTTAAACAAGCGCTAGCGGGGGGAGTTCTTGTCTTTGTAATTTTACTCACCCCGTCCCTCTCTAATTGCATATAGAGAGGGAGGAGTCTAAAAGTTGCAAATTTCTTTGCAAGTAAGCTTATGCACACATCTATACCCCTCTCTTAAATAAAGCTCATCTATGCACATAACTCCTTAGCAAGATTGAACCCTTCTATTATTTTATTAAATTGAACCAATCCTATTGTAAAAGATTTAAAACCTGGTGGGGTTTTATGTATGTCACCTTTCCAGCTACCTATCCTTGCAATTATCTATGATGCCCAGGCTAATCGCAACTCGCGCACTTTTATAAAGTGTGCGTATTTTATATTTTTTCCATATCTAAAACACCGATACCTCCTGCATATATACAGGCAGAAGAATACTTGTATTCTTCGGGGTTAAACACAATCTCATCTTCTACAGGATTATTATGAATATAGTTTAATCTTTGCTCAATCATTTCAGTAGTTGAAAGTTCGACAGGATGAAAACCATCTTTCCATACCTTATAATTTGCTCCATTTTTAATTCTATTAGCAGCAAAGCTGAATTTATTTAGTAGCCACTCTCTTCTACTCTCAGGATATTCTTTAATGGTCCGGATAATTTCTTTAGATGTGTGCTTTTTGAAATCCCTAATTGTATCTTCCAATCGAAAACCTTTGGTACATTTAGCTATTAAATGCAAATGACTTGGCATAAACACAAATGCGTAAACAAATAATCCCTTGTTTGCCTGACAATATTGAATAGCATCAATGAGAACATGTTTTAAGATTGGCCTGGTAAATAAGTCAACCCAATCGATGACTGTAATTGTAATAAAATGTAACTTTTCTTGATCCTGAACTTTATATTTTGTGGACATTATTATCTTAAATTTTGTAATAAGGTACAAAAATTACCGGGTTACAAAACC
>JAFGVA010000129.1 GCA_016938235.1 Bacteroidales bacterium | reverse complement strand
TTCGCTTTAGCTCAAGCACTTTTCCAGGCGCTTTGTTTAACGATAAAAGGAATGCATTTACCGTAAACTACTCTTACACGCGTACCGATATAGGTAATTACCGGAGCCGTTTTAATTACTTTATCCAGAAAATCTTCTGTTTCTTTTCTTTGTTTAAGTTCGTCCTGAAGCCAAAAACCATAAACAGCAAAAACTAAAAAAGGTATAATAAGCATTTTTAGAAAATCTTCAAAAATCTCAAAATAGGTTGAAATGCCAGTGTGTTCGAGAATATTTGTGAGGTTTACAAAGATCATAAAGCACATGGCAACTATCAGAAAAACAAAAGGAAGTGTTCTTTTTTTGTTATGCAAAGCTGTAATAACCAATACAACTATAACAACCGAGGATAAAACGATGGTGGCAATATTGAACCCGATAACACTTCTCATATATTCCTGGTTTTATAAAGTTTGATGCTGGCTGCCAGGAATAAAAGAACAGCTATAGGGAAGCAAAGGTGTTCTATAAAATTAAAAAAAGCAGGAAAAACAAAACCTTCAACTACTGTACTTACTGAATTGAGCATAAGCACAGAAATGCCTATAACCCAATAAGATGATATGCCCTTGTTTGAGTTACGATAAATCATTAACATTATAAAAAAAAGCAGGGCACTTAATATTAATTCTATAAGCTCGTTTTTCTCAACCATTATCATACAGAAATATATTTATTTAAGATAGTAATTTTAATGGAAATCATAATCAGAAGAACACGATATTCTAATGTTAAAACTTGCCTTGAGGAAGTGTGTTTTGAAACAATTAAAGTGCAGTTTGTTTTACAGATTATTTTATCTGTTTAAAATACATTTCTTTATCAATAAAACTGAAAACATTCTGGGGTAAAAAGTGCCGTACATTCTTGCCTTCTTTAATGGCATTTCTGATCATGGTAGAAGAAATTTCAATGCGGGGAGCATTAACTGTCAGTGTATTTTTATGCTTTTTAATGGTTTCTTCGGTATCAGGATAACGTGGATATACATACCGGGTATAGTTATTTATTATTTCTTCTGCATTTTTCCATTTATTGAAACTGTTGAGGCCATCGGAACCCATAATTAAAACAAACTCGTGCATTGGGTATTTCTCTCCCAGGTATGCCAGGGTGTTTATGGTAAATGAAGGTTGAGGCATTTGAAATTCGATATCTGAGGCTCTAAAACGGAGATCGTCAGCTATGGCCAGTCTAACCATCTCCAGTCTGGCATAATCGTCTAACAGAGAGCTCTTTCTTTTCAGCGGGTTGTGTGGGCTTACAACAAACCAGAGTTCGTCGATATCGGTAAAGGCAACAAAATAATTAGCCAGTGCCATATGACCGATATGAACGGGATTAAAGGAGCCGAAGAAAAGACCAACTTTCATTATGATTTTAAGAAATCGCTTACCAGTTTTGTAACTTCGTTTAAAGTTAATTCTAGATTATCGTTAATAATTTCGTGGTCGTAACGTCTTGCATAGGTCATTTCGAGCCTGACTTTTTTGAGCCTTTTTTGCAGACTCTCCTCGCTTTCGGTAGCCCGGTTTCGCAATCTCTCCTCCAGTATTTCAACCGAGGGTGGTTTTATGAAAAAAGAAATGGCAGCGTCTTTGTATTGTCGTTTGATATTGGTACCGCCAACGGCATCAACATCAAAAATGATGTTTTTACCGCTTTGCGAGAGTCGGTTAATCTCACTTTTTAAAGTTCCGTAATACTGTTTTGGATAAACTTCTTCCCATTCCAGGAATTGTTTTTCTTCAATTTGAGATTTAAATACATCAATCGTTAAAAAATAGTATTCCTTGCCTTCGGTTTCGTTTTCTCTTTTTGGCCTGCTGGTAGCTGAAACAGAAAATTCAAGTTCGAACCCGGTGTTTTCTTTCAGGTGTTTAACAATTGTTGATTTTCCGGCTCCCGAAGGTCCTGAAATAATTATAAGTTTGCCCGCCATAAATCTTCTTTATAATATGTTCAAGGTTTGTTCCTTTATTTTTTCCAGTTCATCTTTCATTCCAACAACCAGTCGCTGAATTTCGGAATGATTTGCCTTAGAACCAATTGTATTTATTTCCCGACCCATTTCCTGCGATATAAAGCCAAGTTTTTTTCCTGAGGAGTCAATGCTTTCACACACTTCCCTGAAAAACTTACAGTGGTTCTTTAACCTTACCTTTTCTTCGTTAATATCGAATTTTTCAAGGTAATAAATTAATTCCTGTTCAAACCGATTATCGTCAATTTTATCCTGTTCAATATGCTCAGAAAGACTGTTTTGTATTTTCTGTCTGATGCTCTCAATTCTTTCCTGTTCAAAGGGAGTAATACTTTCCATCAGTTCTTCAATGTGGTTGACCTTGCTCAGAATATCTTTTTTTAATGCTTCGCCCTCCTGGGTTCTAAAAGATTCAACCGAATCAATGGCTGAATTTAATGCTTCAGCTATTTTCTTCCACTCCGAACTATCTATTTCCTCTTTATCCATTTGCAGCGTTTCGGGTAGTCTCATAATTACCTGAAGAATAGATTCGTTGTAGTCAATGCCCAGGTCTGCACCAATTTCTTTTAACTGTTTATAATATTCCTTAATTATTGCTTTGTTGAGTTTACTGGCATTTCTTGCGTCTGTAATTTCAACCACCATATTAACTTCTACCTTACCTCTGCTTAGTCGCTGAGAAATAAGGTTTCTGATATCCAGGTCTTTTTCTCTGTAAATGCCTGGTATCCTGGTGTAAATATCTATTTGTTTGCTGTTTAACGATTTTATTTCAACGGTTATAACCTTGTCGGATAGTTCACAAACACCCTTGCCATAACCTGTCATCGATTTAATCATATTTTAACTTTTGCTATTTAATACTAAATGTAACATTTATCTATCTTATTGAGCCAATTTTATATAAAAAGTTGCCCGAAGAATATTTAAAAGCCATGTTTTACCACACCTTTCTTCTTCCAGTTACCACTTTTATAATAAAAGAATGAAAATATTGCGCCAATTGCCCATGCAATTGGTACTGCAAGCCAAATACCTGATTCTTTCATACGACCGTCAAAAATCCAGATAAAATCGATGTTTATACCTTTTGACTGAAGGTAAATTCCCATTCGGCCCGAAAGCAGCGAGGCAAAAGGTATCCTTATTATCCACAGTGAAAATAAAGTGATAAACATCGGAATAAGTGTATCGCCGCATCCACGCATAACACCATTCAAAGAAAACATTATGCTGAAAATGAAATAAGCACTGCTTACAATTAAAAGGTAATTTGCACCTGCCTTTATTACCTCCGGACTCGTGGTGAAGATCGACATTAGATCATATCTCAGCAAAATAACTCCTGTTGTTATAGCAAACGATACAAGTAAAGACATGACTATGGTAGAAATTAACCCTCGTCGGATTCTGTCAATCTTACCAGCTCCAAGGTTTTGTCCGACAAAGGTTGAAAGCGCCTGTCCGAAAGTCATTGCCGGCAGCATAGCCAGACCATCAATTCTACCGGCAGCAGAATAGGCAGTAATAACACTGGTATCGAATTGGTTTACAATACTGTATAGGGCTATCATTCCCAGAGCAACAAATGTCTGCTGGAAGCCCGATGGAACACCAATTCGAACACTCTGGCGGAAAATCTGCCAGTCGAAAATCATTTTTGTAAGTCGTATCTGAATAATCTTATGGGTTTTGTTGAGATAAACCGCAGCCCCAATAAAGGTTGCTCCATGAGAAATAACTGTTGCAAGAGCCGCTCCGCGAATTCCCATATGAAATACCTTGATGAAGGTGATATCAAGAACGATGTTTAAAAGCGAAGCCAGTATAAGAAAATAGAGCGGAGTTTTAGAATCACCAATACCCCTGAGAATTGCGCTCACACCGTTAAAGCCAAAAAGCAGTATTGTTCCCGACAAATAAATGTTGAGGTAGGTTGTTGCATACGGAATGACTTCTTCGGGTAAATTGGTAAGAATGAATATTTTACGACTGAAGGTTATTCCTACAGTCATAATTATGAGTGATGCAAAAAAGATGAAAATGAAAATAGTATCGATGGCTTTTCTTACCTGATCGTATTTTTTTGCACCGTAATACTGGGCTATAATAATAGTTGCTCCCGAGCCAATTCCGATTACAAACGATATCAGCGCAAAAATTATCGGGAATGAAGCGCCGGTAGCAGCAAGTGCTTCGTCTCCGATCAACCTTCCAACAATTATACTGTCCACAAAATTATAAGTTTGCTGAAACAGATTTCCCAGCAACATGGGAGTAGCAAACCTTATTATTGTATTTCTTTCTCTACCAGTGGTTAAATCCTTCATGCTAAATATCATAATCCCCGGCTAAGTTATGCCGGGAAAACTGTTAGAAAGGCTTTGGTTTTCTGTCTAATTTGAATTAAAGATGCGAAAATAGTGAAAAAACTTGCACTTTTGTTGTGCAAACAAGCATTTGTAGAATGATAAAATCTGAATTGGAAACAAATATTGCTAAAGCAGAGACATTGTGGTATAAGAGCTTATACTCCGAAATTGAAACTTTATTTGCTGCTGGTGATTTGCCATCGCATGATCATACCCACCACAAAAGAGTATGGGAGTTTGCCAGGGAGCTATTGGTTGCATACAACATTTCAGATTATCCTTTTATCGAAGGGCTGCTTTTTGCATGCTTTTTTCACGATTCGGGTTTGTCGAAAACCACTGACGAGAAGCACGGGATGGAAAGTTGGCTGTTGCTTGAAAGTTTTTTGAGCGAGAAAAACATTGAATTGAATGAATTACTGGAACCTGTGCGGGAAGCAGTTATTGAGCATGACAATAAAGAATACACAAATACCGGTCAGGCAGAAAATCTCATTTATAAATTGCTGGCTGTTGCCGATGATTTAGACGCTATGGGAGCTTTGGGGGTATTAAGGTATATAGAAATATATGATAGAAGAGGAATTGATAAAAAGGATATGGTGGAGAAGATTATTTCTAACCTAAACATGCGGTATTGGTTTGTAGAAAGTAAACTGAATTTTGATACAGACTTATTGCAAAGGCACAAACAGCGTTACGATGAATCAATTAACATTCTTCAACATTTAGACGAAAAGAAACTTGCCTTAATTTTGGATTCAATTCACAATTTAATAGATTTCGATGCTTTATTGGATAAAATTTCTTACAAATAGGTTAAGTCCTATGAGTCTATCTAAAAATTTATTAAATTGCTTAAAAAGCAAACATTTAACCTTATAAATCATCATAAATAAAAGCCTAAACCAGCAACCGTTATGAAAAATATATTTCTTCTTTGTATTTTCTATTTATTACCAAAGTATGTAGCAGCACAGGAATTTGCTCCAACAGGTGCAAAGTGGTATTATAGTCACAATTATGGTATGCAACCATACTTAACCTACATTGAGTCTGTAGGAGATACAACAATTAATGAAACTGAATGTAAAATTCTTGAGTCGAACAGAATATTCGAAAATACCAATGATGGTTTTGTCTATTTCTGGGATACAGTAAAATTTTCGAGGGATTTTGTGTATTACAGACAGGATACTGTTTTTCATTTCCTCAATAATGAGTTTTACCCATTGTATGTTTTTAACGCTAACAAGACGGACACTATTCTGGTTAAGGTAGCCGGAGAGTGTACTGATTACACCTACGATTGTTCAAAATTTGAATACGTTGTTGATAGTATAAGCAGTGTAACAATTGATGGGCAAGAATTAAAGTTAATCTACAACTCAATGACCGAAGATTCAGATTGGGCTTTTAACCTATCCGGGAACCTGGAAGAAAAACCCATTATTGAAAAAATAGGATCAAGTAAATTCTTTTTTGGGCTTCACAAAAACGCTGTTTTAGAAGGTGATATAGCGTGTTTAAGATGTTACATTGATGAAAACATAAGTTACAAGGCTGATTACTGGGAAAAGGAATGTGATTATTTAAAACCCTTAAATGGCCAGGAATTTGCACCAATCGGAGCAAAATGGTATATGAACGTTTCTGTAAACAATGGAATTAATGAACCAGCTTTAAAGAATTACTATATTATTGAAAGTAAAAAAGACACGCTCATTAATTCTTTAAACTTCAGGCTGGTGGGTGATTACCCGATGCTTCAGGTTGAGGATGAAATATACTATTATTTCAAAGATACATTAAGACTGATTTATAAGTTTGACGTTGAGCTTGAGGATTCAGTGACCTTTAACATGATTTCCTGTATGGGAGATATTGTCAATTTTGATTATGTAGTTACAAAAATTGACTCAGTTGTAGCAAGAGAAGATACACTCAAAAGAATTACATGCCAGCTTTCTCCTCTACGTGATATAAATCCTAATCCCTACGTGTATATTGAAAGAATTGGGTCAATAAGAACTTTAATTGAAGATCTTGCAGATTGTGCATGGATTCCGGAGACTACCCCTGAGTGGTTAAGGTGTTATCAGGATAACGAGGTGCATTTTAAAACCGACAGATTTCTTTATTACGGAGACAATGATTGCGACTATGTTGAACCTGTATCAGGTATTCAAACAAATCTTAATGATAATCTAACAATCTTTCCTAATCCGACTAACGGCATGTTTGAGATTCAATCAGATATACCAATTGTATTTGTTGAAGTATTTGATATTACAGGAAAATTCTTGTTTAAGTCCGCTGTGTCAACAATAAACCTTTGCGATTATGATAAAGGTACATATCTGCTTCAGATACATTTTGATGAATGTATAATAGTTAAAAAAGTTATTAAAAACTAAAAGATTAAATCTTCATATTAAATATTACGCTATGAAAAAGTACCTGTTATTATTTCCAATCTTGCTTGTTTTCTTCCAGAGTTGCGAAAATTCAGGTAATTCTCCAAAAAGCAATGCCGAAGTTGTCGCCTTTAACGCCTTAAAATGTGGTTGTTGCTGGGGTTGGGTTATAAAATACGGGAATGATACTATAAAATCTGACAATGCTATTGTAGGGAAAGTTGTTGGTTATACAATAGATAATCCGGTAAAGGTTTTTATAGAATTGGGAGAAATAACAGTATCATGCTCTGAATTCGAGCTTGGTTGGGACTATTTTGAGGTAAAAAAGATTGTGGTAGTTAATTAAGTTATAGTTTGAAAGCTACCTCACCTCGAAATCAAACATCACTTCACCCTCGAGCTTTCCGGTTAGTTTATCGCCAATAGCAACAGGACCTACTCCAGAGGGCGTACCTGTGTAAATTAAATCGCCAATTTTAAGTGTGACATATTTCGAAACATAGGAAATAATCTGGTCAATGCTAAATAGCATATCGGAGGTATTTCCTTTTTGAACGGTTTTACCGTTTTTAAGCAATTCAAAATTAATAGCTTTTACATCGGGTAATTTATCTACAGGAATAAACTCACCCAGAGGTGCTGAATAATCAAAGGCTTTGGCAATTTCCCAGGGTAAGCCTTTTTCTTTGCATTTCTGTTGAATATCGCGTGCAGTGAAATCTACTCCGAGGCCAATTTCATCGTAATAGCGATGGGCAAATTTTTCATCGATATGTTTACCAATGCGGTTAATTTTAACTACAACCTCAACTTCGTGGTGAACTTCATTCGAAAACTCCGGAATATAAAAGGGCCTGTTTTTAAGCAGCAAAGCAGTATCGGGTTTCATAAAGAACACAGGATTCTCCGGAACCGGGTTATTCAGTTCCTTTGCATGTTCGCTGTAATTTCTGCCAATACAAATAAGTTTCATTGTTTTAAGTTTCTGTTTAAAAGTGAAATGTGAAATGTGAAATGTGAAGTCTGGTGCCATTAGCTTTTAGCTCCTAGCTTTTGGCTTTTAGACTTTAGCTATCCCTCTTTACTCACTCATTCATTCATTCATTCATTCAGTCATTCACTCACTCATTCATTCAGTCATTCACTCCCTCAATCACCTAATCACGAAAAACCTAATAATTTAACTTAGAACAGATCGCTTCGTTCCTCGCGATGACGTTAAAACTGCTCCCCAATCACTGTTCACTGATAACTGATCACCGATCACGGATTACAGATCACTGATCACTGATCACTGATCACCGATCACTGATCACCGATCACGATTTATTATTCTTAAAAGCGTAGCTCAGTTTAATATTCGTAAGCACTTTTTTGGTATAAAGCGGGAAATCGTTATTCATCATCCAGCCATAATATGCCGGATCTTTTTCAAAAACCCATTCAACTGTTTTTGCTTTATACTTTCCAAAGTTGAAAGTCTCTTCTCCTTTATCGTTAAAGATAATTCTGCCCATAAAGTCGGCATTCTTGTTGTGGCTTGAAAATTCCGACAGCTTTTCAATGTCATTTTCCAGATCGGAATACATATCGAGCTGTGATTTCAGAATTTCGTAGGTTGCATGCGTGTCGGCCTCAGCACTGTGTGCATTACTTAAATCTTTATCGCAGTAATATTTATAAGCTGCTGTAAGTGTACGGGGTTCTTTTTTAAGGAAGATTACCTGCACATCAACCAGTTTTCTTTTTTTGAAGTCGATATCAACTTCGGCCCTAATCATCTCTTCGGCAAGTAAGGGTATATCGAATTTATTCGAGTTGTAACCTGCAATATCACATCCTTCCAAATCATTGGCTATTGTTTTTGCCAGTTCTGCAAAGGTAGGTGAGTCCTTTACATCTTCATCTAAAATACCATGTATATCAGAACTTTCTTTGGGTATCGGAATGGTTGGGTTAACCTTGAATGTTTTTGTTTCTTCGTTGCCATTTGGGTAAACTTTCAGGTAAGATATTTCAACTATTCTGTCTGTAGCAACATTTATACCGGTAGTTTCCAAATCAAAAAAGACAATTGGATTTTTTAGTTTAAGTTTCATAGTTTATAAAAATGGAAAAGAGAGCCCCGGTAGCCGAAACTCTCTTTCTATTTATTTTTCTGTTTTATTAATTGTTTATCATCATCGGCATGAGCAACATCAGAACATCTTCGTTTTCATTTTCTTTCTCAAGAGGAAGCAAAATTCCTGCCCTGCTTGGATCCGAAAGTTCAATAATTATATCCGAAGAATTAATGTTCTGTATAATTTCAATCAGGAAAAGCGATTTAAAACCAATTTCCAAATCATCGCCTTCGTATTGGCAGGGTATGCGCTCAAAAGCCGAAATTGAAAAGTCGATATCCTGTGCCGAAACTGTCATCTGGTTACCGGTAAGCTGTAATTTTATCAGGTTGCTTGCCTGGTTTGAAAAAACAGAAACCCTTTTTAGTGCATTGTTAAGCTTAAGTCTGTCAATGATTACTTTATTCGGGTTATCGGTTGGTATAACAGAGTTGTAACTTGGATAATTACCTTCAACCAAACGACAAACCAATTTATAGTTCGAAAGACTGAAGAATGCATTTTTATTGTCAAACTCAATTAATACTTCACCTTTTTCTTTCGGTAAAATATTTTTAAGCAGGGCCGATGGTTTTTTCGGAAGAATGAATGATGCATTTGAATCGCTCTTTGCATCATCTCTTTTATAACGTACAAGCTTATGTGCGTCAGAAGCAACGAATGTTATATTATCCGATGATATTTCAAGGAAAATTCCATTCATTACAGGTCTTAACTCATCATCTGCTGTGGCAAAAAGAGTATTAGTTATTCCACCCAAAAACAATTCTGCGGGAACCTGAAGGCTTGCCTTGTTTTCTTCGCGAATGGCAGGCAATTGTGGAAAATCTTCACCATTCTGTCCGGGTAGGTCGTATTGTCCGTTCTCTGAGTTTATAACCACCTTGTAATCGTCAAGATTGATATCGAAAGTTAAAGGTTGGTCAGGAAACTCTTTAAGTGTATCAAGAAGAAGTCTGGCAGGTATTGCCACACTTCCTGAATCAGTAGCATTTTCAATTTCCATGCTTGTTATGAATGTTGATTCAAGATCTGAAGCGGTTAATTCCAGCTTTTTGCCTTCGAGATTAAAGAGTACATTATCGAGAATGGGAAGTGTGTTCTTACTGCTAATAACACGACTTACATTTTGCAAATGATTTAAAAGATCAACACTTGAAACTACAAATTTCATTTATAATCAGAGTTTTAAAATTATGATTAATTCCTTATAATCTGTTTTGATAAACAGTGATCAATATTACAAAAAATAAAGTGGATTTTAAGGTTAGTTCTTTACTTTTTTAGAAAATAATCGAGACTTACCAGAATTGGATCAAAATCGATATACCGAAACATTAAAGTATCATTTTTGTTAACGACGCCGGCAAACATGTCACAATCAGAGGCATTGTTTGCTTTATTAAATAGTAAAAACGATTCAATATGGGTATGCCTATCCTGTGTTTCGACTATCAGGCTAAAAATTGGCTTGTTGTTTATTAAATCGAAACCGGTCGCATCAAAACGCATTCCGTTAACTCCGCTAAAAAAATGAATATAATCTAAAATTGATGCTGTATCAGAGTTCTCCATGACTTGGTTCTTGTAATCATACAACTCAAATTTTTGCTCCCGATGTTCAAGCCTGAATCCTGATTTTTCTTGTTTTGCATAGACAACAGAAACCTTTTTTATCTTTTCGGGCGAAAGCTTAAGTAGTTGCTGAATTTCCCAATATCCAGGTTCCGTTGGAATAATTTGTTCTAAATTGAATTTTTCGTAACCCGGAAGTACCAGGCTGTAAATTTTATCTTTGGAGTTAATGGCAAAAGTCTGACTATTATTTGATAAAAACCTGAGTGTATAAACTTGTTTACCTTTATAAAAAAGTTTTATTGTATTTGCAGAATCTGCAAATAGTTTTTTCAGCTCATTTGATTGTTCTTTCGAAACCGGATAGTTCATCCTCAAATTAATCAGGCTTGAAATGGCATAATCGATTTTTGATTTATCGGCTAAAACATCCTGGGAGGTTTTCCAGTTAGCTTCTTCAAATTTTAAATGTGTTTTAGTATCATTCTTTTCAACAATTATTTCATCAAGTAAAACATTTTTATCGAGCTGAAAAACGGTGCCTGATTTCTTTTGTTTTTTATAAAAAGTCTGAACAAGAAGAATGCCTGAACCAATTATAATTATTGAAATTAGAACTATCTGAAGGGTTTTACTCATAATGTATTACCTGGTATATTTTCTGGTTCTGTAAAACGAAAACAGAATTCCGAACAATATTAAAAACAATGGGGCGGCAAGGATATTTATAAGTTGCCATTTTAATCTTTCGTTTTCTGTTTTTACCCTGTTTAGTAAACGAATTTTAAATTCTCTTCCACGTAAACCGAGTAAATTATTCTTATCGGTGAGAAAGTTAATGGCATTTACCAGGAAATCTTTGTTTCCATAGGTTTGGTTGGTGTATTTATCGAAGCCCAATGGCGAAATATTTTGTCCCTGGGCTGTCTGTTTAACATCGTTTCT
The DNA here is from genome assembly GCA_016938235.1 of Bacteroidales bacterium. Lineage (GTDB taxonomy): Bacteria > Bacteroidota > Bacteroidia > Bacteroidales > UBA10428 > UBA10428. The sequence continues at coordinate 68,725 of JAFGVA010000129.1, read as the reverse complement.
AATAATATCAGCGTCAGATACAATAATCATTCTGGTGGGTGAGCTAAGGTCTAATCTCTCATCTGGTTCTTCGTCAAAATAGTCCTCCAGGCTTCGGCTTTTAAATACCGATTCGAATATCCCTTCGAGCAGAACAGCAGTTATCCTTTTCGTGTTTGAAAATTCATTTTCAGCAGGGGGTGTGTTTAATTCCGAAAGACTGATAAAAGAAGGTGTGTTTTTCAGCAGGTTCATTCCGGAAGAAACAAGCAAAGGAGTCTTTTTAATGTTTTTTCGGGCTTCGATGGTGTCAATGCTACTGGCAAACCTTAACCATATCCTGTTCAGGTTTTGTGTTATTGGGTGGCTGTTTTCAGTACTGATAAGTGGATAATATAACCAGGGTACAGGTTGAAAATTTGGGGGATTTCCGGCCAGGGCCACGTTGACAGGAATGAAACTGCACTGAGCATCCATTAAAAGGTCGGCGTTAATTCTCACTCCATACCTGAAAAGCATGTCTTCGATGTTCAGGTTGTTGGGAATAGCCAGTGAAGCACCCATGGCCAGACTGTCGAAGTCAACATTAACGGCATCCAGAATCCACATTACCTTACCACCTTTCATGATGTACTGGTCAATTATGAATTTTTCCTGTTCAGAAAATTCCATTACCGGTCCGGCAATAATAAGAGCTTCGTAGGTATCGAGAATATCAACACGTCCTCCAAGCCTGCCACGGTCAACCTGGTACGATTTTGATAATTCTTTCATGAAGTCTCCCATATAAGCATCGGGCCATTCGCCATGACCTTCAAGCAGGGCAATTTTGGGGATACTCTGCGAAGTCAGGTTTTTTATTGTGCTGATAAAAGTATATTCAAGCGATTCCACAGAACTGTTCAGGTTTTCTTCACCGGATTTCCCCGGGTTATTTACTAAAAGGTTCAGCGGTATTTCTATGCCATTATAAATAACAACGGCTCCCGGAACAACAACTTTCTCAGAAATACTGCCGTCTTTTCCCCGATTATGAATGTTTACCGCATGCAATCCCTTCAGATTCAGATCCGATAATATTCGGGTTCTTGATTCTTCATTTGCCCCATCGAAGGGATTTGTAAACTCATAATCGAGTTCGGATCCCGCATAAGCTTTAAATTCCTCAAGCATTTCAGTAATGTTTTTCTGAAATTTTCTGAGCGGAATATTAAGTTCACCATCAAGATAGACCCTGATATAAACCAAATCGTCAAGGTTGGTTAATATTTCTTTGGTCTGATCAGACAGGCTATACCTTTTTTCTGATGTTAAGTCAATTCTAAAAAAATTGTTGGCAGATAAAATTGAAGCTAATAGGATAACTGCAAGGACAATTGCAAGTGATAAATACTTGTCGGAGAATCTTTTTTTATGTTTTGTTTCAGAATTCATTTTTTGCTACCGTTTGATAGAAAGTTTTGTGTTAGAAAGTGCAATGAAAAGGGCAATTACTCCAAAGTAATAAATAAGGTCGCGGGAATCAATTACTCCACGACTTAAGGACAGGTAGTGCGAATCCATGCCCATATTTACCAGAATGTTACCCATTTTACCCATGGGAAATAAATTTCCGACAAAACTAAAAGCAGCATACATCCAAGCACATAAAAATATTCCTATGATGAATGCAACAACAATATTATCGGAAAGCGTTGATGAAAAAATGCCTATTGATGTGAAAGCTGAGGCCAGAAGAAATAAGCCGATATATGAACCCCAGGTGGCCCCATGGTCAATATTTCCAACCGGATCGCCAAGTAAAATTACAGTGATGTAATAGGGGAGCGTTAGCATTAATGCAATAAAAACGAGAAACAGGGCCGAAAAATATTTTGCCCCTATAATCTGCAATTTTGATACGGGACGAGTAAACAATAAATCAAGTGTGCCGTCTTTTTTTTCCTGCGAAAAGGTTTTCATGGTGATTGCCGGAATCAGAAACAGAAGAATCCATGGCGATAACTGAAACATGGGTGCAAGACTTGAATAGCCTCCGTCAATAATATTCAGGTTCCAGGGGAATACCCAAACAAGTAATCCGTTAATTACCAGGAAAACAATAATTACAACATATCCTGTAATTGAACTAAAGAATCCTGAAACTTCTTTCTGAAAAAGTGGCCACATAGTTTTATTTTTAAGATCATCAAAAATAGGTATTTTTATCAGCCTAAGAAAAAGGAATTAATCTGGTTGAGTTTTTGTTTCATGATTAAAAGAATAATAGTCCTCATTTTTCTGCCACTACTTGTTGTAACTTCTGTTATAGCACAAAATTTTCCGGACAGTTTACTGAATGGCGTTCGACTAAATACCAAAATCAACTATGGTTTTGTTTATCCGCATAATTCATCTATTGAATATTTGCTAAATGGAAACGTAAAAAGCTTCGAGATTAGTCTTTCAACATGGTCGAATGATCGTCATATCTGGGAAGAGCTATACAGAAGGCCGAATTATGGTATGGCCTACAATTACCTTAACTTTTCGAATCCCGAAATTCTGGGCCATGCTCATGCAGTGTTTGGGTATTTTGCAGCGCCTTTTCATCGGGGCAACCAAATTAATGTTCAATATCATTTGAATCTCGGATATGGCTATATAAGTAAAACTTACGAGCCGTATTCAAATCCGTTAAACCTGGCAGTAAGTTCGCATGGAAATATTTATGTGGGTTTAGATTTGTATCTTGAGTATTGTTTTAAAAACGGACAGCAGATTCGCTGGGGACTTGAAACTTCGCACTATTCTAATGGTAAATTCCGTAGTCCGAATTTGGGACTGAATATTCTCAGTACTACTTTAACTCACTCTTTCGAACTTTTGCCCGAGAAAAATTACAAAACAACGCCAAAAGAGGCAGTGAACTCAAAACACATTATTGATTTAATATGGAATGTTGGCTGGAAGCGGGATGATATGCTTAACGACAAACTTTACCAGGTATCAACAATAATTGGAGATTATTGGTATTATGCATCAAAGAAATACCTGGCGGGAGGTGGAATTGATTTCTTCTACGACGAAACTCTGAGGCCAACAAAAGAATTTGAGGATGAAACAAAATCTATACCCTCCGACAATTACCAAATGGGTTTGCATGCTGGTGCAATGGCAAAATTTGGTAATCTAAGTTCGGTACTGAATGTAGGATATTATGTTATTGCGGGATATCACAAGTATGCAACCTTTTACAGCAGGCTAGGGTTGCGTTATTCTATTAATTCAAAGCTTAATGTCAATTTCACAGTAAAAGCTCATTATGCGATTGCCGATTATCTGGAGTGGGGTATTGGGTATCGTTTTAATCTGAAACAGAAATGAGGTTAATAAAAACAATATCAGCAATTACACTATTCATTGCCTTGGTTGTAAGCTGCGAGAAGAATAAATGTTTTCACTCGGTTGGGGAGCAAAGCAGTAAAATAATCTATACCGATTCGTTTAACTTTATTAATCTTTATGGCATTGCCGATATGGAATTAGTGCAGGATACTACCTATTACATCGAAGCGTTTGGGGGCAGCAATGTAATTGAAAACCTGGAAGCTGAAACGATAGCCGACAGCGTAGAACTTTACAATTACAATTCGTGTTTCTGGTTACGTGATTATGAGCGTCCGTTGCTTAAGGTACATTTTAAGGACATAAACAGGATAAATCTGCATGAAGCTTCGTATGTATATTCTACCGATACTATAAGGGATGCATTTCAGTTGACAATTCGTTGCAACATTGCTGAAGCTGATTTAAAAATTAATAATGCTTCGTTTGCATTAATACCTTATGGAACAACAGGAGGTAATTATAAGGTTGCTGGAAAAACAGATTATCTTTATTCATATTGTTTCTATACTGCAATTTGCGATGCTTCGGAGCTGCAGTGTAAGGAAGCCAGAATTTATCAAAAGGGTACATGCGATTATAAATTGTGGTGCACCGAAAAATTGTGGGTACAAATTTTAAACAGAGGTAATGTTCTTTTAAAAGGAAATCCTGAAATTATAATAGACAGCCTGGCATCGACCGGAGAATTAATAAACATTGAAGACTGATTTAGATGCGCAAGCCTAGAATTGTAATATCGTCAATTTGTTCTTTATTGCCTTTCCAGTTATTGTGTTCAGCTTCCAGTTTCTTTTTTTGTTCCTGAATATCTAAGGCAGAAATATTTTTCACAAATTCATAAAATCTGTTCCTGGTGTATTTCTTACCTGATTCTTCACCAAACTGATCGGCATATCCGTCGGAATAAAGGTATAGTGTTGTTCCGCGATTTAATTCTACTTCAACCTTTGTGAAGGGAGCTTTTCGGGACTTGTGATAGCCTATTGGCATCCGATCACCTTTTAATATTTGCATGCCGTTTTCGTCATGAACAATCACAGGTAAGTATGCTCCGCTAAATTCGAGCAACATAGTTTCTGTGTTATACCTGCAAATGGCAATATCAAGACCATCGCGGGTATCAGTTGTGCCTTCTTTTTGCCTTAGGGCATCCATAATTTTGGTACGCAGGGTATTTAATATTTCATTGGTAGAAGTAAGTCCATAAATATTTATTATCTCGTTCAGGAAAGTCATACCCAGCATACTCATGAAAGCTCCCGGAACTCCATGTCCTGTACAATCGGCCACAGCAATAATTACATCGTTTTCCTTTTTGGTTAACCAGTAAAAGTCACCACTCACAATATCTTTTGGTTTGAAAAATATAAAGTGTTCGGGGAAAGTGCTTTCGAATAATTCTTTGGGGGGTAAAATGGCAGACTGTATAAAGCTGGCATACGTTATGCTATTGGTTATTTGTCGGTTACTTTCTTTTAATAACTTATTCTTTTCTTCGAGCGATATATTCGATGCCTTATTTATCTTGAAAACACGAAGCCCCTGTATTACAAGCCCCATAAATAAAATAAGAATTGTGATAAGAGCCCAGTTACCTTTGGTTTTGTTTTTAAGTTTTACTTCCTGTAAGAATATTTGCTGTTCCTTCTTTTTGGTTTCGTAAATGGTTTCGAGTTCGTTTATTTGTTTTGATTTCTCAATACTCAACAGACTGTCTTTTATTTCGGTAAGATTTATGTAGTATTTTAGCGCACTATCTGCTATGCCCATTTTTTTAAAGGTTTCGTAGAGGTACTCATATACTTCCATTAGAATTGAGGGAGAGCCCATATTTTGTGAAATCTCCAATCCTTCGTACTGATAGTCAAGGGCTTTATCAAATTCCTTAAGTTCAGTATATATGCTGCCTATGTATAGCAGACTTTTGGCTATACCCGACTGATAACTAAGTTCTTTTTCTATTGCCAGTGATTTATGAAAATACTCCAGGGCTTTATCGTAATCTCCTTTCAGGTAATATATTTCTCCGATATTTGAAAGTGGTCTGGTTTGTCCGAGTTTATTGCCCAGTTTAATATACATGTCCAGCGAACGTTCAAAGTTACTTAATACCGAATCGAGCTCTCCTTTGTAATAGTAAGCAATGCCAATATTGTTATAGTTTAGGGCCAGCCCTGTCAAGTCGTTGGTTTGTTTTTTGCAATCTGTTGATTTGCGGTAATATGAGATGGATTTTTCCCAGTCTTCCTGATTAAAAAAGAGCAATCCGATATTTGTTAAGACAGTGCCCTGCATACGAATATCGTTGAGTTCTTCAGCTTTCTTAAGGGCATCATACAGGTTTGTGCTGGCTTCTTCGTATCTGGCATTGTCAACAAGCATTGCACCAAGGTTTGATAGTGACTTTACAGCTTCACTTTTCATATTTTCCTGTAAAAAAATATCGTATGCTTTTCTAAAGTTCTCAATAGATATATCGAGGTTGCCACTTTGCTCATATAAATGACCCGATAAATCATAAAATTCTCCAAGCTTGTCGTTTCTTTTCAGAAATTTTGAAAGCTCCAGGCCTTTTTTTGCATAAAGCATTGCTGAGTCCAGGTTGATGAATTTGTATTCAATAACAAGCTCTCTTAAAATAATAAACCGGGTTGTGTCTTTACTTTGTTCAAGTTGAACCAGCAGGGAATCAATTTTGTTGCAACTGGCAGTTTTACCCAAGATTAAAAGAAATGGAATGATTAGAAAGATTGTTCTGCTTATCCTTGCTGTATGCATGAAATGTTTTTTGTTTAAACTTAGAGATTATTTTTTAAGAAGGAAACTGTTAATTACACCTATAAGCTTGTTTTTTTGTATAGGCTTAGATATATAATAGTCACATCCTGCCTCAAGACACAGATTTTCATCTCCATGCATGGCATAGGCAGTTTGTGCTATTATCGGCAGCCCGGGTCTGATTTTTTTTAGTTCACGGGTTGCCTCATAACCATCCATAACCGGCATTTTAATATCCATAAGAACCAGGTCGATATCGGGATCCTGATAAACCATATTAATTGATTCTACACCGTTTGAAGCTCTGCATGTTGAGCTGATGTTATCCATACGGAGCAATATTTCTTCGATGTACAGGAAGTTTATTTCTTCATCATCAACAACTAAAATCTTGAATTTTTTGGTTTTTTGTTCAGGAATAACTAAGGGATCAGGTGTTTCTATCTCTTTATAATCAGACACATAGGGTATGGTAAAAATAAAACTGGAGCCTTTACCTATTTCTGACTCACACCTGATATTTCCGCCTAACAGTTCCACGAAACCTTTGGCTATAGCCAGGCCGAGTCCGGTTCCTCCATATTTTCTTTCAGATGTATTGTCAACCTGCCTGAACCTGTCAAAAACCAAATTCAGCTCCGACTCCGGAATACCAATTCCGGTATCGCTAATATAAAACTCTATCGATTCATTATTGTTGACGACCCTGTATCCAAGCTCAATTTTGCCTTGGTGGGTGAATTTTATTGAATTACCTAACAGGTTATGAAATATCTGTTTTAGTTTTTGTCCATCTGTTTTTATCAGACCTTGTGTGTCGGATAAAGTTTTTGTTGTAACAAAGTTTAAATTTTTCTGTTTTGTCTGATTTAAAAACAGGGTGTAGCTTTCAAGTATTATTTCATTAATATTTATTTCCTCAATTTCGACTTTATATTGCGCTGTTTCTAATTTAGAGATATCCAACACATCATTAATAATGCCTAAAAGTCTGTTACAACTATCGGTTACCACTTTTTTGTAAACGTGTTTCTTTTCTTCAGAGAGGTTATCCTGTACCAACAATTCAACAAAACCAATGAGCCCATTCATTGGAGTGCGTATTTCGTGACTCATATTTGCCAGAAATGACGATTTAAGCTTGTCGCTTTCTTCGGCTTTTATTATGGCTTTTTTTAACTCCTGGTTGGCATTTTCAAGCTCTTTGTTTTGTTTACTCAACAAAAGCTGACTTTTTTCTGCTTCTTCCTTCGTAGTTTTTAAATCATGTTCAACCTGCATTCGTACAGTTACATCTTTAACAGAACTTATTCTGTAGGTTTCTCCGTAATAATCAAAGGTTTTCGATTGTATTTCAAGGATAATCTCGGCTCCATCTTGTTTTGTAATATTTATCTTGTATGGTTCAGAGGAATTACTAATTAGTTTTTGGTTTAAAAAAGTTTTCCTGTCAATATTTTTTGAAATTAAATCAAGCAGGTTTTTACCTATTAATTCTTCTCTTGATTTACCCGTTATTTTGCAAAAAGCCCGGTTTACCTCAATGCAAATTCCGTTTTTATGAAAGATTAATCCATCAAGTGTATGGTCGGAATTTATACTGAGTTGATAAATTGTCAGATAATGAGATAATTGATTTTTCAGATTCTCATTCTCAGCTTGTAACTTACTTATTTCCTGTTCATATTTTTCTGACATAAAGAGGACTTTGAAAATCAATCATTAATATACAAAAAAAAATGAACCAGTCCAGAATTTGGAGTTCTATGATTTGAAAAACTAAGAAACGTAATTTTTAACCTTTATAGGCTGTAATAACAAAAAAGGCAGTTTTAAAATTGTATTTAGGTTTTAAGTTTTGAATCAATAAAAAGCTTGATTCCAATGAGTTTCAGGTAGTGGCAATTATTGATTAGCCGCGCACGTTAAGCTCTTTATCCGAAAACAAAAACTTCGTTTTTTCTTTCGGGGGCACATAGGTCTGTTTCATTGTCAGGTAAAAGGCCGACCAGAAGAGTAAAAATAAACCTGGCAGTAAAAAAACTTTAGTTAAAAATAAACCTGCAAAATTAAACATCAGGAATTTTTCCGGATTTTTCTTGTTGTAATAAACAATTACTTCTTTACCTATCGGATAAATTAAATCTTCGGGACCTACAAATTCAACTTTCCCTTTTGGTGTTTCAAATTGTATAAGACTGTATTCTCCTTTTGTCTGATTGTAAAAATCAGTATTAATATGCTGAACAACAACGCCTTTAGTTTTATTTCCAAAAACCAGCAATCTCCATTTTGCAGAAATTGGAAGCAAAATAATTAGGATAGATGTAATAATAAATTTCCTGGATGAGATATACATTTATTATCAGGTTAAAGGTTAATACCGGTGCAGTTCCATTTCGCGGTAATCCGTAATTTGCACATGCTGAAAATAGAAATGAATAATATCGATATAGGTGTAGCCTACCCTGGCCATTTCCATGGCACCCAGCTGGCACATTCCAATTCCATGGCCGAAACCTTTGCCGGAGAAAACTATTTGCGAACCTTCCGGATGTATAGAGAAAAATGTTGATTTCAGGCCAAATTTTTCCCTGATCTGTCTGAAGGTAACCTTATTATCTACGAAAAATTTTCTCCGGTCAGATACAGTGTAATTCACATATTCATTAGGCTTATTAACGCCCAGATTCCTCAGGAAACTGAGCCATTCAACGAGTTCAGTTCTTTCTTCCCAGTTAGCGTTGCGCTGCTCAAGGCAGAAAGGATCGTGAACACTTTGCAGATAGAGGAGGTCGGTTTGCCAGTATATACCTGCCGGACTTGTTTGCCCACCGCAACTCGAATGAAATGGCGACATTACAAGAATTGAATCAGGGTCAATAAGAACCTGTCCGCTGGTAGCTTTTGTAGCTTCGTAGATTTCAGGATTTCTGGCATTTCTTCCGTTGTAGGCCTGGCAATGTACCTGGTCGCAGAGATTGAAGTCTTCTTCGGCATGCTTGTAAATGTTCTTTATGGTATAGGTGCGTATTAAAACAGCCTGGGCTTTGTAATATTCGAGTGGGGCGTTTATTCCGCCTTCAGCTTCAATTACTCCGGCAATGTATTTTTCGAGGTCAACCTGGTTTATGGCGTAAAACTTATTGTCCAGGATTTTTAATCGCAAACCATCATCGTATTCCTGTAATTTTGTGGAGGGAATAATTCCCTTTGCCGAGAAAATGCAATTTTTCGATTTTGGAATAAGTTCAACATTATCGAACTGACCTATTAGCGTATTTTTATCTCTAATTTCTACTTTGTTGTTGAATTTGCTAATAAAGAATATGTTGTTTGTATGGTACTCGCCAAACTTTTCGTTGTCACAAACCAACAGGTATTTTCCCGCCCGGACAGATACGGTGTAAGACTGTATATCCTGGTTGTTAAATATCGAAATATGCATGGTCTGCCCACTAAGAATGGCTGACACGAAGAAAAACAATATGAAAAACGAGAATCTCATTAACTAACTATCTTTATAAAGTTTATCATGTGTTTTGCAGCTCTTTCTGAAGTGCCCGGTTCACCAATGGTCTTTATCAAAGTATCGTAATCTTCAAGCATTTTATCGCGGTATTCTTTATTGTAAACCAGCAAATCGAGCTCCTTTTTTATTTTCCGGGCAAGGCCAAACTGAAGGAACTCTTTTACAACAAACTTATCCAGAATAATATTAACCAGCGAGAAAAATTTTATCCATATAAAGGGTTTAAAGATTATAAATGAAAAAGTGTTGAATTTATAAATTACAATTTGAGGAACCCTGAATAAAGCGGTCTCAAGGGTAGCTGTTCCGGAGGTTACAACTGCAAAACGAGTATGACTTAGAAGCTGGTATGTCTGATTGTAAACCACTGTAACCGGATTGTCTTTAATAATATCATTGTAAAATGATTCCTGAATGGAGGGTGCTCCTGCTACAACAAACTGATACTCGGGGTAATTTGAGGTGACTTTTAACATTTCAGGCAGGCACCTTTTTATTTCCTGCTTTCTGCTTCCGGATAACAGAGCAATAATTGGTTTCTCATTTAAACGATTTTGGCTTTTGAAGTCAGCTTCGTTTAATAATTTCTCTTTTCTGAAATCTGCAATGGCATCAGTAAGCGGATTTCCAACATAATAAGTTTTATTGTAGCCATGTTTCGAAAAAAACTCTTTTTCAAAAGGAAGGATAAGATACAATTGGTCTATAAGTGTTTTTATCTTTTTCACCCTCGATTTTTTCCATGCCCATACTTTAGGCGAAATATAAAAAAGGGTTTTCATGCCGAGTTTTTTTGTAAATTTTGCCATCCTGAGGTTAAAGCCGGCATAATCGACCAGGATAACTGCATCGGGTTGAAAATCAAGAATATCTGCTTTGCATATTCTGAAATTATTTTTTATTTTTTTATAATTGGCAACCACCTCAAAAGCTCCCATAAAGGCCATTTGATCATAATGAACAGTAATGCTGGCACCTTCGCTTTTCATTTTGTCGCCACCAAATCCTTTCACTACAGCATCTGAATCATGCAATTTCAGGTTTCTGATGAGGTTACCGGCATGTAAATCGCCCGATGCTTCTCCTGCAATGATATAATATTTCATTATTTACGATGCTTTTATGTTATTTGAATCCCGCATGCAATATGAAAGGTTTTCTTGTAAGCTCAGAGATTATTAATTAACAGGATAAAAAGTCTTTACTAAAAAACCAGCCATATTAAAATTAATATTCCAACCAGTCCAACAGTAGAATATAGAATTCCTTTTGCAGCCTGCTCAAAATCGCTCCAGATTAAAATAAAAAACAACAAAGCATTAGGAAATATGCACCGGCTGAGCAACATGGGGAGCATTTTTAGCACAGCTTGCTTGTACTCCTCTTGCATAAAACTATAATTAGCAGCCTTAAGAGGTTGAATAATTAAATATAAAACTATAGGAATAACAAGTCCTGCAACTATTCCAATCCAGAATTTATCAATTTTTCTGAGCTTATCTAAAAATCCCATTTGTTTAGTAGTTTTATTGTTTTATAGCTGGTTAGATCACTTTGTACCGGAACAATCGAAACAAAGTTGTTTTTCAATGCCCACTCATCAGTATCCTGCGCTTCGGGTTCGTCGTTGTGATAATATCCTGTTAACCAAAAGTATTCTTTCCCAATGGGGTCGGTACGTTTATCAAACTCTTCGCGCCAGTATCCCATGGTTTGTCTGCATATTTTTATTCCTTTTATCTCGGAATGATTTGCATTTGGGAAATTTACATTCAGGCAGATATTTTTTGGTATTCCATTTTTCAATGCTTTTTCGACAATGCTGCGGGACAAAATTACCGCTGCCGAGAAATCAGCTTCGTGATCGTAACTGATATGAGAAAAGCCAATAGATGGAATTAAATTTATGCTACCCTCCAGCGCTGCACCCATGGTACCCGAATATAGTATGCTGGTTGAAGAGTTACTGCCATGATTGATTCCGGAGACCAGCAGGTCTGGTTTTCTGGGCAACAATTGGTTAATTGCCAGTTTTACGCAATCTACTGGCGTACCGTTAACAGCAAATATTTTTAAGTCTTCTTCGTTTTTTATTTTTGAAATTCTCAAGGGGTGCTTCACGGTAATTGCATGAGACATCCCCGATTGCGGCTCTGTAGGTGCTACAACCACAATTTTACCCAGGGGTTGCATCGATTCAACTAATGCTTTTATACCTTTAGCCTGATAGCCATCATCGTTTGTAATTAATATCAACCTCTCTTTTTCGAAATTTTTCATCTATGCTAACGATTCATTTTGGTATGTAGCAAAGATAGAATTTTAAGGCCATTATTTATTATTGTGTTTAGAATTCATTAGCAGGGAAAGTGTCACGTAAATTATTGTTTAAGCTTATTTAAGCATCATTAATCATAATATTTTGACATATTGCTTTAACTGCTATAGATTTGCAGCAGTTTTAATCCTTTTTTCATGGTTTTTACAATTAAACCCTATAAAATTATTCTGTATCTGTTAATTATTTTAATTCATACTTCTTGTGCATTTAACAAGGCTTTTTTTGATCCTGTTAGTTATTCCAGATTGCTGCCAGATACTGTGAAGTATGAGAATTGGGCTTTAAAAAGTAAAAGTGGTAAGATTATTAATGCCAGGTTTTTTAAAACCAATAATGAATCAAGAGGAACTGTTTTTCTTCTTTCTGGTGAGAATGGTGATATTGCTGATTGGTATGATGTTACGAGCATTATGCTCAATATGGGCTTTGATGTTTTCTCTTTCGATTACCAGGGTTTTGGATTATCTCAGGGAAAAGCAACACATGAAAATATATTTAAGGATAGTCAGTTGTTTCTTGATTCTTTAAAAAAAAGGCCCGATGTTATGGAAAAAGATATAGTTGCATGGGGTTTTTCTGTAGGAGCAAATCTTGCCATTAAGTTAGCATACGAAAATCCCGGAGCATTTGATTATATGATTTTAGAGGCCGCTTATACCTCACAACGAAAATATGTAATAAAAAATGCGGGTTTCCCGGCAAAGCTTTTTGCATTTCCATTTGCTGTTTCGCCCTATGCTGCCGATGATCTTCTGCCAGAGATAAATAACACACCTATACTCTTTGTTCACAGTGTTGAAGATAAAATTGTTCCCTATTGGATGGGAGAGAAGTTATATAAAACAGCAAATAATCCAAAACTTTTTTTCGAAGTATTAGGACAACATAATTTTGCACTCATTGAATTTGAAAAGCTTTACATCGAAAGTGTTGAGAAACTTTTATTATTAAATCCCTGATACAGGAATTTGCGGTTTAGCCTAAAGAAAATTCTTCAAATTCCGGAAAATATATTTTAAATGCTAAATTTAGGGATGTTTAACAAAAACAGCGTTGCTTAATATGGGTAAAGAATTAGCCTCTACTAACGTAAGCTTTGATTTTTTAAAAGGATCAAGTGAGTTTCTAAACCTGGTTTTAAACAATATCAGCAGTTGTGTTCTTCTTCTTAATCGCGATATGGAACTGCAGGAATTTAACAATGCTATGAAAACAATTTTTACTGCCAGAAAAGATGAATACCTTTTATATGTGCGCTGCGGTGAGGCTATTGGTTGTGCTTATCAGGTTGAAGAAATGAAAGACTGTGGAACTACCTCTCATTGTTCATTCTGTGAACTCCGACTGGCAGCGCTTACCAGTTATTCCGAAGATAAGGTAGTATTCAAAGAAAGTATAATTAAACCCTTTCTTAACGGAGAAGGAGAAAAAGTTGATAAGCATCTACAGTTTTCAACAAGGCTGTTCAGATTTAAAGGCGAACGTTATATTTTAATGATAATAGATGACATCACTCATCTTTCAACATTAAATCAGTAAGTATTTTAATTTTTGTAAATTTTTTTCCTGTGGACACTACTGAGGTTTTAATAAGAATAAGAAAGATTGTTCGTTCAATAAATCTGGAATCAAAGAAAATACAAAAAGAACACGGGGTTAGTATTCCCCAGGTTTTATGTCTGAATTTCCTGAAATCGGCAAAAAATTACCAGTCTACTCAAGGAGAAATAAGAAAATTCCTGAATCTAAATTCAAGTACCATAAGTGGGATTATTGATCGACTGGAGAAAAAGGGATACCTGGCCAGGTTACCTAACCTTTCGGACAAAAGAGTCGTTAATATAGCTCTTACCGCAGCAGGTGATAAACTATTAGAGAAACTTCCACCTCTTCTGCACGAACAATTATCTGAAAGATTACAAAAAATTGACATCGGAAAGCTTCAGCAAATTGAGCAAAGTCTTGATTTATTGGTAAATATGCTCGATTTGCAAGGAATGGAGGCTTTGCCACTTATAGTTATTGATGGCGATCTGGAAGATGAGAACAACCTGTAAGTCTGTATTTTCATTTCCTTAAGTATATTGGTTACAAATAAGTTTTGTAAAACTCGATATAACAATGTGTTATGTTTAGTATTTTTCATCCCGTTAACCTGCTGTTATATATTCTGATTAGGTAGTACGGGATAATAGTTGTAAATTTGTTCCTATAGAAACAAATTAGGGAAATTTATGATTTATACTAACGCACAGCAGGAGTTAGCGAACAGGATTGATGATGATTCAAGTATCTCTTCTTGGAGAAACTGGAAATGGCAGGTGAAGCATGTAATACGTTCAATTGATAAATTTGAACAGGTAACCGAAATTAAATTTCCATCTGATGAAAGAAAAGACCTCGAAAGAACTTTTAAGAAATTTCCATTGTCTGTTACACCTTATTATTTATCATTAATTGATAAAAAGAATTATAAGAATGATCCTATATTTAAGCAGGCATTCGGATGTGTTGATGAACTTACTACTTTAAAATCGGAACTTGAAGATCCTCTTTCCGAAGATAAAGACAGTCCGGTTGAAGGTATAACTCACAGGTATCCCGACAGGGTATTGTTTCATGTGAGTAATATTTGTTCGATGTATTGCAGGCACTGTACCCGAAAACGTAAAGTGGGTGATGTTGATTATGTGCCATCGCGCGATCAACTGAGAAAAGGAATTGACTATATCGCAAATACGCCACAAGTAAGAGACGTATTACTTTCGGGTGGCGATCCCTTTATGTTGTCTGATGAAATGATTGACTGGCTGCTGTCAGAAATATCTCAGATAAGGCATGTTGAAGTAATTCGCATAGGTACACGAATGCCGGTTGTTCTACCTTATAGAATTACAGATAATCTTATATCTGTATTGAAGAAATACCAACCTTTATGGATTAATACACATTTTAATCACCCGCGCGAAATAACTCCTTCATCACGAGAAGCAATAGCAAAACTTGCCGATGGAGGTTTTCCTCTTGGTAATCAGTCTGTTTTATTGGCCGATGTTAATGATTGTCCCAGGATTATGAAGGTATTGGTTCATAAACTTGTTCAGAACAGGGTAAGGCCTTATTATTTATACCAGTGCGATTTATCGGAAGGCTTATCGCATTTCAGAACCCCTATTGGTAAGGGTATTGAAATTATGGAGAGTCTTGTAGGACATACCAGTGGCTTTGCACGTCCAACCTATGTTATAGATGCACCGGGCGGTGGGGGTAAAATACCTGTTATGCCCAATTACATTATCTCATGGTCAACAAACAAGGTAGTTTTAAGAAATTATGAGGGTGTTATTACTACATACAAAGAGCCGGATAGTTACGAACCCCGAATGTGTGACAGAGATTGTGATAAATGCGATTTGGACCTTCAATTAAATAAGGAAGTAGATGAATCTGAAGCAATAGGTATTGAAAAACTGCTGTCTGATTCCAGCGATACTATTTCGCTGGTACCCGAAAATAATGAGCGCATACAACGAAGGGAGGAGAATGCCTGATAAAATTGAGGTTTTTGGCAAGGGTACAAAAATTCAGCATGGAAAGCTTAATAATCGGGTGTACCTGATAAAAATTCAGAAGGAAGATTATCCTGAAGTTCTTGATTTTATCAGTAAAATTGCCGAAGAACATTCTTATTCTAAATTATTTTTTAAAGTACCAGGTTGGATAGTGCCCGCACTATTAAAAGAGAGATTCATTATTGAGGCACAAATACCTGCCTTTTACAACAAGAAGGCGGATGTATTCTTCATGTCAAAGTTTCTAACCCAGGAAAGGTTGCTAAACAAAGAAGATGACATGCTGATTTCACTGAGTAAGCAATTGTATGAACCTGATACCTCTGAAATGGAAATTGAAGTACCCGATGAGTTTAATCTTGTTGCACCGGATAGTAAAGATGCTGAAAAAGTTGCCGATTTGTATAAGCAGGTATTCGACAGTTATCCGTTTCCGATTTTTGATCCAAAGTATATAAAACATACCATGGAAAATGATGTGAAATATTTTGGAATTGAAACTGGTGGCAAATTGGTTGCTTTGTCCTCCTGCGAGATTGACAGAAAAGGTCAGAATGCTGAGATGACTGACTTTGCAACTTTGCCGGAGTTCAGAGGAAGAAAACTTTCGGTTTTGCTTCTGAAACAGATGGAGAAGATAATGAAGGAAGATGGAATAAGCACCTTGTATACCATAGCCCGATTAAATTCCCCGGCAATGAATAAAACTTTTATCAGGTTAAATTATAAGTATTCAGGAACACTAATAAACAATACAAACATCTCCGGAAAAATTGAAAGTATGAGTGTTTATTATAAACATGTGTAGTATGGCCGGTGCAAATTCAGTATTTAAATGCAGGTATGCCGCAGATTGTGAAATATACAAGGGGAAGGACTCAAATATACATACTCCTCTATACAAGGCTCGTAACGTGTTTTGCTACAGAGGGATAAAGCTTGGTTGAATGGTAATAAAAATAAACTGTTTGAGAAGTTGAGAGGTGAGATTAAACCTTAAATAATGCATTTTATCGATATTTTAATTTTTATACTCTACCTCTTTGTTATGTTGGGTGTAGGGTTTTATTTTCTGAAAAAAAACAAATCTACCGAGGATTATTTTGTTGGAGGACGGCAAATGAGCAGCCTTCATATTGGATTATCGGTAGTAGCAACCGATGTTGGCGGTGGTTTTTCTATTGGACTTGGTGGCTTAGGTTTTGTTATGGGTTTATCCGGAAGCTGGCTCTTGTTTACAGGACTGGTAGGAGCTTGGGTAAGTGGCGTGTTTTTAATTCCAAAAGTTTTTGATCTGGCTTTAAAGAAAGGATTTCTTTCTTTTCCTCAATACCTTGAACATGTGTTCGATAAAAGAGTAGCCATGTTGGCAGGCGTTATTTCGGCAATTGGTTACCTCGGATTTACCAGTTCACAAATACTGGCCGGAGCAAAACTGGCATCTTCGACTTTTGAAGGACTAAGCCTTCAGAATGCACTTTTGGTTATGGGTGCTATTGCAATTGTTTATACAGCCATAGGCGGAATTAAAGCGGTAATTTATACCGATACTATTCAATGGCTCATTCTGATGGCAGGTTTAATATTTGTTGCATTGCCCTTTGCATATGTAAAGCTCGGAGGTGCTCTTACAATACGGGAAACCCTGGCGCACGAATTTCTAACCTTAACCAATGTTTCATGGCAACAAATTGTAAACTGGATGTTTACCATTATACCAATTTGGTTTGTGGGTATGACACTTTACCAGCGAATATATGCTTCTAAAGATCAGAAAACTGCCCAAAAGGGTTGGCTAATTGCCGGCTTGTTTGAGTACCCTGTTATGGCATTTATAGGTGTTATACTTGGTATGCTCGGAAGAGTAGCCATTCAAAATGGTTTGGTCGAAGGTTATACCCTGGTAAATACAGATGCGGAAATGGGCTTACCTCTCTTGCTTAAAACAATCTTACCTGTCGGACTGCTTGGCATCGTTTTTTCAGCCTATTTTTCGGCAATAATGTCAACTGCCGATAGCTGCTTAATGGCTTCATCGGCCAATTTGCTAACCGATGTTCTTAATAAACATAATTCTGTAAGAAGTCTGAGATATTCGCAGATACTAACATTTGTAATAGGTGTTTTAGCTTTGTTTTTAGCACTTAAAATGGAAAATGTTCTGGAACTGATGCTTCTTTCGTATAGTTTTATGGTATCGGGTATGATTATTCCTGTTATGGTGGCCTTAATTGCAAAAAATCCGAATGCTGTTGCAGCATTAATAGCAATGATATCGGGTGGAGCATCCACCCTGGTATTGAAAATTACCGGCACAGGCTTACCCTTTGAACTTGATTGTAATATTGCCGGAATATTAATCTCCTTATTGATATACTTAGCTACAGACTTTCTATACAAAAAGTAATTAGTTTTCGGTATATTCCGATATAAGCCTGATCAATAATTTGTTTAGCTTTTCTATCTCGTACTGACCAATGGTTGGTTCGAGATGATCATTTCCAATTCCACTGTCGTCAGTTATAAATACATAAGTGCTGTTGGTAAGATTGGCAATCGAACGCATTAAAAACTCAGTAGCTTTATCAATACCGGAAGCCGTTATTGGAATAATTTTTATACCCTTTTCGCAAGCACTGGTTATTTGTTCCTGTAAGGACGATACTACTTCCTGGTTGTAATGTGGGGGTGCATCAAGCAAAAGGAAAAGTAGTTTATTTTTCGATTTACTGTTCCAGGCCATTTGTTGAATTGCGACTTCCAGAGCTGTGTGAACAGCTTCAGGAAAATCTCCGCCACCGTTTGCTTCCTGGTTGTCGATAAATGAAATTAATTCGTCTTTATTGGTTGTAAAATTGAAAGGATTTGTTACATATTCATCACCTTCATCGCGATAAAACACCGACCCCATATTCATTATAAGGTTTTCATTTGTATTGTTAATCTGTGCGATTACATGGTTAAGTTCAGCTTTTAAATAGTTTATCTCATCAGACATGGAACCGGTTGCATCTACAACAAACATAATATCTGCAAGGTTTTCGTTCTGTGATACAGAACCCAATATAGATTTGTTTATCCCTTCGTTGTATTCTTTTGCGCTAGGTATTCTTTGGCTTTCATTTAAGTACTCGATTTCGGCAGAAAGGTATTTGGCAGATTTTTGTGACCACAGCTCGGCTTTTCCTTTAGAATCAGTGCTGGCTTTCCAAATTACTGTGGAACCACTTTTTAACGAAACCAGTGCATTTGGAAGCGGATTTCCATTTACATCTTTTACCTCAAAGCTATATCTCGATAAAATGTGTACATCCCAGATGTTCACATCTTCAAGGTATTCCTCATTTTCAAGCATTGCTTCCCAAAATGTCCAGTTTTCCAGATCACACCATTCGGCAGCAGTTATCAATCCGGCTTCCGGCTCAATTCCCTGGTTAGTGGAGGCCCCATTACCCCATGATCCGGTGCTGGATGCAGAGCCACCTGAAGCAGCCTCAGAATAACCATCTGTTAATACACCGGAGAACCCTATTTTGATTGAACCAGATGAGTAATTGTTTGTGTCCGGAGGGGGTGCTTCACCAAATATCTGTGTCCAAGAATCAGTTTCTGGCCCATTGTATTTATCGTCAGAGCAACTAATAACAATGCCAATAACAATTAAGAAGCAGAATTTGGATTTTAAGTTTTTCATAGGTTTTATTTTTTCAATAGATGATAATATACCGGAAATAGTTGCGTTTAACCTAATAAATTCAACAACATATATTTACATAAAGTATAACAAACCGGTAAAATCTGCGTATAATTGTTTTAAACCACAAAATCCAACATAATTATGAAACTAAATCAACTATCCGTTTATTTCATATTTTTATCGCTGACTCTCATATTTTCATGTAGTAAAGAAGACACTAAGATATATGGTGGTAAATATTATGAAAGCTATACTTTTGAAAAACCGGTAATAAATGGTCAGACTTTCTATATTGATCCTGTCAATGGTTCGCCTAATGGCGATGGCAGCATAAAACATCCGTGGCGAACACTTCAGGAAGTAATCGATAGTCATCTTGTTCAATGTTACAAACCCAGTGAGTCATATAATGCTGAATCTGATCCCGAGCTGATAAATCAAAGTGCACCAATTGAGGGTGGAGATCGAATTATCTTATTATCAGGTTATCATGGCTTTTTAAACCTTAACTATTTTATGTTTACCGATTGGCTTACAATTGAAGGAGCCGAAGGAGCCGACCCCGTTTTTTCACAGATAAAATTTACCGGTGCATTTAAGAACATATATCTTAAAAACTTAACTATAGATAAATCAAGCTATGAGCGAAGCAAAAACTTTTGGGAGGCTGAGGATATAAACCAAAACAGCAAAGCTTGTTTGTACCTGGGGTCAAGTGACTTTTGGGGTAATTGCAGCAATATTAAAGTTGACAATCTGAAATTAAGAACAACAACTGAGGTTTCTGGATGGACTACTGCAGATTGGGTTGAAAAAGCTTCGGACGGTATAGCTTTGAGATCGGCCAAAAACATCGAAGTTGTTAATTGTAAGGTAGAAAATGTGCGACATGGAATAACCGTAGATTATAATTCTGAACATTCTAAAGTAGTTAACAATTCTGTTATCGATTTTTGTGGCGATGGCAGCAGGGTAAACAGTAACCATGTTTTGTTCGCCTACAACACAATTATTGGCTGTCTGAAGGTCGACGATAATCATGATGACGGAATTCAGAGTTTTTCTCGTGGTGACGATGGAACAGCAGGAACCGGAGTTGTTTCGGGTGTAACAATAAGAGGTAATATAATTATTGGCGTTAAAGATTTTAATAATCCCATGTATGGTTCATTACAGGGAATAGGCTGTTTCGATGGCATGTTTGATAACTGGATAGTCGAGAATAACCTGATAGTTAGCAATACTTATCATGGTATTTCTTTTTACGGTATGTTAAACAGTAAGATTTTGAATAATACAGTGATTGACCAGGTAACGGGCGATGATGTTTCGCCCTGGATACTAATTCATGAACATAAAAACGGAACGGAAAGCAATAATTGCACCATAGCTAATAATATTGTATCATCATCAGTGAGCTATTCAGGCGAAAATGTAGAAGCCGGCAATAATTTCGTATTTGGAAAAAGTAATTATGATTCTGTTCTTTTTATGTTTGTAGATCCTCAAAACAATGATTTTCATTTACTCGATAATGCGTATACCAGGAATAATATAATTGATAAAGGGATGGTGTTTAAAAGCCTTGTTTCTTCGCAGGCTGATTTAGAACAGGAATTACGTGCTGACAGTCCTGATTTAGGAGCTTATGAATATGTGGAATAATTGTACAATTTATTCCTTAAGGGCTTCAACCTTTCTTCAATTTCGATTCTTCTGATTTTTTTTTGTATTATGGTATTGTATTAATATACAAGCCTAATATTAACGCACTATTTTAATCATATTCAGTTTGCAAAGCTTGAATTGCTGACCATCAATAATACATTTTGAGAATTAGAATCAGATCATAAACTGTTTTTCATTTGTTTATATTGATAAGCCTTTTTATCTTGCTTATTATTCATAAACATCCAAACTAGTATGAAAAACGAGATGAAAGGGGGAGCAGCTCCCGCAAGTGCAGTTTACGGACTGGGATTTATAGGCTCATTAATTTATTTCATTACTACGGCTACCAGTTTCTGGCTGGGTGCTTTTGGTGTACTAAAAGCTATATTATGGCCAGCGTTTTTAGTTTACGAAGCCTTTAAAGCATTGGGAGCATAAGATTATCTGGTTGGTTTTTATTTTTTTGCGACTATTGTCAAATCATTTAATCATCTTTTTTATTCTGGTGTGCATGAGTAAATCATAGAATATGAACTGATGAAATTAATAGATCAAAAATTTGTATTAACGGGTGTTTTATACATCTTAATTCTGCTCTCTGGCATTTGGCTTTCACGCACCGGGAAACCATATAATTCTGGTATCTTTACAATTCATAAGCTTTTTGTGTTAGGTACGTTAATATTTCTGGGAATAACTTTATTTAAAGGTTTTCAGTTTTCAGAAGCATCGTCGCTATTAAAGTTATGTTTGGTGCTTAGTTGTTTCCTGTTAATTACAGTATTTGTTACCGGGGCAGTAATAAGTATTGTTGAAGAACCTTTTTTGCCTGTATTGTGGACACACAGAGTGGTGCCATATATTTCACTTATTATCCTTTCTGTTACACTTGTTCTTTATAGAAATAGTTGCTCATTTTAGTTATGCAGAAATAAAGGTTTTTTGTTTTATTATGGTAGCTAATTGCAACCCAAAATAAGGTTTCTGCGTACAACAAGCAACTACTAACAAAAAAATCCCGGCAAACCCAGTAAACCCCGGAAAATCAGTTCAATCAAAATTAAATGAAAAGACTCACTATTTTACTGTTAGCTGCATTTACGGCAGTTCAGATTTATGCTACTCAGCGAGAGGTCACTTTAACAACAGATAATTATTCTAGTCCAACCGTAGGAATGTTACGATATTGGATTAATAATGCTAACGATGGAGATACTATCGTTTTTTCTGTGTCGAATGTCGATTTGGATACAACAATTCGATTAACTGGAATTGATATTACAATTGACGGAGGTTCAGGTGTTGTGCTTGATGTTAATAGTAATGGACGGGTTTTTAATATCAGTAGCTACGGTGATAAAATAGTCCTTAAAAACTTAACTATTCAAAACGGTCGTATTGATGGTAGTTTTGCTTATGGTGGTGGTATGTATGCCTTTGAATCATCTGCTGGCGATCTTATCATCGAAAACTGTACATTCCAGAATAATATAGCAGTCTCAGATGGCGATGGCCAGGGCGGGGCTTTAAGAACCCAGGGGGGAACTTATAAAAATTGTTTTTTTCTGAATAACCAGGTTACTGGTACAAACTCAATCTATGGTGGTGGAGGTATACAAGCCGTGGGAGGTACATTTATAAACTGCGTTATTGCCGGTAATTCGGCCGGATATGGTGGAGGTATCTTTGCTACCGA
Source organism: Bacteroidales bacterium (assembly GCA_016938235.1). Classification (GTDB taxonomy): domain Bacteria; phylum Bacteroidota; class Bacteroidia; order Bacteroidales; family UBA10428; genus UBA10428. Next base: position 46,069 of record JAFGVA010000129.1, on the reverse strand, counting down.
AGCAACTATTTATAATTGCACAATTACTCAAAATGAAGCTGCCAATGCTGGAGCAGGCGGAGGAATAGATTGCGAAAATAACTGTATAATTACCAACTGCATTGTATATAACAATATCACCGATGGTGTCGAAAACAACATCGATAATTACCAAGGCACCAGCACAGTTTCTTATTGTGCTGTTGAGGATGGAAATACCATTGTGGGTTCAAATAATAATATAGGTCTTTTATACTCACCTTTTAAACATACAGGCGCAGATAGCTTAAGCCTGATTTCGGGTACAGATTGCCAGAACAAGGGAACTTCATCCGGAATTACTGTTCTAAATACTGATATTGCAGGCAATACCAGGGTATATAACGGCACTATTGACATAGGTGCATACGAACTGCAGGAAGGAGCTTCAAATATCATTAAAGTAAAAAACAATGCCTTCGATCCTGCTGTTCTGTTCAGTCTGCCCTGGGCCATAAACCAGGCCGAAAGTGGCGATACCATAATGTTTGTTGGCGATTATACTATAAGTGTTACAAGTCCTGTTACTCTTGGCAACAAAACTGTAACAATTGATGGTTCGGGTTATGAAATAATACTTGATGGTGATGCCGCTAACGGAATAATTGAACACAATGGAGCTTCAGGTTATATTGTCAGCTTAAAAAATCTGACTTTTCAAAATGGAAATGCAACTTATGGCGGTGGTCTATACAGCAACTTAAGTTCAGGAGGCTACATCAGGCTTGAAAATTGCAGGTTTTTAAATAACATGGCTGACTGGAATGGAGGGGGTGCCTACTTTGATCCCAGATTGGGAGTAAGTAACAGTGTTTTGGTTAAGAATTGTGTGTTTGCAAACAACAGTAGTGGTCTTTCCGGTGGAGGTTTGTATTCAGATACGCCTGTTGGAACAAATTATGATCCCAGCGTACCTACCAATAATTTTATAAACTGTACATTCTTTAATAATACATCTTTTGTGTCTGGTGGAGGAGCAGCATACTTTTATGGTTTTCAAAAAATAATTAATTGTCTGTTTTATGAAAATCAATCTGCCTCGGGTAATGATGTAATATTCGGGTCTTATTCAAAATTTATAAACTCTGCTGCAGATCAATCTTTAGATGGTACGGGTAATATTCAGCTATACTCAACCCCTTTTATTATTGGGACCTTGCAGCTGAATGATTCAACGAATTGTATAAATTCAGGTATTGAAAATATCGATGCGTATAATATGCCGGAGACTGATGTAGATGGAAATCCAAGAATACAAAACGGGGTAATTGATATAGGGGCATATGAAAGTAGTTATTTAAATAATATGCATACTGAGTATAGCCGTATTGTAGTTAATAACGATAGTTACAATGTGCAGGTTGAAAATTCAATTTTATGGGCTTTGAATCATATAAAAAGCGGTGGAGAAATTACATTCAACAACGATTATACAATTAATGTTACCAATCCAATAAATCTGGGTGATAAAAACATAACTATTAACGGGGGTGAAAACCGAATAATTTTTGACGGGGGTGATAGCATTCAAATATTTCGTGTTCAATACGGAGATTTCAGTTCTAATGCTGTTATAAACATCTCAAACCTTGTTATTCGGCATGGAGATGGTGCTTATGGCGGAGGTTTATTTTATTACAACAGTTCATCCGGCAATAAATTTATATTATCGAATTGCATGTTCTTAATGAATACTGCTATAGATGGAGGTGGGCTGTATAGTTATGGAAATGGCTCAATATTAAACAACTGTATTTTTATAGCAAACACCAGTGCTTCACGTGGTGGTGGAGCCTATGTTGGTTCGGCCTCAATCAGAAACTGTAGTTTCTATGGCAATCACTCAAATACCGAATCAGGTGGTCTGTATATTGGCAGTTCAACGCTGGTAAATAGTGTTATTTATGGCAATACTTCAGACGGAACAAATCCCGATATCAGCGCTCAACAAAGTTCTACAGTTACTTATTGTGCATCCGGTAAAGATATTACAGCCTGGGGAACCGGGAATATCTTATTAACAGAATCGCCCTTCGATGGTTCCGGCTTATACGACAGTCTCGATTTAAAACCAACTTCAGTTTTAATCGATGCAGGTAATAATGCTGCTGTAGCCAGCAATATGCCTGAAACCGATTTCAGTGGAAATGCCAGGTTTGTTAATACTTCCATTGATATTGGAGCCTTTGAAAATTATGAGTTTAAAATTAATACAGTTTATGATACTAATGGAATTATTACTCCCGGTATAGCAGGGGCTGTTGCAGGAGGTAATGTAGCTTTCACAATAATTCCAAATACCGGATGTAGTGTTGATTCTGTCTGGATTGACGGGATTTATGCAGATTCTACCGATTCTTACACATTTATTAATATACAAGCCAATCATACTATTGAGGCTGGTTTTAAAATCGACACCTTAAAAATTTCAGTGAACCAGAATACGGGAGGCACTTATATTATTCCCGATACAACGATTACCTACTTTGATACTGTTGTTATCAAAATTTATCCGGATACCGGATATACAATTAAATCTTTAAATTCCAATATTTACGGAAATGTCACCAACAACCTCGTAGATAAAGGTGATTATTTTGAATATACCAAAACTAAAGTGACTTCAGATAATGAGTTTACTATCAGCTATGAATATGAAGCCTTTGCTTATACTGTAAATGTATCGGGCAACGGAACCGCTAATCCAACTTCGGCAACCGTTTACTATTTTACAGATAAATACTTCAGATTCTATCCAGGAACCGGATATTATCCGGGTGAACTGCTTTTAAACGGGGTTGATATTACAGATAGTCTGAAAACTGATGCTTCCGGGTATTATTATCTCACAAAGAATACTCTTGCCGATGGCACTTTAGATGTTACTTTCGAAGTTGAAAATTTCAATCTTGGAACATCATGCAATAGTTTTGGTGCAATTACACCTGCGGGGAGGTCTGTTACTTATTTCGATGCAGTCGATATAATTTTTACCCCAAACAACGAGCGTTCAGTAATTTTATCAGCTACTCTTAATGGACAGGATATCATTGATTTATTAGTTGAAGAGAATGGCAGTTATGTTTATGAGCTTAATTCCGTTTTAGAAGATATAAGCATTGTCGCTGAATTTAGTGATTTATTGTACAAGGTAAAATCACAAATTGAGGGTTCAGGAACAATAACTCTATCAGATACAATTTTAAGCTCCAGCGATATTCTTGTGGCTTATATGAAACCTGATACAGGCATAACAATTACAGCTGCATCTTACGGCGCAACAGATATTCTGAACGATTTAATTGAAACAGATACTGGTTTTGTGTATCAACTCACAGGCATTAACAGCGATGATACACTCTTTGTTAATTTTCAGGTTGATTCCTTTAATGTTTTCTCTGCAATTGAGGGAGAAGGAACTGTTATATCAAATCCGAAGACAACATATTTCGATACCCTGGTTTTCACTATTACTCCAGAAACCGGTTATCTGCTACAATCTGTTCAACTTAACGGGGTAGAGGTATTGTCCGATTTAATAAACAAGAATAAAAGCAATACGCTTATAGTAATTAAACCTACCTCAGATGTTACGCTGAATGTCGTCTTTACTGAATGGAATTATCATATTGCAGTGTATTGGTCGGGTGATGGTAATGTTACACCAGCTATCGCTGAAGTGGGTGCCTGGGATAGTGTTGCATTTACCTTAACACCCGAAGCCGGAGATGAAATTATTTCTGTTACCTGTGGGGGTATTAATGTTTTAAATGAGTTAAACTATCATGAAGGATATGCCACATTCAGCATTCCCCAGGTTGTTAGCGATACCCTTATAAATATTGTGTTTAGCGAATTTTCCGGTCTTCCGTCTATTGATGAGTCAATGGTAAAAGTATATCCAAATCCGGCTAGCGAAATTCTGAATATTCAATTAGATGATACTTTTAATTCTTCTGAATTTAGCATTCATCTATATACATTAACAGGAGAACTTGTTTATAGTCAGCCATACAATTCTTCCTATATAACAGTTTCTTTAGAAATGCTGGGTACGGGAGAATATATTATAATAGGGAAAGAAAAAACAGGAACCCTTATCTTTATGAGACCACTTATAATTGTTGACAGATAGTTTTTTACTTTACGTGTATATGAAATTTGAAAATCCTTTGCCAGTATGCACGGCAAAGGTTTTTTTATATAAACGAAATCTGATGGTTACAATATCCTTCAGGTATTTATAGTTAAAGCCACATATTACGCATGTAGGGCTCAATATTTAACTGCTGTATTATGCAGGCTAGGCTAAAATCACTATTTTTGTCTTCATTCAAAAATCTTCTTTCATCCAAAAAAAATAGGTTTTGTCGGTTTTGTGGAATTGATTTTTGATTTATTAAACACGAATTGAATATTAGAACGCAAGATTTATAAATAGTTAAGTAAATGAAAATCTCATACAATTGGCTTAAAAACTACCTCAATATTGACTTAATTCCTGAAGAAGTTTCTAAGATTCTTACCGATATAGGACTTGAAGTTGAAGGCCTTGAAACTTTTGAGGAAGTTAAAGGAAGCATGAAAGGCATGGTAATAGGAGAAGTGCTCACCTGTGGTAAGCATCCAAATGCTGACAAGCTAAGTGTTACTACTGTAGATGTAGGTCAGGGAGAGCCTTTGAGTATTGTTTGTGGTGCACCTAACGTAGCGTCCGGCCAAAAAGTTGTTGTTGCAACCGTTGGTACCGAAATGTATATGGGTGATAAAAGCTTTACTATTAATAAAACAAAACTGCGTGGGGAGTTGTCAGAGGGAATGATTTGCGCCGAAGACGAAATTGGTTTGGGTACTAGCCACGACGGCATAATGGTTTTACCGTCAGATACAAAAGTTGGCACACCTGCAGCCAGCTATTTCAAACTAAAAACCGATACAGTTTTCGAAATCGGACTTACTCCCAACCGTATTGATGCAGGTTCTCACTTTGGTGTTGCCCGCGATTTGGCAGCCTATTTGTCTCAATATGAAAAAGTTGAACTAAAGAAACCTGATATTTCAGCTTTTAAACCGGGCGACGGAAGTTTTGCTGTTAAGGTATCTGTCGAAGATACAGAAGCCTGCAAAAGATATACCGGACTAACTTTAAAAAATATAAAGATTGCACCTTCTCCAAAATGGTTGCAGGAAAGTTTAAAAGCCATTGGATTAAATCCGATAAATAATGTAGTGGACATTACCAATTTTGTGTTGCACGAACTCGGTCAGCCTCTTCATGCTTTTGATGCAGATAAATTAGCCGGAAATAAAATTGTTGTAAAGAAATTAGCCGAAAACACTCCTTTTGTTACACTTGATGAGGTAGAACGCAAGCTTTCTTCCGAAGATTTAATGATTTGCGATGCACAAGGTGGAGCTTGTATGGCTGGTATTTTTGGAGGCATGGATTCGGGAGTGACTGATACTACACAAACTATATTCCTCGAAAGTGCTTATTTCGATCCGGTTAGTGTAAGAAAATCAGCCAAAAGACATGGTTTAAGCACCGATTCTTCTTTCAGGTTTGAACGGGGAGTAGATCCAAATATTACAACATTTGCCCTGAAACGTGCAGCACTTCTTATCCAGGAAATCGCCGGGGGATTAATTACCTCCGATATTACCGATATCTATCCTGAAAAGATTAATGACTTTGAGGTTGCTGTTAGCTATCATAATATTGATCGTCTTATTGGTAAAAAGCTGGACAGGGCACTTATAAAGAAAATTCTGAACGCGCTGGATATTTCAGTTGAGAAAGAGAGAGAGGGATTTCTGACTCTGAAAGTACCGGCTTACAGGGTTGATGTTACGCGCGAAGCCGATGTCATCGAAGAGATACTCCGAATTTATGGCTACAATAATGTTGAGTTTTCTGAAAAAATTCATGCCAGCTTATCGCCTTCAGTTAAACCCGATAATGAGCTGTTGGTAAACCGGGCTTGCGATTTTCTGGCATCCAATGGCTTTAACGAAATCATGTCAAACTCATTAACAAAATCATCGTATTATTCGGCATTAAAAACATACAAAGAAGAAAATTGTGTGGTAATGCTTAACCCATTGAGCTCAGATCTTGGATTAATGCGGCAGACAATTCTATTTAACGGACTTGAAACTGTAGCATACAATATTAACAGGCAGGCACAAAATTTACGACTGTTTGAATATGGCCGTTGCTATTGGAATACAAATAAAAATAACGAGCATTATCCACTGGCAGCTTATGGTGAAGACAGACGTATTGCTTTATTTCTTACCGGTAACCGGGCTGAAGAAAGCTGGTCGGTAAAAGAAGAAAAAGCAAGCTTGTTCCTGTTAAAAGCTTATGTTGAACAGATTATCGGGAAATTAGGAGTTAACCTAAGCACACTTATAACAGGAAGTCTTGAAAGCAAAGACGATATTTTTACCGGTGGTATTGAATACCTTGATAAAAAAACACTTATTGCCGAACTGGGAATTGTAAAACCAAAACTGCTTAAACAATTCGATATTGAACAGGAGGTTATCTTTGCAGAAATTCGCTGGGATGAAGTACTTAAACGTTCAAATATTGCTTTGTCATTCAGAGAAATGCCCAAATTTCCTGAAGTTCGAAGGGATTTAGCACTTCTGATTGATGAATCTGTAAAATTCGACACAATAGAGCAACTGGCAATTCAGACTGAGAAAAAATTATTAAAAAAGGTGAATCTGTTCGATTTCTATAAAGGCAAAGGAATACCGGAAGGTAAAAAGTCTTATGGCGTAAGCTTTTATTTACAGGATGAGGAAAAAACCCTAACCGACAAGGAAATAGATCGTATAATGGGTAAAATTTCGCAAAGAATATTAACCGAACTCAACGCAGAGTTAAGATAAATACAAATGTTCAGCATAGAACTCATACAGGGAGATATTACAAAGCTTCGGGTCGAGGCAGTTGTTAATGCAGCTAATAATTCCCTGCTGGGCGGAGGTGGAGTTGACGGAGCAATTCACCGGGCTGCCGGTCCCGAATTGTTGGCCGAATGCAAAACACTTAAGGGTTGTGCAACCGGTGAAGCAAAAATTACCAAAGCCTATAATCTTCCTGCAAAATGGGTAATACATACCGTTGGGCCTGTCTGGCACGGTGGAACACATAATGAGGCAGAACAATTGCATAGCTGTTATGAGAAAAGTTTGCTTCTTGCCGAAAAAAATAAGGTTACTTCAATTGCTTTCCCAAATATAAGCACCGGAATTTACAGCTTTCCAAAAGAACAAGCTGCCGGGATTGCTCTTGCTGCAGTAAAAGGATTTCGGAAAAAAACAACTTTTATTCAAGAGGTGATTTTTGTTGTGTTCGATATGGAGAATTATGCAATTTACAGCGAATTATTGCAGCTATGATTCGTCCCCAAAAGAATATTGATTATCGTATGAGTTTGCTCACTTTGTTTGTAGTAATTGCATGTTTTTCTTCTTCAGTAAAAACAACTAATGCACAATGCCTTTCAGAGAATAAAGCGTATACTACCGGCGAAGTTCTAGATTATTCAGTTTATTACAATTGGGGAATTATCTGGCTCGATGCAGGCTATGTGAGTTTTAAGGTAAAAAAGCATATTTACCTTGAAAAACCGGTATATCATTTCGACTCTTATGGCTCAACTCATAAATCTTACGATTGGCTATTCAAAGTAAGAGACAGATATCAGTCTTATCTTGATACTGAAACTTTATTGCCTTTATGGTTCCACAGAGAAAATTATGAAGGCGGTTTTGAAGTCGATTATAAATATTTTTTTGACTGGAACCAAAACCGCGTGTTTTCTTATACACAAAATTCTAACAGACCCTATAGAAAAGATACCGTTTATATTCCGGATTGCACCTATGATGTGTTATCGCTTATTTATTATTGCAGAAACCTCGATTTTGATCATCTTGAAGTGAACGATACTGTTCCGGTTAAAGCAATAATTGATAATGAAGTTTATAGTTTATACGTCAGATACTTAGGAAAAGAAAAAATTGAAGATAGAAATGACCATACATATAATGCTATTAAATTTTCGGCATTGTTGGTAGAAGGTACTATCTTTAAAGGAGGCGAAGATTTAATTGTGTGGGTAACCGACGATAAAAACAGGGTTCCCATTCTGGTAGAAGCAAAAATACTTATTGGCTCTGTTAAAGCATACTTTAATAATGCCAGTGGTTTGAGAAATCCAATGGCAGCCAGGTTAAAATAAAACAATCATGAATTTATTTAATAAAAGCTTAAGTCAACGGAAACAATTCATTATCCTGATTGCATTATTATTTATCGGCTTCAATCTTATAGCCCAGGAAAATGATTACCTGGTAGCGGAATATAAAAATCATAAAGCAGCAGTTGATGCACTGGCATTCAGTGCTTCCGGAGAATACCTTGCTACAGGTGGCGCAGATAAACTAATATGTATTATTGATTTACATACACTCGCTGTTGTCAATGAGATTGTGGGGAACTATTTTGAGATAAAGGACATGGAATTTTACGGCGAAAATCAATTGTTTATTACTGCCGGGAATGATATTAAACTAATCGACTTTGCTAATAATAATCTTAAGCTTTATGAGGGAAATTCCACTCATTTCTGGTCTATCGATTTTGCACCCGAAAGAAGCAAACTTACCGGAGGCTCTTACGATAGAAAAATTCATGTTTGGGATGTAAATACTCAGGAAACTGAGCTGGTTCTCGAAGGTCATGAAAAATCTACACTACCGGTCGAATTTACATCTGACGAAAAATATATCATTAGTGGTTCGCGCGATTTAAGTTTAAAAGTCTGGAATGCGAAATCAGGAGAATTAATGAAATCCTTTGAGAAACATTCAGGCAATATTTTTGATATAGCTATTCATCCAAACCCGAGGTACTTTGCTTCTGCCTCGGACGATCGCACCATCAGACTTTGGGATATTGAGGAGGGTAAAGTTATTAAAACCTATGCAGGTCATGATGCCGGAGTGCTCGATGTTGAGTTTTCTCCCGACGGATATTTTATGTACAGTGCTTCTGTCGATGGCGTAGTGCTTGTTTGGGAAGTTAAAACCGGGAGTAAATTATATAGCTATAATGCCCATACGGGTGCTGTGAATTCAATAGCCGTATCGAACGATGGGAATTATGTTGCAACCGGAGGAATTGACAGCAAGGTTTTTTTATGGAATTCAGCTAAGCTCATAGCGGTTGAGTTTTATTATTCCAATGAATTTCTGGATGCAAAAACTTCGAATCCGATTTTTGAAGAAAAACGGAAAGGTGAAACAAAAGAAAGCTACATCGAACGAAAAAAAGAAGCTGATGCCCAGCTGGCAGAAATGGTAGAGAAATATTTTAACGATTACAAAAAGAAGAACAATTATATAAACATTCCGGATTAATGAAGACTTTGAAACGAATTGGCCTTGTAGCACACGATAACAGGAAAAACGATTTAATTGAATGGGTAATATGGAACTACGAAGAACTGTCTAAGCATGAGCTGATTTGCACAGGTACTACCGGCAGACTGGTAGAAGATGCACTTTTGTCTAAATTACCAATCAATAAACATTCACAGCTTAAAATTACAAAACTTAAAAGTGGTCCTTTGGGAGGTGATCAGCAACTGGGAGCCATGATTTCTGAAGGTAAGGTAGATATGCTTATTTTTCTTTGGGACCCCATGCAACCACAGCCACATGACGTTGATGTAAAAGCTCTGCTCCGGATAACAGCACTGTATAATATTCCCACCGCAGCCAACCGATCTACTGCCGATTTTATGATATCATCTCCATTAATGAAAGGTGAATATGAACCTATTGTGAAGGACTATGCAGCCTATATTACACGAAAAGTTTAAGAATACCTGAATATATTAATTCCAAGGTTTATCTGTATACCACTGTGTACATTTGTTTAGTAAGTATTTCTCTGTGAAATTAGTTGTTTCACAATGGGGCTCAAAGAAGACGGAAGGTTACACAGAGAAAATAAACTGAGCTCTTTCTTTTTCCATCTATTAAGTCAAAAATCCTATCTGTTTCCTTAAAAACCTCAACAGCTTTTGTTTCCTGATTCAAAGTTCCAGTTTTCAAATTGCTGGTTACCAGGTTTTGGTTACTGGTAACTATTCACTGTTCTCTGTTCACTGCTAACTATTTCCTCTCTCGTGCTTTCAACTCAGCCGGCAAAATTGAATGATATACAAAGGTGTTCACGGGAACTTCCAGTCCATACTCTTTTGCCATTTTCACAACAGTCCCATTCTGATATTCAATTTCAGAGGGCTTACCCTCCCAAACATCTCTCGTTAATGATGATGTGGAGTTATAAGGAAATGTGTCAACAAATGCTACTGTTTTTTCTACAAAATCAGGTTTAATTTGAATACCTTTTTTCTGAGAAAGAAGATATATCTCTTTAAATAAATCGATCATCATCTGCCTTGTTTCTTTAATTTCCCTGAGTTCGCCATAACTTGTTCGTGTAATTGCGAGCAAACCACTAACACAAATATTGATAAACTTTTTCCAGATTTCAGCTTCGATATCATTGGCAATTTTTGATGATATGCCTGATTTATCAAAAACCTTTTTTACCCTAAGAGTTCGCTCGGACTGATGTTTATCAAATTCTCCGAAAAGAACGACAGGCTCAATACCAAAATGCTTAATTACACCGGGAGCTTCAATCATACTTAAAATCCGACAGAGACCACCCAGTATATGTTTCTTGTCGATCCAGTTACTTAATTCATCAGCAGCCAATACTCCATTCTGAAGAGGTATAATTACTGTATCGGGTTTAAGTATTGAATTAATACCACCCGCAACCTCTTTTACCTGCCAGGCTTTAACAGCCACAATAATAATATCGGATTCCCCCAGGTTTGCAATGGTATCTGAAGCATGCACATTTTCTACGGTAAAATCGCCAAGAATACTTTTAACTATTAATCCGTTTTGATTAATTGCCTCCAGGTGCTTGCCACGGGCTAAAAAAGAGACTTCAAATCCGGCCCTGGCCATTTTGCCGCCAAAATAGCCTCCTACTCCTCCGGTTCCTATAATTGAGATTTTCATTCTATTATTTTTTCAACCTAATTTTATCTTTTACCTCGGCTAGTCTGAACTTCACGATATCTGCAATAAGATTATATGGTATTGGTTTGTCGAAGGTAAACTGCACACTCCCCTTTCCCCCGGGGTATTTGGCTAATTCGTCTTTGAACGCTATAATTCCGGAAGGAGTTGGATAAAAACCAATATGCTTATTAAAGGCTGCAAAATAAACCAGCATTTCATGAAATTTAAAGGCCGGCATCTGATAAGATATTTTTTCTTCAGCTTCAGGAGCAGCATTAAGAATTGTTAATCTGATTTTTGTTAAAATTTCACGTATATCTTCAGGAAAAACAGCTATATATTCATCAACAGTTTGAGTCCTATTAGTTTTCATTATTATATGTCAAAATAAGTAGTCTGGCTTATTTGATAAAAGTTCAATTTTCTTCTACCCGTCAATTTTCAATGTTAATGGAATTGTCTGTTAATTAAAAGCTGAGAAAATATTTTATTTGATAGTTTAAAATAATTCCACCTTGGGTTTATCAATTCTCAGCAAGGAGCCAAAGATTATTTGCATATTGGTATTTTACACTATCAATCATAGCGATTGTGCCATCTTTAACAAAAATTTCGCCGTCTAAAACACCAACTTCACCTTTCAGAACCTCAACTGTTGAGTTTAACAGTCCAAAAAAATCCATACGACAGATTGAACCTTCAGGCACGATTGTTTTGGCACCATTTGCTAATAGAGGTTCATCTACACCTTCCATCGAAATTCGATATCGAAGTTCATCAGTGAAATATTTTGAAAGTCTTTCAGTTAACGATGATGATAATTCAATTTGTCGGTTCCAGGAAAAAGAAGAACTTCTTGCATTAAAAATAATCATTAACTCAAGAGCATCAAGCCCTTCGCCTTGAAGTGAATTCATTAGCACCTGCCCAGATTGGCTTTTATCACTACTTGTCTCTACTTGCTTATTTGTACAAGCTATTAGTGCTAATAAAATTAAAATTACTAGGAAGTCATCCAAGATTTGTCTATGACGAAAATAATTTTTCATTTTAATCTGGTGTTGGTTAGAATTTATTGGTTTTTATACTTTTTACCTGAACCACACTTTATTTTTGTAGAAGCAAAGCGGTTAGGTATTCGATATTCAAACATTATTTCATGAGTAGTATTCACATAATAGCTCCTGATAAAACTATGATCGTAAGCGTACCCAACCCGAATATTAGGTTTCAGCAAAATGCCCATCATAAAACTCATTTGTCGGGACGAACGGTATGACACACCAAAATCAAACACTTCTCTGGGCCCCTTCATAAGGCCTGTTGAATGTTTCATCCGAATGAAGGCATTCCCTTCGTAAAAAGTAAGGTTATCGCGGTTCACCACTAAGACACTTAATTTATAAAAGAAAGTCTCCAGCTCATTGTTTTTATAAACCACATAACCGTAGCGGTGGTTGGAATTTAAAAAATAATCATCTGCGTCAAACAAAGAGAAAATATGTGTTGTAGAAGCTCCTATGATAAACCAGTTATTTTGAAACTCAAGACCCACATTGGCATCTGGTTTTAAAATTTCTTCGCTCACATAATTTATCGACGGATCGTTAATAACATCCGCCTCAAACTGGCTTGGATCTATCTTCCGGTTAAAGAAACCACCTGCCATACCTAAAGATAAGGTCCAGTTTTTTTCTCCCTCGATACGATAGGCATAATTCAGCAAAGGATTTAAAAAACGAGAGGCGCCAATATTATCGCTTACCAAAGATACCCCGAATGCTGAATTCAATTTACTTACATATTCCGAAGCCTGGATATTAAGCACCTGAGGAGCTCCCTCAATTCCAACCCATTGCTGCCTGTAATTAGAAAAAAGATAAAGGTACTCGGTTCTTGCAATAAAAGCCGGGTTATAACCTCCCCTGCTGTACCAATGAGTTGACATGTTAATATCGGCTTGTGCCGTGCTAATCTTCGGGGGAAAAAGAAGAATAAAAGATAATATGGCAAAACAAATAGCTTTCATACTCATCTGACAAGTGTAAGATAACCTTTTTTATGATTATTATGCTGTGCCCTTTCCGAAAAATAGGTCAAGAAATAAAAGTAGGTATCCTGGCTGACCGGCTCACCCTTGTATTTACCATCCCAGCCTTCATTACCTTGGTATATACTTATCCCATTTCGATCTATAATTTCAATTTCAATGCCTGGCATAAAAAGGTCATTAACGCCATCTCCATTGGGCGAAAATACATTGGGTACGAAAGGTATTATATCAATCAAATCTGTAGAGTCGTTTTCACAGCCATACATATCAATCGCACTCAAACTAATATCGTATGAGAGTAGTAAACTTGATATTTCATAGCTGTGATTAAATTCTGAACCGGTGGCTGTATTACCGTCTCCCAGATCCCAGTTGTATTGAGTACCCGGTTCATTGAGTATTGTTCCAGACAGCTCACTTTCTTTCCTGTTCAAGGCATAACTCGACAATTCAAAACCAACATAAGGAAGAGGTCTTCTAATTATGTGGAAATCACCTTCTTTTTCACAACCGTTAATGTTAGTCCCAATTACCTTGTAACTTCCCGAATCAGAAACTATAATTTCATTAGTTGTATCACCGGTGTTCCAAAGATATTCAAAAGCTCCTTCAGCAAAAATGGATACGGTATCGATATCGCATAAAATGGTGTCACCACCATAGCTGAATTCCCAGTAAGGCTCTTCAATAACCGTTATCCGGTTTGTATCATGACAACCCGTACTTGAATGTCCAACCATCCAAAACTCACCTCCCGGGGCACCTATTTCATGAGTATCTCCTACGGCACCATTCATCCATTCATATCTATAAGCCCCAATACCATATATTTCTGTTGTTTCACCCGGACAATAGGTTGAATCACCCCCAATATAAACCAGCGGAGGCGAAAACGATTCTACATCTTTTGTCAGAATATCAACACAGGTCGATGGCGGGTTATAAAACGTCAAGGTAACTTCATGCATACCTGAGGTTTCAAACTTGTATGAGGGGCTATTCTCGGTGGATATGTTACCATCACCAAAATCCCAGTAATAAAGAGTTGAACCCTGATTGGTCGTAGAAAGGTTTGTTAGCTGAACAATATTAGAAAAGCAGTCGAGCATATAATGACTAAAGTCTGCAACAGGATTGTATTTATGCAATACTGAATATACAGAAACATCACATCCGGTTGCAGATGTCATTTCGCAGGTATATGTAGCTCCTTCAACAGGGTTTTTAAGAAATAAGGTCTGTACAGTATCAATAATAGTTCCGTAAGTATCTGTCCATTTATATCTTTCAAAACCTTCGGGTGCGCCTAAAACAGGAATTGTGTCATCGGCACAATAGGTAAGGGCAATGTTTAATGGGCGGCAATATGCGACAAAGTAAGCATAACCATAATCAAGCCCCCATGTACAATCTCTTGCCATAAATTCAACAGAAACAGACTTCCCAATGTATTGGGTTAAATCAACTCCAACTGTGGTCCAGTCTCGCCACCTAACTTCTTCATCATCGCCTACAACATAAGTCTGAAACCCTTTTACATATTCGTTAGTAGCAAACACGTCATAATTTGCACAATCATCCAGTGTATCACCGTTTTCTTCAAAAAGTGTAAGCGAAAACCGAGGTTCCTGTTCCGGTGTATGATCATAATCGTATTGTAAAACCAGTGCAAACTTTAATATAAGTAAGGCATTGAATTCATCAACATCAATATGGTAACGTAAGCTTTGATGCCAGCACCTTGGACTGGAGTCTCCATCCCTTTTCATATCTCCGAGCCTTGCACAATACTTGAAACCAGATGGAACCATTTTTAGGGCATAACCTGTTTTAGGATCATAGGCATTTGTATCTGATATAATAGTATGCCTTCTATCCAGAAATCCTTCGGCTGGTTCTGTATTTATTTCAGGTCTCCATTCACTAACTTGCCAACCATACGCTTCCCAATTAGTGAAATCTCCCATTTCAAAATTCAGATTCTGACAAGCGTTTTCCTGTGCCAGAAGGAGTTCCCCTGCTACCAATAGAAATAAACAGGATAGAAATATAGGTCTATACACTTTCATGGTCAGGATTGAGACTTAAAAATACTCTTTTTTTTATAAAATTTATATAAAATACTAGGAATCAATACAGTTTTAATCATAATATAAATAAAAAAGTGACTGATTCTCTTTTTCCAAGGATAATCAGTCACTCATACCTAAAACTAACAATAAACCACCATACCTACCATCAAACAAACCTATTCAATAACCAGTGTTCTGTATTTTGGATATTTTACAGCATATTTAAGTTCAAATTCTTTCTTCTTTCCTGGTTCGAGTTCAAATTCCCACTTAATAAAACCTGTTTCATCTTGTAACTTTGCTCCGGTTTTATTCAATACTTCAACTTCAATTTCCTCTAAAGTTGATACCGGCACCTGATCCAGAACTACCATATTAATAGGCTGGTTCTTATTGTTTTTCACAATTGTTTGCCATGCCCTTACGTCTTCTTTTTTTGAGCCTATCAATTTCTTGGTTGTAAATTCTTTAATCTTCTGCCTATCTACACTCACCTGTTTATCTCTTCCAAGCGATATATCAAGAGTATCAGAAGCATAACGTACATCCAATAAGGTTTTATCGATGTATGTATCTTCGAAAAAAACATTTGCCTCACCTTCAAGTAAATTATATTTTTCCCAGTCGATTACATGTGCAATAAGAAAAGCATCTTGGTCGATTTTAGGAACTGAAAAATATTGATAATATGCAGGCAGTTCATAATCAACCATTTCAACAGTATAGTTTTTATTATCAGATTTTACTGTAAAGGGCCTGTCAATCTCAAACTCAACCGCAGTCTGGTTTTCAATCTTTATGGTTGGAACTGGAACATTTTTAGGTTTAGGCTGATTAAAAATTGGTGTGTTATTTAAGGTTGACGTTCCTCTTATTTGTATTCCGGAAGCACTACCCTGTATATTAGTCACGGTGCCTGTCAGTGATTCCTTTTTTTGTGTTCCGTAACCAACAACCACAACCTCTTCAAGGGCCATCATATCCTCAATCAGATGTACATTGATAGTAGAATTGTTTATTGGAATTTCTTCCGTGTGGTAACCGATATAAGATACCAGAACATTTGAGGCATTTTCAGGAACCGAAAGTGAATATCTGCCATCAAGATCGGCAACGGTTCCAATGGTGGTACCCTGAATAAGGATATTTGCCCCGGGTAGCGGCTGATTATCCTGATCAGTTATTCTGCCACTTATTGTATTAATCGTTTTATTGTAAGTTGGTGGCGTAGTATAATAATTTAGTATATAAGTTTTTAGTTCGGGAGCTATACCAGACAAATTAGGGTTTGAGGATGCAAATCTCAGCTTTGCATTATTCCAGTCTACTTTAGTATCCTGCTTTACATTAGCTTTATACACAAGCTTTACGGGTTCATTAATGTTCTTTGCTCTGATGTCGTATGATGGATACCAGCCTGCATTATTTACAAGGTATGAAAGCTCAAAGTATGCTTCCTCGGCTTTATGCGCATCAAGCTTGACAAGAATCTCGCTAGTTGGATAATCTTTTGCTGTTGTTATAGCACTAATTTGTTTATTAATTTTTGCAATCTGCTCCTTTAATTTCTTCAGTACTTTATTTCTTTCAATCTCCTTGAGTTTAAGTTCGGTGAGCTGTTTGCTGTAAAACTCCATTGCATCACGCAAATTATCTACACTAACCTCCTGGGTTCTGCCTCCAATATCTTTGTTTGTCTTAAGAAATATAAGCTCTTCATCAATTATTGAAAGATAGGTTTGCTCTAATACCATTTTTTCTTCCAAAACTAAAATCTCAGATTCCAGTCTTTCAAGCTCTTCTGATTTCCTGAGTTTATCGACATAATTCAGCTGATGATTAACAGATAACACCGTTAATTCACCATTGGCCCTGACCTGAACACTTTTTGAATCGATAAAGGGAGATAGTTCAATAAATTTCAATATTGTTTTTCCTTTTTCTAATGAGATATTCTTCTTTCTGACAACCTGGGCTCCCTGAATAAATACAGTTACCTCGTTTACATCTGTGTTTATTTCCTTAACTGGCAGCTCCAATGCTTTTAAGTCAGCTATTATCAGACTTATTATAATAATGGATAGTGTTTTCATCTTTTTCAGGTATTTTATAATTCATTCTTGAGACAACTGCAATTTTCGCTCCCCCTAAAAGAATTAAAAACTATATTTAAAAGACACTTTATAGAATTTGGATAGATTAGCCTAAATGGAAAACCAGATATTTTGTTAATCAGTCGGTAAAATTTGTACCTGTCTGTTTATAACTTTAGTACACAAAAACATCACCCAAACGTATAATAAGGTAAATTTTAACAAAACAAACCGAAGGGTAATCATGCTGCTAAAAAAGAATTTTTTAATACTTCTATCCATCCTGTTTTCGAGCGTTCTTGCGCATGCGGGTAAAACTCAACTTCCTGCTTTATCGGAATTACCGGCAAACGATAAAGACTCGGTAATTATGTATTTTGAAGAATTTAATCAGCTTATTGATAAGAATCCTGAGCTTTGCCTTCTTGGGGCCAAAAAAATTATTTCGATAGCTAACATCAATCTTCATGACGAATTGTCTGCTTTGGGATATAAAATGCAGGGAATAGCACTTACACACCTGCATAAGTACGAAGAAGCTGCTATGAGCCTTAGCCAGGCCATTCAGGTTTATGAAAAAATAAAGAAAGAAACACAGGTTGCTGAGGCAAAAAGTCTGAAAGCACTTGCATACAAGTCGCAGGGCAAATTAGATGAAGCAGAAAAACTTCTGCTGGAAGCTAAAAATATTTATGTCTTAAACAATGAAATTTCCGGAATTGCCGATTGCGAACACTATTTGGGAAGCATAGCCTGGCAAAAATCTGATTTTCAGGAAGCTCTGAATCAATATAATGCAGCCCTTGAGTTGCGAAAGAAATACAGCAACTGGAACGAGATTGCAACAACACTGAAGAATATTGCTTTGGTATATCGCGATTTATCGAATTACGAAAAAGCCAGAGAATATCTCGACCAGGCTTTGGAAATATACGAGCAAAACGACGATAAACTTGAAATCAGTTATACACTCAACATGATTGGTAGTACATACTATCAAAACTCAAAATACCAGGAAGCACTCGAATACTATTTAAAGGCATATCATTTCAGAGCTCAGCACGGTTTTACCGAAGAAACCGCCAAATCGCTTGAGAATATCGGCAACACTTACAAAAATCTTGGAAATTTCGACAGTTCTGCGGTCTATTATAACCAAAGTCTTGAAATATATAAAAACCTTGAATTTTGGGAGGGTATTGCATCGTTAAACAATAAACTGGGAAGTCTTTTTCTCAGCAGTAATAAACCGTATGAAGCTTACCAATATTACCAGGATGCCATTTCTTCGGCATCGCATATAAGCCAGTCGCTGGTTTTTTCTGAATCATATAAAAACATGGGTAATATTTATTCGCAGGCCAAACTTTATGAAAAAGCAATAGATGCCTACAACAAGGCCATTGATATAGAAACCCGGATGGGTGATAACCGGAAACTGGCTTATACCTATGACCTTATGGGGAACATGTTTCTTAAGAAAAAAGATTTGAACGAGGCTCTGGCATTTTATAATAAGGGTTTAGAACTAAAACAAAGTATTGGAAATAAAAAAGATCTGGCCATAACACTCAACAATATTGGTAATGTATATTTTAATGAAGCAAGATATAAGGAAGCAAGAGATTATTACCAAAAAGCACTTAATATTGGCGAAGAATTAAATGACCAATGGCGTAAAGCCTCACAATTAAACAATCTTGGAAATGTGTGTTTAGAACAAGGACAAACAGGTAAAGCATTTGATTATTTCAGTGCCGCCTATTCTCTGAATAAAGAAATCAACAACAGCTTTGGTGAGGCCTTATGTTCCAGGAAATTAGGTGAGATTCTTATAGATAAAAAACAAGAAAAACAAGCGCTGTCCTATTTCGAAAATTCACTTAAATTAGGCAAAGAACTCAGGCATAATGTTCTTATAAAAAACGCGCTGGAGAATATTGCCCTCTATTACGAGAATACCAACAATTATAAAGAAGCTATAAAGTATCTGAAGGAATTGCAAGCAATTAATGACACCATTTCAGCAGGAACAAGCAGTAAACAATTTGCAGAATTACAGCTGCGTAATGAAATTGAAAAAAGAGAGAAAAACCTTACAAACCTCGAAAGCGAACTTAAAGAACTTTATGGTAAGCTATCGGAAACAAAGGCTGATTTTATCAGACATAAAAAACAAAACAAACTTATACTGATTTTTGCAGGAATTATAATACTGGTTCTTTTAATACTTTTAATTCGGAAGAGATCTCAAGCTTAGTTTTTAAGCTTTAGCATTTGCTTAACATTTTCGAGCGTTTTGCTAAAAGTAAATTTCTCATGAACAACTTCGTATGCTTTTTGTCCGAATTTTTGTCTTAGGGTATCTGATGCAGCAAGCATATTAATCTTTCCTGCAAATTCTTCGATATGAAACGGTTTAACCAGGTAGCCTGTTTCATTATCTGTAACTAATTCCGGATTAGAACTAATGTTAAATGCAACAACAGGCTTTTTGGCAGCCATAGCCTCGGCAATAACAAAACCAAACCCTTCCCATCGTGATGTAAGCACAAAAATATCAAGGTTCAGCATAAACTGACTGATTGAATCAACAAAACCAAGAAATATTACCTGCTCTTCCAACCCCTTTAGTTTTACTTTTTGCCTTATTGCATTCTCTAAAGGTCCACTGCCAGCTAAGAGCAGTTTGAAATTCAACCCGGTTTTTTTTAATTCCGATGCAATATCAACCAGGAATTCATGGCCTTTTTGATACGCCATGCGCCCGGCATGACCAATAATTATCTCTTCTCCCTGCCGTTTATAGATGGTTTCTTCGGAGGTGTTTTGATGTTTATTAAACTCCAGTCCGTTGTAAATAACCTGTATTTTGCTGGCATCAAACAAATTGCTGTTATTCTCTAAAATTGTATGCTTTGTAGCTTCCGAATTTGCTATTATATCTGTCACAATATGCTTAAACAATAACCTGTTATAAAGGCGGTTTTTTATTGGAATTGCACTTCCACGCCTGTATATTATTCGCTCTACCCCTGCCCACTTTGCTGCTATTCCGGCTACTTTTAAATCAACCGATAGATTCATTATAATGGTATGAATCTGTTGCTTTTCGAAAAAACGTTTTAATTTCCAGATAAGAACAGGATTCAAATAACTGAATTTCTTCACCCGGAAAATAAAATAGGGAACATTGGATTTCTCCAGCCTGGTTAACTGCTCACTCCCTTTTGATGTAACATATAAAACCTTGAAACCCTGAGCTTGTAATGCCCCCGAAACGTCGAAATGCCATTTTTCCCCACCCCCCCAGGCCTTGGTTGTATTGAAGAAGCAAATTTTCTGCATGAAACTGATTTATGAGCTACTAATGTATAAAAAAAGCGAACCCTCACCGGATTCGCTTTAAGTTAATTTTGTGTGTTGTTTATTTAGCCAGTTCAGCTGAATAGGGCTTAACAATATTCATTCCTATTTTCAATGCATCGGCATTAGCTTCGATTAAATGATGGTAGCGTGGAGGTAAAGATTTTTCAAGACCTTCAATTACATGTTCAAGCTTTAAAAAATCTTTTAATTTCAGGTAAGCACCTAACACTATCATATTAAATACACGCAGGTTATCAATTCTTGCAGATTCTGCAGCAGCTTCCACCTGGTAAATATCAATATCGGTACGCTCAGGATGGCGTGTAATGCCATTTGTATCGTATAACAACAGGCCTCCTGGTCTAACCTTGCGCTCAAACTTATCGAGCGATTGCTGATTCAATATTATGGCTGAATCAAAAATATTTATTATGGGTGAGCTTATTCGTTCTTCACTGAGAATAACTGTAACATTTGCGGTACCACCCCGCATTTCAGGTCCGTACGACGGCATCCAGCTAACTTCCAGGTTTCGCATTATTCCTGAGTAAGCAAGAATCTTTCCCATTGAAAGTACACCCTGACCACCAAAACCTGCAATAATTATTTCTTCATTCATTACAATCGAATTTATTTGGTTACCAATTCACCATTAACTTTTATATCACCTAATGGATAAAAAGGAAACATATTTTCTTCCATCCATATATTGGAATCAACCGGGGTCATTTTCCAGCCTGAATTACAATTTGATACTATTTCAACAAATGATAATCCTTTATTAAGTTTTTGGTTTTCAAAAGCTATACGAATGGCCTTTTTTGCTTTTCTAACATTAGCGGGTGTATGAACCGATTGCCTGGTAACATAGTAGGTGCCCGGAAGCTGAGCTACTAATTCAGTCATTTTTATAGGGTTACCCATTAATTCAACCTCACGCCCATAAGGTGTTGTTGAGGATTTCATTCCGGGTAAGGTAGTGGGCGCCATTTGTCCACCGGTCATCCCATAAATGCCATTATTGATAAAGATTACAGTGAAGTTCTCTCCCCTGTTACAGGAATGAATAGTTTCGGCAGTACCAATAGCTGCTAAATCACCATCGCCCTGATAAGTGAACACATATTTATCGGGCCAGCAACGTTTTATTCCGGTAGCTGCAGCTGTTGCGCGTCCATGAGGTGCCTGTGTCATATCAATATTCATAAACTCATATGCCAATACAGAACATCCAACAGAAGCTACGCCAATGGTATCTTGTGTTATCTGCAGTTCTTCGAGAACTTCCATAGTTAACCGATGAACAACACCATGTCCACAACCCGGACAATAGGACAGCGCTTTATCTGTTAGATTTTTAGTACGCTCATATACCAGGTTTTCTGGTTTTATTATATCTTTTACATCCATAACTATTTCAATAAGAATTCTTCAAAAGCGCAAAGTACCTGTTCAGGAGAATGAATCATTCCACCCATCCGGCCATAATGCTCAACCTTGGTTTTACCATTTACGGCAAGCTTAACGTCTTCAATCATTTGTCCACTGTTTAATTCAACAGACAATATGCCCTTAAGTCTATCTGCAAGTTCATTAAGTCTTTTCGATGGATATGGGTAAAGAGTAATAGGTCTTAATAAACCAACCTTATGTCCCATTTCCCTGGCTATCTTCACTGTTTTCTGGCATATTCTTGCTGAACAACCATAAGCAACAAACAGATATTCTGCATCTTCGACCTGAAATTCTTCGTATCTGACCTCGTTTTCTTGCATCTTTTTATATTTAGCAACAAGATCCAGATTGTGTTTTTCCATTTTCGCAGAATCCAAATCAAGAGAGGTAACAACTCTTTTTTCACGATCCGCAGTTTTACCTGTAAGCATCCATTCTTCATTGAATTCTGTACAACGAGGTATTGGATCAAAAAGTTCGACTTTCTCCATCATCTGACCAATAACCCCATCGGATAAAATCATCACCGGATTGCGGTATTTAAAGGCGAGATCAAAACCAAGTTTCACAAAATCAGACATTTCCTGTACTGAAGCTGGCGCAAGAACCAACATATGATAGTCGCCATGTCCACCGCCTTTTGTAGCCTGAAAATAATCGGCCTGCGATGGTTGTATGGTACCTAATCCAGGCCCACCTCTTACAACATTTACAACTACACAAGGCAATTCGGCTCCGGCAAGGTATGATATACCTTCCATTTTTAAACTAATACCCGGACTTGAAGATGATGTCATGGCTTTTTTTCCGGTACTTGCAGCACCGTAAACCATATTTATGGCAGCGATTTCGCTTTCGGCCTGTAGTAATACCATTCCTGTGCGTTTGTGTGGTTGCTCTGCAGCAAGATATTCCATAACCTCTGACTGAGGTGTAATAGGATATCCGAAATATGCATCAACACCTGCACGAATGGCTGCTTCGGCAACAGCCTCGTTGCCTTTCATTAATTTTAATTCCCCCATTCGGAAGTATATTTTGGATTAGACTTTAATTCGATAAACAGTTAAAACCCCGTCAGGACAGACAACTGCACAATTTGTGCATCCCGTACAATCATCGGGATTTTTCATATATACGTATGGGTAACCCTTAGCATTGACTTGCGATTTTAAGTTGGCTAATACCCCCTGCGGACAATTCACTATACAAAGTTCACATCCTTTGCATCGCTCGACATCAACGACCACTGCCCCTTTCATTTTTGCCATAATAAAACGTTTATTTAGGATTAAATTGCATAAATACAACAATTTACGCAATATGCATTTAAAATTTTAATAAGTTGATTTAAATACGAGGCCTCAATATTATCAATTTTGATTTAAAAAACCATACTTTTTAACTACAACTTACAAATTGTTAAAAATTATAAGCCTTTCGTTAAGCAGGTTAAATTGGTTTTTATCAATCTTTGATGTGCTAATTCTAACCCCAGGTTTTTCCCGACTACCCATAATTTTTAAAGACACCGTTCCAAGTCCACTTCTAAAAAATCTCCTGCTTAATTCTTCGGAATCAAGTCCTGAATAGGTTACTGTGAAATAAAACCCATCTGCCAGATCCTCATCTCCATCCTTATCATACAATATCCGGAAGCCATTATCAATAAATATTTTTTTCATCTCTCTGGCTTTTTCACCATATATTTTAACATGTTCGAGGAATTTATATTCTCCCTCATTTGATGCTTTTAACATGCCGGCAAGACCATATTGTGCCGTATGACTTGCACCTGCCGAAAGCACATATACCCCATCCTGCACAAGAGCCGGCCCTAACCGGTCGTTGTCTCCTATGCGAAGTAAATCGGGGTACACCCTTTCATAAAGAGAATCGGATACCATCATTATCCCGCAACGCTGCCCTGCATAACTAAATACCTTGGAACTTGAAAATAATATGAAGTAATTAAAGGTATATTTGGCAATACTGGGCTGAAAAGGAGCCTTGCCCGGCACTCCATAGTCATGCCTGAAGTCCATACCAAAATAGGCTAAATCTTCAACAACAATAATATCATGTGCGTTAGCAACCTTTGCAATTGCTTTTAATTCAGTTTCAGTGAGACAAATCCAGGTAGGATTATTCGGATTGGAATAAACAATAACTGATATTCCATTCTTCGCACAAAAATCTTCCAGCTTATCGTAGAGCTTTTCTCCCCTGTACTTATATATATCAAAACTAAAAATTGGTAGATTTAATACTGTAGCTTGCTTCTTTTGAACCGGAAATCCCGGGTCGATAAACAAGACCCCCTGTCGGCTTACTTCGCGCTTTGCCGCAACCATAAATGTTATCATAGAACCCATCATAGAACCGGCTGTAACTATACACGATCGTGCTGAAACATCAATATCAATAAAGTTTTTGACAAACCTGCTTGCTTCTTGTTTCAGAATCGGAATTCCATCTATTTGACCATATATGGCAGGTTTTCCTTCATATAGTGCAGCTATTTCGGCTTCTATTCCACACGGGGGAGCAGGCACTCCGGGGACTCCCATATCCATCCTGATAAAATCGACTCCCGATTTTTCTTCAAGAGCTTTAATAATAGCTACAACTTCGCGTATTGAAGCACTGGAAGCACTCCTGATACCGGTATCAGACAGCACTTGTTCAATTAGTTCGTTAGTATACGGTAATGAGACCATAGGAATACTTTATTTAGCTTCTACAATAATTCTTGCATCAACAGCAATTATTTTATCTCCTTTTGCAATTAAAGGATTGAGATCTATTTCTGTAATGTCGGGGTATTTTTCGAAGATTGTGGAAAAAGAAGCAAATAGCTGTGCAAAAGTATCAAGGTCTACTGCTTCCATATTTCTGAATCCTTCAAAAACTTTTTTTGCTTTAAGTTTTGAAAGTAAATACTTTGCTTCTTCAACATTAACAGGTGCCAGGCTTGAAACAAAATCTTTCATTAGCTCGACAAATACTCCCCCAATTCCGGCATGAACCGAATAACCAATACCAGAATGTTTTTTACCTCCCAGGTACAATTCAACTCCGTTAAGCATTTCCTGAACCAATACTCCGGTTGCTCCTTTAATCCCGATTAATGTTTTAAAACTTTCTGTAAGTTCATGCTTGTTTTGAATATTCAGAATTACGCCGCGGCTTTCAGTCTTGTGTAAGATCCCCATAACTTTTGCAACAAGCGGATAATTAGTTTCCCTAAGTTTATCAATATCCTTTTCAGAATTTAAAATAAAACTGTGAACATATGGAATCCCCGACCATTTTAGTCTTTCCTGAACTTTATCTTCACTTAATACTTGCAGTTTTGCACAATTCTCAAATGTGCCTTCATCAATATAAAGCTGGAAATTATTCAACTCAGGAATACGATTTACAAAATCAAGACAACGTCCAAAAATCACTTCATCTGTATAAACGGCATGGCCTTTATCGGTAAAGTACTGTGTTTCTTCTGCACCCGAACTAATCGAGGGTAAAACTGTATAAACAGGCTTAGTGCATTTCAATACGGATTCATGTAAAACTTCATACGTTTTAAATAAGTCTTCCATTCCGGTTTTACCGTAAATAACAACTAAGCCGTCAATATATTTAAGGTTTTCACATGTTGAAATTGCAAATGAAAGTTGCTCTTTATTAGCTGTAGCAAGCATATCAACGGGGTTAACAGCAGAAGAACCGGGGTTTAATTTTGTCAATAGTTTTTTCTTTGTTAAATCGTCAAGTTCGGGAACCTTAAAACCGGACTTTTGTAACTGGTCGGTTAGCATTACACCAGGACCACCCGCATGAGTAATAATTGCCAGATTTTTTCCTTTTAGTTCCCGTTGCGATAAAATATTTGCAATGTACACCATTTCTTCACGGCTAAAACAACGTATTGCTCCTGCTTTTTCTATAAGGTAATTGTAAGCTTCAGCATCACCGGCCATAGAACCGGTATGCGAGTATGCCGCCCGGGCACCGGCTTCAGAATCGCCTGTTTTCAGAACAATTACATGGCAGTGTTTTTTACTAAGTTTTTGTATTTGCTCAAAAAACATGGCGGGTTTTCGAATCTGCTCAGCATAAACCATTTTTACTATGCCCGATTTTCCGGGTCGGAAAGTATCGTTCCAGTATTTAAGAACTTCTTCAACACCAATATTGACCGAATTTCCCACTGTAAAAATATCGCCAAATTGTAATCCATATTTTGCAGCCATTTCAAACAGAAACACAGCAAAAGCCCCCGAAGCAGAAACAAAATCGACTCCTCCGGGATTATTTTTTGGAAGAGGAGAAGTAAATACTGCTTTATAGTTATTGTTTAATACGCCAATGCAGTTCGGCCCTATAACAGATACATGGTATTGTTCAGCAAGAGATTTTATCCTGTTCTCTAAAGCCCGGCCTTCTTCTCCCATTTCAGAAAAACCGGCTGAGATAATAATAAAAGCTTTGGTTGATTTGGTCAGAACCATCTGTTCGGCCACTTCGACACAAACAAGTGCAGGTACTGCTAATACAGCCATATCGGTTTGTGGTAAGGATTCGATGTTTTGATATACTTTTAATCCATAAATTTCATTTTCTTTTGGATTAACCGGATAAACTTCACCCTTAAAACCTTGATCAACGAGATTAACAACCAACCTGCCCCCTGGTTTTTCAAGATTTTTTGAAGCGCCAACTATGGCTATACTCCCGGGATTTATTAATGTTGAGTTTATCATTCCGAATCCTTTATTCCTTACTAATTTATTAAACCTGAACGTTAAAAAGGCTAACATTTATCAAGCTGGATAAAAATCATGTTTTATCGAAAGGCTTGCATATGCTGCTGTATTTCAGTAAAAACCCCTGAAAAAATAATTGAATCTACTTTTTTTAATATTATACTAAACCCAAATGAAGTTCGTTCGTATAGGATAATGATTCTTGTATTAACTTTATTTTTGTTGAATTATAATCATTCGTTTAACAGGGGACGTAATATCAGGGTATGTTATTAAAAAAAATTATTGTTTCATTAGTTGTAATCTGCATATCAACCCTGGCTCAGACCCAGGAAAAGTATTTCAGTAAAATTGAACTGGTAAATGATACCTCAACTTACAATTCAATAAAAAACAAAATTGAGGTAAATGGCATAGATAAAACCTGGTTCTATTACAACTCAGAAGTGGAAACTTTTGAAGTCAGGATTTATCCAAAAACGAAATTTGAGAAATTTAAAATATTGTCATCAACTGACTTTGAACTTATTGATTCTATTCAGGATCTAAAAAAATTTTATAGGTTCAAGGTTAAATTTCGTGACCTCACAGAATCTGAAATGCTGCGGTTTAGTTTCGATATTACAACTGATTCTGTTACAGATATTGCCGATATTTATCTTCAGCCGCTCACTAATACCAATGCCTGGATAAAGCCAAATGACGATCAGCTTTTTATTGGTGAAGAAAAAACATACGAGGTAAATTCGAATAATACAAAAAACCTGAATATTTCGAACGAATGGATAACTACCGATAATATTGATTACAGGTTTACCTCGGAAAACGACAAGGTTTTTCTTCATATCATACCAAAAAAACTGGGTTTACAGCCATTAACCGCTCTTCTTATTGCAAATAAACCCAGCCTGTCTGAAAAAGGAGAAATTAAATACAGTATAGCGCCGATTGAATTCACATTTAATGTGAAAGCCAGCAGACTTCAGTTTCTGAGCATGGATAATTCGGAACTTACATTAAGCGAAAAAACCAAGCTTGAAGGGATTGAAATTCAGCTTGAAAGCAGCAATCTATTACAACTGCAGAAAACATACCGGGTTGAAGCCCAGGAAGCTCCCGGAGGAAACCTGATTGCTGAAATATTTACCAAACAAAGGCTGGCAAACAACAAAACCCTATGTGTTCTTCGACCTTATAACCTGCATTACAACACTTCAGGGTATCTGTATATTAAGGATGGCGATTTACCTCAATTCATTACAAACGTAAGTATAACACCTGAAACCTCAATAAGCAAAATAAGCGTATTGCATGAGGGGGGCGACTGGAAAGAATCCACAACCATTTACCCGGGCGAAACTTTTGATTTAAAAATTGATGGTGACGGCTTACATAAGGCTGATTTTCACTTTGAAGATCTACTTAATGTTACATACGATACCTTAATAAAAAGTGAGAAAGAAGTTTTTTATAAACTTAAGGTACCCTTAGATATCTCAAAAAGAAAGCTAACGATATACAATTACTCGAATCCAACGGGACATTTTTTTAATGTTACAGAATACCAGAGACCACGCGAACTGGATTTTGTTTTTGTGAATTATGGCGACTTTGGTCGCAGAATATCGGGCGTTAAAGAACCCATTTTATATGACGATGTTATTAGAGATCTCACCCTTACATTTAATGCCTCAAAGATTGACGATGAAGATTTATTCGGTAAGCAATACCTAACTGTTAAGGTTCAGATTTCGGGCAAGAATAATGAGCTTATTGAGATGAAAACGATAGACAATATTGTTATTTGTCCATCGGGTGAATCGCCCAGAGGAGGGCATTACAGCAAAAAAGATAATTTTAGCGGCGACTTTAGCCTGAATAAATACATACGTAAACCAACATATTCGCTGGATGAGTGGAGTCGTATAAATCTTGTGATTTCGCATGATAAATCGAAATACGGTGGCGAAGGCTTCGAAAAAGAAGTTGAAATAATATTGAAACGCAACTATTCATTTAATATAGATGTTTCTTTCCCGGCCGGACTCTTAACAATTTACCCCAAAGACACCACATCGGGTTTGGGTTCTTTGAGTGGAATAAGCATGGCGATGATTGCTGAATTCAGCTTTTATCATCCGGACAAAATAAACACCTACAGGCCCTATAAAATCGGTGCCGGCTTTCTTGCATTAAATGCTTTTAACCTATCAGAAGGAATGGATCTGAGTATGGTAGTACTGGGTAGTGTTTCACCAACAACCAAGAGCAGTAAATTTAGTTTCCCCTTATACCTGGGTTGTGGTTATCTGCTGAGTAATAAGTCGGATGTGAAATTACCACCAGCTGACAGGTTTTTCTTTTTGTTTGGGCCGGGAATCCGGGTGAGGTTTTAAGTTTCTAGTTCAAAGTTCATACTTCATAGTTCAATGTTCATAGTTGTGACTTTGTTAAAACGAAATATTTAAGCCAGATTAAAATTCGTTAAAACTTTGTTAAATATATGTCGCGTGCGATATTTTTTCATATATTTGTATCGCTTACGATTTTATCTTTTACGATTTTAAAAAACAATAATAGATGCAAAACAATTTTCATGAGTTTAAGGCTAGGAACATTCAAGGAAATGAAATTAGCATGGAAGTATTTAAAGGAAAAGCTGTTCTGGTAGTGAATACAGCCAGCAAGTGTGGATTAACACCTCAGTATGAGGGTTTGGAAAAACTCTACAAAGAATATAAAAATAAAGGTTTGGTTATTTTGGGATTTCCCTGTAATCAGTTTGGTAACCAGGAACCAGGATCGGAAAAAGACATACAGGAAAACTGCCTGATAAATTACGGGGTTAGTTTTCCCATGTTTTCAAAGGTTGATGTAAACGGAAAAAATGCGCATCCGATCTTTAAATACCTGAAAAAAGAAAAGGGCGGTATTCTGGGAGGAAAAATAAAATGGAACTTTACTAAGTTTCTAATCGACCAGGAAGGAAAACCGGTTAAGCGTTTTGCTCCAACCATAAAACCTGAAAAAATTGTTTCGGATATTGATAAGATTCTTAAAAATTAAAATATTAATGTAAGATTCTCAGTGCAGAGGTATTTTCGTAGAGGTTTGGTTTGTTCTATTGGTTGGTTAAAGAAAATACTTCTGCACCTTTTTATTTAACCTTATTATGAGTTTCGAAAAATTAAAATTAAAAAACCAACTGTGCTTTCCATTGTATGCTGCATCAAGGTTGGTAATAAGACAATACCAGCCATTACTTGAAAAACTGGAACTTACTTATCCTCAATACCTGGTTCTTTTGGTGCTTTGGGAAACAGATGGTTTAACAGTAAATCAGATTGCCAGCACGCTGGTTCTGAACACCAATACTATTACGCCTCTTCTGAAGCGAATGGAAAAACAGCAACTGCTGGAAAGAAAACGTATGGAAGATGATGAACGCAAAGTGCTTATCAAACTTACCGATGCAGGCAAAAAACTAAAACTGAAAGCTCAAAAGATACCCGAAAGTCTTGTTGACAATATTGGAGAAGACACCTTAACAACTGACGAATATTACAAGCTTAAAGAAATACTGGGCAAGATAATTATCCGGTTGAATGGCATTGAATAAGAGTTAGTTAGCTTAACCCTGCGCGGGTTTAAAATCCTCGCAGGATTAAACACTAACTATCTTCTGGTTTCTGATGTTTTCTTTCGTCGTGAGAAAATCTGTCAGAAATCAGTCCAATTATCTCATTTGCACTGGTTTCAACCGGTTTGTTTGTAACATTAATTTTTGTAAATCCACCTCTTTCAAATACAAGATTAGCAAATTGCAATTCCTGACGAACTTTTTGTTGATCGATATAATTTGTGCCATCGAAATCGCCCATCTGCGAAAGTCTTTTATGTCGTTGAGATATTAAATGACTTGAATTTATACTTAATCCAAAAACACGCTGAGGATTAATTTCAAACAGTTCTTTAGGTGGATCAATTCCCTTCACAAGAGGAACATTTGCCACTTTCCATCCAAACATCGACATATAAACACTCAGGGGAGTTTTACCACTTCTTGAAACGCCTGTTAATACAATTTCCGCATCGTGTAAGCGGCCTGGATTTAAACCATCGTCATGATTCAGAGTATATTCCATCGCTTCAATCCGATCGAAGTATTGCGAATTAATCCTTCGGTATAAACCAGGCACATTAATAGATTTAAATCCGAGTTCTTCTTCGAGAAAATCTGATAATTGCCCCATGAAATCTATTTCGCGTACACCCTGTTTTTCACACTCCATTATCAATCTTCGACGCAAGGTAGAATTTACCATCGTGTGTGTCAGTAAACCTCCTGCTTTTTTGACCTTTTGAACAACTTCAATTATTTTTTCGTCGCTTTGCACATTCGGAATTACATTCACATTCAACTTATCATCGGGATATTGAATAATAAGTGAATGTACCATTGTATGACCGGCCAGTCCTTTACCGCCTGAAATTACATAAATGGGAAAGGGTTTATCAATATTTAACATGGTATTTGGGTTAAACAGAACAAGTATTAATTTACTAATAATCTGTTTATTTAACCGTTTTTAGCCCATATTGTTTACTCAGAATTTTCATCGTCCGCCTGCTAAGTCTTCTAAGTCTGAAGTTTTCGACGTATGAAATAAGCCTGAATAAAACATCAAAATACAGTATTATAAACCATATAACGATTGCTACCCATATTCGCACAATATTAAACCAAAAAGTATCGATGTAGGTATTAAGAAGGCGCTTATAAGGAGCATAAAAATGTGCCTTGCCGTTATTTGCCAGAGGAAGTGTGTATATCGGGTCCTTTAGTTTTATAATATTACTGCCATGAATAAAAAAGTGTTGTATTTCTTTTTCATTCTTTACAAGGGCCGCAAGCTGATCGTTGTAATATTTGTTTTTATAAGCCACCAGGGCTTCCCTTCCTCCCTTTTCATCCAATAGTTCAGAATAAGTCTTATTTTCCTTTTTTAAGGCAGAAAGGTAAATGCCATGATAATATTGCCAGGAATGGTTAAGAAAATCTGTTAATTGCTCATGAACATAAGGATTAAATGTTTCAATGGTAAGCTTTGAAATTAATTCTGAATTATCAACGCCTCGTTTTATGCTTAAATTCTGAATCTCGTTTCTAAGTAATTTTAATGTTGTGTTTACTTCAGTGAATTGGGTTCTGTCGTTAATATTATTCTGTATATAATCAAATTTGTCTTTAAGTTTGGGAATAAGGTAGGCCTTGATAAACAATGCGTCGCTCATATCAAGTTCTGATTCAAAGAAACGCTTCTCGAAGGGATTATGCTTATACTGAGCAATAACAATTCCCTCGTATGCCCAGCGCGAAGTCATTGCATTTCCAACCGTAGGAACATATTTAAAAGACTGAAATGACTTGTTAAGATTATGAAAATCGACTACCACGCCGCTAAATAGCAATTGAGGTACCAGAATAAGTGGTACAAGAATATAAATTGTAACAACAGATTTTAGTCCCGAAGAAATATTTAATCCAACCATATTTGCCCAGGCAGCTGCCGAAAACAATATCAGGAAGTACCTCCAGGTCATACCTTTAATTTCCAGGATATAATTGCCAATAAGAACAAATAACAACATCTGGAAAGCTGAAATCATAAACATGATGGTAGTCTTGGAAAACAGGTAACTTGAGCGGCTCAGATTCAAAAACCTTTCACGTTCGAGCAGTTTCCTGTCTCGAAAAATTTCTTCGGCACTTATTACAAGTCCAAGGAAAATAGCAACAATAACGGCCATGAACAAGTAAGCCGGAATATTGTGATTCAATCCAAATAAATAGGATGTTATATTACCGTCGGGATCGCGCGAACTTCGGGTATAAAAAGCGAGCAATAAGGCCAGAACCGGAGCCTCAAGCATGGTAATAAACAGATACTGACTGTTTTTGAGTTTTGCTAAACCGTCGCGCTTAAAATACAACTTAAACTGTTTCTTCCTTCCCGGTACCTTAAACTGGCTCTCAGGTATCTCTTTCAGGAAGGGTCGCCTTATGCCCCTTATTATCGGATCAATCTTGTCCATATACAAGTTGTACCATTCTTCGGGCAGGGTTTTCCGCTTACGGGTTAGTCTTCCGTTTACATCTACTACCCTGGCTTCAATATTTCTTAAAATCTGATCGGGATTAATATTACCGCAACTCAGACACTCACTAGTATCGGCATCAACATAATGGTTTATGTGCTTGAAATAGCCTATGGCATCTAAAGGGTTACCGTAATAAACTACACGCCCCCCCTGGTCAACAACCAGCAGTTTATCAAATAATTTATATAACTCCGATGAAGGCTGGTGAATGTTTGCAAAAACCAGTTTACCTTTATAAGTCTGCCGTTTGAGCAGGTTCATAACCTTCTCAGAGTCGGCCGAGGATAATCCCGAAGTTGGTTCATCAACAAAAAACACGGCCGGTTCCCTTATAAGCTCCAGGGCAATATTCAGACGTTTACGCTGTCCGCCACTTAAATAGGTGTTTAGTGCATTCCCTACACGTAAATCCCTGGCTTCTAACAGGTCAAAATCAAGCAAGGCTTTCTCAACCATCTCGGTAAGTTCTTTATTGGAAAACCTGCTAAAGGAAAACTGCGCTGCAAAAAAAAGGTTTTCAAAAACAGTAAGCTCTTTAATAAGAAACTCATCCTGTGGTACATAGCCAATCAACCCCTTCAGTTCTTCTCTTTTCTCGTGTATATCGTGACCATTAATTTTAATGGTACCGTAGTTTGGTTTAATTACTCCGGCCAGCACTTTAAGCAGAGTAGATTTACCACTACCGCTACCGCCAATAATCCCAATAAGCCTGCCCGATTCTTCGTTCAGGTTAAAACGTTTCACTCCATTCGGACTGTTACCGTATGAAAATTCTATTTCGCTGGCGATAAAGTTGAACTGACTTTTTGTAGAAGCTTTAATATATTGACCTGCCACCCAGATGTAGTAAATACTTCCGAATTTGGTATTCTTTACTACGGAACCCGGTGCCCAAATATAAGAACGGTTAGTCTTTATATTATGCCCGTTCAGATAAAGCTCCTGCCTACCATAATACCTGAATACCAGGGTTTTTGTTGATGGAATCTGCAGAACAACTATTTGTCCTTCAATTTTATCGATATACAGGTTCTTAATCTTTGTATTACTGGGTTTCTTATCTGAATTTACAAACAGAAGATTTTCTTTAGCGCTTATCTTTTCAAATTCGTTGAAAGTAAAATAGCGGGTAGCAAGGTATTCTTCTTTCGAAATATTTAGCTTATGACAAACCTCCTCAACAAATTGAAACTGGTAAGATGATAGTTCTTCACCGCTGCTGATGAAATCGAGCAGGTAAACCATTACAATAATCTTTTGCTCTTGTTGTAATTCAAGGTTTATCTTGTTACATAATTCTGTTGCGGCCTTATTATTAACATTATTTAGCTCATGCCGCTGATCGTCAGACTTGTCAGTAAGATCCGGATGGTATTCATTAATAAATTTATCAAATACACCCAGGTATTTATCTACCAGTTCGTTATTAAACTGACGCTGAAGATATTCATAAACAACATCGCGTTCAATGTTTGGTTGACCCTGCTCATTTACATAAGCCACCAAACCAAAAAGTCGCATCAATGCTTCTAAGATAGATTCGTTCATGAACAGAAATTAAAGTAAAAAGCTGCCTCCGGAAGCATAAATCAACCAAAAACAGCCTTACTAATATTTTTAGATTTGAATTACGATACCATACTTTCCCGAATCGACTCAATAATGGTAGTAATTTGTTTAAGCTGTTCCTCGGTTAAGCTTCCATCAGTTGAATCGTATAATTCTTTAAGTTTAATAAGTGAACCCTGAATAGCACTTATGTATTCATTATCGCCAAACTTTTCGTTAAGCTTAATAATTTCTTCCAAAGGTTTAGATTGACCGTAAATAATCTTCACCATCTCAATATTATTGAACGTTTCTTCTGAAATATGTGTAGCAATGTATAATCCTTCTACGTAGAAACCGTTGGCCATTAATACTGCCATTGCCGGATCACTTTCTTTGTAAAGAAACTCATAAATATCAAAGAAAATTTCACTTGAAAGTTTTATCAGGGAGTCGTTGCTCATTGCCATTTCTTTAGACTCTTCACTAACAAGTGACCGGTAATTTACTTTTATATCCAGATCATCGACAAGTTTCTTTAATGTTTTTGAGTATAAATCGATATCGTCTTTTTTATTATAAACCAGCGTATATGACAAATCGGCTCCATATACTCCTACATTAACAGATTTAATATTACTGGTAAAGTATTTTTCAGCGGAGGCAACCGGATTTAAAGCTTCTTTTGCATAGCTGGCACCAATATTTTCAAGCATCTGATATACACTCATGGGTTCTGGTAAAGGAAAAATTACCTCTTCAAATCCTTTTTCAATCTCTTCCTGAGATATCATTTCGCCCTGTGTGGTTTCCGATGATTTATCTGTTGATTTTTTACATGCTGCAAAAGCAATTGCAACAGCAAGTAACAATAGGGTTGATCGTAATAGTTTCATATTA
Organism: Bacteroidales bacterium; assembly: GCA_016938235.1. Lineage (GTDB taxonomy): Bacteria > Bacteroidota > Bacteroidia > Bacteroidales > UBA10428 > UBA10428. The sequence continues at coordinate 10,497 of JAFGVA010000129.1, read as the reverse complement.
TTTAATTTTTGCATTTATTGTATTAACTCATGGTTTTATACTTTTCTGACCATGTTAAGAAATAAGTGTAAGTTTTTACCTAATTTTCTTTTAGACTATTAAATAAATTAAGAAATTCAAAAATAATCAATGCAAAGATAGTATTAATTCAGTTTGAATCTTTAACCCTTATTAAAAATTCACATTTTATTTACATGGGAATAACATTGTACCAGTAAGGCTTAAAGAGGAAGATATTTCATTTTCAAGTGCTCTTGCCAATCTGCTTATTAACACCTATTTTTGTTGCATGCCAGCAACAAAATACAGAATAGAACAAGATTTCATAGGAAAAAAAGAAATTTCGGCTGAATCTTTGTACGGCATACATTCAGTCAGAGCCAGGGAAAACTTTCCGGATCAAAATCAATTTCATCCTGAATGGTTCATGGCTTTGGGTCAGGTTAAAAAAGCGTGTTATTTAACTGCATCAGATTTTTTTAAGCGTGCTAATGAAAAAACAGGTATTCAGAATATAAAAATTAAAATACCCTCTGAGAAGCTACTGAATGCATTAATCACTGCTGCAGGTGAGATAATTCAACTGCAACATTTCAATAGTTTTATAGTACCGGCAATATCGGGTGGAGCAGGCACAAGCATTAATCTGAATGTGAATGAAATTATTGCAAACAGGGCCATCCAAATTTTGGGGGGAAAGCCGGGAGAATACAGGCTGGCAGATCCTATTGAAGATGCCAATCTGTTTCAATCGACGAACGATGTAATACCCAGCTCGCTAAAAGTCGCAACCATACAGTTACTCGTAAGTTTAGAAGAATCTATAAATGATTTGAGAATTGACATTGAGCAACTTGAAAAAAAACACATAAACGATCTTAGAAAAGGCTACACTCAAATGCAGGAAGCTGTTCCCAGCTCGTTTGGCAGGCTTTTCAGTACCTATAGCGATGCACTTTCCCGCGACTGGTGGCGAATTTCCAAATGTTTTGAAAGAATTAAGATTATTAACCTTGGCGGCAGCGCTATTGGCTCAGGTATAACTGTTCCCCGTTTTTTTATTATGGAAGTAAGCCGCACCCTGCAACAAATAACACAACTCCCGATTACCCGCGGAGAAAACCTTTACGATGCAACCAACAACCTCGATTCTTTAGTTGAAGTTCACGGTATTCTAAAAGCCCATGCTGTAAATCTTGAAAAGATGGTCAATGATATCAGGCTGTTGTCGTCAGATATAGCCAATAAAGAGTTGCTGATTCCCAGGAAACAACTGGGAAGCTCTATTATGCCGGGAAAAGTAAACCCGGTAATTCCGGAATTTGTAATAAGTGCCGCGCATAAAATTTACGCGAACGACAGCCTCATTGCATCGTTGTGTGCTCAGGGCTGTCTTGAATTAAACGCATACCTCCCAACCATAGGGCATGCCTTACTGGAAAGTCTTAAACTGCTGATTTCGTGCAACAAAACATTAAAAGAAAATTTATTCGCCGGCCTCGAAATTAACACGAAAAGCTCCTTAGAGGCTTTATTCAACAGCGCTTCAATAACAACAGCTTTAGTACCCTATATTGGCTATAATCTTTCATCGAAACTGGCTGCTCATATGATCCAGAATAAACAATCGATATTTGAAGCCAACAGCGACTTGCAGGTTATTTCTGAAGAAAAATTACAACGTATTCTCAAACCCGGCAGCTTACTAAAAGAAGGGTTCACGTTGAATGATTTACTGGACTAAAGGGTTTATCGCATGATGAATAAGGGAAGAGATAACAAACCTCATATTGGAATTTTCGGAAGAAGAAATAATGGCAAAAGCTCTATCATTAATCTGCTTTCGGGCCAGGATATTGCTATTGTATCAGATGTTGCCGGAACAACAACGGATCCCGTTAAAAAATCGGTTGAAATTCATGGAATTGGCCCGGTAATTTTTATTGATACTGCCGGAATTGATGATACCGGAGAACTGGGAAATCTTAGAATCGCCAAAACACTAAAAGCAATAGAAAGTACAGATTTAGCCATTCTTGTAATTTCACAAAACAGGTTTGAAAGTTATGAGTCCAACCTGATAGACAAGTTTGAAAATTACAAAATACCTTATCTTATCCTCCACAATAAAAGTGATCTTGTTAGGCCTGATAAGGAGTTTATTAAAACAATCAAGGCAAAGACAAATCAGGATATTATTGAATTCAGCACAAAACAGGCAACAAAATCTCAGGTTGAAGTGCTGATAAAGACCATCAATAAAGAAATGCCTTCAACAGCCTGGAAAAAACCATCAATTCTGGGTGATTTGGTAAGTTATGGCGACATTGTGTTGCTTATTACACCTATTGACGTTGAAGCACCAGAAGGCAGACTTATATTACCACAGATTCAGACCATACGTGACATTCTTGACAATGATTGTACAGCTATTATTTTAAAGGAAAGAGAAGTAGATTCATTCCTGAGAAAAACCAAAATCAAACCCAAACTGGCTGTTACCGACAGCCAGGTTTTTCTGAAAGCTGACGCATCAATCCCTAAAGATATTCCGCTTACCAGTTTTAGTATTTTATTGGCCCGCCAAAAAGGAGATTTTTACAATTACATTAAGGGTACCCCAAAAATATCTGAACTTAAAGACGGCGATCGCGTTCTTTTGCTTGAATCCTGCACGCATCATGTTTCATGCGATGATATCGCGAGGGTAAAAATCCCCCGGTGGATTAGTAATTATACGGGAAAAAAAATTGAATACGATACTGTTGCCGGATTGGATAACCTACCCAGACCAATCGAAGAATATTCGCTTGTGATACAGTGCGGAGGTTGTATGATAACTCAAAAACAACTACAAAACCGGTTAAAAAAAGCCATTGAAAACCAAATTCCGGTAAGCAATTATGGTATGGCTATTTCTTATGTTCAGGGAATATTTAACAGGGCTGTTGCTCCCTTCATTAAACACGATACTTCGGAAGATTATTTGTAAATATTATTGTAATTCTTTTTCACTTGGGTGCTTTTCTTTTTGAAGCTCGTATTTCTTAATCTTTGAGATAACTGTCCGTTGATTCTTTTGTGCCTGGGACTTTATTTGTTTGGCAATTTCTTTATCCTTTTCATACCATGCCGTTTCCCTAGACATGAGGGTCTCATTCCACACATTAAAATACTTGTACTCTCTTTTGATCAGTTTCCTCTGGTTTTTTAATGCCCTGAGATTTTGTTTGCGAAAATCGGCCTGCAAATTATTATGGTTAGCAAGTTTTCGGGTATACTTCATCGATTGCTGATAGTAGTTAATCTGTTTGTCGAGCAATTGATTATGCAGCGTACGTATCGAATCGGTATAATTTCCTTTCTGAAACAGCTTCTTTAAAATAGTTGTTTGATTTGACATACCCGATAACAATTGGCTGCTGTTTGAATAATAATTGCCGGCCTCTTCCTGTAATACCTTTTTAGTACCCTTTTTCTGTAACAGAAGATTAGCAATATCAGAATATGCCATTTGCATCGAATCGACAAAAATTTTAATCATATCTTCATCACCTTTCTGAACAAAATAAAACAATTGATTAATAAACCGGGAAAATAAGAAGTTCTCATAGTTAATACTATCATCTAATATAGCATCGCGCCGGAATTTATTATCAATATCATCAAATAAGGAATCAACAAGCACTGTAAGTGAATCCTCCAAAGGTTTAAACTGCATAGCTTCTTCAAATAATGCAGCAAGCTCTGCACTATCAACAGCTACAGAATCGAAACTGTATACAGGTTCCAGATATCTGAGTTTTAACCTTTCTGATTTGAGAAGAAGGTTTCCTTGTTTTTTTTCATAGGAAAAATCTTTTCTCCAGTACCTTTCCTGAACTGACCTAAATGAGCTTTTAGCCGATTTTGCCTTTGTATCTATTTTTTTGGTAAGCCTGCCATGATCACTGTTCAGCTTTTTAAGTTCAAACTTTCTTATTCGGTATATAGAGTCTGCAATATTTAAATATTTTGAAAAGGATTCTGAAATCAGATCATAATCCTCCAGGTATTTCTCAAACTGCCATTTATTGGTTTCGTTAATTTCTCTATCCAGAATATATTTATTTGAGCAATTGGAATATGCCAAACCTAAATCGAAATAATTATTTGGATTATACTTTAATCCATTGAAAGCTTCCAGTCGATAGAAATCTGTAAGATCCTTAAACCTGACATTTTCAATTTCTTCTTCATAATTGATATATTCAACAGTTTCTGGAAAAGAATCGTTCAGGAAGTAAAAAAAACTTAAAGGATTTTGAGACTGATACCACTTTGGATCTAAGGGATAAAACTTACCAGGCAGCTTATCTGTAATTATATCGAAATAATCGTAATTCTGATGAACCTGGAATTTGAAATCGGTTTTGGCAGCTGGCACATCGAAAAAAGTTTGTAATGCCTTTCTGTAGAAATTCGGACAGGCATATATACTTCCACTTCCGGCCGTAGCATCAACAAAATGCCATGTACTATCGCTGTAAAATACGTTAATTGAATGTTTAGTGCGAATAATAGGCTTTCCTTTATAATATTCGATTCCTTTATCGTATGCATTTATCATATACGATTCGATACCTACTGACTGGCACATCGCAGAAAAAAGTGTGGCATATTCGAAGCATAATCCTTTTCGTCTTTTTAGCGTTTCTTCGGGAGAATAGTTGTTGAATAATAACTTTTTAAAAGCACGGGTATCATAACTGATATTAAGAGTAATCCAGTTAAAAATATCAGAAGCCTGGAAATATTCTGATTCTGTTGTGTCGATGATTGACAATGTAAAATCATGAATTTTATCCTGGGCAGAAACCCCCTTTAAAAAACCAACCAGAAATAGTATTATGAGTAGCTTTTTAGGCATCAGAACAACTTTACTTAACGTACATACAATAATAGCTATTAAATCGATTCATCCATTTTAATATCTTAAGATTATTTCGAATAAAATAAATCAGAATACAAAATGAACAAGGTGGAGATAGACCGATACAATAACAATTGAAACCAGCATTAATGGAATTCCAACTTTAGCGTATTCTTTAAATGTTATGGGATGTGAAGTTTTTTGGGTAAAACCGGCAACAATAATATTTGCGGCTGCCCCAATTATGGTTCCATTTCCGCCAAAACATGCTCCTAATGAGAGAGCCCACCAAATTGGATCAATATTTCCACCTATAACAATACCCATGTCATGAATTACGGATATCATGGTTGCTGTATAAGGAATACTGTTAATAAAGGTAGTACAAAGAGCTGAAATCCATAAAACCGCCTGGGTGGCCATTTCGATGTCGCCGTTTGTAGCCTCGGTCATTTTATCGGCAATTGCAGCAATCACCCCGGTTTTTTCCAGGCCACCAACAATAATAAACAAGCCAATAAAAAAGAAGAGCGTAGGCCATTCAACTTCCTTTAAGGTTTCTTCGGGATCCTGACGTGTTACCATCATCATAATAAAACCACCGCCCAAAGAAACACTTGCCAGACTCACCATATGAATGTGTTGCGTAATAAATGCCAGGATAATAAAAGCAAAAACCGCCAAACTGGTAAAAAATAATTTCCTGTTCTGTATGGTCCGTTTTTCATCAAAAGCCATAATTTTTGATGTATCGATTTCAACAGCTTTGAGTTTTTTATAATAGATAAGTCGGAGTAAAAAGAAAATCACAAAACAGGTAATAATAACAACAGGTGTATTGTTATAAATAAAATCTGTGAATCCGAGATGTGTTGATCCACCTATCATAATATTTGGCGGATCACCAATCAGTGTGGCAGCACCACCAACATTTGAAAACAGAACTTCTGAAATTAAAATCGGCGTTGGATTTATTTTTATTGCTTCGGCTACTGCAAAAGTAAGGGGGACAATTATCAATACCGTTGTAACATTATCGAGAAATGCTGATAATACTGCTGTTACAATTGAAAGTACAACAAGAATTTTCCAGGGATCGCCTTTAGCAAACTTTATCCCTTTTATTGCTATATATTCAAAAAGGCCTGATTTTCGCATTACGGCCACAGTAATCATCATCCCGCATAAGAGGCCTATGGTATCAAAATCAATAAAACCGATTGCTTCTTCCTGCGATAAAATATGAAATGCAACCAGCAAAAAAGCTCCAACAGATGCCGCTATTGCATTAGGCAATTTTTCTGTTGTAATAAAGGTAAAGGTAAGCAGGAATACTACCAGTGTAATAATGGTATGTGCCCCGGAAAAATCTATGAATCCAATAATATTGGCCATACGTTGTTATTATTTATCAAGTGAAACAGACAGGATTTCGATTTGTGAAATCATGCCTACTACCATTTTTCCTTCCAAAACCGGCAACATATTCACCTTATGCCTGTAGAGCAAATCGGCAGCATACGACATCGAATCTGTCGGAGATACCCAAGGGTAGTTTTTATCGACAAGTTTAATTGCTTTTTCATTAAGAATAGAATGAAGATTACTTGTAATCTGGTCAATATCAGCCATAAACGAAGTGTTGTATATCGACTTCATATACATAGGAATTGCAACATCAAGAATGCTTAGCTCATTTATGCACCCTATATATTCACCCAGATTATTAATTACCGGTACAACACATAATCTATGCAATCTCATCGTATTAATAACCCTACGGATTATTGAATTTTCATTCACCGAGGTTAAATCCCTGAACATATATTCTTCAACATGCTTCATTCAACCTCCTCCAAATCTATTCGTTTAATGTTCTTATCTATCAAATGTATATCTCTTATTTCTTTGTATAAATCTTCAACATCGGTTAAGCCTGCTGCTGATGCGTATCGTAAAATTGTTTTTAAAGGCAATCCTTTATCCTGGGCATGAATAAAACCGGCAACATAGGCATCGCCATATCCAAGCATATTAACAATCTTCAAATCTTTTGGTCGGAGTATATATGATTTATCGCGGGTTACCGCAACGACATTCTCTATTCGGTGTATAAAACAAACTACCTGAGTATGTGGCGAATGCATGAGAATATGCCTGCCTGCTTCAAGAAACTGGGCAATTCCATCAATTTTTTTCCCGAATAACTCATGGCGACTTCTCATATCAGGCACTATTAAATAAGGAGAGGCTTTCATGCATTCTTCGGTGTAATCGGATAATGTATGTACAATTACCTGTTTACCTTTTTTTGATGCCAGCTGAATAAGTTCTGTAAGTATGGTCGGATCAACCCCTTTGGGCAAAGAACCTGCAATAACAACTATCCTGATTCTGTGTAGTAATCGATCGTAGGTTTCAATAAAGAAACTCACATCTTCTGCAGATATCTCCTGTCCGAAATCGTTTATCTCTGTGAGTGTTTCATTTTTCCTGTCTAAAATAGAAGTATTTGTGCGTGTAACTCCGTTAGTAAATACAAAACTGGTTGAAATACCCTCGATTCGTAATCTTTCGCAAAGCAAATGCCCTGAGTGTCCTCCTGCAAACCCTGTTGTAGCAACGGTATTCCCAAGCTTTTTTAAATTATGAGCAATGTTAACCCCTTTACCACCCGGTACAACAAGACTCATTTCACCCTTCTCCAGCCTGTGCAGTTTATGAAGCACAAATTCATCCAGGATAAGAATTTTATCAATTGCCGGATTTAGTGTAACTGTAAGTATCATAATAATTTAGGCGATTATTCCTTATGTAAGCTATGCTTATTTCTAAATTTAAGGAATAATCGCCGAAAAAAGAATAAAAGAAGTCAGTTTTATTAATCGACTACTTTTGTAATAAAAGGAGAAGCAGGCAATCCAGAAGAATTAAACAGATTGGGCTCTGCTGTATCTCTCCATCCAAACCTAACTTGAACAGGTTCATTTACTTTTGAACAACTAACCACAACAGAATTGTCTGCTATTTCTGCGTTTGCTTCGTAGAAAACACCATCATTTCCGGCTACTTCGAAATAAGTTAATTTATCACCTTTACAAACCAGGCCATCTTCAGCATAATCAAATTTTATTACAATTTTTCCATCTTTTACTATCATAGTGCTGTACATGGGACCTGAGAATTTAATATCAGGCATATTGTAATCGTTTGCCAATGCTAATAGCGAAAGTCTTCTGCCAACCTCTTGCTTATTTCCGGGATGAATACTAAATGGATTTCCTATATCCATTGTTACAACCATTCCTGTGTTGGGTTTATTTAAGGTAAGTCTTTGTGCTTCCCGTAACTCAGCTGTAGCACTCGGCTCAACTTCACCATAATTATAAGGTGCTATCTGAACGTAATAGAACGGGAAATCCCCAAGTTCCCAATCATCTCTCCAGTTTTTAATCATTGCCGGGAAAAGTGTTTCATATTGCTTACCTCTTCCAACATTGCTTTCGCCCTGGTACCAAATTGCCCCTTTAATTGTATATGGTACTAAAGGATTAATCATTGCATTGTAAAGGGTTGTTGGTGTATTAGCATCTAAGCTAAGCTCCATTTTTGGCATCTTGCTGTAGCTCCTGTCATCTTCTTTAAAGCGAAATAGTTCGCCCTGAAAAAAGATTGCTAACGGAAGGTATTTCCAATCACCGGAAAGATTAACAATTTCCTTTTCTCCTTTTCTTATGGCTAAATTTTTCGAACCATAAATACCGCCACCACCACGGGTATCTATAACTCGAACTGCAATGGTGTTTGTTCCTGGTTTAATTACCGACATAGGAATAGCGTAGTTCCGTTCTGCTGTCCAGAAACCGCCTTCCTCAATTCCACCAACTTTAACACCATTAATATAGGCAACATCCATATCGTCGATTGGCCCCAGGTATAAACTCAGACTTTCAGGATATACATCGGGCATCTCAAAAGTCTTTCTAAACCACACTACGCCATCAAAAGTCCCAACTTCTTTTGACTCCCAAAGTGAAGGCAATTCCATGGTGCTCCAATCTTCATCGTTAAATTCGGAGGCAGCATACTGACCATCATCTAAATCGAGGTTATAAAACGAACCTTCGAGTGAAATGCTGTCGTCATCAACTTTTCCGATGCCGTTTAACCATTCCATAAACTCTTTTGATTTTTTCTGCGAAAGGGCCACTTTCTCTTCAATATCTTCGTAGCCCGGTATTTCAGAAAGGTATTTGGCCGATGCCCATGACTCGGCAGGTGTACCTCCCCAGCTGGAGTGAATTAGTCCAACCGGCACATCTAATTTGTTGTGTAGTTCCCTGCCAAAAAAGTAAGCCGTTGCAGAAAAATCTCCGGCATTTTCAGGATTACAAATCTCCCAACTCCCTTTGCACTTTGTTTCTGGTTTTATTGAAATAGCCTTTTCAACTGTAAACATTCTAATTTCAGGATAATTTGCCTGCGCAATTTCATTTGCCGAATTATTTATGGTATCTACAGGCGGCCAACCTTTTAAAGGCATTTCCATGTTAGATTGCCCTGAACATAACCAAACTTCTCCAATTAATACATCGTTTATAACGATTGTACTTTTACGGGCCTTAACTGTTAGATTGTATGGACCCCCTGCTTCAGGAGTACCAATTTTCAGCATCCATTTTCCAGCTTTATCAGTTCTAATCTGGCTGGTTTTTCCCCATGATGTTTCAATTTTAACAATAACTCCTGGTTCAGAAGTTCCCCATACAGTAGCTTCAGAGTCTTGTTGCAGAACCATATGATCGGCAAACAATGCAGATAATCTTAATTCCGGAGTTTGATTCGTACATGCCATGAAAAATGGTATTAACAAAAAGGTTGTAAGTTTTTTCATATCAGTATTGATGTTTTTTGAATTGAACTAAATCAGCATCTGCAGGGGAAACATTTCATTTTACCCTTCCTGCAAAGAACTTAAAGATAATATAGATTTTGCAATGAGCCTAAAATCAATAATTATTATTTCGTAAAAGGAACCAACATAACCGGAATATGAGCATGCGTAGCAACCTCATCAACAACCCCGCCAAAAACAAGATGCTTAAAACTTTCGAGCCCATGTCGACCTATGACAATTAAGTCTGCTTTCCATTGGCCGGCTTGTTTTAAAATTTCTGTGGAAGGATCGCCTGTTTTTACTATCAGCTGATAGTTATTATACACCGGATATTTAGCAATAAAACCCTCAAGAATTTTTCGACCTTTTGCAATGTTTTCCTTTTCGGATTCCTGTGGAAGTATTCCCGAATCGATACTACCAATTGTATATACCGATTCTACCACATATACCAAAGTAAGCTCAGCAGATAAATCGTTAGCAAGACTTATTCCGAGTCTGGCCGTTCGTTCTGAATACTTTGAGTCATGAACGGCAATTAATATTCTTCGATACCGCATAGGTTTGAATTAAGGTCTACTAAATTTACATAAAAAGCCTGAAATGAACAACCCCGGGGCAGAGCCCCGAGGTATCAGAAGTCAAGCGTTAGTTGACTGCCATAAACCTTTTTATATTCTTTCTGTTT
>JAFGVA010000128.1 GCA_016938235.1 Bacteroidales bacterium | reverse complement strand
TGGGGCAAGAAGCTTCAACTGGGTAGTGGCACTAACCACTTCATTATTTTCTTTCTTTAACTTGGCTTTAAGGTATTTCCAATAGTTGCGTGTTTTGGCATAATCATATTGGTCAGTAAGCACAGCAACAATATCCAACACCGAAAACCACCATTTGGCATTTTCTTCGTCCCAAATAGCACGTACTTCGCGGTCGTCAAAAAAACGTATCGATATTTTTGCATTACTCATAATTTAAAAATTGCCAATTCTGTCAGTCTAAAATCATCTGTTCAAAGTTAAGATATTTTTATCTTGTAGCAGCTCTCTACCTTGCTGTTCAATTCTGACTAACGGTAAATTTTTAAAATCATAATTTACTATTAATCAGCATTTTGAAAATTTATCGTTAGCGATAGAAATTAATCAGCTCTTTAGGAATAGATATCTTATTTTACAATCTATTCCAGGGGTGCTGATGTGGGGAATGACGCCTAACTTCTCAATAAATGTAAACACATTACATAAATTCTATATGATGTGTAGCTTAAGCTACAGCCAGTGCTACAACAGAAATCTTAATTCCGGGTATTTCTGTCAAGGTATGTATAAGCGATTCGGTAGTGGCTCCGGTAGTAATAATATCATCAACCAGTAAGATATGCTTGTTTTCAAGTAGCGATTCATTTTCAACAGAGAAAATATCTTTTACATTTAACCACCTGTCGTACCTGCTCTTTTTTGTTTGTGTTGAGGTAAATTTTTTCCGGCTAAGAGTAGTATTATTGACAGGTTTTTCCAGGATTTCTGATAGCCCTTGTGAAATAATCAGACTTTGATTGTAGCCTCTTTTGCGTAGTTTCTTTTTATGCAGGGGAACAGGTATAATCAGGTCTATCTCAGAAAAAAATGAATCCTTGAGTTTTGATGCGTACATTCTACCCAGCAAGTAGCCAATTTCTTTTTTGCCTCTGTATTTAAAGTGGTGAAAAATATTTTGAACCGATGAGCCTTTCTCAAAAAACAAAAAGGCAGAAGCATGTTCTATTTTTGCCCTTCCCCATAATAATTTTTCAACCGGATTGTCTTTTTGTTTCCAAAAACCGGTTTCCGGAAGATTAGACAAACACTTGGTACAAATTAGGCTTTCATTCCCTGCAAGAACATTGTTGCAGGCAGTACACAGTTCCGGGAATAAAAGATTCAGAAAAGATTTCAGGTAGGTTTTAATAGCTAATTGATTTTAATTTCATAAGTAATTTCCATGGCCTTTTTGTATGATGCACTTACTCCGCAATAGTTTTCCTGTGACAAGGTAATGGCCTTTTCAATTTTATCGAGAGGCAGGTTTTCGCCTTTAAATTTATATATAAGATGCATTTTACGGTAATGTTTCGGGTGTTCGTCGGTAAGTTCGGCATCAACTATAACATTGAAGTCATCGAAATTAACCCGCATTTTATTTAATATTGACACCACATCCATTCCGGTGCATCCGGCAAGTGCCATCATCATTAAAGGTTTGGGTCTGGGACCCTTACCCTGTCCGCCAAATTCTTCCTTTGCGTCAACACTTATTTTATAACCATCAATCTCGGTTTCAAAGCTCATGCCATCTGTCCATTTAACATTTATTGAATCTTTCATATATCTTTTTATTTTAAAAGTAAATACAATTTCCTATTAATTCAAGTTATGTATTTATTGATGTAAACAAATCAACATGTTTAAGGTTTAAAGAAAAGCGAAAACAGATTAACAAAAAACAGGCAAGCTACTTAGTTTTAAAAGGCAATTGCAAAAATCGACTTTCTTTTATAAGTTTATATATAAAATGTGTGTATCACATAACACCAGGTCTAATAATTTTTTTATAAAACAGATTTAAAATTTTGAGGGTTTTATATTTTTATTGCTTTAGAAAAAATAATATGCCATGATAAGAAACTCCAGCGATAGCAATGAATTAAAAGAATTTTTAAGCACAAAAACTGTTTTTAAACATCTTTCAAAAGAAGAATTGGATTTAATTCCACTTGAAAACGGGTCCGAAATTTTTAGAAGGGGAGAAATGATTTATGAGGAAGGCCATAGAATAAATGGATTTTATTGCGTAGTTAAAGGGATAATTAAAATTTTTAAAACAGGATTTGATGGCAAAGATCAAATAATACGATTTGCCAAACCTGGCGATATTATGGGTTTCAGGTCAACTATTACCGGAGAACTTGCCTGTACATCTACCAAAATTATTGAGGATTCTGTTATTTGTTATATTCCGGGAGATCTGGTGAAATCTTTCGTAAAATCTAATGGCGAATTTGCCATGGATTTACTCGAACTTGCCTGTAATGAACTGGGGGAAGCTAACGATTATATCACCGATATTGCTCAGAAAACAGTTAGGGAAAGATTAGCCGAAGTTTTAATTCATCTTAAGTGGTCGTTTAACCTCGATAATGAGAATTTTTTACAAATCTCACTTACACGCGAAGAATTAGCTAATATTGTTGGAACGGCCACAGAGTCAGTAATTCGTTTGCTGTCGGAATTTAAACAAGACAGGCTTATTGAATTACATGGGAGAAAAATTAAAATTCTTGATGAAACCAAGCTTATAAAAATTAGCAATATGCATTATTAAATGCTTATCGGAAAAACTTGGTGTAGCTCTCTATACTCATTAGTGTACCTTCTGTGTAATTAATTGTTTCACAACATATAACAAAAAATATACAGGATTATATTCCGTCAGGAAAAAGGAAAATTTTCTTTTTTAAACGATTTTTTAATAAATAGGGTATTACCAGAAATAAAAAACATAATTATGTCTTTCAACGAGTTATTATTGCCTTTCGGACTTACATTATTTGCGGGCCTTTCGACAGGTATTGGAAGCACAATTGCTTTTTTTTCGAAAACAACAAATACAAAGTTCCTGTCTGTATCCCTGGGATTTTCGGCCGGTGTAATGGTTTATGTTTCTCTGGTTGAGATATTCCAGAAAGCAAAAATTGAACTCATAGAATTTTATGGTGATAAAATGGGCAACTGGATGACCTACCTTGCGTTTTTTGCTGGTATTCTGTTCATAGCAATAATAGATAAGCTAATACCTTCTGTCGAAAATCCCCATGAACTTAAAAAGGTTGAAGATATGGCCGACAAGAAATTCGATAAGAAGAAACTTATGCGAATGGGTCTTTTTTCGGCTTTGGCCATTGGAATTCACAATTTTCCCGAAGGATTGGCAACTTTTACTGCTGCAATAACAGATCCTGCATATGGTATAGCTATTGCTATTGCTATTGCAATACACAACATACCGGAAGGTATAGCTGTATCGGTACCTGTTTATTTTGCTACAAATGACAAGAAAAAGGCTTTCAGGTTATCTTTTTTATCAGGATTATCAGAACCAATAGGTGCTATTTTTGGATACCTGGTATTACTTCCTTTTTTAAGCCAGGGAGTATTCGGGTTTTTATTTGCTTCTGTTGCCGGAATTATGGTATTTATCTCGCTTGATGAACTTTTACCTGCAGCCAGGGAATATGGCAGACCTCACCTTGCTATTTATGGGTTAATTGGCGGAATGATGGTTATGGGAGCCAGTCTGATACTTTTTATTTAAAAAAAAATGAGAAATGCTTATCCAGGAAAAACATCCTGTATATGTCGAATACTCGTAGAAAACATGGAGGTTAATACCCATTTTATATCAGATAATCTAAAATACTGTAGATCAAGGAATAGAAGATTCAATTATAATATTACCTTTGCAGGCTTAATTTGAAATATTTGACAGAATTCTTATTAGAGGGTTTTGTCCAGTGGTAATAACAGGGTCCGGTAAACATAACTGGCGCGGTAATTTTGCAGGATCTGAAATAATTTAAAATGATACAATTTAATGAAACAGGTCTTGCTCCCGCATTATTACGGGCTATAGACGAATTGGGTTTTAAAAATCCAACACCAATCCAGGAAAAAACAATTCCAACACTTTTAGAGTCGAAAAAAGATTTAGTGGCACTTGCCCAAACAGGAACAGGCAAAACAGCTGCTTTCGGGCTACCGGTATTGCAATTAATCGATACCGAAAATAAGCTAATTCAGTCGCTTGCCTTATGTCCAACACGCGAATTATGTTTGCAGATTGCAAAAGATTTGCAAAGTTTTTCAAAATATATTAAAGGGTTTAAAGTTTTGCCGGTTTATGGCGGAGCAAATATTGTGGGTCAGATTAAGGACCTTAAAGCCGGAGCTCATGTAGTTGTTGGTACCCCTGGTAGAGTTGTTGATTTAATTAAACGCAAAGCACTGAAACTTGGCCAGGTAAAATGGATGATACTCGATGAGGCTGACGAAATGTTGAATATGGGTTTTAAAGATGACCTTGATTTCATTTTGTCGAATACCTCTGATGAAAGACAAACCTTGTTGTTTTCTGCTACTATGCCAAAAGAGATTGAGCGTATTGCTAAAACTTATATGCATAATCCTGAATTGATTTCAATAGGAAACAGAAACGAAGGTGCCGAGAATGTCACACATGAATTTTATGTTGTTAATGCCCGCGACAGGTATGAGGCTCTTAAGCGTATTGCCGATATTAATCCGAATATTTATGGTATAGTGTTTTGTCGAACCAGGCAGGAAACCAAAGATGTTGCAGATAAACTAATGCAGGACGGATATAATGCCGATGCCTTACATGGAGATTTATCACAGGCGCAACGCGACCATGTTATGGGGCGTTTCAGAACAAGACATTTGCAAATGCTTGTTGCTACAGATGTGGCAGCTCGTGGATTAGATGTTAACGATTTAACACATGTAATTAATTACAATTTACCAGACGATTTAGAAGTATATGTTCACCGAAGCGGTAGAACAGGAAGAGCCGGTAAGAAGGGTATTTCTATTTCTATTATTCATTCGCGTGAACCCGGAAAAATTAGAGATCTGGAAAAAATTACCCGAAAAAAGTTTGAGCGTAAAGATGTGCCGGGAGGAAGTGAAATTTGTGGGAAACAACTTTTTAATCTTATTGACAAAGTTGAAAACATTGAAGTTGACTCAAAAAAGATTGATGAATATCTGCCAATTATTTACAAAAAACTTGAGTGGCTGAGCCGTGAAGATTTAATAAAACATTTTGTTTCTGTAGAATTTAATCGCTTTCTGAATTATTACAAGAATGCACCTGATCTTAACGTAAAATCAAAAGGGAATAATGAGAATGATCGAGATGGAAGAAAGGGCTCAAGACGATCTAATTCATCTAATTTTACAAGATTCCATATAAATATGGGAACAAAGCATCAGCTTAAAGCCGGCGATTTGATAAACCTGATAAATGAATGTAACCCAAAGGATAAAATAGAAATCGGGAAAATTGATTTACTCAGGAATTTCTCATTTTTTGAAGCCGATAGCCGATTTGAGAAGCAGATAGTTCATTCTTTTAAAAATGCTTTTGTTGAAGATTTGGAACTTACTGTTACCGTGGCGAAACCTGAAAAACCACAAAACAACTTTGGAGACAGAGGTTCATATTCAAATTCAAAAAAGCGAAACAGGAAGAAAAGATAAATTGCAGGTTAAAAAGAGTGTAATCGAAAGCTAATATTACTAAAATAGCATTTTTCGATTACGCTTAAAATGATCACTTTAATAAAAAACATCCATCAAAATTCCTTTTAGGCCAAAGTTTTTTTAAGGTTTATTGATAATTAAAAGTGTAACAGCGCGCTAATATCGTATTCGTCTCCTATTGCCTTTCGGCCTTCCAAAAAGTTAAGTTCTACAATATAATTCAGATAAATTTCTTCAGGCTTGAAGTTTTTAAGAAGTTCAATGGCAGCTTTGCTTGTTCCTCCTGTAGCTAATAAATCATCGTGAAGGAGTATGGTTTCGCCGGGCTCTATCGCATCTTTGTGAATTTCAATTGAATCTTTGCCGTATTCGAGTATGTAGCTTACAGTATAGCAATCGGCTGGTAGTTTACCTGCTTTTCGAATAGGAACAAAACCGGCTCCCAGTGCCGAAGCAAGAGCCCCGCCAAATATGAAGCCTCTCGATTCGATACCAACAACTTTGGTAATTTCCCGGCCACTGTACATAACTGCAAGTTCATCAATAATATACTGAAAATACTCCGGTACTTTTATAAGAGTAGTTAAATCTTTAAATTGTATTCCTTTTTTAGGGTAATCGGGAACATTTCTTATGGCTTTTTTAAGCTCTTCGATTGTAATTACTTTTTCCATATTCAGAATTTCAATTCGAATATCACAAAGAATATTGAAAAAATCAAAACTTTTTAATTGATACAATATTATTAATCTTTATAACTTTTAGCCGAAAGGTTTTCTTTTTTGGCAATAAATGCTGAAAATTGAACAAAATTCTGTTCATGGCTTTAAATTACATCTGGCTGGGTTTTTTCCTGATTGCATTTGTTGTAGCACTTTTGAGGGTAGTTGGGTATAATCTTCAAAACCAGTTCGACTGGTTTGCAAGTACAATTTTCGATGTTGCTGACCATGATGTGTTTTCAGAAATAGTTATGTCGACTTTTGATATGGCTGAATATAGCGTTAAGCTGAGTATTTACCTTATAGGAGTTATGACTTTATGGCTGGGTATTATGAGAATAGGAGAGAAGGGAGGAGCCATTAATGCTCTGGCCAAAGTTACATCGCCGTTTTTTGTTCGCATTTTTCCCGACATACCCAAAAATCATCCGGCAATGGGAAGCATGCTTATGAATTTCTGTGCCAACATGCTGGGGCTCGATAACGCTGCCACGCCATTTGGTTTAAAGGCAATGGATCAGTTGCAGGAGTTGAATAAGGATAAAGATACCGCTTCAAATTCACAAATCATGTTCCTGGTATTAAATACATCCGGACTCACAATTATACCTATTAGCATAATGGCATACCGGGCAGCTGAAAATGCAGCCAATCCTGCCGATGTGTTTTTACCTCTTTTAATGGCTACTTTCTTTTCTACTTTGGCAGGATTGATTACAGTTTCTTTTATTCAGAAAATAAATTTGTTTAATAAAGTTGTTATTGCTTACATTGGAGGCTTAAGCCTCATTATTGCGGGTATTTTTACCGGGCTCAAGCACATGCAGCAAGAACAGATTACGGTCTTTTCAAACTTTATTGGAAATTTTATTCTTTTCGGATTTATTGTATTTTTTCTGGTACTCGGAATACGTAAAAAACTACCCTTTTTCGAGGTGTTTATCGATGGCGCAAAAGAAGGATTCACTGTGGCAATAAAAATAATTCCATACCTGGTTGGAATGCTGGTAGGCATAGGAGTGTTCAGGGCTTCGGGTGCTTTCGACTGGATAATAAATGGCATTGGATGGTTTTTTGCATTTCTCGGTTTTGACACCCAATTTGTTGATGCACTACCCACAGCTTTTATGAAACCACTAAGCGGAAGCGGAGCCCGGGGAATGATGGTTGAAACCATGCGAACCTACGGTGCAGACTCTTTTGCCGGACGGCTGGCATCTGTTTTCCAGGGAAGTACTGAAACCACTTTTTATACGGTAGCAGTTTATTACGGTGCAATAAGTGTGAAAAACACCAGGTACACCATTGGTGCCGGTTTAATAGCTGATCTTGCCGGAGCTATAGCTGCCATTCTTATCATGTATTGGTTAACAAACATTGGATTTTTTGGGGGTTAATGTTTATATTGTTGTCTTCTTTACAGATTTTTTAGCCACGAATGCGCGAATGACTTATTGTTACAAAATTTTAAAAAGAGCTGTCATTGTTCTTTTGAAAACACAAAATTAGTAGCCTCTTTTTAAAGCATAACAAAATTATTGAATAGTAGATTATTCGTGTATTCGTTGCTGTAATTACGGACATATAGTGGAATTAAGAAAATTTTTATGGAAATTTATACTAAAGTGCATCAGTATAAACAAAACATTAGATGATTATGAAAAAGATAATATGGTTAATTATAATGCTACCTGCTTTTTTGGCAGGTCAAAAACCGGTTCAATCCGAAATAACAAATGTTGTTGTTTATCAACAAGGAGCAAAAATATCAAATACAGCAAGCGTTAATCTTGTTGCCGGAACAAACGAAATAGTTATACGGGGAGTTTCAACAACCCTGGATCAAAACAGTATACAGGCAAAAATTACAGGCAGCGCTATCTTACTTTCAGCAACATCCAGAGTGAGAACGCTTGAAGATGAGAATATTCCAAAAAGAACGAAGTCATTGCAGGATTCTCTTCAAATTATCAACCAGAAAATAAAGTGGCTGCAAAGCGAAAAGACCGTATACGAGGGGGAACAAAACCTTATTGTTATTAACCAAAAGCTGGGTAGTAACGAAGAAAAGGTAACAGTATCCGAGATTGTTCAACTGGCCGAATTTTACCGTAAAAAACTGCTTGAAATCAAGAAGAAAATTTTCGGTATAGAAGCTGAAATTGTTGAGCTTGAGAAAGAAAAACAAAAAATTAATGAAATGTTGAATCAACTAAAGTATATCGAAGGGAAAACGGTTGGCGAGATTGTTTTAAGCATTAGTGCTAATGCTGCAATAAGAGTTAATGTAAGTCTTTCGTATTTAACCTGGCAGGCTGGCTGGACACCTATATACGATATTCGGGCCGAAAATGCCGATGATCCTATCAAGCTGATTTATAAAGCTAACATCTTTCAGCAAACAGGTTTGGCATGGGATGATGTTGATCTGACTGTATCTACCGGAAACCCTGCTGTCAGTAACGAAAGACCAAAAATGTATCCCTGGCAAATTGATTTTTATGTTCCTGTAGCTTATGAACTTGAATATAAAATGGCAAAAGCAGCGGTTTCAAATGCATACCAGAGAGCAATGCCTTTAGCTGCAGAAGTTAAAGAAGAGGAAATGTTGATGGATGAAGTCCCAACCATAGGTTATGGAGTTACTACTATTCAAAATAAAGTTTCTTCGGCGTATGCCATTGAGGTTCCGCAGACAATACCGAGTGATGGACAAATGCACCTGGTATCTTTAAAAGAATACGAACTTACCAGTAAGTTTTCTTATCATGCCATTCCAAAATTGGATCCGGGAACCTTTCTGATTGCTAAGATTGCAGATTATGGAAATTACAATTTGTTGCCCGGACAAGCCAACCTTTTCTTCGAGGGAATGTATATTGGTCAGTCGCAATTGAATCCGGTAACTACAGTAGATTCTATGTTGCTTTCTTTAGGCAGAGATGACAAGATTACCGTTAAGCTAACTCAACTTACCGATTTAACTGCAAAACAAAACCTGGGAACGAATACGAAAGAAACAAAAGCTTTTGAAATTAGTGTAAGAAACAATAACTCTTTTGCTATGGAGCTTGATTTGATGGATCAGATTCCGATAGCTAAAAACAAAGAAATTGAAGTGAAGCTTGAAGAATCAGAAGGAGCAATTTACGATGCAGATTATGGTTCATTGTTATGGAAGCTTAATCTGAAAGCCGGAGAAACTAAAAAAGTGAAATTCATTTATACCGTAAAATATCCGAAAGGCAGGACAATTCAGGGACTGTAATTGTTTTGGTTTTATCCCCGTTACCTGGTTTGTCGGGTAGCGGGGATTTTTCATGCTTAATACTGCTTCAAGTTTCAAACTTGAAGCGGGTGTATGCAACCGATAACTATCGTCTTATTTTTTAATTTTTTTACCTGAGTTTCATAAAAGCCCTATATTCAGCAAAGTTCCATTCTAACCAGCTTTTGTTTACCCACTTTTCTTTAAATTGAAATTTCCGGTTTTGAATTAGGCTGTTATATTCAAAAGGGGTCATAAATTTCTCTTTAAACCTGAATTTGTCTTTCTGAACACTATCAATTGACTGAACTTCGGATAAAGACTTATCGAGATATGGGAGTGCTTTATCAGAAAGAGTTGCCATAAAATTCAGATGTAAAAATGAAGTATCGGCTTTATTAAAATTATAATTGGCAATAACAACATCCCAGTTTACCAATGAACATACTACTAAAAGGAAGAATATAAACTGCGAATTTTTTCTAAACAGGTAAAACGATGATTTTTTGTCTTTTACCTTTATTACAACAGAATACAGGCCGTACAGGGTCATTACCAGGAAAATAAAAACGCCAATTCGTTTATAAGCAAGCGAGAAATAACTGATATACCAAAAGTTTCTGAAAGCTACCGAAATAGTAAGAATTCCATTTTGAGCCAGCCAGATAAAACTTAAAATTTTCAGTAATCTGTTGTTTTTATAGAAATTCAGGTTTCCTCTGAAAAAATACAAAACCAGTACAATTGAAATCAAAATTGATAAAATGAGAAGGTAAGTACCTTCATGCACAAATTGCTTCAGATACTCGCCTTCCCATTCAAAACCAAACCAAACCCAAATAATATCTATTACATTAATAGCAAGAATTAGAATATTTAGTATAAACAATAAGAATATGCCGGCTTTGAGTTCATTTCTCAGACCTGTTATTTTAAATGAACGAAACCGACGCACTGTTTTTCTAATTAGAGCATCTGTTGAACCAACATCTGAATCGATAACTTTTTGATTTTTACTTTTGAAAATGAGAAAATTGCAGATGACCAGACCAATAAACAACGTAACAAGAATTAGTGCATCAAAGTTTTTGAAAACGGACAACAGAAAATCGTTTAAGGTTGAAATTATTTTAGTAACTATTTTGTCGAAAACCGGATTTGAGTTTCTGTAGATAAGAATAAATATCAGGATGATAAATAGTGGTATTACGAATATTCTAGATTTCCAAAGGTATGTTCCTAATCTCTTGCCTTTAAGTTGTGTGCCCGAAAGTTTTCTAAGAAAAACCACCTGAGATTGTATGCTATTGTTAAACGCTAATGCAATAGAATTGAGTATTGATTTTATTTCGGGATAAATTATTAGTCCAACGAGTATAAATACAGCAACAAAATTCATTATGAACGAAAAAACTGAATGTATCAGAACCGTGAAAAATACTGTAAGCAAAACAGCAAGAGAATAGATTAGGATATTAATTTTTTTAAAATCGAGTTGTTTTGTTAATACAAGGTATGCCAGGTAAATTAATTCAAATATCAGAAGGTTTAGTCCTAAGTCTTGCCTATGGAACAATAGTGAAAAGATAAAAATTCCTGTAATTACGCCTAAGAGTTCTTGTTTTTGTTTCATATTAATAGAATCCGGAATAGCATTATGCATATTCTTTTCTATTAACGTTGCTTTCTGATTATTTAGTATGGGTCAATTTTTTCTGAAATTCTATATTTATCAGAATTTCTGTGATTAAAGAATTGGTTTAAACTACTAATTAAGTATTTTTAAAAAGTACAGAAATAATTATTCAACATTCTAATAGTCTCTTAATCCATATTCAATATATTCCAGGTTCCAGATATCGAATATTTCATCATTTTCAGGTATAACTTCAGGTTCTGTTTGAATGAGGCAGGTTATTTCCGGATTGGTTGAAATTTTTTTTATTAAGGTTTTATTGAATGCATAAGCTTTATGAATCAAAGCCAGCTCTGAAGAATTTGGCGAAGAATTTTCAATATCATCGAGTTTTACCGAATAGTAATTTATCTCTCTTTGATTTTGCTCCCTGATGTATCCTTTTTGAGTTATTGCATTTTCATTTGCTGAAAATACTCCACTCACTTGTTTTTTGAAACCTGCAGCCTGGAATCGATTCTTAAAAAAGAAAGAACAGTAGTTGATTCCTATATCGAGCTTTTGGGATTTAGCATAATCAATTATTTCGAGGGCAGCCAATTCCGATTCCAAAACAATGGGTTTTTCAGCCGGGATGAAGGTATAATCTCTTTTTAATAATTTTGGCGCATTGTATTCTGTGAGCCGGAGCTGATGTAAATTCAGGTTGGTTACACCAGCCTTTATCATATTAGGGAGCAGTGTTTTTATTACTTCTTTTTCTTCGGGCACTGCCGGTATTTCAATGCTAACATTTTTGATAATACCTTTTGCTTTAGAAACATTTTCGAGGGTATAACCGGTAGCTCCAATATCGAATCGTATTTCATTAAGATTCAGTTCAGCCAGTTTAGCAAAGGTTTCTTGGTTAGAAAGAATACCATTGGTATACATCCAGGCATAAATATCAGGAGCACAGGATTTTCTTAATTCCTGCAGATAGTCCAAAACCCGTTCTGAAAAAAGCAAAGGTTCGCCACCACTAAAACTAACACCTTTAAACCCGAAATGATTTACATATTCGGAATAAGATTCCGGAGTTGGAAAACTTAACCCCTGAGAAACCGGAACATCGTCTTTATCCTGGGCGGTTGGACAATAAAAGCAATTGGCGTTGCATTTACCTGTAATAAACAAGCAACTCCATAAACCCTGTCCACATAAATTACATCCTTCTGAGATATGGTTCAGATAGGGTTTTGTTCCTTTAAATAAAACAAAGTGACCAATATTCTCCAGGAATTTATTTCTTTGGTTCTGGTATTCAAAGGCTGAATATGGATTGATCCATTTTATATTTGAATACCTTGAATACTGTAGCTTGTTTTTATTTACCAAGCTATTCAGGTAACTGTAAAAAGCTTCCAATAAATGATTGTTTTAATTTTTTTTGAAAATCTAAATGCCTAAAACCGGCTTTGTAAAGAAAGGAGGGATTACTCTTTACAGCTCGGAGAAAATATACAGAAACATCATGATCTTCTCCTTTTCAGGGGAGGTAGTATAAGTTGTTGATTTTGAAGCCATGATAAATTTCTAATGCATACAAATATAGTTTAATTTAGAAATGAAAAATTCTTTATACCTGTTTAATAATAAATTCTTTCAACGCTGTTTCAGAAGTAAACAGGATAGAATTTTGTACCCTCAATTCTGTTGAATTCAATAGCCGGGAGAGGTATTTTTATTAAGTCAACTGCCCTGAATACTTTCTGCAAAAATTTATTTTGGGTAGGGATTTTTGAACAATTAATGTCGAGTGAAAAAACATATTGCCTATACCTTTCGAAGTAAGGAAAAGGTTCTCCTTTGTAAGTTTTCGGATTATCAAATTCGTAAAACATGCCATTTCCGCTATAACCAAATGCTATTGAAAGTAGTCGGAAAAGGCATCGCAACTGGCAAAATATAGCTTTGGTGATAATCCTGAAAGTTTTTGAAAATCATTGGTCATATGCGATTGATCGTAGTACCCGCAAGCATATGTCAGCTCGGTAAGGTTTAGGTTTTTTTTCTTTGCTTTTTTACTAATAGCATTCTGAAAACGGACTATTTTTAAAAATTGTTTTGGCGATGTACCTATATACTCAGAAAAGATCCTTTCAAATTGCTTGCGGCATAAACAGGCATCAGAAGCAAGTTCATCTATTTTTACATTTCCTCTTTTCAGGTTTATTATTTCAATGCTTGAGTTTATTCTTTCTAGTTGAAATTTCTTTTGCGCTTTATGTAATCTGTGCAACAGAAAATTCTCGATAACTTTTATTTTGCCAGAAAATGAATTTGCCTCAAATAGTTTAGCTTCCAATTCATCAACCTGTTTCCCAAGAATATGCCGTAAAGGAATATTTAGATCAAAAAACTGGTCAGAAGGGATATCAAAAAAAACCGATAGGCCTGCTGGTTGAAATATTACTGAAAACAAGGACATTTTCCCGGTGATTTTTAAATCATAAAATGACCTTTGTTGACCTGTAATCAGCGACCTGTCGCTAATACTTTTATTCTTATCGGAAGACTCAGGTTTATCTTCAAGATAAAAGATTAATTCCATCAATCCGTTTGGTACAATGCGTTGGGTGTGTACATTTTTTTGGTGAATGCAACTGTCAATCGACCAATATTGCTTAATGTAGGGTGATAAAATATTGGATGGAGAAGCCAGGTTAAAACTCATCGGATAAGTTTGATTTTACAAAAATATTAAAAGATATAGTACGAAATATTTAAATTTCTGTTTTTTCTCTGTGCATCTCAGGGAATCTCTGTGTAACAGTAATTCCTTAGAATTACTCAGAGTTATACAGAGTTTTTCAAAAAGCATCACTGAGTGCTATTGGCATACCTCAAAAATTTAGCTTACTCATTCCCGTAAAGCCCAATTTTATTGCCTTCACTATCGATTAGCAAAGCAAAATAACCACGACCTTCGGCTTCGATTTTTGTTTTTGGGAGAACTACATTTCCACCATTAGATTTCGCACGTTTCAGAGCTTCTTCAATTGAATCGGGGACATTAAAGCTGGCCAGCGTGCCATCCTGAGCAGGTTTAAAACCGGGAGAAAATGATATAGATCCTTCGTCGTTTGGGAAACAAGCCATCTTTTCTTTTCCCCAATCGTTTTTAACCAGGTTTAACTTAAATACGTTATTGTAGAAATCGACCGCTCTGTCGAAATCTGCTGCGGGTATTTCAACCCAGGGATTTAATCTACTCATTGAATTAAAGTTTTGATTGATTTATTCAAAACAAAAGTAGCTGAAGGAGAATTTCGAAAATTGTAAAAACGAGACATTTTTGAGCGTTAATCTCTCAAATGAAATTTACTAAAAACCATTGCTTCCTATTTCAAAATACAAAGCAAATGTAAGATAGTTGTTAAACCAGGCACCTTCTCCCCAACTTGAGGTTGAATATGCCGTGCGTACCGGCATAATTGAATATGAATACCGCAAGTTGAAATCAAAAGATTCAAAATAGCGGTAATTCACACCACATGTTATTGCCGTTTCGTATTTTGTAGGAGGGTAGTCCCAATCATCAAACCATTCGCCGGCATAATACATGCCGCTGAAAAGGTAATTTATTGAAATGCCGCCCTGAATTTTTAAATCTTTTTTTATTTCATAAGTAGCCAGAATGGGTATGTCTATATATCTCAGACTTACCAACTGGGGTTCGGTGCTAAATGGCCCTGAAGAAGAACCTTTACCCGAATATTTTATTTCAAGCTGTCCGCCCCATTCGTCATTAAATTTTGTATTTACAAAAGCACCGAAGTTTAATCCCAGTTTATTGAAACCAGACCAATTGTCGCCATCGATCTGACAGGCGTTAATACCGGCAAGCACTCCTCCCTGGAAGCGCTGGGCTTTAATAGTAAGGCTAAAAAAAATAATAGCCGATATAATAAGAATTCGAATCTTCATTTTGAAAATTTTTAATTCAGCTGACTTATCAGTTTTTCCTTTAATATTCCAACACCTTTTCCTGCAGGTTCTTTTATAAATTCAACTTTTCTGTATCCCGGAGAATTTACCTGGTTTGGATCAATAACATAAACAGGAGCATGAGGAGGAGCATAATTAATCAGTCCGGCAGCAGGATATACAACCAACGATGAGCCTACTACCACAAAAATATCTGCCTGGCTTGCAATCTCAGCAGCTTCTTCCATTGCCGGAACCATTTCGCCAAACCATACAATATGTGGTCTTAGCTGAAAACCTTTCTCACATGTATCGCCTTTGTTTATCGCTTTGTAGCCAATGTCGTAAACCAGACTTTCATCTTCGGTACTGCGCACCTTGGTAAGTTCGCCATGTAAATGAAGAACTTTAGAACTACCCGCTTGTTCGTGCAGGTTGTCAACATTTTGGGTAATTATGTGTACATCGAAATTTTTTTCTAAATCGGCAAGCCCGTAATGTCCGGTATTTGGTTTTGCAGTTTCGAGCTGTGCTCTTCTTTCGTTATAGAATCGCAATACAAGTTCCATGTTTTTTGCCCAACCTTGTGGACTTGCAACTTCCATAACATCATAACTTTCCCAGAGGCCTCCCATTTCTCTGAAGGTTTTTAACCCACTTTCGGCGCTCATACCAGCACCTGTTAATACAACCAGTTTTTGCATTTATTGAAGCTGTTTTAACAAAAATAGGAAATCAAAATTCTAAATTGCATGAACCGGAAGTTATTTTCGAAATGCTCTTATCTTTTTTATATTTTTAGACTTTAATTTAATTACCGTCATTGCAATTCGCCAACTGGAGAAGAAGCAATCTGTTATTTATTGATGATGCCTGCTTGTTGAGTACAAAAGATATATTCACATTGTATCAGTTGTGCATTGATTTTATTAAAAGCAGGAGATTTCCGCGAAGGCAGGAATGACGGGATGAAGAAGTAATAAAAATACCATGATCGACAGAGAAACAGTAGACAGGATTTTTGCAGCAGCCGACATTGTCGAGGTAGTTAGTGATTTTGTAAAACTAAAAAAAGCGGGGTCAAACTTTAAAGGTCTTAGCCCTTTTTCGAATGAAAAAACGCCTTCGTTTTTTGTAAGTCCCGGGAAAGGAATTTTCAAAGACTTCAGTTCCGGATTAGGCGGAAATGCAGTTAAATTTTTGATGGAATTAGAAAAGCTTTCCTACCCCGAAGCCTTAAGGTACCTTGCAAAGAAGTACAATATAGAAATTCATGAGAAAGAAATTACTCCTGAAGAAATTCAGGAAAAGAATGAACGCGAAAGCTTGCTTGAAGTATCAAATTTTGCTCAAAAGAAATTTTCGGAGTGGCTATGGAACAGGGACGAAGGCAAAGCTATAGGATTAAGCTATTTTAAAGAACGTGGCTTTCGCGAACAAACCATTAAGAATTTTCAGCTCGGATATTCTTTGGAAGCCCGTGACGGTTTTACCCAGGTAGCAACAGAAAAAGGGTATAAGCTTGAATACCTTATAAAAACCGGGCTGACCATTGAAAAAAACAATTATCGTTTCGATCGTTTTTCGGGAAGGGTAATTTTTCCAATACACAGTCTCTCGGGACAAATCCTGGGATTTGGCGGCAGGGTTCTTAAAAAAGATGAGAAGACCGCGAAATACTTAAACTCGCCCGAATCAGAAATTTATCATAAAAGCCATATTCTTTATGGTTTATATTTTGCCAAACAAGAAATTAATAAGCTCGATAAATGTTTTCTCGTTGAAGGTTATACTGATGTTATCAGTATGCACCAGGCGGGAATTCAAAATGTGGTTTCATCGTCGGGAACTGCATTAACTATTGAGCAAATCAGGTTAATCAAACGATTCACTAAAAACATTACCGTTTTATACGATGGTGATCCGGCGGGTATAAAAGCTTCTTTGCGTGGAATTGACCTGATTCTAGAGGAAGGCATGAATGTTAAAGTTTTGCTTCTTCCCGAAGGTGAGGATCCTGATTCGTTCGCTAAAGCACATAGCAGTACTGAATTTACTGAGTTTATCGAGCAGAATGAAACTGATTTTATTCGATTCAAAACCAGGCTATTAATTGGCGAAGCAGAAAATGATCCGGTACAAAGGGCAACTTTAATTAACGACATTGTTCGGTCGGTTGCTGTAATACCCGATAGTATTGTTAGAAGTGTTTATTTAAGGGAGTGCAGCAAACTTCTGGATATAGATGAGAAAATTCTGTACGATGAAACCTACAAAATTCGATTAAGAAAGGCCGAAGACTCTGAAAAAAGATATTACAGACAGGAATCTTTTCAGAATAAACCCGAGCCTGCACAGCCGGAGCTTACCATAAACATTAAAAAAGATTTTAAGCATGAACACGAATTGGTAAGAGCACTTTTGAATTTTGGCAACTTACAGCTTTTTCCAGGCTTCGATGATTCACCCAGTATTATGAAATATGTGGTAGATGAGGTCAGGGAAGATGAATTACTTTTTCAGCATCCGGTTTACAACAAGATTTTTCAAATAATTTCGGAGCTGGTTGATAATAAAATGAAAATTGATATGGATTTCTTTACAAGGCACGAAGATATTGAAATTAGTTCCTTGTCTGCTGAATTGTTGCTGGAAGATTATGACGGGCAAATGAGTCCTTTATGGTCGAAGAATAATGTAAGGCTCGAAACCGAAGAGATGAAACTTAAAGAGATTGTGCCCGAACTCATTATTTCTTTTAAGAATAAAAAAGTGTTGGACATGATTAAAGAAACACAGGAAGAAATTAATCATGCCCAGGCTTCAAACGATATGGAATCTATTGATCTTCTAATACAGAAAATGCAAATTCTGAATGAACTGAAGCGTAATATTTCTAAAAAACTGGGAGATAGAATAATTTTGCATTAGGATGTCACATAAATCAAATAATTCTCCTCCTTATTTTCAACTTCATCTGTGTACGAGGTACGAGTTCCGAAAGCTTTCGGAACGGAGATCTCCAATTTTTGAGCAACAATGCACTTTTATATTTGATGGAGATTCCCGCCTACGCGGGAATGACGATTAAAAAGTTTCGTGTAGCTTATATTATTTCTTTAAAAAATGCTAAAACTTACCGGAATAACCTGGATAACAACATACAACTGCAACCTGAGTTGCAATCATTGTTTCTTTGAGACCAAGGGTGAAAAAAAATATATGAACCCGGATATGATAGACCTGGTACTCAAAGATTTTCCTTATGATAAACACATGTTCTGGCAACATTTAAGCGGAGGAGAAATTTTTATAGACCAGAAAAAACTTAAAGAAATATTAAAAAGAATTCGCAAGTACTTTCAAAAAAATATTGGTCTTTCAACTAATGCGTACTGGGCTACCGAAATAAAAAAAACAGAGCAAACTGTATCAGAATTGCAGAAAATCGGAGTTACCGGCATAGCAGTATCAGCCGATTACTACCACCAGCAACAAATGCCGGAAACTGGCCCCGGTAATTTAGTTAAAGTTATTTCGCAAAGTAGTTTAAAAACCCATACATACATTATGGGTGCTCGACTGGCAGAAGGTATTCAGGGTGCCGAAAAAATTAATAAAGAAACCGAATTAATAACCAACAGAGTTGATGGTGGTGCTGGTTTTCCGGTCGCATCTGCCACAGAACGCTCAATTGGGAAGGGGAGTGCTATCAATATTCCCAAGAAAAGGAAAATTCCACAAGGGAAATGCACAGAACTAAATACCTGTCTGGGTGAACGTTCACCCTTTAATCCGGCAATGGTTTGGATTGATCCTTACGGCAATGTTATGATTTGTTATGGAATTGTGATTGGTAATGTTTTTCAAACCCCTTTCAGGGAAATAGTAGAAAACTATAATGTATCTGCTATTCCAATACTTGAAAAGCTCGATAAGGAAGGCCCCAAAGGATTGTTTTCTGAAGCATTGGAACAGGGCTTAATAGTTCCCGAAGAGTTTTACGATGAATGTGATTTGTGTTATCAATCCAGGAAATATCTAAGAAATCTTTATCCCGAAGTATTTAAGCCGGATGAATGTTATCCTTGAAATTTTGTATAATTTATACTTATTCAACAATATTTCTCACCAGATACAAAATTTCCTCCCTTCGAAACGGTTTTTATTTTATTCATTTGCCGTCGATTTCTATCTGAGAAAGAGGGTAGCCGGAATTATATATCCTTAATAAACCCAAATCTGTAAATTCTGTCTTCAACAGGCAGAAAAATTTTATAAATTTCAGCCTTAGGTATTCTAAAGTGTAGTTTGCCACTATCATATTTTCCGGGAGGAATGATGGTAGTTCTTAATGCACCATTTACCCAGTAATCTTCGTAATGGTATATATTGCATAGTTTGTTTCTGGCTTCTTCGCGCGAAACAGCTAAACCAAACTGGGCTAAATCATGGGCTCCACGAACAAACTCCATTGTGTTATAGCTGGCATCTGAAGAAATACCGGCTATTTCGGCTGCAACATAAACAATTCCTAATACAATACTTGCCTTTTTGGTGTCTTTTATTATCTGTTCTTCAACCATTGCTGTCTGGTAGATGCTATCCAGTTCCACTTCAGGATTTACAGCGAAATACAATTGATCATCTATTACAGTAAAATTTTCCCAGTCTCTGAATGCATAAACTTCGGCAGGATCAAAAAATATTGTGTCGTCAGACTGGTTATCGATTGTCAGTTCAAGAATAAATTCATTTTTATTATATGATTCAAATCCTATAGAAACAATTACATCATCAATGTTTTCATAAGCGAACACACGACCATATTCTTCAAAAGTGTTTGAGGCTAAATACGGAACCAGGGGTACTGCTTGCGAAAATCCTGTAAAAGTAACTACATACAAAAGAGTACACAGGGTAAAGGTTTTCATAAGTGTTTGGTTTTTACCAATAATAACAAAAATTATACCATTTTGGTTGCATCTTATTGTTATCTGAATACAGTAGCAAAAAAACAAATTGTTTTAGGGGGATTCTAATTTTCAGTTTTCATACAGGAAACCAAATAATTATTCCTATGAAAACAATACGAAGAATAAAGAGAATAAGTCTTTTCCTGGTGATAAACTTATTATTTGTTAGCCTTATGGCTCAGAATACCAGAACTATTTCGGGTATACTTAACGACAGCCAGGGTGAACCAATGCCCGGTGTAACTATCTCAATTAAGGGAACAACAACCGGAACAATTACTGATATCAATGGCTTTTATTCAATAGAAGCTCCTGTGGGTTCGATTTTAATTTTTAGCTATGTTGGCTTTGTACCGCAAGAAATGCTGGTTACTGCTGAGTCGGGAAGTTCGCAAGCCAAAAGTAATATGGATGAAACAGAAAATGACAATAATGAAGTTTTTCACCATACCATACCCGATGGGGGAGATAAAACACTTTCACCCTACTTTTTTGTTAAAAGCGATGATTCATTTGTTGACAGGATGCCACTAAAATCAACAACCGCCGAGGTAAATATTGCCGGGGTAATCGCCGATGTTACCGTAAAACAACTTTATGTAAATGAAGGTAGAAATACCCTGGAGGCAATTTATATTTTTCCGGGTTCGACAAAAGCTGCCGTATATGGTATGAATATGCGTATCGGTAATCGAATTCTTAAAGCAAAAATCAAAGAAAAACAGCAGGCCCGAACCGATTATGAAACTGCAAAACAAGAGGGCAAAACAGCTACTCTTCTTGAGCAGCAAAGGCCTAATGTTTTTCAGATGAACGTTGCCAATATTCTTCCCGGAGATACTATTGAGGTTACCATGAAATATACCGAAATGCTTGAATCGGTTGATGGTATTTATGAATTTGTTTATCCAACTGTTGTGGGTCCAAGGTATTCAAATACACCTGAAAACAACGCTGAAAAATGGATAGAAAATCCTTACCTTACTGAGGGCAGCAAGCCTTTGAATACTTTCGATATAAAAGTAAATCTGAATTCAGGCATTCCTATTAAAAAACTAGCTTGTACAACACATAAAGTACTTACAAATTATTCCGATGAAAAAACAGCAAGTATTAAACTAGATTCTGAGGAGGCTTATGGGGGGAACCGCGATTTTATTCTGAGGTTTGGTTTACGCGGAGGAAAAGTAGAATCGGGAATTCTGCTTTACGAACATGAAGATGAGAATTTCTTCTTACTCATGATGGAACCCCCCAAAGCCCCGCAGGAAGCCGATATTACAAAACGTGAATATATTTTTGTGATTGATGTTTCGGGCTCTATGAGCGGGTTCCCGCTTGATGTTTCAAAAGCGACCATGCGAAAATTGTTAGGAGGTCTTAATACGGAAGATAAGTATAATATTCTCACATTTGCCGGTGGAAGCAATATGTTGTGGGAATCATCTCAACCTGCAACATTTACCAATGTTCAGTATGGAATAAAAAACATGAACAGCCAGCATGGCGGGGGAGGAACCGAATTATTGGCGGCATTGAAACGTGCCATGAAAGTCGGTCCTCAACCTGGTTACTCAAGAACGTTTATCGTGCTAACCGATGGTTATGTTTCATTTGAAAAAGAAACTTTTCAATATGTACGCGATAACCTGAATGAAGCCAATCTTTTTGCTTTTGGATTAGGCTCGTCATGTAATCGATATCTTATTGAGGGTTTATCGCATGCCGGAATGGGAGAGTCTTTTGTTGCTACAAATCAATCGGAAGGCGAAATAGCCGGGGAAAAACTCATTGATCTTATAAAATACCCGGTTTTAACCGATATCAGGATTGACTTTGGTGACTTTGAGGCATACGATTACGAACCTTCAGGCATACCCGATGTATTTGCCCAACGTTCGATTCTTGTATACGGAAAATATAAAGGCAGCCCCGAGGGTACAATAAAAGTAAAAGGTGTAAGCGGAAATGTGCCCTATGTTCAAATTTTCAACCTCAAAAATGCAAACCGGGAAAACACACAGGCATTACGCTATTTGTGGGCAAGAAACAAAATACGGTATATCGACGATTTTGCTCATTATTATACAAATCCTTCGTATAGTAACAGTCAAAGTTTAACTCAGGAACAGGTATCAGAAGTTACAGACCTGGGGCTTAAATACAATTTACTAACCCAATATACTTCCTTTATTGCAGTTGATAGTTTGGTTAGAAATGAAAGCCAAACTCTAACATCAGTAAAACAGCCTTTACCACTTCCGAAAGGTGTGAGCAATGCTGCAGTCGCTAATGTGCAAAATGTTCAGGCTTTAACAAACACAGGTTCTATTTCATTAACTGAAGATGTACTTAGTTTAACCGAAGTATTGGTTGTAGGCTATGGTACTCAAATGAAGTCGTCTGTTACCGGGTCGATTGCTTCTGTATCATCCGACAATTTTACAACCACTACCAACATGTCGGTTGCTTCTACGATACAGGGAAGGGCTGCCGGGGTACAAATTGTAAATAATAGTGGTGCTCCCGGAACCGGAACCAGCATTCGTATTCGTGGCAATAATTCTTTGTCTTCCGGTAATCAGCCATTGTATATAGTTGATGGTGTTCCGGTTCAGGCCGGCGATTTCGACCAGGATCCGCTTTTATCAGTAAATCCCGACGATATAGAATCGATTGAAATTCTGAAAGATGCTGCCGCTTCTAGTATATATGGAAACCGGGCCGGTAATGGTGTTATAATAATTAATACAAAAGAAGGAGCTTTTGGTAAGCATAAGGTAAATTTTAAAGCACAAGCAGGTATCAAAAAAGCAGATTTGCCACAATCATTGATTAGTGAATCAAATCTATGGTACAAAGATTTAGTTGAGCCGGCCAGTACACAGAAATACGCGTTGAACTACTCATCGGGATCAAATAAATACACTGTAAAGTTTAATGCCGGTTATAATAATGATGCGGGAGTTATTCAGAATACAGGACTTAAGAATTATACGGCATCAAATGTTTTTAACCTTATTATGTTTCGTAATTACCTTTCAATAAGTGGTAATGTAAAAGGAAATTATGCCAATATAAAATCTGTAGCTCCTTACAAAGGATCTTCATTAGATAACCTGATTGAGACAAATTCGACAGAATGTCAGCTTTTAGGTAATTTAAATGCAGAGCTTAAATTACCTGTTGATGGTTTGTACCTGTTTGGAAATTACGGAAAAAATTATCGTGAAAATAATTACAAAATAACCTTGGAAGAGGATGCTGAAATTTATCAAAAATATGGTTACAGTAAATATTCAGCAGGTATAAAGTATTCCTTAAGTACAGGAATTCATAATCTTAACTTTATTGCCGATTTTGAAAATAATTACGAACATAATTACCTGAAACAGAACACAAAAAGTACAGAAAACAGTTCTCAGAGTCTTAGCCAGAAGGTAAATATGAACACTTTTTTCAGTAGTTTGAAATACGATATAAGAAACAGGTATTACACCTCGATAATTTATCGGGTTGAAAAATCTCCGGAGTTTGCTACTGGTGAATGGAATCACTTACCATATGTGTCATTAGGTTGGAAAATATCTGACGAAAACTTTATGAATGCTGTTGGAGCTATTACTAATTTTAAAGTCAGGTACAGCATCGGAACAAACAGCAAACCAATGCTTCCCATGTTCATGACTTTTAACCCGGTTTACTATAGTTTGTTTGGATTAAGTGATGAGGTACCAGAAATAAGTACTTCACCCGGGTTATCAATGGAAAAAAACGGTAAACAAAATCTTGGTATTGACCTTGGGTTGTTTTCAAACCGCCTAAGTATAAGGGCAGATTATTTCAGACATATAACAAAAGAGATGTATTTCCTGAATTGTGTTAATGAAACAAGTTACGAATGGATAAATGCAGGAGATTATGTAAGCAAAGGTTTTGATGCAAATATTGAAACATTTCTGCCTTTTCTTTATTCTCTGAAATTAAGGATAAACTCGAATATTGGCTTTTACCGGACAGAAATAACCGAACTGGATGTTGCTACATCAGGAGGAATATACCGAAATATCGGGGGCGTTTTAACAGGGCAGGAGTTAAAAACAGGCGAACCTTTGGGATTATACTACGGATATCGTGTTCAGAATATCGATAAAGAAAATCAGGTTCTTATGTTGGCAGACGTAAACAAAGATGGTGTTATAAACGAACTTGACAGGGAGCCGCTGGTTAATACCAATCCAAAAATTTACGGCGGTTTTGGTTTTGAATTAGAATTCGGGAAATTCGACTTGTCGGCCTTATTCAATTATACTTACGGTAACCAGGCGATTAATTTAAGCACCTTTCAGGAATATTGCGGTTATGAAGTTTCAGAACTAACAACAGGTAATAGCGATGGAATACTTACCGATTTGTCGGTCGAAGAGGCTTCTTACCTTCGTCTATCCGATTTAAGCCTGGTTTATGAGTTTAGCTCCAGAAGTATTAAGCGACTGGGTATCGAAAAGTTAAGCCTGGGAATTACCGGGTTAAATCTTTTAACACTAACAAATTATAAAGGTCAGGATCCTGAATTTAACAACTGGAATCTGATTGAACAAAGCAAAGCCCAGACTTTGCCGGGCATTGACAAAAACTATTATCCCGTTTCAAGAGGAATTCAGATGGTATTAGAGCTTAAGTTTTAGTCTGGCTCTGCTGGCACCCTAATCGATATAAGCAACGAAGTTGCCTGTTTTCCCCATGGGAATTCGGGCACTTCTTTTTATGGATATTCAACTTTAAGGTAAATTTTCAGGTATTCTTTTGCCCGATTGTCTCCCTGATTATATGCAGCAGTCCAGTCGGCTTCTGCTCCTTCAGAATTATTTAAACGGTATAAAGCATATCCTCTTTTCAGTAATATTTCGGTATTGTAGGGCTGACTTTCCAATACCCTGGAAAAATCAATTATTGCCTCATTGTAATTTTGTTCCATGAATAATAACTTCCCCCGTTTCAAATACCAGTCAGTTTCTGCTGAATGGATACTTAATGCCCGTGAGTAAAATTCAATAGCGCATGTATTATCTCTCTTATATTCGCAGATTTCGGCACGTTTTATTAGAAATGGAATATGGGTGGGATATACAGAAATACCCATATCAAGTAAGTGTGCTGCAAAGGATAATTTATTATTCATAACCGAGTGGTAAACTTCTGTAAGAAGAAGTTCAGAAATTGACGGATCCATTTTCAGGCTTTTGATAGTATTTGAATCGGCACGAATTCGGTCATCTTTTTCATATAAAATAATGCCCTTTACAAAATAGAGCGATGCTTTATTCCTATTTATTATAATGGCTTTGTTCAAAAATGTAAGTGAAGAATCGAAAAGATTTTGTTTAGCATATTCAAGAGCAAGGTTCTGGTAATATGTAGTTATTAAAGGGTCAAGTTCAATGGCTTTTTTAAAATTGGCAATAGCCTGCAAATCTTCATATAGTCTGCTGTTTATCGAAGCTAAGTAATTATAACAGGAAGAGCAGTTTTTTTTAAGTTCTGTAGCCTTTTCAAAATCTTTTTTTGCTTCTTGTAATTTTTCCTGTTCATAGAAGATTTCAGCTCTTAAATAATATGAGTCAAATATGTTATCGTCTTGTAATTCAATAGCTTTATTTAAATAAATCAGAGATTCAGCATATTGGCCCTGCTTATAAAGTACATTGGCTTTTTCGGTATAATAGGTTCCTTGTAAAGGGTATTTTTCAATTAATTGATTATAGAGAATAATAGCATTTTCGTAATCTTCGCTTTGCGAGCAATACCGGGCATCGGAAATTAATTTC
Source organism: Bacteroidales bacterium (assembly GCA_016938235.1). GTDB lineage: Bacteria > Bacteroidota > Bacteroidia > Bacteroidales > UBA10428 > UBA10428. The sequence continues at coordinate 37,192 of JAFGVA010000128.1, read as the reverse complement.
TGTTTTTCACTTTCTTCTGAAAAATATTGTGGAACATCATTAAGGCTTTTTTTCAAAGTTGAACATGAGCAAATACAAAACAGAAACCCAAAAAGAAGATATTTTCCTGATACAATTCTCATGATGAGGGGCTTGTACAGGTAAATTTAAACAAATTCCCAACAAATTAAATAAGATTGATTTTTCAATTCGGAAAGATTATTCCAGTTTCCAGGTGTACTCAACTTCCCAGTTTGATCTTACTTCAATTGCTTTAGGGAAAACAGCAACTCGTTCGGGTTGCAATCTTTCGGCTAAAATACCTGTATCCCACTTTCTATTCTCGTTATCATCGAAAATAATTTTCATTGAGTATTTGCCCGGAGCAAGGTATTCGAACCTTAGTGTCTGACTTTCAGAAATATACTTTGTTTGGACGAGTTTACTGTCTTTATCAAAAAGTTGTATAATAACCGGGCTGTTTATATGTTCATAGTGCATAATTAACTGACCATAATAATCGTCGCGTTGAGTAGTAAATATATATTCGGTGGAATCAATTGTACGATTATAAATATCGGTTATGGCACCTTCATGAATGTAGAGCTTGTATTTTGCTGAATGCTCAAACTTTGTTAATAGTTTGAATTTTGTTTTATCAACAGAATCCTGTAAAAACTCGTAATTAACCGGATTTTCGAGCGTGTCTTCAATGTATTTAAGTTCAATAAGTTCTTGCTTATATTTTAAAACAGGTGCTTCTGAACTAATTTGAATTGGCAGGTGTAAATCCTGTCCCGATTTTTTTACATTAACATTTAGTTTCGTTCTGTATACTATGGCTTTTACAGAATCAGCTTCATCTGTGTCGTTTTCGCGTTCTTTAGCAGAGTTTTTGTTTTTGCTCCCCTTGTCTTTTCCCTTTTCCTTATACCTGAAAACAATAGTATCGGTTACTGGTATTGTTAAACCCATGGTGTCGGTTTCGGGATACGTAATTTCTACTTCTATGCTATCTTTGCTCACAAGGTTACTGTCAGCAAGCCAAAGAATTAAGGTGTCATTGAGTTCGTTGCCGTTCAGGTAAAACCATTGCCCCACAGTATCTGGTTTTAATAAACGCAAATCTATCGATTTATCAAGCGGTTCATTGAAAATGATTTCCAAACGTTCGGGACTACTTCTTGAAAAGTCTGATAAAAACTGATTGTATGGTTCTTTCTCCTGAAAAGAATACATATTGAAGGTATAGCCATAAAACATCATTGCTATTGAATCGGTCGAAGTAGAATCATTTGGGACTGAATCCATTGGAGCTTTTGTTATCCTTTTAGCCGCTGTTCCTGAAGTTATTAAGGTGTCTGAAATAGTGGAATCATTAAGCACGATTGAATCAGCAACAACCAGGGAATCCCTCAGCAGGCTGTCAACAAAATCGGGTTCATTGGGGAATGAATCGGGATCAAGGATAATCGGGTCATTGTAAAAAGCAATTATCTCAGAAGGCAAATCGTATAAATAATTATTGTTCCCATCAATCAAAGCAAAAACACTATACTTGCCCGGAGCAATATGGTTAATTCTGAAATTTCCTTTAGGATCTGTTCTGCCGACATAGGATGGGATTATTGTCTGAAAGGCTGTATCGGTCTGGTTTTTATGCAACAAAATATTTATTCTGTTTTCGTGTGGTTTGAGGCTAAAAGCATCGAGAACAAGTCCTTTTACTGAAAAAGAATCGATATGGGCATTTTTAGAAATTACAAACTGAAAATTAGGAAGTTTGTTGCCTTCGTTGTTGTCTTCGATAGATTGCCCGAAATCAAGTGTATAGGTCGAAGAATCCATTTTGCTCAGCGGAATTTCAACCACAATTTTTTTCCCTCTGATTAAAGGAATGGGTTTTTTCTTGAAGGGCGGAGATATGGTAAACTCGTTAAACTGATCTTTAAGTTTAACAAACTCATCGAACTTTACAATAACCTTTTTTTTATTATAATTGGTTGCATAGTTTGCCGGTTTTGATTTTAATGCAACAGGTGGATCTTCATCTTTGGGTCCGCCGGGAGGAGAACCAATTTTGGCACAACCAGAAAATCCAATCAGCAGGTAAAAGCAAAATCCTATAACTAAAAATTTCTTCAAAGCGAAAAATCTGTTGAGTTTATCGGACAAAAATAGTCATACTTGGCAAATATCAATTATGTTTTAAGTAAAGGGCAGCCAAAACCTTATTAAATTATCTTAAAATATTGAAGGTTGTTGTATTTAATTCTCTTGCAAGGATTAATATTGACTAATTAATTGGATTTTTAGCAATAATTTAAAAAAATTTATTGTCTGTTGGTTTTCAATAAAGTATCTTCACCTCATAAATTTCAGAAAGATGTTGCTAAGTTATATTACATGGAATCTGCGCCCGCAAATATTCAAACTCGACAGTTTTGAGTTGCGTTATTACAGTCTGATGTTTGGATTGGGATTCATAATTGCATATTATCTTCTTGCAAAAATGTACAAGCGCGAGGGAGTCTCTCTTGAATTACTCGATAAACTTACCATGTATATGATTCTGGCAACAATAATTGGAGCAAGGCTGGGTCATTGTATATTTTATGAACCTGAGACTTATCTTTTACATCCACTTAAAATTATATTACCCTTTGAAGGCAAAATAGGACAGGATTTCAGGTTTACTGGTTACCAGGGTTTGGCCAGCCATGGTGGAGGAATAGGTATTTTAATAGGCTTGTACCTATATTGTCGTAAATATAAAATAACCTATTTGTGGATTCTTGACAGAATAGCAATTGTTACAGCCCTTGTCGGAACTTTTATCAGGATGGGTAATTTCTTTAATTCAGAAATTAACGGAATTCCTACTGATCTTCCATGGGGTGTTAAATTTATGAGGGCATGGGATCAATACGATGCAGCTGCCGGGGAAGTTTTACCAAAACACCCTGCGCAATTATATGAGGCTTTAGCTTATTTATTGATTTTTGTTTTATTAACATATCTCTACAATAAGAGACATCAGCTAGTAAAACAAGGATACTTCATTGGATTGTTTTTAATTCTTGTATTTTCTGCCAGGTTCTTTATAGAATTTGTTAAAGATATTCAGGTTGATTTCGAACAAGGTATGACTTTGAACATGGGACAATGGCTAAGTATTCCTTTTATTATTTCAGGTATATACCTGCTGCGCCGAAAAGCACCTGTTGGTAAACCGTTTAAAGGCAAAAAATAAGCCCTGAAATTAATTCAGGGCTAATTAACAACGGTTCCGGTTTTTATAATCCGGAAAAACTATATGCTAAAACATAATATCTTCTTCTTCCATAACAGTTTCACTTTCTTCCGGGACTACTGCAATTGAATTGAAATTAACTTCGTAACTCTTTACCTGTTCTAATTGTTTTTCTCTTATTTCCTTAATCTTGAAAAATGAAATTAGATCTTTTAAATAGGCTGCCTGACTTGATAATTCTTCAGAATTTGTGGCCAGTTCTTCAGCAGAAGCAGCATTTTGTTGTGTAACATTGTTTAATTGCTGAATTGCATTGCTTATCTGATTTGCACCCGAGTTTTGTTCCATACTGGCAGCAGCAATTTCCTGAATAAGCGTTGCCGTTTTTTCAATTTCAGGTACAATATTGGCTAATTGTTTACTTGCTTCAACTACTATTTTCACTCCGTTTTTCGACACTTTGTCTATTTCTTCGGCAGCATCTTTACTTCTTTCGGCCAATTTACGAACTTCAGAAGCTACAACAGCAAAACCTTTTCCGTATTCACCGGCTCTGGCAGCCTCAACAGCCGCATTAAGTGCCAGTATATTTGTCTGAAATGCAATTTCGTTGATTATTGAAATCTTTTCTGTAATTTGTTGCATCGATGTTGAGGAGATATCGGCCGATTCGTGTCCCTTAATAATACCTTGTTGCGCATTCTTGGCAATGAATTCTGTTTTTTCGGCGTTGTCGGCATTTTGCTGAATATTAGCCGTCATTTCTTCCATGGCTGAAGAAATTTCTTCAACAGATGAAGCCTGTTCGCTGGCTCCTTGAGATAATTGTTGCGATGATGAACTCATCTCCATACTGGCTTGAGCAATGTTGTTAGCCCCATTCATTACATCTTCAACGATTGATGTTAATTTGGCCGACATATCGCTTAGGGAATTTACAAGCTGGCCAATTTCATCTGTCTGATTGAGACTAATTTTAGCTGTTAAGTCTCCTTGCGCAATTTGTTGTGCAAATGCTATGGCTTTTTTTATCGGACCAAGGAATCCAAGAATTAGTATAACCGCGACAACAATTGAAATGATGACCGCAATAACAGAATAAAACAATACTGCACCTTTTGTTCTTCTTGCAGAACTTAACATGGCATCATCTGTTAAAATATATTTGTTCGAACTTTCAATAACATCATTAAAAAGAAATTCAAATTCGGTAAGATATAACTGAGTTTCGCTGCTTAAAATATTTTCAGCTTTTTTTAAGCCTTCGAGTTTTGAATTATTATAGTCAACCAGGTTATTTAAATTGATGATATTATTGTCGAGATGAACGGCTGTATTGCTTTTAAAATAGTTATGAGCAGCCGTAAAATTTCCTTGGTGTAAATAACTATCAATTACCTTTGCACTTTTATGCAAGTTGTTATGCTCTTCAATCAGAGAATCAATATAAGGCTTGTAGTCTTGGTGGTTTGCCAGGAAATTATGAGTCGATTCACTGCTTATCCATTTACCGAGGCTGCATTGTTCCGGATCCATCTGAACATCAAGTTTTCTTTTTTTATTTAACAGGGCATCTTTAACCTGGTTGCTCCATGCTAAATGGCTGGCTCTGATGCCTTCCATAAAAATGCTCAGGTTGTAATCAGCGGGTTTATATATTTCAATGATTTCAGATGCAGTTGCATGTAAATTTGTGTGGGCATCTTCCATTTCCTTCAGAATAGGAACAAGTTCAGGAGCAATTTTTTGAACGGTATCAAGTCCGCCCCCATAAAACCAAATACCAAAAGCACACTTATGAGGATCGGTTTCTAATGTAACTTCATTAATTTCGGAGTCATATACTAATTCTTCCAGTTTATCAACCCATTTTAAATGTTGAATATATTTGTTCTCAATATTTGCCCTTAGTTTATTTCCCTCGATAACTTCAGATGCATTTGTAACTACTTTTCCTATTCCACGTATCGACCAGGTAGCAACAACTGCAAGAATTATAATTATTGTGCCAAAAGAGATGACAAATTTTGTTGAAAGCTTAAAATTATTCCATTTCATGACTGTAAGGATTTGATCTAATTGAATTCAATTAACGTACTTGTTATATAAATTTAATAAAGTTAAATGGCTTATTCCTATAATTTTATGGTGATATAAATCACCTAACGTGTCTTTTGTATACATTTTAAACATGAAAACAGATTGTTTCTGGAGCAGTTTTAATCTTAACTTATTTTGAAAGGTTTTAAATAAGGGTATCTTTACAGAATAATATTTGGAATAAAAAATGTTATGCAGAGCAGCAATCTTAGTCATAGTCATGGACATGGACATGGACATTCAGAATTGAGTGGCAGGAACTTATTGATTGCTACAGTTTTGAATGTAGTAATTACAATTGCTGAAATAATTGGCGGACTTGTTTCAAACAGCCTTGCTCTTTTATCGGACGCGATTCATAATTTAGGCGATACCATTGCTGTTTTTCTGGCCTATATAGCAAATATTATTAGCAAGCGTTCGGCAAATACCAGGAAAACATTCGGATACAAACGTATTGAGATACTGGCAGCTTTATTTAATGCGGTGGCTTTAATTGTTATAACCATTTTCCTGTTTAAAGAAGCATGGCAAAGATTTCAAAATCCCGAGCCTATTAAGGGACTAATAATGTTTGTTGTTGCAACTATTGGTTTAGTGGCAAATTTGCTGGCAGTACTTTTATTAAAAAACGACTCGGATAAAAACATTAACATAAGGGCAGCCTATTTGCATTTACTGGGCGATGCAATTTCATCAGTTGCAGTAATTGTGGGATCTGTGCTTATTTATTTTTACGAGTTTTACTGGGTAGATCCCTTAATTACAGTCTTAATTGGTTTATACATTTTAAAAGAAACCTGGACAGTTCTTCGCGAAGCTGTAGATATACTTATGCAGGCCACACCACGATCAATCGATATCGAAAAAATACGTATTGAACTTGAGCAATTCGATGAAATAGACAATATACATCATGTTCATGTCTGGAATCTGAACGATAGCCAGATACATTTCGAATGCCATGCTGATCTTTCCACCGACCTTTCCATTTCCGATACAAGTCCTATTCTAACTAAAATTAGCAGCACCCTCAGAAACAATTTTGGTGTTAATCATGTTACTATTCAGTTCGAATACGACTGTTGTGATAAAAAAAGTCTGATTTCTAAAAAATAGCTTTTTATGCTATAAAATTAAGGGGGTTTTATGATGGAATACATTTTATCTTATTATAATGAATTGGTGGCACTATTGCTGGATATGGCTCCATGGTTGGTACTGGGGTTTTTTATTGCGGGTTTGCTGCACGTATTTTTACCCGATGGCAGAATAAATAAGCTGCTTGGCAAATCCAACATGAAATCGGTAATAAAGGCAGCATTAATAGGGATTCCTCTTCCGCTTTGTTCTTGCGGGGTAATTCCAACCGGCGTTTCTATTCATAAAAATGGAGCATCAAAAGGAGCTGCCATTTCCTTTTTAATTTCAACACCTCAAACCGGGGTCGATTCAATTATGGTAACTTATTCGTTATTAGGAATACCATTTGCTATTGTCAGGCCAATAGTTGCATTAATAACCGGAGTTTTTGGTGGATTTTTTACTAACCAGGTCTCGAAAAACGAAATTCAACTTGATGAAAAAGTTAACACATTAAGTTCAACCGGTAAAAAAGAAAAGAAAAATCCTGTTGTTGAATTATTCAGATATGCGTTTGTCGATTTTCTGGAAGATATTGCAAAGTGGTTTATTATCGGATTACTTATTGCAGCTTTAATAGCCATGCTTGTACCTGATGATTTTTTTGCTTCCTATATTAAAAACGATTTTGTTGGAATGCTTATCATTTTAGTGGCATCAATACCTGTATATGTTTGCGCAACCAGTTCGGTGCCCATAGCTGCTGTTTTAATGCTGAAAGGAATATCGCCGGGAGCAGCACTGGTTTTTCTTATGGCCGGGCCGGCTACAAATGCAGCAACAATTTCGGTAATCGGAAATTCTATGGGAAGAAAAACCTTGACTGTATACCTGGTAACTCTAATAGCCGGTGCTCTTCTGTCAGGATTATTTATCGATTATTTCCTGCCCAGAGATTGGTTTATTTCAGCACTAAGCGAACATAATCATAACCACGGACTGTTACCAAAATGGGTACATGTAGCTTCGGGACTTCTTATGGTATTTTTGTTAATCAATATTTATATTCGGAAATTTTTAAGGAAATTTAAGTCGAAAAAAAACATAGAAACTCAAATTGATATGGGAGATATTAAAGTTTTTGTGCGAGGAATGAATTGTAATCATTGTAAGATGAGTGTTGAAACTAACCTGTCTAAACTTGATGGCATAAACGGAGTTGAAGTAGATCTTGAAAGGGAACAGGTAACACTTTCGGGTGATAATATTGATTTGAATAAGGTTAAAACAACCGTTGAAAGTATAGGTTACAAATTCGAGGAAATGAAATAATTTTTCAGACTTTGATTGAAGTTTTTCAGGTTTATAATTTAGATTTTTGGCACTGGATTCTTTTTGCACTTTGTGGGCTATTTATTGGTATGGCAAAAACAGGTCTTTCGGGACTGGGGCTTATGGTTGTACCATTAATGGCAGGCTTGTTTGGTGGTAGAGAATCGGTTGGAATACTCTTACCAGTTTTAATTGTAGCAGACTTCTTTGCTGTAAAATATTTTAATCGCCATGCCAGCTGGAAACATGTTATACGTTTACTTCCCTGGGCAATGGTTGGAATTCTGACAGGAGCTTATTTTGGTCATGAAATAAACGATACCCAGTTTAAAAAAGCGCTTGCAGTAATTATTGTTTTAGGCATCGGCATCATGCTATGGCAGGATTTAAGAAGTAAAAAGGTAAGTGTGCCTGATAGTTGGTGGTTCGCAGCTGTGTTAGGATTAGCAGGCGGCTTTACTACCATGGTTGGAAATGCTGCCGGGCCGGTTATGGCATTATATCTGCTTTCAATGCGTCTTCCAAAGAACATTTATATTGGCACGGGCGCATGGTTTTTCCTGATAATAAATATAAGTAAAGTACCCTTGCATGTTTTTTATTGGGAAACCATAAAAACCCAAACACTGTTATTAGATTTAACAGCGATACCGGTAGTCATTATTGGTGCTATTGCCGGAAAAAAAATTGTGGATATAATTCCGGAAAAAATTTTCAGAGCATTAATTTTATTCAGCACACTGGCAGCAGCCCTGTTTTTATTCTGACACAGATAAATATTAGTCTTTTCAAATTCAATATTGTTTAGTATTTTACGTTCTTATTCAAACTACAAATCATGTTTAGAAATTTACTATTAGCAATTACCCTGGTTCCTGTTTTATCTTTTGCCCAGGTAAAAGGCAAATGTCAGCGAGCCAATCCTTTTTTACATCTTGAAGTATTTGATGGGATCATCGTTACGCTTGAACGTGGCGATGAATTCGAACTATGCGAAGGAACCGACACAAAGCTGGAAGACTTAAATATTACTTTAACGGATAGTATTTTGAGAATTCGCAAAAAGGCGGGGGTTGACTATAAAGGCGATCCAAAAATACGAATCATCTATATAGATTTACAAAGCATTAAAGGCTTTGGAAAAGCCGACATCGATACCCGTAATTTAGTTAGGGTTGATAGTTTGAATGTATCACTAAAAAGCGGAGCGTTACTCTTTGCCAATTTAGATATTGATTATCTTGAAGCAGATGTTTCGGAAGGTTGTGTACTCACGGCAAAAGGCTATGCTGATGAACAAAACCTGACAGCAAACATAAAAGGAACAATTTCTGCCTTTGAACTTGAAGGGAAAAATGCTAAAGTTAAAGCAACCAGCGGGGGAATAATAAAAATTAATATTACCGAAAACCTTGAAGCCAATGCATCAACAGGTGGATACATTAATTATAAAGGTTCTCCCATTCTTGATGAAAAAACAAGTCTTGGAGGTAAGGTTGTAAAAGATTCGGAATAAAAATCAATCTTTCATCAGAGCCTCTGCTATTACCAAATCTTCCGGGGTTGTAATTTTAATGTTTTCACGATTTCCGGGTACCATCATAACTAACCGATTGTTTGATTCTACAACTGAGGCATCGTCGGTAAAAGACTCGTCGTAGTCTTGTTTATAAGCATTTAGCAAAATTTCGGCATCGAAAACCTGAGGGGTTTGAACAAGTTTAAAATTTTTTCTGTCAACGGTTACCGAAAATTCGCCTCTGACTTCTCTGATGGTCTCCTGTACATCTACAACCGGTATTGCCGCTCCATATTCTCCGGCAATCATGAAACATTTTCTTATTGTTTCAACACTAACAAGCGGCCTCACTCCATCGTGAACAGCAATTATTCCATCGGTTGAAAGATTTTGCAGTCCGTTTTTAACAGAATGAAAGCGGGTAATTCCACCTTGAAATACCTGGTGTGGGACATTGAATTTATGTTTCGAACATAATTCTTTCCAGGTTTCAAGTTCATTTTCAGGCAGTACAACACGAATTTCAATATTGTTTTCGTAGGCAATAAAGCAATTTATGGAATGCATAATGATCGGCAATTCTTTTAATTTTAGAAATTGTTTTGGCACCTGGCTTTTCATTCTTGTGCCACTTCCACCGGCAACAATGACAACGGTTTTTTGCATATTGGATCTGGCTTTTGTGTTTCTTAATTGCTATACTCAAGTTATAGAAATATTTGTTAAAAAAGATTATTTTTTTTCACCAGATCGGGTCACGCTTGTATTAAATTTAATATAATTGTAAATATTAGGAAGAGAGTTACATATTTAAAATAAAGGATATGAAATGTTTTAAAATTACCTTCATCCTATTGTCGTTTATTTTTTCTCAATGTAATAATGATAGTGCGGCCTATAAAGGTTTTACAATTCAGGGGAAAAATCTGGTTGATGGAAACGGGAACGCTTTTATTATAAAAGGAGTGAATAATCCACATATATGGTTTCCGAAAAAAGCATATGATGCTCTGCCAGCTATTGCAGAAAAAAATGTCAACACCATTCGTGTGGTTTGGATGACTCAGGGAAGAATAAGCCTGCTTGATAGTATTCTTAGTAAGTGTATAGAGCTTGAAATGATACCCATGGTTGAGCTGCACGATGCTACAGGTGATTCATCGACTTCGAGGCTGGTTGCTATGGCAGCGTATTTTGTTCTGCCTGAAGTAAAACATGTTCTTGATAAATACGAGCAGTTCTTGTTGATAAATATTGCTAATGAATGGGGAAACCATAGTGTATCAAATGAAAAATGGTTTGAAGCATATAAAACTGCTGTTGACACTCTCCGTAAAGCCGGATACAGAAACACCATTGTTGTTGATGCACCCGGATGGGGGCAAAATATCGATCCATTTATTGAGTATGGCCAACAATTAATACAATACGACACTTTAAAGAATATTCTTTTAGATGTTCACATGTATGGTTCGTGGAATGAAGCCGACTCCGTAAAGAGCAAAATAGAACAGGTTTACAGTCTGAATTTGCCTCTTATTATTGGTGAGTTTGGTTATAATTTTAACGATGGACAGAATAACCTGGGTTGCAAAGTCAACCATAAAGTGGTAATGGAAATAGGCGACAAATACGGGTATGGTTATTTACCGTGGTCTTGGACAGGTAATAATGAAGAAAATGCATGGCTCGACCTTGTTGAGTATAATGACTGGAAAACTTTAACCTGGTGGGGTAGCGAGGTTTTCGAAGGAGAAAATGGTATTTCTGCAACTGCTATAAAAGCATCAATATTTAAAACGGAATAGTAACTTCTTTATTCTTCTGTATTGTTTTTATATAAAAAGTTGAACCGATATAGTATTTTAATATTTACTGAGGGCAAATAACCATATTTTAAATAATGGTAATCTAACTTTTCATTAACATTCTCCGACAAAACATCAAGATATTCATCTTCATTTCTGTAAACATAACTATTAGAGGCAATGATTTTCATAAAATCAAAATCAGTATGAATTTCTATGCCTTCAAAAGGAAGATTAAAATTATAGCCTGCTTTAATGCCGGCACAATGCAGTTCTGAATAGAGTGTCAAATAGTAAAAATTATCGATAAAGCGCAATAACCTGTAATCGCTAAGGTTAAAACCGTAATAATTATCAATTACATTGAGTGGGGTATCATCTGCCCGTAAATAGAAAAAAGAATAGATCAAACCAACTTTCCAGTTGTTTTTATAATACATTAATTCGGGTTGCATACTATAACCCGATGTAAAAGCATGGCCAATGGTATTGGTAAGGGTTTCATCGGCACCCCCGAGTTCCATAATTCCAAGAATTGCTTCTTTATAAGGGTAGGCTATTCCTCCCAAATGCATACCGACAGCAATGTTGTAATTGGTTTTAAAATCGGCACCAATTGTGTAAGTGAGTGGAACCTGGCTCCCGAAATAGAGTCCAGGTTGTGCAGCTATTCCTATTGAAAAGAATAGCTGCAACAGTATGAAAACTTTCTTCATGTTTAGTTGCTTAAGGTATAGGTAGTAATAATATAAATTATTCTACAAACTTCGATTCTTCAGGTCCCAGATAAGAATCTTTAAGAGAATCATTTCTGTTTAATATAAATCGTTGAAGAACAATGCCTGAGTCAATCATCCAGTATTTTAAAGTATGCTTTCCAGGCTTGTTAATATAATGTGTTGTTGAATATTTCCTGATATGATCGCTTACAGCATTATTCCACCAACTGGGGTAAAACCAGTCAGGAATGGTATCGCTGGCATGCATATTAACAATCTGAGGTTCTTCATTATCGATAGAAACAGCAAACAAAAAACCATCAGCCTTTTTAAAGTTCAGTGTTGGCGACAACAGGGTGATTAGTTCAACATTTCCAGTATCTAATAAAGTAACCTCATATTCCAGTCGTGGACTATTTTCCTGAAGCTGAAATCTTGATGCTGTAACAGGAACGGTAGTAACTGCTGATCCTGTTCTTCCTAAATTAGGAACAATCTCCCAGCGGCTTTCCGCACCAATAAATTTATCGGTATAGTTTGAGGCTTCAATTACTGTTACTCCGTTGTTTTCAATAAAACCTTTTCCCACTAGTTTGGTGTTGTTTATTGGCACAACAATTTTAATGCTTTCTCCATTGTTTGCTGAAACTGTTATGAATGATTCAGAAATTTCGTTGGGAACTTTATCCCAATCAATACGAAGCGTAATCTTTTTTTCTTTTTCCAGTTTTCCGCCATTTACATCTATCAGGATGAAATCGGCAGCCGCTTCAATTTTATATTCCAGTTCAGCTTTACCGCGGTTAAATATTTCTATAAAATGGCTTTGGTTGTTTATGGGGTCAAATTCAGGTAAGTAAAGATTTTCTTTTACCTCAGGATACCATTTCACACTGTTTTCTACAGCTACACCCAATCCGGGTTCGTTGTTGATTTTTATTTCTTCAACTTTAGGCATAACCTGCTCATCGGGCTGTTGCCAATAGGTATAACCTATGTGTACCTGAGAAGCAATGTGGTTCCATTTTCCATTGGCTACCCTGGTGTGATAATAATTAGCTATTTCAGCATCTTTATCGAACAACTCTTTAACTTTTTGGGCGTAATCGTTTGTGCTTGCCCGGTTTTGTCTGGCAGCCAGACGGTTTTTAGCAACATTAAAGTAAAGTTCGTTCAGGTTGGCGCAGGCTTGTACAGGAAACAATACAAGTTGAAAATAAGCATCATGGTACTCTTCGGGTAGTTTATCCCCAATATTTAGTGCTTTTTCAAGCAGTTTATTATAATCGTAGACTATTCTTTCGGCCTCATTATAATTAATAATGCTGTAAGTTTCAGCTGATAGCATTTCGGGAGTTTTGCGTGAATTATACTTGGTATAAAGAGATATTATCTCTCCAATTTCTTTGGCATATTCAGGTCCGAATTGTTGTTCCGACCAAAGCGTATAATAATCGCTCAACCTTTTAGCAGGCCAGACATTCGGATTCCAGGCATAATCGAGGAAGAAACTTATCGGGAATTCCATAGGCTTAATATCCCCAACATTTACAAGCCATATTTCTTCAACACCAAAGTCATAACAAAGTCGCATTTGTTCCCAGACACGTTCAATTTGAGTTACGTTTAGCCACTTATAATTTCTGGGTCCACCAACAAAGTCGAAGTGGTAGTACATGCCAAAACCACCGGCCCGGTTATCTTCAATACCGGGTAAAACCCTTACGTTGCCCCAGTTGTCGTCGCATAACAATAAAGTAACATCGTCGGGCACACGCATACCTTTATCGTAATAATCCTGAACTTCTTTATATAAGGCCCATACCTGGGGGGTTTCTTCAGCTGGTTTTCCGGTTACTTCTGCTATGATATTCCGTTGATCTTCAACAATTTTTTCCATCAGTCCGATAGCTGTTCCTTCGGTCATTGCTTCGTCACCATCGCCACGCATACCTATTGTAACAAGGCTTTCGTAGTCTCCCATTCTTTCAATTCCCTTTTTCCAGAATTCCTGAAGGTTTTCGGGGTTTTTATCATAGTTCCATTGACCTTTGCCATACCTGCTCCATTCAATATGCGAACGCATAAGTGGTTCGTGATGAGAAGTACTAAGTACTATTCCATATTTATCTGCTAATACCGGACTGAGTGAGTCGTCATCAAATAATGATCTTCCCCACATTGCAGGCCATAAGAAGTTTCCTTTCAGGCGAAGAATTAATTCAAATACGTGTATATAGAATTTATGGTTAAAGTCACCGAAATTTTCAAAAACCCACTCTGTAAGTGCGGGAGCTTCATCGTTAATAAATATACCCCTGTATTTTACTGCAGGCTCATCAAGCGTATATTTACCCGGTACAACAAACAGGTTATCCTGATGCTCAACAGGTACATCGGCCCACCAGTTCCAGGGTGAAACGCCAATTTTTTCACTTACATCGTAAATACCATAAATGGCTCCCCGTTTATCGCTTCCAACTATTACAAGGGCTTTATCAACTCCCCGAACCGGATTTTCAACAACGGTAATCAGGAAGGTTTCCCACTTACCTTTCAGAGAAGAAATATCAATTTTTCCATCCTGAACCAATTGGTTAATTAAAGGATTGTTTTGTATAGTACCGATTATTATTACATTATTGCCTTCGGGCTTTTTACCCTGGTTGAATTGGGGTCTGACTCCGCCCACTCTTTCAATATCGGCCTGGAGATTTTTGGCTGCTATAATTACTCCTTCAAATTCTGTTTCGGCAACAAAAACAGGACTGGCTAGCTTGTTTGTTAATATAGGAAATCCCCCTTGAACGGATTCAGTTTTAATGTAGTCTAAATCGTTAACGGCAAACAATTTGTTTGAACAGAAACCGCTTATAAACAAGACAATTAGAAAAATAGGAATTTGGTTGGTTTTAAAAATTGTTATATTCATTTTCATTAAAGTTTATGAGCCAGCAAATAAAGTTAGGACTATTGTTGAATACTTTCAAGTTATTTGGCAGGAATATTGGCAGAACAACATGTAATACATTGATTTTAAAGTTACTATGAAAAACAAGTTTACTAAACCTTCAAAACAGGAATGTATCCGATTCCTGTTCTGAAGGGATTAAAACTAAATTGTAAGTTATTGCTTAACCAAATGCCCTTTTTAATTTTTATACTGGTTTGCTAATGTTATTAATGAGTCAACAACCAGTTTTGGCTGATTTTGCCTGTCAAAAAGTAGTGGATAATCTGAACGGCCTCTAATTGGCCAGTTATTTCTCCAGCTGTATAAATCATTAACGCCCCAGATAGTTACCCGGCTCACAGAGTTGGAATATTTAAGTAAAACCCTGAACAAATCGGAATACCTGCCGGCCAATTCAACTTTCACAGAATCTGGCAAGCCTTCTTTATACGGATCCAATCCTTCCTCCAATTCAAATCTCATTCCTACATCGGCACCATTTCCGGGAGAGGGGAAAGGCAACAAAGTGATATCCATTTCGGTTATCATAACTTTTACGCCAAGTTCACTATAAGCTTTTACACTTGCTTCAAATTCATTAAGCAGTGGGTTATCTTTAAGTCCATAGTGGCCTTGCATACCAATACCATCAATTTTAACACCTTTTTCCCGTAGGTCGTTAACCATTTTGATTACAGAATCAACTTTTTGGGGTTTGTACATATTAAAATCGTTGTAATATAGTTCGGTATTTGGATCGGCTTCAGCTGCAAATTCAAAAGCTTTTTGGATATAGTCGTCGCCAATTATTTTCTTCCATAAAGTATTTCGTTGTGTGCCATCATCGTTAAAAGCTTCATTTACAACATCCCAACCATGTATTTTTCCTTTATAGTGTCCTAGAACAACTTCGATATGATTTTTTAACCTGGCAAGCAATGTATCGCGGGAAGTAAGTTCTCCATCCTCACCAAAAAATACCCATTTTGGCGTTTGGGAGTGCCACAATAAAACATGGCCTATGACTTTCATGTTGTTTTGCTCAGCAATTTCAACAATTTTATCAGCAACCTCAAAATTAAATACGCCTGGTTCCGGATGAATTTTTTCCCATTTCATAGCATTCTCTGCTGTAACTGTGTTAAAGTTTTTAATTGCAACATTCACTGCAGCAGAATCATTGCCCAATATTTGCCAGGCATTAAGTACAGTACCAATGTCAAAAAATTCGGCGTAGGCGTCTTTGATTGTCTCAGGCTCTTCAGTTTTTGGCGAACAAGATAATATTACAGTCCCCAAAATCACAAATCCAATAAAGTTAACAGTCTTTAATTTCATAATAAAGTATTAAATATATAACAACAAAAAGCTCACTATATTCAAAATAGTGAGCTTTTTCAGGAATTAAATTTCTTATTTTGAATTTTTAGAGCGTTCAGCTAGTTCAGTCTCAATTTGCACTTCTTTTGCTTTGTTTATTTCGTAGAAGAAAAGCAGTACAAAGGCAATTAAGAATGGGATTGCCGCATAAACACTGATAAGCATTTTGGATCCTTGTGCGACTGATTCCGGTTGAATTAAAGCTTGTCCATCAGGAAGGTCAGATTCGTTGACATATCCGTAAAGACCAAGTATCCATGCAACTAAAGCCTGGCCAATTGAAAGTCCTGATTTCAGACCCACCATCATGGCTGAGAATACTATAGCTGTTGCCCTACGGCCGTTTTTCCATTCGGAATAGTCAGCAACATCAGCGACCATGGCCCATAATACCGGTATGGTTATTCCATAGAAGAATCCATGTAATATTTGAGAGATAAACATGAGTGAAACGCTTTGTGCCGGGAAGAATACAAAAGCTAAAACAAAAATGGTTGATATGAATAGCCCCCACTTGTAAACATCTCTTTTCCCGTATTTATCAGCTAGTCTCTTAGAGATTCCAATACCCACAATCATAAAAATAATACCACCACCATTGAATAATCCAAATCCTGTTGATCTGGCATCTGAGCCAAACCATCCAAGTACATTTTCTGGAAGAATATTTGTTAGCGGGCTTATAAATTTTGCTAGAACTCCTTCATCAACATATTGCTCAAAATAGAAAATATATGAACCACCTTTTATAGATAGTGTTGTAAAAATCAAAATAGTTACTGATAATAAGATAATCCAAGGTTTGTTTTTAACCAGGTCAGATAAGTCGTCCTTCAATGGAGTTTTTTGTTCTATTGGAGGTTTAACCCGTTCACGAGTAGATAAAAATGTAATGATTAATAAAACTGTACCAATAATAGCCAGCCATGTCATTACAGATTCCATACCGGCAGCTTTATCTCCATCTCCAACATGTAATATTATTGGTAACATAAAAACCTGTACAAAGAACTGGGCACCCATTACAGCCACAAACCGAATTGAAGAAATACTGTTACGTTCCTTCATATCGCCGGTTAATACTCCACTTAAAGCAGAATAAGGAAGGTTATTTGCAGCATAGAGTAATAATAATAATGTGTATGTTACAGCAGCGTAGATAACTTTACCTTTATAGGCAAAGTCTGGTGTTGAGAATGCAAGCAAAGCCATAACACCTAAGGGTATTGAGGTATATAAAATCCAGGGTCTGAATTTTCCCCACCTTGAGTTGGTCCTATCAGCAACAGCTCCAATAATTGGATTAAAGGCAAAAGCTGCAACAAGACCTACAACAAGCATTATAACAGAAGCATGGTCTGTTTCAAGTTTATAAATGTGGATATAGAAATAGGCCAGATATGTGGTTAATGTTTGAAAGACAAGATTAGCAGCAAGGTCTCCTAAACTGTAACCTACCTTTTCTAGTAGAGAAATTTTTTGGATTCTGTTTTCCATTTTGTTGTTATTAATATTATTCTGTTTTTTTAGTTATTACAATATTGCTGTAAAAATGCAAAATGCCTTTGACTTGGTTGTTAGATATTAATTTAATAGATACATCAGGATTCTATTTTGCGACATTACAGAAAACTATTTTTTTAACGATGAATTCCTTATTATTAGTTCATGGTATAAAACAAGCGAATCAAGAGAGGTATTTTTTTTCTTAGTAATTTGTTCAATTAGTGTACTTGCCGCCATTGAGCCCATTTCTTCTCCCGGATAATGCACAGTGGTAAGGTTTGGATCTACAACTTTCGAGATGGGATTGTTATTAAATCCAACTACGGCAATGTCGTGTGGTACTCTAATGCCCGCTTCTTTCAGTTTACAAATAAAAACAACAGCAGAATGGTCATTAGCGGCAAAAATAGCATCGGGAGTAATTTCTTTTTTTACAATTTTATCAATCACTATTTCTAATCTGCTGTTATCAAGTTTGCCGGCAGATACAAATTCAGCATTATATATCAGTTTATTATCAATTAAAGCTTGTTTGTAACCATTATGCCTGTCTTGGTAAACGTTGGTATTCAGGCTTCTTGTAAAATAAAGAATTTTTTTGCACCCCTGTTCAATTAAATGCTGGGTTGCTTCATATGCTGCTTTATAATTGTCGATAACTATGCAGGTACATTTTGGGTGTGTATTTACCCTGTCGAAAAGAACTACGGGTATATTTTTGTCTAGAAACAGGTTAAGATGATTCAGATTTTCAGTTTCATCAGAAACAGATACCAATAAGCCATCAACACGGCTGTTGTACATGGTAGATATGTTGGCTTCTTCTTTTTTCAATGATTCCTGGCTCTGGCTGATAATTAAATTGTAGCCTTCTTTGTTGGCTTCGGTTTCGATTCCGGCAATAACACTAGCCATAAAATAACTATCGAGCCGGGGAACAATAACGCCAATTGTATTTGATCGTTTGCGGCGCAGGTTACTGGCAAATGCATTTTGCTGATATCCCATTTGTTTGGCCTGTGCTCGTATTTTCTTTTTGGTTTCTTTTTTGATCGAAGGATGATCGCTTAATGCCCTGCTAACAGTGGAAGCTGAGATACCTAAAGTGGCTGCAATATCATAGATAGTAACTTCCTTGTTCGATTTCATTAACTTGATATAGTATTATAATATTTGATTGATAATAATGGTTGCAGGATTTTTAAAATCCAAGTTTACAAAAAATATTTGCATTCGATTGCATTTGTTTGAAATTATTTGTTGAAATTTCTTTTGAGTGTTTCGGATTTTGCAATGTGCTATTTTACAATATCGGAGATAAAGAGTATTATATAACTACTTTATTATTAAAAACATGAAACAAAAGCAGGATGCAATGAAACAGCATATAATCTTGTAGTTTTTTCAAAATCAATCGATTGAAAATAGAAATTCATTATCCGGATATTTTTACTGTTCAGCATTATAATTCATTTGAATAATTTTATCTGATAGTTTTTTTGCTTTGTATCTTTGGCAATTGTTAGAAGAAATAGAGTATAGGCATGAAGGAGATGGACCAGGACTATTTATCGAACAGGTATTATTCTGTCGGTAAAAAAAAGGAAAGTTTTTTTAAACGGTGGAGGTTTGGACGAAGATTTGCTCGCCGAACTAAAAGAATACTGCTTAAGACAATGAAGGGTATGGGTAAGGAAGCAGAAGAAACTCGGGACATGGCACAGTCATTTTTTAAACTGCTTGAAAGCAAACTTGACCTTCAACAACGAAAAACTCCACCCAGCAAAGAAGAAATAAAAGCAGCACTGGAGCAATTGATGGATGTGGGACGGTTTTCGTTTTTTGCCTCCATATCGTTATTGCCCGGGGGTGGTTTATCATTGATAGGTCTTGAAATATTAGCCAGAAAATTCGGTCTGAAAAATTTTACCTTCGTTCCCTCATCTTTTAGAAAAAAGAACAGAATATTTCACTTTAGAAGTTATGGTAAGAGTAAGGAGAATCAGATTGAGGAGAACTAAAGCAATACAAAAACTACTTTAATTTTTATTATTCATTTGTTCCATCTGTTCTTTTAAAGATTGCAGTTCTTCAAGTTGCTGTAGCATTTCCATTTCATTGATATCCAGTGTTTCCTGCTTTTGTTTATATTCTTCTAATAGAAACAGGTTTTTATTGTTCAGGCGAATAAACTGGATTGTTGATGATATACTTTCTGAAACTTTTGTTAATAATTCTAAGTAATCATTAGTTAGCTTTTTAAACGAGGCAATTTCAATAACTCCAATGGGGATATTGTTTGTCTCTAAAGGCAGCAGAACAATGTTCTTCAGGTGCATTTCACCAAGACCTGAATCAAGTTTTATATATGTTTCGCCAACGTTTTCGAATGTTTTGAGTTTTTGATCGAGGAAACAGGCACCCAATAAACCCTGGCCGGGTTCTATTGTTTTCTTTGATAACAATTCGGCATTTGCATTTTTCGAAGCAGCCAGGTTTAATACGGGGTTTTCATCGTCAGTATTGATAATGTAAACAACTCCAACCTGGGCATTTACTAAATCAAGTATTTCGCTTAGGAGATTTTGTGACAATACTTCAATACTGCTCTTGTTATATTCATTTAGAATAACATTAACTCGGGCAAGACTGTCGTTTAACCACGACTGATGTTTTATGGCTTCCTGTTGGTTTATAACTTCAAGGTTTCTTTCTTCTAATTCTTTTGTACGCTCAGCAACCCTATTCTCCAATAATTCTTTTTCTTTCTGAAGTTCAAGCCCCAGTTTTTTATTTTCAATAATGGCAAGAGCCGAACCTCTTGAAAGTACGAAGGACTGCACCAGCATATATGTTACCAGTCCAATAGGTGCCACCTCAACGGAGTGAATTAGTCCCATACTTATAAGTACATCGTTTATTGCTGTAGCATAAAGAATAAAAAATCCGATAAAAGTAAGCAAAGCTCCTTCTCTTTTGCGTATGGCAGCACGCAGAATAATATAAAATGTTAGGGATAATCCGCCAACCAGAACATAGAGTTCAAATATCATGCGGAGTCTACCGTAAATTATTTGAGGTGTAAAAAATACAATCGCAGTAATAATAGCACCAATTGATACTAAGATATTTAAAAAGATACGAGGGAAGTCCTGCTTAAATAATATATACAGAAAAATGGCAAATAGCGGAATAGTACCAAATCCGGAGAAATTGTCCATTTTGAACAGGAGTTCCCAGTTGATATTCGGAAAAACAAATGTAATAATTCGTTGTTGGGTTGAAATACTGCGGACAATCATAATCAGGCAAAGTATTCCAAAATACAAATTGGTAACCTCGTTTTTGTATAAGAAAAAGTTGAGTAAGTGATTAAAACTTATAAATAAAATGATACCTATTATGAGAAGGTTGAGTATTAGCCATGCTTTTGACTGATGTGTTAACTCATTATAACTGCCAAAAAACAAATCTTTAACAATACCTGATCGGGTATGGTGATAATTCGCAATTTGAATTACAAGTTCATGTTCGGTAATATCTTTCTCAAAAACTAAAGGAACTTCCTGGAAAAGATAATCGGGCTTGGTTGTTTTTTTGCTGAAACCTGGTTTACCTGCCTGGTAAATTAAATCTCCGTCGAACCAAACCTTTGCCGATGTGAAAAAATTATGAAGCCTGATTGCATAAGTCTTTTTTTCACCGGAAGACTTAAACTTTAAACGGTAGGTGGCTTTCCCCTTTTTTGAATAAGAACCGCCTTTTTTGGTATTCCACGATGCAGGAACATGAATATAGGCTGTTTCATTTTCTGAAAGGAATTCAGGTATCTGCTGAGGTGTTAATAAAGTATCCCAAAAAAATTCCCAATCACCGGATAATGCAATATATTCTTTATCGAAGTTCCGGTTGCTAATGTCAATTATTCCATTTTTAGCAAAGGGAATATCTGCTGTTTCAGTAGCACGAACAATAGTTTGAAAGAGAATCGCAACTATAACGAGGGAGACTATTTTTCTCATACTTTTCTTAAAAGTATTTAAATATAGAAAAGATGATGAAAAAATAAAACTTCGTTTATTATTTTAAAAGAATTCATTTTACAAAGTTGCCTGTTTTTTCAGGAATGATATCGCAATACCAAAAACCGGTATCTGGTACTTTATTGTTGTTTTGCTTGTATTTTCTGTATGTTTTTTCTCCTATCGAAAAGGGAATAGCTTTTTTAAATATTGGCCCATCAAAAACAAAACTGTGAAATTCTCCGTTTTCTCCACAAGGATCTACATTTGCGGGCAGATCTTTTAAAAAGGTATTATCAATTATTCTTCCTGCAAAACTTTTATCAAGAAACCTTTCGTCCACACTGGTAATTATGGTCTTAAACCCGGTATCAATAAAGTCACGAACCAGTTTTTGTGTGTCTTTTTTCCAAATCGGGAAAATGCTTTTTATTCCTGCCTCAGCCAGTTTGTTTTCACGGTAATCACGTAAATCCTGCAGAAAAATATCGCCGAAAACAGCTGTTTCAATACCTTCAGCTTTTAGTGATTTCATGCTTTCGGTTAAAACAGAATTATACTCATCCATTGAAGTAAACTCAGGCATATAGAGTTTTAAAAGCTCAAGTCCCAGAGATTCTGCCTGTTTTACCAGCAATTCCTCCCGAACACCATGCATCGAGATTCTTTTATATTCGCTATTTATGGTAGTTAACAAATACCGAATATCAAAAATACCTTCGTTTAAAACATGATAAAGAGCGAAGGCTGAATCTTTGCCTCCGCTCCAGTTAAAGAATGCTTTTTGCATCATCCTTTAAGATTTATTATGGCTAATAATAAATTACTTTGTGTTTTTAAATGCTCCGCTTGTACCAATACCACAACTGTATGTACCTAAAAGATTTCCATCGGTATCATACCTTTTTACTGTGCCTGCTGAAGTATAATTGCCTGAAAGGCTAACAAAAAGAGCATTGCTTTTTGCATCAAAGTTTAACCCGTAAGCAAAATCATTGGCAATTTGTGAAAGCGTTAAATTATTACCGGCAATTTCTATTTTATAAATTCCGACAAAGGTATATCCGCCTCCTATATATAATGTGTTTGACTCGTCATTAGCTTCGAGATGAGCAGGGTGCTGGTCGGCAAATAATTCTCCCTGTGATACCACTTCGTTGGTAGCAGGATCAATTTTATATAGCATTGATGGTGACAGCGAAATAGTTGAAAAATCTTCTGCATAGCTAACCATACCAAAAGAAAGAACCCAGATATTACCAGAATTGTCCATTACAATATCTTTCGGATTGTAGGGAACATTAAGGTACTTTTCTACTTCATTGGTTTCAGTATTAATAATTGTTACTGTAGAGTCGTTACCCCAGCCACCTGTATTTACAACATACAAATAATTATTGTTAATAAGCATTTTATCAGGGCCACTTCCATTTGCAGTAATTGTTCCTGCAATAGCATTTGTATTCAGATCAATAATTTTAATGGAGTTATCTCCCCAGCAACTAACATAGGCTGTGTTGTTTTTTGTTACCAAATATCTTGGTGATGTTACATTTTCGATGGAACCCTTATACTCCATGGTATTTTTATCGGCAACATCAATTTTATTTGAATTATTAACTACTATGTAAATATTATCGCCGCTAGTTGTAACTGATTGTAATACATCCCAAAGAGGATCTCCGTTTTTTGCTTTAAAGATATCGTTGTATACCGAGTCGGAATCGTAACTGTAAAAACTTAACGAGCCATCGGCACTTCCATAGTTGCCTTCGTTTACTATGTATACTCCATTTGTATATTCCCCCTTAACTTCCTCTTTGTTATCGCAGGAAGTAAAAATTTGAGCAATTAAAGCTATACCAATAAGTGCGGAAACGTGTTTTTTTAGATTTTTCATTTTTATAATTATTAGATATTTAGATTTATTCCTATGCTATAGTTTCGCAGGGGTTGTGCCCAACCATTCATAATCTGGTAGCTGGTGTTAAACAGGTTTTTAATTTTGAAAGATGCTGAAAAGCCCATATTCTTAATTTTGAATAAATAGTTAAAGTGGATGTTTGAGATACTGTAGGCATCAAGTTCTCTCATGGCATTAATTTGTCTTTTGCTATAAAAGCTTTGAGTGTAGTAAAAGCTGATTTGATTATATGAAATCCCCGCTGTTAATGAGGCTTTATGCTTTGGAACATACGATTTTTGAGTAGGATCCGGGTCATTTATGCTATCGTACAACCGGGCATTGGTGTAGCCATACAGATAATTTGTATGGATACTAATCGGGGAGATTTTTTTTGTCATTTTACCTGAAAACTCCAGACCTCTGGTATCTGAGAACTTAATATTTTGTGGTGTATACTTCGAAGTACTATCCGGAAGCCAGATTATCTGATCTACAATTTTATTCCGGTATAGGGTTAGGTTATGATCGAGATTTAAATCTGGTGTATGATAAATATATGACAATCCAATTTCTTTATTGTAACCGAATTCCGGTTTAAGAGCAGGGTTTCCTTTTGCAAATGCATCTTCACTCCAGTAAAGGTCATTAAAAACAGGCAGCGCATAATGTTTGGCAAATAGCGTTTTTATCGTTAGTCCGCTAATTATTTCGAAGGTTCCGCTCAGAGAGTAAACAAAGGGAATCTTTTCATCCGGCACAAATTCTTTTCTTCCTTCGGGTGATAGCCGAAGCCTGTTTTCGAAAAATGCCAGATCATATCTGCTATATACCGATATTCTGTTTCTACCGGTATCTGCCACATACGATTTCGATTGAGCATATTCGTAGGTGTGATTTAATCCCAGGTTCAGGCTGTGGTTGTTGGCTATTTTTATTCTGGTCTCTATTTCATTAATGACAGAGAAAGACTGATTCAGGCTTTCTTTTACTGTACCTTCGGGATCGAAATATTGTGTGCGATCAAAAAAATATCCCGAACGCATCCTGATGGATCCATGATTGTTGTAGCTTGAATAATTAACAGCCATTTTTAAATTGTCATCGTCCTGATGTGTTTTCCCGTCTTTTGTATCAGAGATTAAAGCCGGAATATCTTTGCTCAGGCTGGAATACCATAAGTCTGTTTCAAGTTTTGATTTATTGCCTGTTTTGAAAGTATTTTGCCAGGCCAGAGAATATCTTTCGTAAGCAGCATGTTTCAGGGTGTCTGTAATGTTGCCAATATTCAAAAATCTGAAATCGTTATCGGATGATTGCAGGCCCAGTTTAATGCGGGTCGAGAATTTTTGGGATTGAATTCCCACTGTTCCAATAAAGTTTTTTGTATTATAACTTCCCAAATCGAGGTTAATAACGGCAATTGGTTTTTTTTCTCCCAGTTTCAGGCTGTTTGTAATGAAAATCGAACCCGAAGTTGCCCCGCTGCCATACATTGTTGATGCTCCCCCCATTTGAACATCCAGTTTATCGACAAATCCTGCCGATAATACAGAGAAATTTATACTACCACTGGAGGCGTTGCGCAGGTTAAAACCATTCCAGATTATTGTTGTGTGACGGGAACTACCCCCCCTCATACTAACTGTTGCCAATCCTTCGGGCCCGTATGTATGAATTGCAACCAGACTTTGGAAATTCAGAATTTCAGCAACCGAATTTGTTTGATAAAGTTGAAGAATAGATGAATCTATCGGGGAAACATTTGCTCCCAGTGTATATTTTCCAAAGCGGGGTCCTTTAGCAACCACTTCCTGAATAACAAAAACACTGTCGGTAATCTGA
Organism: Bacteroidales bacterium; assembly: GCA_016938235.1. Taxonomy (GTDB): domain Bacteria; phylum Bacteroidota; class Bacteroidia; order Bacteroidales; family UBA10428; genus UBA10428. The sequence continues at coordinate 11,790 of JAFGVA010000128.1, read as the reverse complement.
CAGTTTATGCTACTGCCTGCCAAGGCAATAATGAATAACAATATACCTTTAAGTTGCATTACAAATGATTAAATTCAAACTAATCACTTGCAACTTTTGGAGTTAGTAAGATAAAAGATTGTTTTTGAGGCAACCATCATCTGCTTTTCTCCCGAAAGCTACATAATGAAATTTCCAGATGGCAGGTCTTCTGACTCGCTCCCTTTCAGGCGCCTTCCCGTACGTCGGCTGACGAACAGTGGCATTGATTGCCTGAAAGTCTTGGAGCTCACAGCAGCGGGAACTGTCCGGGATTTACACCCGATTCCCTTTTAAGCTTTTCCAATGAATTGGAATGAGCACCATCGTGATGCAATTTTAAATGAAAATATTCAGATTACAAAAAATGAAGTTTTATTTAGCGAGAAAATAGTGCTAATTTCATTGTCAAATATTCTAATAATGAAATTGTTACAAATATTGTTTTTTTTTCAGGCATTCCTGTTTTCAGGGTGTGTTCATTCTCATGAAAAGGTTTTTTACCGTTTGAACGATTCGATACAATGTGAACAACAACCGGAGCAGTTTTATTGTGTTTATTTGCCCGATACTGTTTCCACTGGGAAAAAATACCCTGTATTGTTTCTTTTTGATCCTTCTGCCCGGGCGAAAAAGGCAGTTGAACAATATTCAACCCTGGCAGATAAATACAACATTATTCTTGCATGTTCTTATAATTCGAAAAACGGACCAGTTGAAGATAATACTCTTGCAGCTCATGCTATGATTTCAGATGCTCTGGAAAAATTTCCGGTTGATGAAAACCTGATTTTGTATTCGGGATTTTCCGGGGGAAGCCGCTTTGCTTATTATTATGCACAGAATTTCAGAAAAGCAAAAGGCCTGATAGCCACCGGTGCTTTTTATCCGGTCGGAAATAAACCATTTTCGGTACCTGATTGGATTTATTCGGGAGTTGTGGGCAATGCCGATTTCAACTTTACCGAAGGGTTGAATATGGCAAATACATTGTGGAGAAGCGGATATCCGTTCCAGTTTATAACAACGGATGAGGAACATGGCTGGCCTTCCGATACTGCATTTGAGCGTGCATTGTGCTATCAGTTATCACAAATAACAGGTAATAAGTTTCTTGAGTCTGAATACATTGAACTTGAAGAAGAAGCGCTTGAAAAGAGCAAGTCGGTTTCGGAATTTATAAACTCGCTGTGGATATTGCAAAATCTGAGCTTTATTGACAGAAACTATACTACCGAAATGCAGAATCTATCAAACGAGAAAAGCTTTACGCTTCAGTTAAAGGAGTTTGAAAAAAGCATCCGACTGGAAGATTCGCTTAAGATTGAATTTGGTAATGCTGTTCGTGGTATCCTTATGCAAACCAATAATCAGACAGATGGTTTCAAATCTTTAAAATGGTGGGAAGGGACAATAAATAAACTCAACGAAATTTCGACTTCCGATAATAGCATATACCTGCAACATGCAGCAAATCGCGCCAGGGCGCATATTGGAATTTTACTGTGGGAAATAAACCGAAAATTAGTTAAAGAAAAATTCTATAATAAAAGTCTTGAAGCTGCTGAAATCCTTATTTTGGCCTATCCTGAAAACGATACATATTATGCCATTAAGGCCGAATCGTTATATGTATTAGGCAATAAAACCGAAGCAATGAAAAATATTGCAAGGGCTTTAGAGCTGGGTTACACGAAAGACAATGAGTACCTAAAGAATAATCAGATACTTAAAAAGATATCTGAAGAGTTGGAGTAATTTTAATTAACAGGCTCAGCATTTTTGCACCATTTAATTACGGTTTCATACCTGATGCCGGTAATTTCGGCAACACGTTTGTACGAGTGTTTCTGTTTAAGCTGAACAACAATTTTTTTAACATCGTTGGAGTAACGTGGAGAAGCCACTTTGTTTTTACAATACCTTTTCCGGATTCTTATAATTGACATCTCAGATACATCATACTCTTTTGCAATATTCCTGGCTGTTTCTCCATTATCGAGCCTGGCAGCTACTTTAATAGCTTCATCGTAAGAAATTGTTGAACTACCGCGGTAAGCTAACAAATTTGCATTAACACCGGCACCAGGAATATTTGACATGATACGGTTATGGTGTAATTTTTTTGTATCCCCCCAGGAAAGGTTTTTATGATTATTGTTCATGGTGTCGCAGTCTTTGTGCAAAACCAGCTTTTGTGTTAATGGGTGAGTATTTTTTACCCAGCCTTCGGCAACTAAACGGTGAACATAGAATTGTTTTCCTTCTATAGAACAACACATATAGCCTTTGGTATGTTTTTTTGATTTTAAGTGATACTGATTGACAACTTTATCATTGTAAACTATTTCAGTACCATCAGAATTAACTTTTACTTTACCTTTAACACCTATCAGATTTATTTCTTTAAACATTCCGGTTAATTTTTAAGATTTAGTAAATAGCATACCAATAAACAGTCTTTGCAATACATACAAAGCGCAGTATTAATTAATATTGTTGAGAGTAAGGTTAAACAGGCACTAAACAAATTTAGGCTATTTCAAACACATTTTAAAATAGATCCTTATTATATGTAACCAAATAGTGGGTTTTTTGTTTAAGCTCAATACCTTTGTAAATAAAAATGAATATTAAAGCAGGCACAAAACTATCAGATGCCATTCATAATAACTACTTGTTATTGCCTATATTAAACAGGTTTGGTATTCAACTTGGTTTTGGGGATATAACAGTAGAGCAAATTTGTGAAAAACAAGAGGTTAATCTTAAATTTTTCCTCGAAATTGTAAATTCTTTTCTTGATAAAAACTACTTTCCTGAAGCAGAATTACAAAATTTTCCTTTAAAGTTAATTGTTGATTACATTAAACGTTCGCACGTATTTTATTTAGATTTTAAAATGCCTCAGATTGAGCAAATGATTAATAATTTATATGAACTTGCTCCATCTGAAAACAAAAAATCATTCCAGTTAATAAGGAATTTCTTTGCAGAATATAAAAAAGATCTTTTCAATCATATCGAAAAGGAAGAAAAAGAAGTGCATCCATACATATTGAAAATTGATCAGGCATATTACAGCAACACTATAACAGGCGACATTGTTGAACTGGTAAATAAAGAATCGATAAGCAAATATGCCGATGATCACGATAACGTTGAGGATAAATTATATGATTTAAAAAATCTGATTATTAAATACCTGCCTCCCATTCCCGATTATACTTTATCGAATGCTATTCTATTTGAATTATTCCGGTTGGAAAGAGATTTAAACGATCATTCCAGAATTGAAGAGAAAGTGCTTGTTCCCAAAATGCAGGCCATCGAAAAACAAATACTGGAAAGCAATGAATACTAATTCAGAAATTGTTGCAGTTGTCAGCCAGGGTTTATTGAGAGCCGCAATTAGGCATTTAATTAAAACGTATGCTAATAACGCTGATGTAATGTATATTTCGTCGCTTAAGAATTGTATCGATGGAAAATTCTGTCCGGCTTACCTTATTCTGGAGTCGAATTCGATACCTGAGCCGGTTTGTTTCAGCCTGGAGAAAATACGATCTAAAAATAAACACGGAGAAATTCTGTTGATTGAAAACAACCCGATTAATGATGCTGTTAAAAGTTTTGTTTCTGATGTTTTATATATCAATGACAATGAAGAAATTATAATTGAAAAACTACGCAGGTTTTTTATTCGGATTGAAAACTCACATACCTTCCATGTTGACGATACAATTAGCGATCGTGAAAAAGAAATAGTAAAACTTGTGGCCTTAGGGAAAACCAATAAAGAAATTAGCGATATCTTGTTTATTAGTCCGCATACAGTTATCACGCACCGGAAGAATATTACTGCTAAGCTCGGAATTAAAACAATTGCCGGTTTAACAGTCTATGCTATATTGAATAATTTAATTGAAACCGATGAACTGTCTGCTGAATAATAAATTGAGCAGAAATCTGGGGTATAGTTATTATGTTAATCCAATTTATACGTCCTTTTATACACTACGGATTGCATTTTGCATTTCCTTTAGCTATAGCTTATCAGCTATCGAAAAGTAAAAAGCAAATGTGGCGATATTATTTTCTTCAGATTTCAACGATGATTATAGATTTTGACCATTTTCTGGCAAGCCCTGTTTTTGACTCATCGCGTTGCAGTATAGGATTTCATCCTTTGCATAGTGAGGTTGCAATATTAGTATATGCTGTTTTACTTATACCCCGTAAAACCAGAATTACAGGCATTGGACTCGTAACGCATATTTTTACAGATGCAATTGACTGTTTATTTATTATTTAAAAATTCAATTTTTCTTTTAGTGCTTTCAGTCCACTTTTACTTATTTTAATGGGTTCGCCATTCTTTAATTTAGCAACATAGCTGTCTTTACCGTATGGTTCGAGTTGGTTTACCTGATCGATGCGAATGATATATGAACGGTGAACTCTCAGAAACTCATTTGGACTGAGGTTCGATTCAAAATATTTCATTGTAGCCTGTTTCAGGTGCTTACCTTCGGTAGAATAAATCATTACATAGTCGTCTTGTGCTTCGATGTAACGAATCTTGCTCACCGGAATAACACTTATTTTACTGTTTGATTTTACAACAATTCTTTCAAGCGTATCAGTGAGAGGATGTTGCGATAATTTTGAAATAGAACGTTCGGCAGGTTTTGTATTACTGTGAACGCGTTTTATAGCTTTATTAACGGCTTCAAAAAAACGTTCTTTAGAAAAGGGTTTTAACAAATAGTCAATGGCATTAAGTTCAAAAGCCTGAATTGCATATTGATTGTATGCTGTAGTAAATATAATCTCGGGACGTTCTGTATCGTCAATTAATTCAAGCATTTCAAAACCATTAAGTTTTGGCATTTGTATATCAAGAAAAATCAGGTGAGGATTATGTTCATTAATTGCTTTTGCTCCTTCAAATCCATTTTCGCATTCAGCAGCAATTTCAACCTCATCAACCTCTTTCAGGTAATTTTTTACTAATTCTCTTCCTAATTCTTCGTCTTCTATTATTACAGCTTTTAACTTTTCCATAATTCTTAGGTTTGATGTTTATATTTCTTGTGGAAAGCGTAAAGTAATTTTAAATGTGTTTTCTGTTTTTGAAATTTTCACTAAGTCGTCTCTTCCATATTGAATTTTAAGCCTGCTCATCACATTTTTTAAACCGATACCGGCACCTTTTTTTTCCAAAAAATCAGAATCATAATCGTTACAAACAACAACTTCGAGCAATTCGTTATTTTGGCGGCTTTCAATATTTATGTCTGATTGGTCAATACTTTCGTATACACCATATTTTATGGCATTTTCGACAATGGGTTGTAAAATTAAGCCTGGCAAAAGCATGGTTTTGGTATTTTCTTCAATATTCTGCTCAACTTGAAGCCTTTTTCCAAATCTTATTTTTTCAATTTTCAGGTATCGCTCAATGTTTTTCAGTTCTTCTTCAAAACTTGTTAAAAACTCTTTTTTATTGGAAAGCGAATACCTCAGAAATTCAGATAAATTAATAACCATATCCTGAGCTCTCTCGGGACTAATCATGGTTAAAGAACTTATAGAGTTTAGGCTGTTAAACAAAAAGTGAGGATTTATCTGCGATTTTAAAGAACTCAATTCAGACTCTTTTACAAGTGTTTTCAGTTCCGATTCCCGTACAAGTTTTTCTTTGAAATTTTCATAATAAATAAAGAGATAGTAAATGAGTATGAGTAATACATAGTACAAGAAGCCAAAACCAACCCTAGAGGGAATAGTATTGCTTAATTGTTTAATGTATTCAACATCATCGCTAAAAAATGAAGTAAGTATAAGATACCCTAACCATAACCAAAGACCAACTGCCAGAGAACTTGATGCCAGGTGGTTTGTAAGGAAATTTATTATCCTGTTTTTTTCAAGATCGGTATAGTATACAGGGTACCAGATCCCAATTCCAATTATGGCAAAAAGCAGATTAAAAACCAGGCTTTCACTTAAGGCAATAGTAAAAGAATTTGAATAATAATACACCATCATAAACACCTGGAAAATCATTACAGTGTTCCAGGAAACGATATATCCGATTGAATACTTGCGGTTTTTAAGAATTGGATTTAGCATGCGGTTTTAGTAGCTTTTTAATTCACCACCTCCGAAAATTACAAATCCTTTAATGATTAATTCAGATTCGTTCTCTGTTGGTTTGGGTCTTGATACCCTGTGTTTGTCGGTAAGACCACCAAAAATTGATATAGCATTTATCTTTACATTCCATTCTTCGGGAACAACAAGCTTAAATCCACCAAAAACTACCAGTACATCAATGTAATTTTTTCCGGGAGCAAGCTTCGAGCGCATCAGGTTAAAGTTCGATCCACCAAAAACTGCTAAAAGTTTTCCGCCTTTGAAGCTATCGCTTACAATTGTTCTGTCGCCTCCACCGAAAACAGCTACCTCGTCCATGGTATCCATGTCGGTTGTTGATCGGTGTGGATTTTTACACTCATAGGTTGATTTTCGTTTGAAAATCACGAATATTCCGGCAAAAATAAACATGAAAGCCAGGAATAATTGCCAGAAATTAATGCCTTCGAAAAAGGTAAGATCTAAAACATTGCGTGTATAGAATATCCCTCCTAATAAAAGCATAAGGTATCCAGGGCCACGGCCCTCGTGTGATACAATACTTATTAAACCAATGCTTATTAGAATCATTTCCCAGTGGAAAATGTATTTTGAAATATAATCGTCGTAAACTCCAAAGTTACGCATTAGTAATAATGCACCTACAACAATAATCACCACCCCGATTAAAATCCTTTTTTTATTTTCTTGTTGTTCCATGACTAATTAAATTAATACAAATCAAAAATAAAATGATTATTAAGGTTTTAAAACAATTATTCGGCAAAAAACGTTTATCAATCGGTAAACATAATGTTACTTAACAACATCGACTTCTAAGTTAAGTTTTTAGCAACAAAAAACAATAAATTCCGTAAGTTTACATTATAAATAAACTTATAAATTACCTTATTATGAAGCGTATTTTTAACCCGATTCTCATATCAATAATTTTTATAAGCCTTTTTATTTCCTGTGGAGACAAAAACACAGGTTTTGTTATTATGCCCAGGTCTCAGGAAATACTTTTAGGAGAGCAACTTGACAGTACAATTAAGGCGAATCCTGAAGATTATCCGATTTTGCCCGATACCGGTATTTATAGTAGTGCCTATGATTACCTTGAAGGAATGATGAACAGCATTTTAACCAACAGTTATCAATCTTTTAATGATAAGTGGGAATGGAAAGTTACAATAATTAATGAGGATGTAATGAATGCCTTTGCTGCACCCGGTGGCAAACTTTATTTCTACACCGGATTAATGAAATATCTTGATAATGGCGCCAATCTTGCAGGAGTGCTTGCACACGAAATGGCACATGTTGAATTAAGACACTCAGCCAAGCAGATGCAGGCAGCATATGGTATGAATTTTGCTGCATCAATTTTGTTTGGTACAGAGAAGTCGCAGCTCGAAACAATTGTTGGTGATATAGCTGCAGGTTTAGCGGCCTTACAATTTTCAAGAGGAGATGAGTATCAGGCCGACGAATTCTCGGTTAAATACCTGAGTGGTACTAGTTATCACCCAAAAGGGATTGCCGGTTTTTTTGAACAATTAAATGCCGATGGAAAAACAAACGAAAGTTGGGAGGTGCTTTCTTCTCATCCATCCGATGATAACAGATTGGCTAATATCGAAGAGGTCTGGGAGGGATTAGGAAGTCCTGACGGTGATTACTTCGAAGCAGATTACAATAATTTTAAAACAATGCTTCCTTAATAATGAATCTGAAAAAGAGCATATTGAGTTTTTTTATTGGGCTGAGCTTTATTGCCATTTTACCTGCACAAGGGTTTTCCGATACACTTTATTTCAGTAACGATGGAATGATTTGTAAAAACTTAATGGGGTCAGATTATTACCGGGTAATTTCGAATGACACAACAGGTAAATTTCTATTATTGGTTTCGGAATATTCCTCGAATCACAATTTAAGAATGACTGGAAGTTTCAAATCATTGAACCCTGACAGAAAGCATGGTTTATTTACCTGGTATTTTAACAATGGGGATATTAAAAAACAATGTTATTACAACAACAACAGCTTAGAGGGGAAATATAAAGTTTGGTATAATAATGGACAACTACAACAACTTAGCCAGTATAAAAGCAATGCCTTGGAGGGAACAACAAAAACCTGGAATGAATCGGGTATTTTAATAAAGAAAGTAGATTATAAATCAGGCTTAAAAGATGGAAAGTTTATTACCTATTATGATAATGGTCAGCCCATAAGAAAAGAAACTTATAAAGAAGATGTTTTTCTTAGTGGGGAATGCTTTACAGAAAATGGTTCAGATACAAGCTATTTCAATTATTTTACTCCACCCTCTTTTCTTGGGGGAGATATTTCCAATTTTGTGAGCTGGGTTATTGAGAAACTTCAGTATCCGAAAGAAGCATTGACTAAGCTCGAGGAAGGACAGGTGCAGGTAAAATTCACTGTAGATAAAACGGGCAATGTAAAAGGTGCTCTAATAACTAAACATGACAAACATTATTTTAACACGGAGGTTTTAAGAGTTATTGCCAACTCTCCGCTGTGGACTCCTGCAGTAAGAGATACCGATACCATTGATGTTAGTGTTGAAATACCCATAAAATTTGAAATCCCCTGATCGATTTCTTCATTCACTTTTTGTCGGATATATTATTCTGAAAACGGATTTCATTATATTTGTGACTATTAAAGGGCATTTAGCTCTCCCGATAGATATCGGGATGGTTTAGAGCACTGCCCTGATAGGGTTGATATTGATGGTATTCTGTCGACAATTATTCATAGAAGGGCATTTAGCTCAGTTGGTTTAGAGCACCGCCTTGACAGGGCGGGGGTCACTGGTTCGAATCCAGTAATGCCCACAACATTCTTCTAAATTTCTTTTTCAAATTTTTATTAGGGCTTTAAAAAGCATGCAGATGAATAATTGCAAGGAAGCGAATATACAGGAATTTCCCTTCCGGGTATCGAAGATTTTGAATTGTATAAGAATTCTGCACCTATTTTATCATAAAATCCCTTGGCAAATGGGTCAACAAATATGAACAACTTGTCCAATTTCTTTTGTCTGCATTGCTCTTTTGCATGATCTGTCAGCATGCTTCCAATGCCCTTTTTATGGTATTCAGGTAGTATGAAAATATGCTCGAGCCAATTGCCTTTCATCACATAAACCTCGCCAGAATAGAAATCAGCAGGATTTAGCACAATGGAGTAAAAACCCACAACTTTGTTTTGAAGAATTGCTTTGAATACCGTATTATCGGCAATGTATTTTTCTGTTATTGCAAGTTCGTCCTTCCATATTTCATAGTATTCTTGTGGGTAGTTCCAGATTTTTTTTGCTGCGAATGCTATTTGAGTCAGGATAGAGGCGTCTTTAGGATTTGCACATTTAATTTTAAGTTGAGTCATTTTTAGTTTAAAACAAAAAGAGGGTGTCTGAAAAGCCCATTTTTCGTAATCCTCAACTTGATTGGGGATCTCCTACTTAGGTGTACAACTGTTAATTAGGAGATTCCCATTTTCATGGGAATGACGTTGGTTAAGGATTTTTAGACACCCTCTTTTATTAATAGTTTGTTTTTCTTAATTCAGAAGAACAGGATCGCCTAGTCCAAGTTTTTTAAGCGGCTTGAGTTGTGTTTCGGCGTCACCAACAACCAGGTAAATCATTTGTGAAGGTTTGATGTATTTCTGAGCCAGTTCCTTGTGTTTTTCAAGGTCCATGTTTCTAATTATATCTTCTTCCTGTTTAACATAATCGGCTGACAGGTCATACTCGCTCATGGTTTCAAGCATATTTACCAGGGCATCAAGTGTTTCAAATCTGCGGGCATTAGAGCGAATCAGCGCGTTTTTAGTAAATTGTAAATCTTCTTCAGAAATTCCTTCGCCGTACTTACTCATTTCATCTTTGAAAATTTGTACTGATTCAAGTGTGGCATTTGATCTCACACTCGATTGAGCTGTATAGGTTCCGGTGTTTTTTCGTCCGTTGAAATAAGAGCGGGCTCCATAAGTAAAGCCTTTTTCTTCCCTTAGTATCAGGTTTAATATTCCGCTGAAAGAACCTCCAAGTTTATAATTCATAGTTTCTACGGCAGAATAATCCTTGTCGGTTCTGGGAATACTAATATTGCCAATATTAATAACAGATTGCTTGGCACCAGGTATATCGTAAAAATAAATTTTTGCTTCTTTAGCTGGTTCCGGCATATCGTATTCAGGAAAAACAACTTCTTTCTCAAGCCATGACTCTTTTAAATCGGCCAGAGACTTTTCAACGTGGGCTTTGTCAATTGCTCCAGCTACATGAAATGCTGCAACGTTCGGAACAAAAAACTTATCGTAATATGTTTTAAGATCATCAAGAGTTATGGTAGCAACGACTTCTGCTTCGCCATATGGATTATGGCCAAAAATATTATCATCGCCATATACAAGCTTATTAAACTCAACATAAGCAATATAGTTTGGATTTGCTTCTCGTTGTTTAATTTCATTTATTGCTTTTGTTTTTTTCAAATCGAATTGAGCAGAATCCCATCGGGGCTCCAGCAGAATTTCTTTCACCAAAGCAATAGTTTTGTCATAGTTTCTTGCAAGTGTTGAACCATAAATCGAAATGGATTCCATACCTGAACTAACCCTGATGCTTGCTCCCAGAAGTTCTATTTCTTCTTCAAGTTCTTCAGGAGTTTTGTTTGCAGTACCTTCCAGCATCATTTCAGAAACGAGGTCGGCAACGCCAATCTTATCAAGCTCATCGGCATATATACCCCCTTCTATATTTAGACTAAATTTAACCAGGGGTAATTCCCATTGTTCAATACCATAAATTTCAAGGCCATTTTCAAGATTAGATGTCCACACATCCGGTATGTTTAATGTGGGCTCGGAACCGAGTTCTGGTTCGATGCTTCTGTCGAATGCCGAGGGAGTTTTTTCAATTTCATTTTCTTTGTCCTCAACAGCAGCAATTTCAGTAGCATCTGCAATACTTTCTTCAACAACATCAGCTTTTAACGAACCCTCAGCAACAAGTTCGGGTTGTCCCTTTGGAACAAAACTTGTTGACAGGTATGGTTTATCTTTAATGTATTTGTTATATACACGCTCAATGTCGTTGATGGTTACAGCTCGGATTTTCTCGATGTGTTTCTCGCCGTATGCCGGGTCATCCATCATTGCATTAAACATAGCAAGGTTAAATGATTTGTAAAGGGCACTGCTCATTTCTTCATAGAAATCGGTTTCCAGTCCGGCTTTTATGCGTTCAAGATCTGTTTCAGTAATGCCATCCTTTTCGAACCGGGCAAATGATTCAAAAACGCCATCTTCGAGTTCTTGCAAGCTGTGTCCCTGATTTGCCCTCAACTCAATATTGAAAGTTCCTGCAAGCTCCAGAGCCATGTTATACGCCCGGGTATTAGAAGTGAGTTGTTTTTCTTTTACCATTACTTTATACATCGGAGCCTTTTTACCTCTCGACAATAATTGTGAAAGGAAACTTAAGGGGTAGTAATCATCGGCGAAATCGTTTACAGTAGGCCATACCATGGTTAATTCCGGTACTTTTGCAAAATTATCTTCATGATAAAGTTTTATCGTACTGTCAAG
>JAFGVA010000127.1 GCA_016938235.1 Bacteroidales bacterium | reverse complement strand
GAGCCTGTAGGAATTACTATTTTTGCATTGTTGCTTAACGATGCTTCCATTGCTTCCAGCTTTCTTAACATTTGGGCATTTCCGATAAAATATTTATCGGCAGCTTCGTTTACCAGTTTAATGGCTTCAGCTTCACCTTCTGCATGCAAAATTTTAGCCCGTTTATAACCTTCAGCTTCCTTGATTTTAGCCCGTTTTACTCCATCGGCAACTGTTTCTGCTGCAGTGGCCGAGTCAATCGCTGCTATTTTTTCGTTTTCAGCTTTTACTACTTTATTCATGGTTTCCTGAACATCGGAAGGGGGGTCAATTTGTTTTAACTCAGTCCTGATAATTTCAATACCCCAGCTTTTGGTTTCTTTATGCAGCGTTTCATGTAATTCAGTGTTTATTTTCCCACGCTCGCTGTTGGCCGATTTCAGTGTAAGTGTGCCTATAATGTTACGGAGCGTGGTTCGGGCCAGGTTAACAATCTGCCATTGATAGTTATCAACATCGTAAGTAGATCCTTTTATGCTTTCCTCATCAGCTTTAACGCGAAAGTACACTTGCGCATCAACACTAGCATTAAGGTTGTCATTAGTGATTATTTCCTGTGGTTCTGCATCAACCATTTGCTCGGTGATGTTTACCATAAACAAACGGTCAACTACCGGAATGATCCAATGAAACCCGGGATCTGCAAGTTTTTTGTATTTTCCAAGCCGCTCAATGAGTCCGCGGTGCGTTGGACGAACAATTCTAATTCCTAACAGGAATATTAATATTACTGGAATAATTAAATAAAAATAGTTCATAATTAAGTTTTTTTAAGTTAAAACTTTTATTTATTTCGATAATTGATTATTAAAAATAAGCCTGATAAGAATTATAACTCCTGCCACGGCTAACAGTAGATGAACAACTCCGGTGGTGTTAAATCCCCAGAAAATAATACCCCAGATTACCAATAGCAATCCGGCAATGATATAAAGTGAATTTTTCATGATTTTTAAGTTTATTGTGTTAATTGACTGTTATAAATATTTCTTTATTATAGCAGTTAATTTCTATTCCTGATTAAAAAAACCGGTAATTGAGTTGCTCAGTTCATCCAGGTCTTTTCTGAATTCTTGCTGTTTTTCATCCCAATTATCAAGTTGTTTATTTTTGTAATCGGTAATTTTGATTTTAAGATCGTTGGTTTTCTTTTCCAGTTCTGCTAATTTCTTTTCGTATTTAGCTTTTTCGGAGTTTTTCTCCTCAGTAATTTTAATTTTTAAATCAGCAATATCTTTTTCGTAAGAATTAATTCTTTTTTCAGATTCGGTAATAAATTTTTGGTATGCTGTAGTAGTATCTTGCTGTGCGCTTAGCAAATTATTCTGCGCTTCTGTTAAATTGCTTTCAGCCTCCTGCACTTTCTTGTTGGCTTTATCTTCCTTAGCAGCTTGTGACTGGCAGCTGGCTATTGTTCCACCAATAATTACAAAGGCTATTGAAAGAATTTTTAATGAATTTCTCATTTTTTTTGAATTTAATTTATGAAAACAATTCCACTAAATAAAGGTAGGTACATCCTGTCAGGGAACTATTACACAACTATATGAATAAGTTACATCATTCACACATTGGGTGGGGGAGGTGTAGTTCTTAAGTTGCAGTTTTCAGTTGCAGTTGCAGTTTATCAGTTGCAGTTGCATTTTTTTTTAGTTGCAGTTGCAGTTTTTTAGTTGCTGTCAAATTACTACCTACTGCTACTGCTACTGCTACTGCTAACTGCCACTGCCAACTGCCACTAAAAACTGCCACTGCCAACTGCCACTAAAAACTGCCACTACAATTTAGAGTTTTTTAATTCGTTAAGAAGTTCCTTTAAATTAACAGAAGCATAAGTCGATGAATAATCAGACATTGCATACGGTATAATCAAATCATCATTATGTACCATTGAACCGCAAGAATAAACTACATTGGGAACATAGCCTTCTCTTTCTTTGTCATTTGGAATTAAAAGAGGGGTTTTTGACCTTCCAATTTCTTTTTCAGGGTTATCAATATCAAACAATGCTGCTCCTAAAACGTATTCGCGCATAGGGCCAACACCATGAGTTATTACAAGCCAGCCTTCCTCGGTTTCAATAGGAGATCCACAGTTACCAATTTGAATAAGTTCCCAGGAGTATTTCGGTTGTTGCAAAATTTTGGCTTCACGCCATATTGTAATATTATCGGAAAAGGCAATATAATTATTAAAACCATCTAAACGACAAAGCATTGCGTATTTCCCGTTTACTTTTCTTGGAAATAGCGCCATTCCTTTATTCTGGGCAATCTCACCATGAAGTGGCATTATATTAAAGTGATAAAAATCCTCTGTTTCAAGTAATTTTGGAAGGATAGTTGACCCATCATAAGCCGTGTATGTAGCAAAATATTTCGTCTTTTTTTCGTTATCTGTGAACTTCACAAAACGGGCATCTTCAATACCATTTTTTTCATTAGCTGAAACGGGAAAAATTACCCTTTCAGATATGTTCGTATCTAAAGAAAATTGTAGTTCGTAATGTGAAGAAGCAAGCCAAATGATTTGATTAAAAAGAAGTTCTTTTTCTAATGTTAAATGTATAGCTTTTCTAGCCTCTTCAATGCACCTTCGTAATTCGCCATAAGTAAATTCATTATTTAACTTGCCCAGTATTAGTTCAGGTGGTATAATAGTATGTACTTCCTGCATTTCATCCAGTTTTTGGGCAAACTTTTTTTTATCATATGAATGCCGCCTGATATGTTCGGCCTCCTCCAGCTTATCACCAATAGCCTCAACAGTAAGTTTGTTCGATTTATCCAGGATACCTGTTCTGAACACAATGGATGAAATATGGCCTTCGCCTGTAGCCCTGAAACTGATAATAACCCGCTTTGATCCGGGTTTTATCTCAGTCTGATCAGGATGTTCAACCATTGAGGGGTTAAAAAACGCAGCCGACTCGATCGAATATTCCATTGTGAAATAAGATCCGATTAGAATTTTTCTTGAATAATCTATTGCATCTGGTTCAATGTTCAAACGTGGGAGCAAATAAACGATTCTGTTGAAGTGTTTTTCAAATATTTTAGAAATGTTTCTATGCCGCATGGAATAATCCCTAAGTGTTTGCTTTAATGCCAATAAAGCATCATTTTCAGTCATTTGCAGCACAAAACGTATGGTATTTATAGCCCTATGTTCATCTGTAAACAGAAAACGGGCAATTACCCTGGTGGGATCGGGATTAAATATTATATTTTTCCTGGTTACAGATACTTGCATCCTATTTTAATTTCCATAAAGGTAGTTGCAATAATTGATTTACAACTTGTATTTTAAAAAAGTACGCAGCATTTGCACAGAGGATACAAAATTAATGGGGGCAATCCCGATTAGAAATTGAGGATTCTACATTGAGAAGAATTATTATTTCATTCTTTTAAGTTCTTTTTAATAAAAACAACTATTTCACTCATTGCTTCAGTAGCTTCCTTGAACATTGGAGATAATAAAGGATAGCAATGTAACATGCCTCTACCTGCTCTGAATTGGACATCAACTCCCGCTTCTTTTGATTTTAAATAAAATTTTTCTCCATCCTCATATAACTCATCATCCTCTCCCGAATTTATAAAAATTGGCGGAAGGCCTTTTAAATCACCAAATAATGGTGAAATTAACGGGTTTTCTGCATTATTGTCACCAACATAGTGTTTACTAAAAATAGACCAAGAGTTTAATGGCGCAGGTGATAATTTGTTTTTTGTTTTATACGATTTGCTCGAACAAGTTAAATCGGTCCATGGAGAAATAGCAACACCAGCAATTGGTAATGGTATACTTTGCTCTTTTAATGCGAGAAGCGTTGCCAAACATAATCCACCACCAGCTGATTCTCCTGCAATAATGATATTATCTGGATTAAAGCCTGATTCCAGAAGCCATTGATATATTTTCACTGAATCATCTAAGGCTGCCGGAAAAGAATGTTCAGGAGCAAGTCTATATTCATAAAGTAGGTTTTGAACTCCGGTATTCTTTGCAAATTTCGCAACAAATCCCCGATGGTCACTACATAAACCTGATACATATCCACCACCATGAACATATAAAATAACTTTATTAGTATTTGAGTCTTTTGGTATTAACCATTCAGATTTCATTCCTTCTATGAATTGTTCATTAATAGAAATATCTTTAGGTATCTTAGAGTATTTACTTGCTCCTTTCTCACATTGTTCTCTAAATTTTTTTATAGAAGTATTTGAATCAAAAACATCTTTTTTAAATTTTCCTTGAAATATATGTCCATTTCTCATTAAAAAATTGAACATTTTACTTTTAAAACTTGTCATTTTTTTTCTATGTTAAAATCCTTTCTATTGTGCAATTAACTGGGAGCCAACGGCTTCGTATATAAAACAGGATTGTGGGCTTTGTTCTTATCTCCTTACACAAACGCTGATGCGGGGCAGAATGCTTGAATTAACAACTTAAACCCACATGTTTTATATACGATTTAGCAACAGTAAATAATAATAAAGAGAATAATTTAATTGCTGTCTTTTTCTTTTGTCATTACAGTATATGTATTGGGTTTTATGCGCCGTAAGAATGCGAATGAACTGAATAAAAATAATTTAATGAGATCTAAAAAAAGTTTGAATTTTTTATCCCTATTAATATACCTCAATAGATTTATTGGGTACATTGAAAATAATTCTTTAATGATAATAAAATCTTCAGACAACAAGAGAAATTTAAAAAGATCAGGGGTATAGATATTTATATGGCCATAAGATAGAAAATGCTGAATTTTTTTACTTGTACGAAAAGAAAAATCGATAGGCACTTCAAAAATCTGGATTCGAGATACACGCTGAATTTCTCTTAGTAATTCTCTAGGGAATTCAACATGCTCAATAACATGAGAACATATTACTAAATCAAAAAAGTTGTCTTCAAAAGGTATTTTATAACCGTTAAATTTTACAACATCGACTAATTTAATTAAATTTCTATTTGATATTTTTTCAATTGCAGAATCAGATATTTCCAATGCAAATATTTCATCACATAAATTATAATCATCAATTAATTTTAATATGCTTCCATCACCAGCACCTACTTCTGCTAATTTTTTAATTTTTTTTGAGTCAAGCAATTTGGAAATATTATTATATTTTATTCTACCTCCCAATTCCCTCCAATAAGTATCAGAGTAATTATATTGTTGTGAATATTTTTCAAGTAAAGTATTGCTAATTTTCATATTCAAATCATCTTAGTAATATATCAAGGCCAGGAGCTAAAATATAGTTCCTGCCGGATGTTAAAAATAGTTTTTTTTATTCAACGATTAGCATGTTCTTCGTATGTTTTTGTTACATCTTGTAATGCTACTTTTCTCCTGCCCTTGTTGTTTCAAGATTAGTCATCAAAGTGCTGGCAGTGGTTTAATCCTCTGCTGTTTCTTTTAATCCGACTTAAGTATAATTTCTTCAAGAATTTGAAACAATGCTTCCAGTACATATTTCTCCATATAAGGGCTTGCATGCTCTTCATTTTTAAATACTTCGAGCAATGCAGGGAATTTGTCGCTTTCTGCTTTACCTGACACAACTGCAAGCGCCAAGCACTTCGGCTATTTTCCAATTTTCAGTAGAATAATCCACATCAAACCAATCGCCCATATCCAAGGTAGCATCATATTTAATACTCGATTCAGGCAACCGAAAATTAGGGAATGGAGCAGGACAAGTTTGGTAGGCAGGGTTCTTTATAACTTTCCATGAATCATCACTTAATATTTTGAAATCAGGCGTAATACACTCGAATAAAAAGCCGAACTTCCCGCTATTAAAATGTGAGAATCCATCTTTCCCGAAGTACCACCCCAATACTGAAATATTATTTTTACCCTTTACCAGATATGGTGCAATATCCAATTCATCAAAATATGTATTTTCCGGTGAGGGTATGCGCTTTAAACCACCTTCGAATACAACCAAAGAGCCATTGATCCATAACCAGTATTTTGAATCTATTGCAATTTTAGCAAGTGCTGAGTCGGGAATTTCATTTACCAAAAAATCTTTCCGAAGACAGTACCACGAATTGAGCTCGTTTGTACAATCAGGTTCGGTTATCCAATTGGCTGACCAGTTGGTTTGTGCCTCCACCAAAATTGTAAAAAGTGTAAGTAATATCAGACAGAAATATTTTCTCATTTTTTGCTCAACTGTGCCTTAAATCCTATATTGTTATGTGCTGGCGGGTTCTGGCATTACAAATTCTCTAAAATTTTTTCTTGTAATTATTTTATTCTCTGAATTATATGCATCAGTGAATGTTTTTGGTAATTTATTAGATTTTTTTTCTGACCATTTGAATTCATATCCAAAAATCTTACCACCAATATCCTCAACATAATCAACTTCTTGTTGTTGTTTAGTTCTCCAAAAATATTTTCTCGCTAAACTCTGTTTATACTCATTTTGTTTAACTCTTTCGGAGATCAAGAAGTTCTCCCACAAAGCACCTTTGTCTTGTCTTATATCAAGCGGATCGAAATTTCCAATAATCATATTTCTAATCCCGTTATCATAGAAGTAAATTTTTCTATTTGTCTTAATCTCATTTCTTACGTTTCGGCTAAAACTACCTAATTTAAAAATTACGAATCCCTTTTCTAATATATCAATATACCTACTTACAGTATTTTTATCAACTGATAGTATTTGACCTAGCTCTGAATAATTAACCTCATTTCCTAATTGTAATGCAAGAGCTTGAACTAATTTGTCAAGTATTTCAGGTTTTCTTAAGTCTGATTGTGCTAAGATATCTCGGTATAGATAACTATTTAGAAGATTTCTTAAAATATTTACCTCGTCTCCCGGATTATTTAACACATCTGGATATAATCCAAAGAGCAATCTGTTTTCAAGTTGTTGTTCTCCGAGTAAATATCCGTGAGTATTCTCAAACTCCTCCCAAGATATGGGATATAATTGATACTCCCATTTTCTTCCAGTAAGTGGTTCGTTCAACTTATTTGCCAAATCAAAAGATGAAGATCCACTAGAGAATAATTGTATTCCTTTGAATTGGTCAATAATAATTTTCATAGTTAACCCAATACCCTCAATTCTTTGGGCTTCGTCGATAAATATGTATTTTTGTTTGCCTACTATCCTTCTAATTTCCTCCGTGTTCGGCTGATTAAGTAGTGTTCTTGTTTTAGGATCATCGCCATCAAAAAATAAATAATCATGATCTTTAAGAACCTCTCGAATCAGGGTAGTTTTTCCAACTTGTCTGGGACCAACAAGAATAATTGCTTTGCCCGAATTTATTCTCTTAATAATCCTTTCTTTCAAATATCTTTCGTACATCTTTTTTATCCAAAGATATGTATTTTTAAGATATAATTCACTATATGTTATAACTATTGGTGACTTAATAACTTAAATGGAGCTTGCACATAACGGTATCGCAGTAAAAAGTCGTTGGGGATTGCACGTTGCGGTCGTATCCCGGTGCACGAGATACGATGCGGGCTGCAAAGCCCTCACTACCACCATCCCCCCAATGCTTTTTAATGCGGGTTAGTAGCCGTTAGTGTGTTCTGCGATGAATCAGGGCACTTTCAAATATATGAATCTTTCTGTTTATCAGGAAGAATGTTCTTTGAAATTGATTCATCATAACTTTAAATGAGATGAGAGACATCATAGTCATATTCTAGTTTTATCAGAAACGAGCTGACACTTGAAACTACAAAGTAAAATCAGAGGACTCACAAACAATTTTTTGATTTCGTGTTTAATTGTATCATCGTCCCAAATGGGGCATAACGGTTGACAATATGGCAAGTGGCGGTTTGCGGGCTACGTCACTATCCACCGTTACAAAATTTGATGCGGGGAAGAATGTTTCAAATCAAT
>JAFGVA010000012.1 GCA_016938235.1 Bacteroidales bacterium | reverse complement strand
TGATATAAGAATGTTTGAACAGGTTGATGATTTGGCAAACATAATTGAAATGCAGACCGAAAAAAATCAGGTTTTAGCTGAAAAAGCGCTTGAAATAGCAGATGCTCTGATGCAAAGTTATGGCGGTATAAAAATTGTTGCCAATAATGATGAAAATCAAATGCAGACAGATGATTGGTTTCTGAATGATAAAAATATTATAGTTGATAATTCATATGTCGATAAAGTATCGGAGTTAACAGGTGCCGATGTGACCATATTCAGTAAGCAGAGAGAGGGGTTTTTAAGGATTTCTACTTCGCTTATTGATGATAAGGGTAAAAGGCAGGTAGGCACAAGTGTTCCGGGCAGTTCTCCTGTTATAAAAGCTATATTAAGCGGCACTAATTATTACGGCAGGGCTATTGTTATTGATGAATGGAATATCACTGCATATATGCCTATTGTCAATAACTCAGGTATCATAGGTATGCTCGGAGTTGGTATCAAAGAAAAGGATATGTCCGGCTTACGTGAAATATTTAAAAATAAAAAATATTTTGCTACAGGGTATCCCTTTTTAGTTGATAATGAAGGTAATATGGTAATTCATCCAACAAGCGAGGGTGAAAACTTTTCCAACGACGAGTTTTTTAATCAGTTAATGAGTGCAAATACGATAACTGGAAAAACCAGGTATGAATTTGAAGGCAAAACAAAATACCAGTACTTTAAATACCTCGAATCTATTGAATCATTCGTATCAGTTTCCATCTATGAATCTGAGTTAATGGGAATAATTCAAAAGGTTCGAAATGCAATGGTAATAGCTTTGCTCCTTGGAATAGTAATTTTTATTCTGGTAAATACAACGGTTAGCCGAACCATTACAAAGGCACTTAATATGGGAGTTAAATTTGCCGAAACTATAGCTGAAGGAGATTTAACCAGTACCCTTGATATCAATCAGAAAGATGAAGTCGGACAGCTTGCATTGGCTCTGAATACTATGGTAACGAGGCTTAAAGATATTGTTGGAGGAATAATTCTGGGCGCAGATAATATAGCTTCAGCAAGTCAACAATTAAGCAGTACTTCCGAACAGCTTTCACAAGGGGCTTCTGAGCAGGCTTCATCTGTCGAAGAGGTTTCTTCTACCATGGAACAAATAGCGGCAAATATTCATCAGAATACTGATAATGCAACCCAGACAGAGAAAATATCAGTATCTGCTCAGGTAGGCATTCGTACGGTAAGTGAAAAATCCGACGAGGCAATTAAAGCAAACAGAACCATTGCCGAAAAGATTAACATAATTAATGACATTGCTTTTCAGACTAATCTGCTGGCTCTAAATGCTGCTGTTGAGGCTGCCAGAGCAGGTGAACATGGCAGAGGTTTTGCTGTTGTTGCTGCTGAGGTTCGAAAACTTGCCGAAAACAGCAAAGGAGCAGCCGACGAAATTGTTAATTTAGCAGCCAAGAGTCTTCGGTTATCCGAAGAGGCTGGTGAACAAATGAAGGAAACATTGCCAAAGGTTGAAAACTCAGCGCAGCTTGTAAAAGAAATAGCTGCTGCCAGTGCAGAGCAAAACAACGGTGCAGGTCAGGTAAATAACGCCATACAACAACTTAACGATGTAACCCAGCAAAATGCTGCAGCAAGCGAAGAAATGGCAACCAGTTCAGAAGAGCTGGCAAGCCAGGCCGAGCAGTTAAAAGACGCTATCTCATTCTTTGTTATTGATAACAAGAGTAGTTTGCGCTCAAGAAAAGCAGCATCAGTTCCCTTAAGTGAGAACAAGAGCAGGAAAAAGACTTCTGAATTTAACCCTGTAAGAAAAACAAGTGGCTTAAATATTAAAATGTCTCAATCAGGTTCTTCAGACAGTGAGTTTGAACAATTCTAAAATATTTAACATTAAGATTCAATATGTTAAGGGTTTGCGCCGATATCGTTCAAAGATACCGGCGCTTTTATTGCAATTATTGTTTATCTGTTAACAGCAGATTTAGCGTTTATTATAATGGCCGGTTTTGTAATTGCTTATTTTGCTGTACTCAAACCCACACCTTTCAAAATTGCTGAAGATCTAAAGCTAAATTCATCAGAAAGAGCTAAAATTGAAAACCCCAATGAAGTAATTGCATAAGTGTTAAAGTAATATTATAATTTTGAATAATTTTATCTTAAAAAAGCGCATAAAAAGATTAATCAACGGAGAATGTGCACCCATAGACTGGAAAGATTGTAGTTTGGAGACTTGCAAATAAATCAATGATATCTAACTTTAAAACAAAAATTCATTACCTGTATTTATAAGTGCTGGTATAGTGAAAATGCATAGTTCTATGAAAAAATTTTATGCTTTAATATTCTTAGCTTTTATTCTTCATTCGGATTTATTAGTGGCACAAAAAGATATTCCTCATTTGAATAAAGTAGGCGATAGGTTTGAATTAATTGTAAAGGGTGAGCCATTTTTAATGCTTGGTGGTGAGCTGGGGAATTCAACTGCAAGTACCTTAGAATCAATGGAGCCGGTATGGTCAAGGCTTAAGCAACTAAATATTAATACCATTCTGACACCCGTCTATTGGGAATTACTGGAGCCCGAAGAAGGTAAGTTTGATTACAGATTAGTTGATGAGCTGATTCTTAAGGCAAGAGCATACGATTTTAAACTCGTGTTTTTGTGGTTTGGTTCATGGAAAAACAGCATGTCGAGCCATGCTCCCGGCTGGGTAAAACTTGATCAGGAAAGATTTCCACGTTCGAAAAGTGAATCAGGCATTAGCCAGGAGATACTTAGTGCTTTCTCAGACAATAATCTCAATGCAGATTTAGAAGCATACAAACATTTATTAAGGCATTTAGGTGAATTTGATAAAGAAAACCAGACAGTTATTCTTATGCAGCCTGAAAACGAGATTGGTATGTTGCCTTCGGCCAGGGATTACTCAGATGCAGCAAACAAGAAATTTTCTGAAAACGTTCCAGCCGACCTTATTAATTACCTTCAAAATAATAAGGAAAAATTAAATCCGGAGACCATTGAAATATGGGGAGCAAACGGTTATAAAACCTCAGGCAACTGGGAAGATGTCTTTGGAAAGGGATTGCATACAGACGAAATTTTTATGGCTTATTATTTTGCGCTATATACCGATAAAATATGTGCCGCCGGTAAAGCCGAATACAACCTTCCTGCTTATGTCAATGCTGCCTTAAACGCACCGGGAAGAAAGCCTGGCGAATATCCAAGTGCAGGACCGCTTCCGCATGTACTCGATATCTGGAAAGCTGCCTCACCAAATATCGATTTTTACTCCCCTGATTTTTATAATCCTGACTTTAAACTTTGGAACGATTTGTATACAAGACAAGGAAATCCTTTGTTTATTCCCGAGCATAAATTCGATAATTCGGTAGCCGCAAAAGCTTTATTTGCATTTGGCCATTATGAAGCATTAGGCTTTTCGCCCTTCTCGATAGAGCAAATGCCCGGTAATCCATTTTCTCCAAAAGAAGAAAAGCTTTCTCAGGTATACAACATTATTTATCAAATCAAACCCTTGCTCGACAAAAGCAGGGGCCAAAACAAAGTGGAGGGAGTTCTTCTTGACAAAGATGTTAATGAGGTTACTTTTACACTTGGCGATTATGAATTTAAAGCTGCGCACACTTTTAACCTGGGTTGGGAACCTAACTCAAAATCAGAAGAATGGGAACCTGCCGGTGCAATTGTAATTCAAACCGGAAAGAACGAATTTTATTATGCGGGTTTCGGGGTGACATTAACCATGAAAAACCTTAAGAAACCAAACGAAAGGGTAGGGATTCTTAAAACAGATCGGGGTAATTTTATAGATGGCAACTGGGTAGTTTATCAGCACCTTAATGGCGATCAGACACACCAGGGACGCCACATTCGCTCATTTGTTGATGATGTTTGTATTCAAAGATTTACACTTTATGAATATAAATAGTGTTGTTGGGTTACTTAAAATATATTAAAGGCTGGTTCGACAGGTCACTTATCATTTCGAATAAAGTATATTTCGAATTACTATCTTGAAGTTACATAAAAAAGAGGCTGTCAAAGTAATCTGACAACCTCCATCGTTTTAGCCGGGAATAGTTTAATCAGGCACTTTTATTGTGGCATATAAACTATTTTCTTACTAATTGTACTAACCTCAGTATTTAGTTTTATCATATATATTCCTCCGGGTATATTCAATTCTGATAATGAAATTGTAGTTGTTTCAATTACAGATTGAGAATAAACAAGCGATCCGCTTATATCATAAAGATGCAACTCGTATTCTTCACCGGAAGAGCCATTAAGCTGAACCATAAAATCCCGAATTGTGACTGATGCTAATTTCAACATAATCCAAAACATTGGAAAGTTGTGCGACAGCCGATATGCTAAGGTCTATATAGAAGTCGGAACTGCCACTCAAGGATGTATTACATGCAAATACAGCCAGGGTATTCTCACCTTCAATAAGGTTTAAGTCTTCAACGTCTATGGTAAAAAGTTCACTGGTTCCTGATTCGTGCTGACCTGAAGACAAGGCATCGTAAGTTATGGTTTCAGGTCGCTGCTGGCTGAGGACTTCAACACCATTTATCCATAGTGCAAACCCGTCATCCCAGTCCATGGCGATTATGGTATTTGTAATATTTTCGAGATTATTTACTTCGAATTTTGAACGTAGAAACAAGGTTGAATAATTACCATTCATATCGGAAAGTTCAGAACCACCCTCACCATCGCCATACCTGAATGGAGCTGATCCTTCATCCCAGAATGAATCATCAAAGTCTGGGTTCACCCAATTGGTGCCCAGACTTTGAGCTTCATTTCCTCTAAGGTATTTGTATGTTGATTGCGATGGAAAAACAATTTGTGAGTATATATTATTTGCATGTAACAACATAATAAGTGTTGCTATTGCAAGAGTAATTTTTGAAAATGAATAAAGTTTCATAAACTTTCTTTTGATTCAATAAGATCAAGAATTCAGAAATAAGATGTTCTTAAGTATAAAAACCCTTCACTTCAGCAGAAAAAAAATGAAAATCTGATTAAAAAAAAGAAGAATCAGTAATAATAAAGTTTCTATCGTATTTTAAAAGAGTAACTTAGAGTTATAGCAAAGCTATTTTAGACGAAAGCAGTTTATGTATATTCGATGATGAAAGCAGAAGGTAAAACCGCAGGTTTGAAATCTCGATAATTTAAGAATGAATACTAATCAAAAAACATAATTATGGCGAAAATACTTTTTTTCTTATAGTCGGAATATGCTGAAAAGAGACTATAAAAAAGAGTAAGTTGATGAAAAAATTTGTCTTTTTGATAGTGTAATCCTGAAAAGGAGTTGTACTAAACTACAATTTGGCGGAAGATTATGTTTTTGAGTTGGCCACAAGCTATGTTTATGAATGCAAAAGTCTTTTAAGTTACCATACAGGCTCGAACAGGATATTTATTTTATAGGAATATCAATAAGCTTTTCAATTACTTCACTAAAGCTGAATACTATATTCCTGAGTTTTTTATGCACATACATATTCAGGTTCGAACCCACAGGAGATTATCCGGAAGGAGAACATACTACAACTTAGGAATTTTGATTTAGAAATTTATAATTCGAAAAACTAAATATATTATAGCTATTAAAAAACCATTTGAATTCCGGTTGAAATAAACTACTTTGCAAGAGGTATGCTGCAAAAAAAGCCGGCTGGTTTTCTTTCCGGTTTTTATGAAACTTTATTGTTATTGAACAGTATAATGTTAAACTTAACGGTAATCCCTAACCCCATTTATGTTGAAATACAAAGGCATAAAATTGTTTTTTTTGGTTATTCTGATTATCCGGTTGTCATTTCCGGGTCAAAATGTATTTTCTCAAATTCAATCCATCGAGTTTAAACATCTTTCGGTGCAGGACGGACTCTCCCGGAGTTGGGTGAAATGCATCTATCAGGATAAATACGGTTTTTTGTGGTTCGGAACCAGCGATGGTTTAAATAAATACGATGGATATACTTTTAAAATATACAGGCATAGTTCATCCCAAAAAAACAGTCTGAATCATAACAACATTAATACAATTTACGAAGATTCCAAAGGTAAACTTTGGGTAGGTACCCAGGTAGGTTTAAATAGTTATAACAGGGATACGGATGAATTCATACCTACTACTGCCATACAAACCTATGTTGATTGTGTTTATGAATATGAAAAGGGCGTACAATTGGTTGGAACACCTGTAGGGTTATTTGTAATGAATCCAGAAGATCTTTCGGCAAAACAGGTTTATAGTGACTCGTATGTCATGGATATTTTTATAGATAATAAAAATAATTGTTGGTTAGCCACGCTTAACGGACTCCTGCTTTTTGATACCTCCGATTATTCATTCCATACCATAAAATTGCCCGGAGACGAAGAAAATTCGGGTGAAAACAACATACAAAAAATATTTCAGGATAGTGATGGAAGAATATGGCTTGGAACAAGTAAACAGGGTTTGTTTATAATGGAATATCCCGAGGGCAACCCATTAAGCCCGGCATTTTACCAATATAAACCCGACCCCTTTAATAAGAAAAGTGTTAGCCAGGGGGCAGTTTATGCACTTTTGGAAGATAATGACAAACAATTGTGGATAGGCACAGAAAATGGCGGGTTGAATATTATTGATTTAAAAAATTTTGACAGAACCCGCTGCAACTTTCATTATTTCATGCATAATCCGAACGATAATTCGAGTTTATCCAATAACTCCATTCATACAATTTACAGGGATAACCAAAATACAATCTGGTTAGGTGTATACGATGGAGGGCTTAATTACTACAACAGTTTATCGCAGAAATTTATACATGTCAAACAAAATCCAAACACCCCTAACAGTTTGAATAATAATCATGTAAATGTTTTGTATGAAGAAGAAAATAAATTATGGATTGGAACCGAGGAAGGATTAAATATCTGGGATATAAAAACAGATACATACCTGCATTATACGCACGATTTCAACGATGATCATTCAATTGGATCAAATGCCGTGTGGGCAATTTTCAGGGATAGCAGGGGATCAATGTGGATTGGCACCTGGGGAGGAGGATTGAACCTGTTTAACGAAAAAACCGGAAAATTTACACGATACCAGTTTAATGAGAACGATTCTGCCAGCATTGGAGGAAATAATATTTATGGAATAACCGAAGATAAAAATGGCTTAATATGGATTGCGTCCATGCTGGGTGGGTTAAATTCTTTCGATTATAAAACCCGTAAATTCACAAGGTATAAATACAAAGCAGGCAGAAACAGCCTTCCGACAGATTGGCTTTGCGAAGTTCATGAAAGCATTAATGACGAACTCTGGATTGCAACTACTGAAGCCCTCACGCTCTTTGACAGAAAAACAGGAAAATTCAGGGTTTTCAAAAACAATCCACAAAACACAGGCAGTATTAGTTATAACGGAATTACAGATATTTTCGAAGACAGTAAGCAGAATATCTGGTTGGGTACAAACAACGGTTTAAATCTTTATCACAGAGATGACAGTTCATTTTCATGTTACCAGGTAAAAAACGGATTGCCAAACAACTCTATTAAAGCAATTTGTGAAGACGATGAAGGTAATTTATGGTTAACTACAAATAATGGCTTATCTAAATTCATTGATGCAATAAATATCCCCGATAGCCTTCGATTTATAAATTATGATATAACAGATGGGCTTCAGGGAAACGAATTTACCGATCGTTCGATTTTTAAAGGGAAAGATGGGATTATATACATAGGGGGCTCTAATGGGTTTAATGCATTTTATCCGGATAAGATTAAAGAAAACCCTTTTGCACCGGAAATTGTATTTACTGACTTTTTAATATCTAATAAATCAATTACCACCGGAGCCAAAGATTCACCCCTTCAACGCCATATTAATATGGCCAATAAAGTAAACCTCACAAGAAAACATGCTGTATTTAGTATTGAATATGCCGCATTAAACTTTATTTCCCCTGAGAAAAATGAGTATGCATATAAGTTAGAAGGATTTGATAAAGACTGGAATTACATTGGTTCAAAACGTATAGCAACTTATACAAATCTCGATCCGGGTAAATATATATTCAGGGTCAGAGCAACAAATAACGATGGCATATGGAATGAAACAGGAAAAGAATTAACAATTAATATTTTACCTGCCTGGTGGCAAACAACGCTTGCCAAAGCTATATATATATTATTAGGATTAATTGCCTTATACTTTTTTAGAAAATACACGATTATTTCGACCACAGATAAAAACAAATTATGGCTTGAACACATTGAAAATCAAAAAAGTGAGGAATTAAACAACCTGAAATTCCAGTTCTTTACAAATATATCGCATGAGCTTCGAACTCCCTTAACACTCATATCGGGGCCTGTAAACAGATTATTACAAGCCGATTATGCCAGGAAAGAACTGCATTTAATTAAAAATAATGTTACCCGTTTAATCGCATTAGTGGATCAAATACTTGATTTTCGCAGAATCGAAAGCGATAAAGTTGAACTTAATCTTAAAAAAACTGATGTTATTGAAATCGTACATAATACCTTTTTTAATTTCAACGATTTGGCTGAGCAAAGACGTATTAATCTGGTTTTCAATTCCCCTGTTCATAAGTTAATCATCGATGTTGACGAAGATAAAATTCAGAAAATAATCTCGAATATTACCTCAAATGCCATTAAATACACTCCTGAGGGAGGTACAATAAAACTTAAAATAGCTATTGAAAATACCCAGCCGGGAAATAACGATTTATTGAAAATTATAATAAACGATACCGGCTATGGAATATCAAAAGGTAATATTGATAAGATTTTTGACCTGTTTTTTACTTCCAATGAATTATCAAATCGTACCGTTGGAACAGGAATAGGACTTCATTTAACAAAAAAACTTATCGAGCTGCATGGAGGTAGCATATCTGTTAAAAGCAAGCCCGGGAAAGGTTCGAAATTCAAAATTTTGATACCCATTGAAAAATATCAGAGTTCAGCCCTTCAAAAAGAATTGATTGTTGAAAATAAATTCGCAGAAACTGAAGCAAAAACTCAGTTCATCCCTCAGGCCATTGCTCATGAATATTCCATCTTAATTATTGATGACAACAACGATATCTGTTCATACCTCGAAACGCTGTTAAAAGATAACTACAATGTAACTACCGAAACCAATCCTTTGAAAGGAATGGACAAAATTCTTGAAATCTTACCGGATATTATCATTAGTGATGTAATGATGCCGGAAATGGATGGTTTTGAGTTATGCAAAAAAATAAAAACAGATATCCGGTTTTCGCATATACCTGTAATACTTCTTACAGCCAAAGCCACTACCGAAAATCGCATAGCAGGTTTTGATATTGGTGCTGATGAATACATTTATAAGCCGTTTGATGAAGATCTCCTGAGATCCAGAATTCGAAATTTATTAAAACAACGCGAACAACTAAAAACACATTTTATAGGTTCCGATGGAATAGTTGATGGCAGTTTAGGTGTAAATGAACTGGACAAAGATTTTATTGAAAAAATTATTTCAATAATTGAACAAAACTACCAGAATCAGGAATTTAATATGAATGTTATTATTGATGATATTGGTATGAGCCGAAGTGTGTTTTACAGAAAATTCAAATCATTATCGAACCAGCCCATTAATGATCTGATTAAAAATTACCGATTAAAAAAAGCAAAAGAGCTCTTAAAAGGAAACAGCCATACAATTAGCGAAATTGCATACGATTGCGGATTTGCAGATCCGGGTTATTTTAGTAAGGTATTTAAAGAACAGTATAATATTTCTCCGAAAAGTTTTCAAAAATCATTGGAGAAATAATTCATCCTTAGTTATGAGTTTTATTCCAGCTTTGTTCAGCCCGGAGTTTACATTTGAACAATTTATCATCATCCAAATAGTTCAAATTGGGACAATTTTTCAGTTTTTCGGGATAATTTTCCACGAAATCCTTGTTTTCTCATCTTACATTTCGCCATCAATCTAAAATACGATTAACCTAACTAGTTTTTAAAAACACTATTACAAACAAAAATTTCTACATTATGAACAATCGTTTTACTCACTCAACCTTAATTATGATGCTGGTATTTTTATTTGCATCATTTCTGTCTAGTTGCGAAAAAGAGGATCTACTTGAAGGTGTTCCTGAACTTCAATTAAAAACTTACGAGTCTGGCACACACGACGGCTACTTCTGGTCTCTTTGGAAAAGTGATGGCCTTTCTGGTTCAGTAAATTATACCAATGGCTCAGGAGGTAATTACAGTGTATCCTGGAACATGAATGGTAACTTTACATGCGGCAAAGGCTGGAGTTCCGGATCAAGAACCAGGGTAGTTGGCTACAATTGCGGCTCTTTTAGTCTTAATGGCGGCGGTGGTTCCATGGCCTATTATGGATGGACCAGAAATCCTCTAATGGAGTATTATGTAAACGAAAAATGGGGCGCAACCAGGCCTGCTGACGGAGGCATTCTTCGCACCATTACAAGCGACGGCGGTACATACAATGTATATACATCGTGGAGGTCAAATGCACCTTCTATCGATGGTACTCAAAGCTTCAGGCAGATATACAGCACCAGAACATCACAGAATTCGACCGGTGCCAACCACACCATTACTTTCGCTAACCACGCAAACGCATGGGCAGCTTCAGGATATGGTCTTGGAAGCGATATTTCACCTTCTGCCATATTATTAACAGAGGCTTGGGGTACCAGTAATGGATATTGTAACGTTACAGTTTGGGAAAGTGGAAGCAGTAGTGGCGGTACCACAACTCCTCCACCAAGCAGCCCCATCTCCGGAACAAAACGTTTCGTAAACCGGGCAACAGGTTTATCTATCGATGGTATGGGCAGAACAAGCAATGGCTCTGATGCCGGACAATACAATTCATCATCCAGCAATGCACATTGGAATATAGTTTCTGCCGGTTCAGGCTACTACTACCTGGTAAACCAGGGCACCAACATGAAACTTGATGGTTATGGCAGAACCAGTAATGGCAGCGCTTGTGCCCAATATTCAAACAGCACTACACATGTAAATGCTCAATGGCAATTCATCGATGCCGGTTCTGGTTATTATTATATTCAAAACCGAGGCACCAACATGAGACTCGATGGATACGGCAGAACCAGTAATGGTAGTGCCCTTGCTCAATACAATGGTACCACACATGTAAATGCACAGTGGCAAATTGTAGATTAAAAACGAAAGGGGTTCATTATTTGAGATGAGCAACTTTATATTTACACTAAGGCTCACTTAAATGATGTTTCTGACAAACAAAAGTTATACAAAAAGCTGCCCGGTAAAAAACGGGCAGCTTTTCTTTTAATAAATCTTGTTAATTTAGTAGAAAAGCATATAAATATGAGAAAGCTATATTATTTCCTTTTAGCGACAACAATGGCGTTTATGAGCAGTTGTGTGAAAGATTATTCTGAAGATTTTGTTTTAGTTAAAGGAGATTCCTTTTTTAACAATTATTCCAAAATTTATAAAAAAAGTGCAGCTATATCCGACTTTTATATGAGTAAGTATGAAATAACTCAAACAGAGTGGATGAAAATTATGGAAAGTAATCCATCAGCATTTAAAGGCGATAATCAACCCGTTGAAATGGTAAGTTGGTATGATTGTATTGAATATTGTAATAAAAGAAGTATCAAAGAAGGTTTCAAACCCTATTATACAATAGATAAAAAAAATAAGGACACCAATAATAAAAGTGAATTAGATAGTATTAAATGGACGATAACAATTAACAAAGGAGCCAATGGTTATCGGTTGCCAACAGAAGCAGAGTGGCAATATGCGGCAAGCGGAGGTAAACATAGCAGGGATTATATCTATTGTGGAAGCAATGATTTAGATGAAGCCGGTTGGTATTGGAGAAATTCAGGTGATTCTGCCTTAACAGGTTCATGGCTGTGGATTGATATTGAAAATAATAACAGCACCCCAAAACCCGTTGGCCTTAAAAAACCAAATGAGCTGGGTCTGTACGACATGTCAGGAAATGTGCGGGAATGGTGCGAAAACTGGTATGCTGATGTTGAGATTGATTCAGGCTATTACCGCTGCTGGAGAGGTGGTGGCTGGATAGGTGGCGAACATGCCTGTATACCTTCTTACCGGGGTAAATTCGAAGCGAATGGCAAAGGTCCGGATCAGGGTTTCCGCGTGTGTCGCTCTAAGCTATAGCTTCAAGAATAAAAAATATATAAAACCACTGAATGAGGAAACCTGAAATTCTTTAAAACGCGGCTCTGTGCATGGAAGTCAGGATTGGTGAATTGGTTATAAATATCTTAATTACCTTTACAAAGTTACTAAGGGATTTTAAATGAAGTTTCTGCGTCTTGTATTAGTCCTCTGCCTTTGCTATGGCTGGTTATATAAAATCTCAGGCCAGGTTCATGAAAATGCTGTTCCGTATAGTGTAACTGAAAATCTTTCAGCCCTTAACTGTTTTGAAGAGATGCCTTCCATCGACAGCACGTTTTGTTTGCATAAACCT
Source organism: Bacteroidales bacterium (assembly GCA_016938235.1). Taxonomy (GTDB): domain Bacteria; phylum Bacteroidota; class Bacteroidia; order Bacteroidales; family UBA10428; genus UBA10428. Next base: position 52,604 of record JAFGVA010000012.1, on the reverse strand, counting down.
GAAACTGCTCAAAGCAATACCAAAAACTTTCAATTCGCCTGCCCCTTTCATACGGAGTTCGACCCGGATAATTCAGGCGAATGGACAGAAACTTCCAGTGGACGAATCTGGAGATTGGGCATTCATTCAGAAAATGCCTATTCGATATATCTTACATTGAAATATAAACTTTTACCGGGTGTAAGGCTGTACGTTTATGGCCCGAAATACGAAGATCTTCGTGGGGCATTTACCAGTAAGAATAATAATTCTGCCGGAATTTTATCCATTGCACCAGTAAGGGGCAGCAGGGTAATTATTGAAATCAATATACCAACTTCACAAAAAACCCCTGGTGAGGCAGTCATTACTCAAGTATATCACGACTATATTAATATATTCCCAAGTAATACGCTTAAATCAACAGACGAGAGGGCGTGCTTTGAAGATATAAACTGCTTAAACGGCAAATACTGGCAAACTGAAAAGCGCTCGGTCTGCAAGGTACTTACTGCGGGAGGAATGGGAACAGGTACGTTGGTTGGAAATACAGCCATAAATAATACACCCTATGTTCTCACAGCAGGTCATCTGATAACATCAGCCGAGATGGCTGCCGAAGCATTGTTTATTTTCAACTATGAATCGACAGCTTGCATGGGCGAGCCCGTAAATACAATACAAAGCTTGTCAGGCGCTACTCTTATTGCAAACACAAATAATCAGGTTGATTTTGCTTTAATGAAACTTAACGAGCCGCCTCCGTCATATTTTATACCTTTTTATGCAGGATGGGATGCAGGGAATTTAATCTCACCGTCGGGTGTTTGTATACACCATCCTTTTGGGGAGGTTAAACAGATTGCAGTTGAGTTTCACCCTGTAAAAAACGAAAATATCGGGAAAGGATTTGATGCAAATTCAACATGGAAAGTATCGCACTGGGAAATAGGTTCCACTGAATTAGGGTCTTCAGGAGCTCCTTTATTTAATGAGCAGCACAGGATTTTCGCTACCATGTCCGGAGGTCGGTCAACTTGCAGTTATCCCTATGATGATTATTTTACCAAATTCAGCACTTCCTGGGATTCTTATTCAGATCCGGCTAAGCAGCTCAAATATTGGCTCGATTCAGCACAAACCAATCAACTGGTATTAGACGGGTACGATCCTTATGGCTTTAATACTGAATTCTGTGATACAGCCTGGAATATATTTCCCTGTGATAAAATAGGATTGAGCCAGGAAGGATTAGAATGGGGGTGGATTTCAGGCCATAGTTCAGAAGGTTTTTCTCAATTTGCCGAAAAATTCGAATCACCCGGAGGTCTGCAAATTGCCGGTATTTATCTTAATGTAGCTAAGGCCTATTCTTCAGAACCATTATCCAGCATAGAGATTAAGGTTTGGGCAGGGGCCGAATATCCGGAAAAAGAGTGTTATTCTGAATTATTGTTTATTAAGGATATTATTCCTGAAAAGGTAAATTATATTCCATTTGATAGCGTAATAAAAACAGCTGATTCATTTTTTGCAGGGTATAAAATTAATTACAAATCAGATGCAGACACATTTGCGCTATTTCATGCCATGGATAGAGGATATAACAAGCCATCCTCGATGTACCTGTACGATGATACCTGGTATCAGGCGGAGAATCAGAATGCATTGCAGATTAATACCTCCTTGTGTATAGGTATATCAGAATGTTATGGCAAGTCACAGACTATTCCAACAAAAATAATAAACATTTACCCTAATCCAGCCTCAAATTCACTAACATTAGACATACCTGGCGGAATGGTTATTAATGACATAAAATGCTATGATATTAATGCACAACTCGTGAACATAAGCTTAGAACAATCTGTAGAGAAAAATAAGTTATATTTTAATTTAAGCTCAGGTATCTATTTCCTGAAAATAGTAACTTCTGAAAATACCTTTAGTGCAAAATTTATTGTATTGAATTAATTTTATCTGTCGTGAACAGCAAAAACAGTGTTTTCATTGCCAAAAATACCGACGGTTTCATAGCTGATCATGAGGGCGGTTTGGATTGGTACAAACAATTCCTAACCCTGATAATGTTGCTGTGGCTTACAATGAATTTATAGTGAGAAATAGTTGTTAATTCCTTAAAAATAATTCTTATTCTTTATCATTTAGTCGTATTTTTAGCTTCCAAAGTTCAATAACTCTTACTTTTTTTGGGAGCTGCAGAAGAAAAGATATTAATTGCCGGGATACAACATAAAAACGAGGCTGTATTCGAGAATCTGTTTAAGGAGTATTACGGTGCTTTGTGCGCGTATAGCAAGCTTATTGTTAAAAGAAATGATATTGCCGAAGACCTGGTACAGGAACTATTCTTCAAGATTTGGAATAAAGGCGAGGATTTCTCCATTTCAACTTCTCTGAAATCCTATTTGTATAAAGCAACCTATAACAATTCAATTGATTTCCTCAGGTCCCTCAAAAACGAAATTTTATATAAGGAGTATAATTTGAGAGCTCTGCAGAACTCAGATAACAACCAACCCGATTCTGATTTGATTACCGCCATTTACAAAGCAATTGACGAACTCCCGGAAAAATGCGGTGAAGTTTTTAAGCTTCGGAAATTTGAAAACATGAGCCATGCCGAAATTTCAAAAAAGCTGAATATATCAGTTAAAACGGTTGAAACGCATATGCACAGGGCAAACCTGGCACTAAAAGAGAAGTTGAAGACATTATCTATTATAAAAGTATTGATAATTTTTTATACATTATGTAAGGGATTATGAATACTTGCACATCATATAAATATACTCTCATAATAAGGTTATTATGAAGGAGCTGACAGAAGACATAAAAATTAATCATGAAATAATTGCTTTCCTTGCCGGAGAGGCAAACGAAGCAGAGCAGAACCGCATTCAGAAATGGATTGATACTTCTGATGAAAATAAAGCATATTTTTTCAGGATTAAAGAAATATGGAGCAATAACCTGTCTGTTGACGAATTTTATTCGTTTCAGGCAGATAAGGGCTGGAAGCGTTTTATTGAAAATACCAGGTTGACTGATAACAATGAAAATAAGGTTGCGAAGACAGGCAAGTTAAGTCTGGTTAATTATATAATAAGAATTGCTGCTGTTTTTGTAATTGGTGTTGTATTATGGAAATCGGGAATATTTGATGCAGAGAAAATATCGTTCAATACTGAATTGGCTAAGGAAGAAATAATCTTACCCGATAACTCAAAAATATTCCTGAATAATTATTCGAAAATAGACTTTCACCCCAAAATCGACAAGAAAAAGGCACGAATTGTTCATTTCTCAGGAGAGGCTTTTTTTGATATAGCTCCAAATCCCGAAAAACCTTTTATTATTTACACCAACCATGTTAAAGTTGAAGTTAAAGGTACTTCCTTTAATATCAGGTCATACCCGGGAGAAGCTGTTGAAGTTACCGTGAAAACAGGAATAGTGGAGGTTACAGAATTACTTCCCAACCAGCACAGGAACACCTATTTACTCAAAAAGGAAGAAAGAATTAAACTCGATCAGGTTTCAGATAGTTTAGTAGTTGAGACAAACAATAATCCAAATTATTTATCCTGGAAAACCGAATCGTATGTGTTTGACAGTGTCAGGATTGAACAGGTAATCGAATCTTTGCAAAAAGGATACGACACAACAATTATTTTAAACAACCCCGATTTCAATGACTGCATGTTAGTAGCAAAATATGATAGTTTAAGTTTGAATCAGATTTTCTGGATATTACAACTCACCCATAATATCTCGGTGTCAAGCAGCAACGATACTATTTTTGTCGATGGAAATGGTTGTAATTAGTTGTATTTTTGTTAAATGATTTCAAAAATTAAACATTCATACAAAAGTATTTTCACTTTTCTAGGTCTGATTTGCTTATTATATTCTTCTTATTGCCAAACATCTTTAGAAAAAGAAATCAGCATTCAGTTCGAAAACATATCCCTTATTGCATCAATAAAAAAAATCAGCGAAATATCAGCGATTAATTTTAGCTATAATCCCTCAATTATCCCCAAAAAAACCATCAATAAATCCTTTAAAAATCAATCGGTTAAATATATTTTATCCAATATTCTTTCTGGATTAAACATTAGTTTTGTTGAATTAAGCGGTCAGGTTATTCTTTTTCAATCAGATAAAGAGGTGAGTTATATGCCTATGAAGTTGCCGCAACCCATCGCAGGTAATAACCCGGTTAGTAAAAATTCAACTAAAAAATCAGTGCCAATTGTTGCTCAGGAAAAAAAAGAGAAACCAACACCCGATCCAGAGCCGAAGCCTGTACCTAACGATACCGTTTTTGTGAATCATTATGATACCGTTTTTCTTACTCGATTCGATACCGTAATACAAATTAGGAAAGACACTGTTTTTATAGAAAAGACCATTGTTGACACTTTAATTCTGTTCGACTCAACTACAATTTTCGATAAGATATACTCAAAAATGCCAAACGAAAAAAAAACATGGTTTTCTGCCGGATTGCTATATTCTTATCAGCCAATAATTAATTATAAAATCACAGATAGCGACAATCGGTTATTCTCCGAAAGTCTAAGTGAAAGATTAAGTATTTCGGGGGTCAGGGCTTATTCGGTTTCTGCAAATTTTAATCTTCATTATAACCAGTTGCTTGTTCAGTCAGGAATAGAGTTCAGTCAGTTATCACAACAATTCGATCACATTAATGAAACCATTAACGCATACAACAGAAACGATACAATAGAAACTTATTATACTGTTCAAAACTCCGATACTAACTGGATTTATGTAACTGAACCCAATTGGATTGAAACTTCGGAAATTATTCGAAATACAGCAAAAGTTAATGTTAGTTTTATTCAGATACCTTTAATGCTTGGATACAATGCCAGGTATAAAAATTTTAGTTTTGAACTGAGTGCAGGAGTTAAATTTCAAGTTCCCCTGCAAAACAAAGTTTCTGTTTATTTCGATACGACAAATTTTAATTATTCCGAAACAAATTCCATCAACAACCTGGAACTCAAAACCCGAAATCCGTCTTATTCATATTCAGTTGCACTTTCGGTAAACTATTTATTGAATAAGAATTTATGTTTTGTGGTACGTCCATATTATTGTGGTAACATTAGCTCCATTTATGCAAATAGAGAAGCAATAGAACAGAAAAACAATTATGGAAGCATCGCAATAGGAATGCGATATTATTTTTTTAAAAACAGTAGATGAATTCAAAAAAAAACAACTTATTAAATTCGTTCCTACATAGGCATGATTCCTTAACTTATGATAACAAAAAACTAATTTTGAATTCAAACCGAAAAAACATATCATTCCTTATATTACTGTTTTTTTTTATAATATCAGTAATTCCCGGTAGCATTTATGCCCAGGATCCGGTTATAGACACCTTCAGCACTTCTATTAGTTTTAACGATGGAATTATTGATAGCAGGTGGACTACGGTTAAAGCCAATCAACTTCTGGAATACAACACAGAAACTTTTCCCGAAGAAAGCGATTTGTCAGGTTATTGGAAAGCTGGATATAATCCGGAGTCACATCTGTTTTATGTATTAGTTGATGTAAAAGATGACAGTATAACCAGCGAGCAGTTTGTGTATCCCGATTCTCTATACTATGCCGATCACATAACCATCTATTTCGATTTGTTTAACGATGGATTTTCCTATTACAACAGGGGCTATTCTACTTTTGCGCTTTTTCCTTTAACCGAACAATACCAGGGGCGCGTTGGTCAAACCAGCTTTGGACTTGGCGATTATTCTTACATAGAAAAAATAGATAAAAACATTACATCAGACGGTTGGTTTATGGAAATTTTATTCAATTTTGAAACTCTGATGGGTAGTTCTGATCTGCAATTCATAGACACCATTGGATTTGAAGCAGTTATTTCGGATAACGACAAAGGTTGGGGTAGAAGGGATTTTCGTTTGTCGTGGAACGATCCGAACGTAAGTGTCTGGGAAAACCCAACACTGATGCGCGATATTATCCTTGATAAGAAGTTGAATGCAACCTTCAAACCTACTTGTTCTGCTGATTTTGAATATGCTGATTATTTAAATAACGGTGAAGGCAGAGTAGGTTTTCATTTCAGCGACCAGTCAACATCAAACGACGAAATAATCAATTGGTCGTGGGAGTTTGGAGATAACGACAATCAATCAACCCAGAATCCAAACCATATTTACGATCCTTTTTCTGAAAACATCAACGCCTGTCTTTTTTTAACAACCAGGAACGGATGCAATTCAAGTTATTGTAATTCCATTATCATTCCCAACAAACAGTTCTCATTAGAGGGTAACGTGCATGGGGAATTAAATTTTGCTAACAATTGGAAAGTTTTGGCATTTATAAACGCTGGTAGTCAATACCAGCTATTCGATAGCTATGAACTTTCCGGAACCGGTTTTAGTTTTCCGGCTCTCGACAGAGGGAACTACCTGCTGTATGCACTGCCAGAGGAAACAGATAATAATAGTTTTCCAGGCTATTTTGTAAATAAGGAACACTGGCAGGAATCCGATTTAATTAACGTGAACGGCAATGTTTTTGATGTTGATATACAGCTAAATTCAATTCCTTACGATATTTCAGGTTCCGGTTCAGTTAGCGGTAGTTTAAATCAGTCAACACAGGGCATCCCTATTATTCTTTCCGGAGAAAACGGACATCAACTAAAATATACTTTGTCAGGTAAGTCGGGAGAATTTTATTTTAATGAATTGCCTTTTGGTAAGTATATAGTTTATCCAGAATATCCGGGTTTTAATAATGCAGGTCAGTCAATAACTTTAACTGCTGAATATCCGGATCGAACCGGAGTACAATTCAATCAGCAAGGCATTTTATCAACAACTGCTTTGCCCGAAACTCCATCTCGTTTTGAAATAAAATACAATCAATCAGCAAAGGAGTTACAAATAACCAATTTATATGATACAAACAGACCTGTTCGAATAACTATTTACAATATGCTTGGTGATTTACTCTATTCAAATTATTCCAATTTGTCAGGTTCAACAACTATTGATGCAGGGAATTTCAATGCGCGTATTTTATTAATTCATATTTTGGATGGGAAAACAATACAGGCCGAAAAGATAATTTGGTAATATTATTTGGTTTAAAATGTAAAATTTACATACCTTTGTTCGGTAGTTAACGAACGGTTATGTCAAAAAAAGAGATTATAACAGAACAGCAAAAAAAAACAGCACGATATGCCAAAGCAATGGGACATCCGATACGCATGTATGTATTGGAAGTGCTTTCAAATCAAAGTTGTTGTTACAGCGGCGATTTAACAGAAGAATTACCCATAGTGAAATCAACTTTGTCACAACATTTGAAAGAATTAAAAGATGCTGGTCTGATTCAAGGAGAAATAGAAGCACCCCGAATAAAATATTGTATCAATAAAGAAAACTGGAATGAAGCACAAAATCTGTTTAAAACGTTTTTCAAGTTCTAAAAAAAAATTACCTATTTGGTTCGGTGTTTCACGAAAGGCGAATAATAAATTATGGATTACAAAGATTTAAAAATTATAAAAATGGAAATAAAAGTACTTGGAACAGGCTGCCCCAAATGCAAGTCGCTTGAAAAAGCCACAAGAGATGCGGTTGCAGAACTAAACATTGATGCCAGTGTTACCAAAGAAGAAGACATTGTTAAAATTATGGGGTACGGTATAATGCGAACTCCGGGACTGGTAATTAACGAAAAAGTAGTTGTTTCCGGCCGTGTACCATCAATGAATGAAATAAAAAATCTTATTACCCAAAACAATTAATGATATGAAAACAATAAAAGTTCTTTTACTTGCAGTAATGGCATTGAGCATGAATATTTCTTGTTCGGCACAAACAAACAAAAATGTTGAAACCAAAGTTTCAAAAACTGACAAGGTTCAAGTTTATTATTTTCACTATTCCCGCCGTTGTGCAACCTGCAATGCTGTTGAAAGTGTTTCAAAAGATGCTATAGCCGAACTCTATGGCGAAAAGGTAAGCTTTGCAGGGTACAATCTGGATGAAAAAGCCGGCGAAGAAAAAGGAAAGGAATTAGCAGTATCAGGTCAAACACTTCTAATTGTTGCTGGTGACACAAAAATTAATATCACCAACGAAGGATTTATGAATGCCCGCAGTAATCCAGACAAACTAAAACAAATTATTAAAGAGAACATTGACCCACTGCTTTAAGTATGGAAGAATTTTTGAATAATATCATGGGCAACAGTTCGTTACCCTTTGTTACTGCATTTGTACTTGGGTTGATGACTGCCATCAGCCCATGTCCTCTTGCAACCAATATTACAGCCATTGGTTTCATTAGTAGGGATGTAGAAAACCAGAAAAAAGTATTTATCAACGGATTGGTATATACTTTAGGCAGGGCTTCATCTTATACATTGCTTGCGGTAATAATCTTTATCGGAGCCGACCAGTTTAAAGTTTCGGGGTGGTTTCAGCAATATGGCGAAAAATTTATAGGGCCATTGCTAATCGTAATCGGGCTGCTTATGCTTGATGTGCTTAAAATAAAATTTCCCGGAATGAATTCATTAACAAAACGTTTCCAGGAAAATGGCACAAGCAGTTATTGGGAAGTTCTGCTATTGGGAGTTTTATTTGCTTTAGCATTCTGTCCATATAGTGGTGTATTATATTTTGGAATGTTACTTCCTATGACTATTAGTAGTGCATCGGGATTATACCTACCCATAGTATTCGCAATTGCGACAGGAATACCCGTTATTATTTTTGCATGGCTTATTGCTTATACCGTATCGGGTGTTGGCAAACTTTACCAAAGGCTAAAAACCTTTGAAATCTGGTTCCGCAGGGTAATATCCGTATTATTTATTGGGGTAGGTATTTATTATGTTATAACAGTCTGGCTTTAAAAAATTTTACAACAATTGTTCGGTAATACACGAACAAATAAAAAAATTCATATGGAATGGAAAAAAGAAATTAAAATAATGACCTGGATAATAGTTGTATTCGTATTTGCCTTCTTTATGCCTATTGAAAACTCAAGGTTTAAAGAAGCTATCATGGCTATGTTCGACTTATCTAAATGGTATGCCCGGGAACATGTTATCCTATGTTTATTACCTGCCTTTTTTATTGCCGGTGTAATTTCAGTTTTTGTCAGCCAGGGAGCTGTAATGAAATACTTCGGGGCTAAAGCAAAAAAATGGGTAGCCTATACTGTTGCGTCTGTTTCAGGGACAATTTTAGCTGTTTGCAGTTGTACTATACTACCTTTATTCTCCAGCATTCATAAAAGAGGTGCAGGATTAGGACCTGCCATTGCATTTCTGTATTCAGGGCCAGCAATTAATATATTAGCTATTATTTTAACAGCTAGAATATTAGGTTTTGAAATGGGCCTTGCCCGTATTATTGGTGCAGTTGTTTTTGCTATTGTTATTGGCTCAGTCATGTCGTTGATATACCGCAAAGAAGAAAAAGCAAAAAAAGAGGAGCAAATTAATTTTCCTGACATGCCCGAAAAAAGACCCATGTGGCAAACGGCCTTACATTTTTTCACTCTTGTTTTGATTTTAGTATTTGCTAATTGGGGCAAACCGGGAAATGATGTTACAAGTGGAGGATGGTTTTGGCTATGGGCTAACAAATGGTACATAACCTCGGCATTTGGTTTATTGCTCATTTATTCCCTTATTTTTATTCTGAAAATTAAATGGCAACATGTATTATTGGCTGCCATAGCAACTTTCGTATCTGCATTAATAAGCAATTCCCCTTTAATTCCAATGGTAACTGGTATTGCCGGAATAAGTGTTATCACCTTAATCGATAAAAAAGACCACGACAATAAAGAATGGACAATATCAACCTGGGGATTTGCAAAACAAATTATGCCACTTTTGGCAATTGGAGTTTTGGTAGCAGGGTTTCTATTAGGTTCTACCCACGACGATATAGCAATGGCTGGTATTATTCCAAATGAATGGATAGCCAATCTGGTAGGAGGCAATTCAATATTCTCAAATTTCTTTGCATCTGTTGTAGGAGCATTTATGTACTTTGCCACCTTAACCGAAGTTCCAATTTTACAAGGCTTAATCGCCGCCGGAATGGGTAAAGGCCCCGCCCTGGCATTGTTACTTGCCGGTCCATCCTTATCTCTACCTAATATGTTGGTTATTCGTGGGGTTATGGGAACCCAGAAAACCCTGGTTTATGTTGTATTGGTGGTTGTAATGGCAACCTTTTCAGGATTAATCTTTGGTGCAATATAGAAAGTAATTTGTAACATAAATCTAAAAACATGAAACATGGAAAATAATCAAAAATTATCATGTGCATGCGCAGTGGAAAACTATATTGTATGGGCCTGTCCGGGGGCTTCCGATTTAGGTTATATTTCAGACCAGGTTGCCCGTAAGTTTTCCCGCAATAGGGTGCGCAAAATGAATTGCCTTACCTTTGCTGCAACAGGTACAGATGAAAAAACAGAAGATTTTAAAAAGAGTAATATCCTTGTAATAGATGGATTTTCAGAATATTGCGGTAAAAAGATTATGGCCATGCGCGGAATAATAGATTACAAGTATATGCGATTGACCGATTTGAGATATCAGAAAGACAATATGCCAACTTCAAATGAGGCAAGTAAAGAAGTTTATGAGAAAGCGGAGATAATTTATTGATTTTATAATCATTAATCGTATTTAATTGTTAAAATAATCAGAATAGTTAAAGCAATATTATGAAAGTTTTAATCTTATGCACAGGCAACAGTTGCCGAAGCCAAATGGCCCACGGATTTTTACAATCTTTCGACCCCGAATTAAAAGTCTGCTCAGCAGGTACAGAAGCTTCGGGAAAATTAAATCAAAATGCTGTTAAGGCAATGGCTGAAATAGGAATTGACATAAGCCATCATACGTCCGATTCTGTAAATATATACCTGAACGAGGAATGGGATTATGTGATAACCGTATGTGGTGGTGCAAACGAAGCATGTCCGGCATTTATGGGAAAGGTAAAACACCGTTTGCATATTGGTTTCGATGACCCATCCCACGCAACAGGTACCAACGAATTTATCTGGAGTGAATTTATTCGGGTACGTGACGAAATCAAAGAAGGATTCTACAAATTTTATCAGGAACAAATTAGACCACAATATAAGGTATGAGTGCTGAGAAAAAACAAATTGGCTTTTTTGAAAAATACCTTACCCTTTGGGTAGCAATTTGTATTGCTGTTGGAATTGGTATCGGTAATTTTGCCGGCGATAGTATTCAGGCATTAAGTCGCATGGAAATTTACAAAGTGAATATTCCTGTTGCAATACTTATTTGGTTAATGATATACCCAATGATGCTGCAGGTAGATTTTTCAAGCATTAAAAATGTAGGCAAACGACCCAAAGGTCTGGTACTTACTTTAGTCGTAAACTGGCTGATTAAGCCATTTACTATGGCTTTTTTTGCATGGATATTCTTCTCAAAGTTGTATTCGGCATTTATTTCTCCCCAACAAGCCGGAGAATACATTGCAGGAGCCATTTTATTGGGTGCGGCTCCCTGCACCGCAATGGTATTTGTATGGAGTTACCTTACTGATGGGGATCCAAATTATACTCTGGTTCAGGTTTCGGTAAACGACCTGATTATTTTAGTGGCTTTTATTCCAATTGTGGGTTTGCTTTTAGGTATTACAAATATTACTATTCCATACGATACCTTGGTTGCAAGTATTATCGTTTTTGTTGTTGTACCGCTTTTAGCAGGTTTCATCACTCACAAAATATTAATTACACACAAAGGCGAAGATTGGTTTAAAAAAGAATTCCTACCCAGGTTTAAGCCTGTTTCAATCGTTGCATTATTGCTAACATTGGTTTTATTGTTTGCTTTCCAGGGAAATATTATTTTTAAGAATCCTTTAATAATTCTATTGGTTGCAATACCCTTGGTTATTCAAACCTACTTTATCTTTTTTATTACCTGGATTGGCGGTAGAAAGCTAAAGCTGCCTCATGCCATTTGTTCTCCTGCAGCTATGATTGGGGCAAGCAACTTTTTTGAATTAGCTGTAGCTGTTGCAATTGCCTTGTTTGGACTACAATCTCCCGCTGCAATGGTAACAGTTGTCGGTGTACTTGTTGAGGTGCCAGTGATGTTATCGCTTGTTGCTTTAGCTAATAAATGGAAGTATTAATTTTTGTGAATCGAAAATACTAATCAAAGCAGGAAAATGAATGATTAACAGAAAGTTTTTCGTTGAAGAAATACTTCGGAAAAATGCATTGTTTAACAGCAAGCTATTGGTTTTAGAATTTGAAATTTCGGAATAGCTTATAAAAAAACCAGGGCTGATGCTTTATTTATCAAGACCTGGTTTTATCAATTATTTATTTAATCGTATTACTCCGAAAGGAGAATCATTCTTTTACTTTTCATGAATTTATCAGCTTTCAGCATGTATATGTATACACCATCTGACAGATTCTCCGGATTAAATTCAACACGGTGTTTTCCGGCGTTGTATATTTTCCCTGCAAGTTCTCCTACTTCTTCACCAAGTAATGAATATACTTTAAGCGAAACAAAAGTTGTTTGTGGTATTTCAAACTCAATAGTTGTATTATTTGTTATGGGATTCGGATAATTTTGACTTAAACCAAAATTATTACTTGTTCTGTCGGAAATTCCTGAAACCGGCGGAACATATATTTTTGTTGTTGTGTCCGGAACACAAAGATTCTGGGGAGTTTCACCCATTCCTCCCGGAGGATAGCGGAAAGAAGTGATAAGTATTTTATCTAACTTAATGCCATCGGCTCTTAGTGAGATAGTTAAAGTATGCTCACCCGCAGTTAAATAGGTGTTCCCAAAATCGTACCATTCCCAGTTATTGGTAATGGAGCCTTGAGTAATTTTAACGGCATTGTTATCAAGCCGAAACCAGTGAGAATAATATGTTTTTGCGTCACTTTTTTGTAATCCATGAATATAAAAAGTGCTGGCTTTTTCTGCAGTAAACGTAAAATACAGGCAGGAACCAGAATCTGTTGCTGCCGATGAAAGATTGGATAATCCATCTTTTGGTACAACATAACTTCCGTTTGAGGCCGTTTCATCGAGCCTGGTATTCCAGCCGGTACCAACTATTGAGCATTCTGCCTCATTCCAATAATCTTCGGCACCGGTACGATCAAGAATAGCAAATTCAGGTTCTCCGGAACCCCACCAGTCAGTCCAGTATTCCGGGACTGTGCTTGTAAATGGGTGAATCTGCACATCAGTGTTTACTGTTGTAATACCTAAAAGAAATTTATCAACAAAGGCTTCTAATTCAGGATATTGAACTTCAGGTAAAGCACAATGCCCATGACCTCCTAAAATTGAATAGCCAATGCGGTCTTCTATTCCAAAATTCTCCCAGACTTTTCTGGCTGCTGCGCACGAAACATAGCCAGATTCATCAGCCAGCCATTGATAGTCTGTATTTCCATAAACAAGTATGGCTCTGGGTGCAACTAAGGCAACCAGCTCGTGATGGTCGGTAGGTAATTTAGCTACATTGGAACCTTCAAAATCCCACATGTCTTTAATGAACCAGTGTTCATCTGTTTCTCCTAATTTTTCAACTCCGGGCATTTCTTCTGAAACACGCCAGGCAGCTGCTCCACCGCCACCTGGTTCCTGGGGGATGGTTAGTGCGATACGCTCGTCCAAAGCGCCTGCCCAAAGCGCCATTTTACCGGCAAATGAACAGCCCGATACTGCTATGTGTTTTAAATCGATGGGTAGTTCTTCAGCAACCAACTCTAAACCATCAATAAGGCGGCTAACACCCCATGGCCATGCGCTATAGGCTCCCATATAAATTAATTCAGGATAAAGTCTGTTAATTGGTTCAAAACCTCTGACCTGCTGATGAGCCATAACCTGGGTATAGTCAAAATTCATTGTTGCAATATTGCGGCTGGTAAAAATACTACCAGGAAGACTACCAGTGCTGCTTCCCATTCCGATAATTACCGGGAAAGGTCCTTCACCTTCTGGCAGGTTAATGTTAGAGGTGAGTTTCAGTGTATCTCCAAGCCTTACGCAATACACAGTTAATACACCATTTTCGTAAGTGGCACTCATAGTGTCAGGCTTGTCAGGTTTAGTGCCTACTTCATAATATTCCAGTTCTGCCTTAATTTCGGCACGGCGCTTAGTCCAGGCTTCAAAGGTAGTGTCGCGACCGCTACCGTCAGACCACTCAAACGGGTCTGTTAAGGGTTCAACAACTGGTAAATCTTCAAATGGAATATACGGAGGCTTCGTGCAATCAACTCCCGTAAATTCAACATCATATACCAGCGGAATTTCCTGTGCTTTTAAAGTATTATTCTGAAAACAAAGGAAGAGTAAAAACAGGGCAATTGTAAATTTAAGGTTCGAAAGGGTTAGTTTCTTTTTCATAATACAAAGGATTAAAGAAGTGTTAAAGTTTTTTATTCAATAATAAATTCTTTTTTGAATTAGGTATAAATTAATACAAAGTCAACTAATCTTTTTTTCACATTTGAATCAAATGCTTATACAAATCAGTCAACGAGAGTTTAATACCTGTTTTGAATCCGGTAAGTATCTGAAAATTGTTCTTTGGGATGTATTACCACGAAGGTTTTATTCCGGGCGCATAGGGGAATTTTAAATTTTGATAATACTCAAGTTCTCCTTCAGGTTGCTCAATATCCTCAGGGAAAGGCATTCCGGAAAACTGCTGAAAATACAACAAACAGGCATTTCGCCACCATTTTGCTTCATTTTCCTGAATCATAAGAAAATCGGCAACCTGGTTAAACCGCTCGGCATCGATATCCGATTGAAGTTTCAGCCAGGTTTGATGCATACTTTCTGCAGATCTTACACCGGTATTGTATTTATAACACAACTCATTCCAGAGGGTATTACCCGCTTTTGTGGTGTAACCCCACGGCAGATGATGGAACCATAGCAGAAATTTCTCAGGACAGGTTTCGAGGTTTGAATATTCCTTTTCTATTTCCGGAGCATATTGGCAAAGCGCATCACTACCGGTGGCTGTTCGGTCGAAACCAATTCCTGATGAGTCAGCCTGGTGGTAATATAACGAGGTCCAGTCCGGCCTTCCGATATTTACCCAGGGTCCCGGTCCGTAGTGGTGATCCCAGCCCATAATATGGTGCAGACCCATGGGTGTCATGTAATTTACAACAGCTTCTCTCGAGGGTAACATAATTTCTGTTATGCTATTAACCAATCTTGGAGTATTACCAAAAGTTTGTCTTATCCATTCTTCGGCAATTAACTCAGAGCTTAAATTATGATTCCATGCCAGTCTGCCAAAAGCATACCAGTTAGCCTGTCCGAACAAATGGCCAGTCCAGTTTTTGTCATTCCCGATATTAGAAACGCCAGCTATTGCCGTATGTTCGTTTTGGTATATTGTTCCATCAATAATCTTTGCTACTGTTGTTCCTTTTCCTGTTTTATAGGTATCGGAATCAAGGCATTCTTTATATAAAGGAGCAAGGTAGGCCAGGTGAGTTCCCTGTCCAAGATATTCCTGGGTAATTTGTAATTCAAGAGCCAGCGAGCTGTTGGGCATTGAGCCAAATAATGGATGAAAAGGCTCTCGGGGTTGAAAATCAATGGCTCCGTTTTTTACCTGTATCATCACATTATCATTAAACTGGCCATCTAAGGGTACAAATTCGTTGTTTGCCTGTTTTGCTCTGTCATCAGGAGCTTCATGACTATAAACAAAAGCTCTCCACATAACAATACCTCCATGAGGAGCTAAAGCCTCAGCAAGCATGTTTGCACCTTCGGCATGCGATCGATCATAATTCTGTGGGCCGGGTTGTCCTTCAGAATTAGCCTTAACAAGGAAACCACCAAAGTCGGGGATAGATTCATATATTTCATCGACCTTATCTTTCCACCATTGTTTGACTTCGGCAACGGTTGGATCCGCAGTCTTTAATCCTCCGATTTCAATAGGAGAGCTAAAACGGGCTGTCAGATATACTTTTAGTCCATAGGGCCTGAAAACATCGGCCAGGGCTTTTACTTTTTCGATGTATTGTGGTGTTAATACAAATGCATTTGCATTTACATTGGTTAGTACCGTACCATTGATACCTACAGAGGCATTAGCTCTTGCATAATCGATATATCTTGGGTAGATGTGATTAGGCAAACGATGCCAGTCCCAGATTGAGAATCCGGCATAACCTCTTTCGACAGTTCTGTCCAGATTATCCCAGTGGTTGAGAATACGGTGCTTTATTTTTGGCGATTCAGATACAGGCAATTCAGTAAAATCGCTACAGCTTTGCATTAATCTTGTGAGGTGAAATGTGCCGTAAAGTGCTCCTGCTGGCGTGTTGGCAGCAATAACAAAATAATTGGTTTTTTTATCAGATATCTGGTCAATATAATAACCTTCATCGCCAAGTGTGGATAATATTTGCTCCATGTTCTTTGTTTTCAGGAGGTCACATTTTCCTTTAATACCAATTATTAGGCTGGTGTTTTCAGTAATTTCACTTGTAATTTCGGGAGCATGCGCTAACATATCATGTGCAGCTAATTCTATTTCAGATTTGATAACATCAGAGTTCGAAATCTCTTTTGTTAAACAGATACTTTTCAGTATGCCTGAGTATTTCTCTGCCAGAACTTTGTCGCTGATTTTTGAATACCGGAGCCACAATTTATATCCATCTTCAGCCTTCATTTGGAAGGGAATAAACAGAATTAAACCGGTGATAAATATTAGCTTTGCTATCTTCATAATATAAGTATTTTTTGATTTATATTGTCACAGCGAAATATGTTTTATTATGTTGGGAATAATATAGTAAAAAATAAATTCATTAAAGCATAAAAAAGCCGGTACTATTAAAAACTAATACCGACTACGTGTTTATTTTAAAATACTGTTTCTGATTCCAATTTCCAGGCCTCTTATTTCAGCCAGGTTTTTCATCCTTCCGTACAGGGAGTACCCCGGGTAATTGGTTTCATTAAAATCACCTAGAATTTGTGCTCCATGGTCTGGCCTTAAGGGTATTGGAATATATTCTGAATCGTTCTTCCTTCTTTTTTCATTTTCAAGAATGAGTGTTTTCATTATAGAATACATATCTATATCGCCGTTAAATAGATAATCTTCGTGAAAATTAAGGTTCTCATCTCTAGTAACATTGCGCAAATGAGCAAAATTTATTCGATGAGCCAGTTTTTCAACCATCTCGTTGAGGTTGTTAAAATAGGCCGAACCCAATGAACCTGTGCAGAATGTAATACCATTTGATGGCGAATCAACAGCGTTAATAATTTTTTCAGCATCCTCAATTGTTCCTACAATCCTCGGTAGCCCCATGAGTGACCAGGGCGGATCGTCGGGATGGATAGCCATTTTTACCCCAACACTTTCAGCAGCCGGAATAATTTCTTTAAGAAAAGCTATCAGGTGTTCCTGAAATTTTTCTTTATTTATATCTTTATACCCGTTAATTCGTTCATTTACCTCTTCAATAGTAAATGTTTCGCCCGAACCCGGGAATCCAAGCAGGAAAGTGTCTTTAAGCTCATTTAGCTGTTCTTCATTCAGCTTATTAAAGTAGCTATCGGCACTACTCAAAATATCGGCCGGGTACGATTCCCTTGCATTTGGTCGGTTCAGAATGTATACATCCACAACTACAAAAGCAATATATTCGAACTGCAAACTTTGGGCACCGTCAGCAAACTTCATCTTAAGGTTTGTTCTCGACCAGTCAGTAACAGGCATGAAATTATAGCAGATAGTTTTCATACCGGCATTGCCGAGATTAACTATTGTTTGCTTGTAATTTTCAATATACTGCTTATACATCCCGATTCGTTTTTTTATATCCTCATGTACCGGCACACTTTCAACTACCGACCAGGTTAAGCCTGCCTTCTCAATAAGATCTTTTCTTTCAGCAATTAGTTTGGGTGTCCAGACATCCCCAGTAGGTATCTGATGCAAAGCAGTAACAATGCCGGTTGCGCCGGTTTGCCTTACCTGTTCCAGTGTAATCCTGTCAGCAGGTCCGAACCATCTCCATGTTTGTTCTAACATACTATTCAGATTTTAAACACCACTAAAGAAACTAAAGCCACCATCCACAGGTAGTATTACTCCGGTAACAAATGTTGAAGCATCGCTTGTTAAGTATAAAACAGCTCCAATTAACTCACTGGCATCGCCAAAACGTCCCATGGGTGTGTTTTGTACAACAAGATTACCTCGTTCGGTATAGCTGCCATCAGTATTTGTTAACAGAGCTCTGTTCTGATCGCCAATAAAAAAACCGGGTGCGATAGCGTTAACCCTTATTTTATGGCCATATTTTCTTGACATTTCCATTGCCATCCACTGCGTAAAGTTTGATACAGCAGCCTTAGCTACCGAGTAACCTAAAACCCTTGTAATTGAGCGCATGGCCGCCATGCTTGAAATGTTAATTATATTACCGCTCTTTTGCTTGGCCATAGTTTTACCAAAAACCAACGATGGCAGCAGGGTACCCTTGTAATTTAGGTTTGTAACTTTATCTAAATCGTCGATGTTTACATCGAAAACTGAGTCTTCCGGATTAATTGTTGCACCTGGTACATTTCCTCCGGCTGCATTTACAAGAATGTCAATTGTCTGAAATTTTTCAAGAACCAGCTTGTTTGTTTCTTCCAAAGATTCACGGCTTAAAACATTACACGAAACTCCTATTGCATTGCCACCTTCCTTGTTTATTTTCTCAGCTGTGTTTTCTGCATTCTCAACTCTGATGTCTGCCATCACAATGTTAACGCCGGCTTTTGAAAGCCCCATTCCAATAGAACCAGCAAGAACACCACCACCACCAGTTATAACAGCAGTTTTCCCTTTCAGATTAAATAAATTGTCTAAATAATTCATAGTGTTTTTTTGTATTTACGACCCGACCATATTATTAATTGGACTGCAAAAATAGTAATTATTTTCACAATGCAATCGATTGCATTGCATTATTATATCAAAATTCAGGAGTATAATTCATCTTTTGTATATACTGTTTTTCTAATAATTTAAGACTGTAAGAATTGTCACTATTCATTAAAAAATAATGGCTATTTTCGTTCTCTACTAAGAGAACTTGTATGATTTTGAGATTAAAATTGCATTTACTGCTATTGACAATACTTTCTTCCTGTATTTGTTATTTGGCATTTCCACAGGTTCAGAATGATAATTATCGGTTTGGTAGTCTTACAGCCGACAATGGATTATCAAACAATCAAATACGTTCGTTTTATCAAGATAGTAGAGGTTTTATCTGGATTTCAACTTTATCGGGATTAAACAGATACGATGGATACAATTTTAGCTGCTACTACAAAGAACCTTTTGACACAGCCTCTCTTTTAGATAATTCTGTGAATTCAGTAATTGAAGATTTAGAGGGCAATCTTTGGGTAAACACATCGGTCGGATTTTGTATTTTCGATCCTGTTACCGAATCTTTTCAGCGTAATAGGATTTTGACACTGGATAATCGGCAGCTTTCTCTTCATGAAGTATCTGACTTAAGAAAAGACAAGGAAGGGAATTTCTGGATTATCACAACAAATAATGAACTGGTAAAACAAAATGCAGTTACAGGTACATATATTACATATGCTTCAAATCCGGAAGACTCTTTCTCGTTTAGAAATACTGTAATATCAACAATTATTCAGGATAACGAAGGGTATTATTGGATAGCTCATTCAGATGGACTTATTGAGAAGCTTGAGCCCAAAAGCATGAAAGTTGTTTACAGGAAAGAAGTCTTTACCGCAAAGGACGAACAATATTTCCTGAGCATTTTCTGTGATAGCCAGAACGATATCTGGATATACAATGCAACAATACCATTAGATCTGGTTTGGTATCATGCTGCACAAGATAGGTTCGAATATATAAAAAGTGGAAAGAAAGGGTTCTCTACAAATTCAGATTTAATATCAAGTATTGTTGAAGATTCGCAAGGAAAAATCTGGATTGCAACCGATCATGGAGGAATTAATATTATCGACAAGGAATTAAGGACGGTGCATTATCTTATGTATAAGCGAAATGATGAAAAGTCTTTAAATCAGAACAGTTTAACTTCAGTTTATCGGGATAATAACGATATTATCTGGGTAGGTACCTACAAGCAGGGAGTGAATTTTTATCATGAACAAATGTTTGTTTTTGAAACCTATGTAAATGATTTATTTGACCCGAAGAGTTTACAGTACAACGATGTACATTGTTTTACCGAAGATGCTGAGGGAAACCTGGTAATTGGAACAAATGGCGGCGGTATAAATTATTTCGACCGCTCAGCGGGTACCTTTGTAACTTTTCAAAATTCACCGTCTCCCGGCAGTCTGAGCAATGATATAATAGTTTCATTGTATACCGATTCGAGAAAGAATGTTTGGGTGGGAACATACCATGGTGGTTTGAATAAATTTGATGGTGTAAAGTTTGATCGATTTCTGAATGAACCTAATAATGCGAGAAGTATACCCGACAACCGGGTTTGGAGTATTTTTGAAGATTCCCGGGAAAACCTGTGGATTGGTACATTGGGCGGTGGGTTAGCACTTTTCGACAGAAAACATAATGCTTTTATCAGGTATAATACAGGTGATAATTTTTCAATTCCATCTGATTATATTATAGCTATTCAGGAAGATAACTACGGTGATTTATGGATCGGTACCAGCGAAGGGGTATACGTAATGAAATGGACAATGGGCGAAGTGGTTCATTACAGTCATTCTGAAAATGACCCGAATACCCTAAGTAATAATCTGATTACTACAATGCTGTGTGATTCAAGGGGGCTGGTTTGGGTAGGAACGCGTGATGGATTAAACCTCTTTTTACCCGAAAGTGGAACATTTTATAAATTCAGAACAGAAAACGGCTTACTTGACAACACCATATTATCTATCGTAGATGATGATCTGGGAAATATATGGGTTGTTACAAACGAGGGAGTTTCCAGGTTAGATATCCGGATTGGAAAGAATTTTGCTGTAGAGGAATATTCGTTCATAAACTACGATAAGGATAACGGAATCAAAAACCAGAGTTTTAATGAACGTTCTGCCTACAAAACCAGTTCCGGAGAGATTGTTATCGGAGGGTCCAATGGTTTTTATCTGTTAAGACCTGAAAAACTGGCCGATATCAGCATAATTCCTCCCGTAAAAATTGTAAATTTTTATTTGCACGGCGAGTCGGTAAAAGTTGATTCTAAAAAGAAGAACTCATCCATTCTGAAAAAGTCTATTCTCTACACCGAAAATATTGAATTACAGTATTCTGACAATGTTTTTTCTATTGAATTCAGTGCCCTGGCATTCCTGAATCCTGAGAGAATTAAATACCAGTATATATTGGAAGGATTTAATGATGAATGGATATCTACGAGTTATACAGATAGAAAAATCACCTATACTAACCTTGATCCGGGGAAATACGTTTTTAAAGTTAGAGCTTTTGTAGAAGGCAACACCGACAATTACAACGAAGCCATATTAAATCTTCTGATAAAGCCGCCTTTCTGGAGAAGCAAAGTAGCTATTTCACTTTATTTTATTTTAATAGTGAGCCTCTTGTTTTTCTTCAGACAAGTTTCTCTAATGGGTGAACGATTGAAATTTCAGAACGAACAGGCAAAGCAGGAAGCACTCCGTCAACAAGAATTAAATGCCATAAAAACCCGGTTTTTCACGAATGTTAGTCACGAATTCAGAACTCCTTTAACCTTAATATTAACACCCCTTGAACGGCTGAAAAAGAAATACTCCGACATGGAACTTGGAGGTGAGCTTGATGTTATTTATTCTAATGCAAAAAGACTACTGGGTTTAATTAATCAACTTCTCGATTTCAGAAAGATGGAAGAGCAAAGACTTGCACTTAATCCGGAATACGGTAACGTTGTAATTTTTCTGAAAGAGGTATTTAAATCCTTTAAAGATCTGGCACGGACAAATGAGATTGAATATAATTTTGAATCCTTTGCAGAGGAGTTCTTTATGAGGTTTGATCACGATAAACTTGAAAAGATTGTCTTTAATTTACTGTCGAATGCGTTTAAATACACTCCAAAAAATGGGAAAATACTGCTTCGTATTAACCTGATTCCTTTTGATAATGTTGATAATCCCATTAGTACTGACGAATCTTTACTAGTTGAAGTTGTTGATACTGGTATTGGAATCTCTGACGAGAAACACAATAAAATATTTGAAAGATTCTTTCAGAATGAGCAACCAACAGGGACATTAAGTCGCGGCAGTGGAATAGGTTTATCGCTAACCCAGGAATTTGTAAATCTGCATAATGGAGTAATTAAACTTGAAAGCAAAGTTGATAAAGGAAGTACCTTTTCGGTTTATTTACCGGTTGATAAGAGCAGGATTGAGGAAAGACTTTCAGAAGAAAAATCAGATGAAAGAGTTGTCTCTGCCAATGAAGTGGAATCCGAAATCGATACAAACTTTATAACAATTCTGCTGGTTGAGGATAACGAAGATTTTCGTTTCTATCTCAGAGATAACCTGAAAGTCAATTATAAAATTCTTGAAGCTTCGAATGGTGCTGAAGCCTGGCCCGTTATTAAAGGTTATATGCCCGACTTAATTGTCAGTGATTTAATGATGCCTGAAGTAGATGGTATTGAATTGTGTGCAAAAGTCAAGCAAAATGAGAAAACATCTCACATACCCTTTTTAATTCTTACAGCCTCACTAACTCATGAGCTTGAGGTTAAAGGATTCCAGTCGGGTGCCGATGCATACATAACCAAGCCTTTTAGTTTCGAAATTCTTGAAGCCCGTATCCGAAACTTTGTTGCGCGCAGGGAATTAATGAAAAAACAATACCAAAAGAATTTTAAAATTGAACCCGGGTCAATCGGAATTACTTCGCTTGATGAGAAATTAATGAACAAAGCACTGAAACTTGTTGAGGAAAACATTACAGATTCTGAGTTTTCAGTAGAGAAACTGAGTTCAGAACTTGGATTTAGCCGCGTGCATCTTTATAAAAAAATGTCATCAATTACCGGAAAAACTCCGGTTGAGTTTATACGTTTAGTCAGGTTAAAAAGAGCTGCTCAGTTATTAAGAGAGAGTCAGTTAACGGTAAGCGAAATAGCCTACCAGGTAGGTTTTTCAGATCCCCGTTATTTTTCAAAAATCTTTAAATCGGAGTTTAAAATGCTTCCGTCGCAATATAAAAATACTTCGAATTCATAGTCATTGTTGTTCTTCCGACAATTTTATTTGCGTATTTCACGTCAATATTTATAACTATCAGATAATCAGAATCTAAAAACCCGACTGTGGTACGTTTATGCTGGTTTATTGGCATACTGTCACCCTGTTTTGGTACATTGTTACCCTGTTTTACGGATATTAATTCACAAGCCTTAATATTATAGATGATACATTAGTGTGCTGAAAAACAGTTAGAGATCAAATTTGAATTTTAGCAGATGGATGTAACAAAGAAGAAGATTAAGAACCTATCGTATTTTATTTTTATAGGTGTAGTTGTGGTCATTGTTGCCGTGCTATTTTTAATAGATACGATGATTTAAGAGTATCCCTGGTAACTAAATAAAACTATTAAAAACTTCCAAGATGAAAAGAAACAAGAAATACAAATTGAAACAATACCTTCTATTGTTGTTGTCAATTTTTGTTTTTTCGGTTCCCGGAGCCTTATCACAAAGAACTGTGACAGGAACTGTAATTTCGGGAATCGATGAAAAGCCCTTGCCTGGAGTAAACATTTCTATTAAAGGAACAACAACAGGAACAATAACCGATTTGGATGGTAATTTTTCCATCGAGGTCAGTTCAGATGATAACATCCTTGTTTTTTCTATGATTGGGATGCTTTCAGAAGAATTTCGGATTGGACAACAGACTGCTATTAACCTTAAAATGGTCGAAGATTTAGTCGGACTAGATGAGGTTATTGTGGTTGGATACGGCACCATGAAAAAAAGTGATATCTCAGGTTCAATTGTTTCTGTGGGTGAAGAGGAATTATCAGAGGTGAAAAGTTCAAATGTGCTGGAGAGTTTGCAGGGTAAAGCAGCCGGTGTTGATGTTGGAGTGAGTGATGGGCGCTCAGGTTCAGGAGTAGATATTAAAATCAGAGGTTCCAGATCTCTCGGAAGAGATGAAGCTAATGACCCCCTGATTGTAGTAGATGGTATTCCTTACGGCAGCAATATACCAATTAATCCCAGCGACATAGAATCAGTAGAGATCTTAAAGGATGCATCATCAACAGCTATTTATGGTTCACGCGGTGCAAATGGTGTTATCTTAATTACAACCAAGAAGGGAACAGTAAATAAAACAAAAGTTTACTTTAATGCATATTACGGTTTTACCGAACCCTATCAGAAAGTTCCAACCTTTGACAGAGATAGCTATATAAACGCAAAATTCGATGCAAACAGAGACACAACTGATAATTATGCTCATTGGAATGATTTGCCTGATTCTGCGGTTGTTTTTAGTGTTGCTGAACTTGAAGGGGTGCGGGATGGTACCTATAATAACTGGCAGGATATCTGTACCAGAAATGGTTACCGGCAGGAATACAGCCTGGGGATTCTTGGTGGAGGCGAAAAACTGACCTATGGTTCTTCGATGACCTACTTTAATGAGAAAGGAGTTACCCTGGCAGACGATTTTAAAAGGTATACTTTTAAATTAAATGTTGATGGAAAAATAAATGACTATGTTAGCCTGGGAGCTTCAACAATTATTACATACCGTGAACGAAATGGCCGGGGTGTAAGATTTGTTGATGCGGTATTAATGTCTCCAATTGTTCCGGCATACGATTCATTGGGTGATTACATTTATCAACCAGATCCGGCCAACCCACGCAGGCACCCCTTAGCTTATACATACGATTTCGAACAAGAAATGGCAACCCGGACTTTTTCTTCGGCATATGTTCAGCTTAATATTCTTCCCGATTTATTTTTTAAATCTAATGTTGGTGTAGATTTTGAAAATGAAAGAAACGGTTATTCATATCCCAATAAAGCTGTAGATCAGGAACCGAATACTTCTGGAATAGATATAAATAATGACTATTTAATAAACTGGACTAACCTTTTAAATTTCACCAAAGAGTTTTCAGAAAACACGCTGAATTTAACTCTGGGGCAGGAAATGCAAATTAAAAGGCAGGAAATCATGACAATGTATGGAGAACGCCAGCCATTTTCCAGTAATCAATACTGGAATATGGGATCGGCCGAACCATCAACATTAAGGGTAAGCAGTGGATTAATTGAACAACATTTACTTTCTGTTTTTGCCCGGGCAAGTCTGAATATACATAACCTTTTAATTCTTAATACTTCAGGAAGATATGATGGAGCTTCAGTATTAACTGCTGGAAACAAATGGAGTTTTTTCCCATCGGCTTCTGGTGCTTTAAGATTAAATAATCTTGATTTTATTGCAAACACAGGTGTTATTTCTGACTTAAAAGCAAGGATTGGTTATGGTGTTTCCGGCAATCCGGTTGTCAATCCTTATGATACTAAAGGTGTGGTAAACCTATTTCCAATGTATTATGAATTTGGGGAAAGCGACGATATTGCTATTGCCGGATACAGACCAGAATACCTTGCCAGCGAAAAGTTAACATGGGAAAGAACAGCACAATACAATTTTGGAGTTGATTTTGGATTATTTAGTAACAGGATAGCCGGTAATATTGATGCTTATACCTCGATTTCTGATGATGTTATCTTGCCGGTCCAATTGCCTTTAAACACAGGTTCTTTCGATATCGATGCAAATTTAGCCTCTGTAGAGACCAAAGGTTTTGAAGTTATGTTAAAAACTGTAAATGTTAATCGCGGAGGTTTTAAATGGAACATGAATGTAGCCTTTAGCACACAGCACAATAAAATCCTTAGTCTGGCATCAGGCATAACCGAAGATGAGGTAAACAACTGGTTTGTTGGTGAGCCGATTAATGTAATCTACGACTATAAAAAGTTAGGAATCTGGCAATTAGATGAACGGGATGAAGCAGCAACATATGGTTCTTATGTTCCCGGAGATATTAAAGTTGAAGATACCGACAAAACGGATGGAAAAGATACAATAACTACTGCAGACCGGGTAGTGCTGGGTACAACTGATCCAACTTTCTTTGGCAGCTGGTCCAATACTTTCAAATACAAAGGTTTCGATTTAACAATTAACCTATATGCCCGGATGGGGAATATGATTGATGCTGCTTCATATGATTTCGATCCCAGAATGTATAATAATATGAAGAAAGTTAATTACTGGACTCCTCATAATGGTTCGAATGATTATCCCAGGCTTGATGCAAATACAGCAGAGGCCGATTATGAAGAAACCCTTAGTTATCAGGATGGTTCGTTTGTTAAACTCAAAAATATCACACTTGGGTACGATATACCTCTGTTATGGATTAAAAAAGCTCGTATTTCCACGTTTAGAGTATACTTTACATCAAACAATCCTTTAATTCTTTACAGCCTTCTTGACGAAGGACTGGATCCTGAACGAGGAGGTAGTATTAACTGGCCTTTGGCGCGTACATACGTTTTCGGTTTAAATCTTGAATTTTAGTTGAATTCTTTAAATGAAAATTGAAATGAAAAAATATATATCAATAGTGTTCCTGATATTCTTTGCACTGCAGTCTTGCGAAGATTTTCTGGAAGAAGAATTTATGGGAGGAGCAAATTCCGGTACCATCGTTTCATCCGAAGATATGATGGAATCGCTTGTTGTAGCTAATTATGTTCCGCTGAGGTTATGGTATGGTCGTGAAAATGGATGGGATCTTACAGAAGCGGGAACAGATATTTATACCTGGGCCGCTGATATCAGAACAAGAGGATTTTGTACCTACTCCAGCTGGGTAGGTGAAGAAGATGACCGTCTGGGAGCTATGTGGTACGAACTCTATAAAGCGATTAATTCGATTAACCTGGCCCTGGAAAATATTGATGATCTTGAATACCTGGATGAAACATTAAAACTAAACAGAAAAGGAGAATTGTATTTCCTCAGGGCTCATTATATCTGGCAGCTTACCGAAACCTGGGGTGATGTGCCTTTAACAACCGATTATATAAATGACGCTGTTTATGATGCAAATCATTCACCTATACCGGATTTATATGCACAGATTTTCTCTGACCTGGATCAGGCGTTAAAATTGACTCCTGAAACAACAACGCAATATGGCAGAGTTATAAAACCAGTTGTTCAGGCCTTTCTGGCAAGGATGCACTTAACATGGGCAAGTTATCTCGAAACAGGCCTTGAAATATTGGGTAACACCTATATTACCGCCGATGCAGGTATGGCTCAGCAGCATTTTACATTAGCGAAAAATTTTGCTGACTCAGTTATAAATAATTACAGTTTTGCCTTAGTTGATGATTGGAACGAAATTTTTGATTTAGATAATGAAAACAACTCAGAAGTTGTCTGGGCAGTTGTTTATAGTGCTAATTCAATAACTACTAACCCGAGTCTTGTTAATCCATGGGATGAAGATTTAGAAGACAGTGATTATACTTGGGAAGATGTAAGATATTGGCAGAGAGATGGTATAATTCAAAGAGAGGGGGGCAATCAGGGGCACCTTTTATGGGAAATCAGGTACGAAGAAATAACAGATGGAGCTATGACCCGCGATATACCTAATGGTCGTGGATTCCAGCGATGGATGCCAACAAGGTTTTTTATTGATTTGTTTAATGAAGATGTTGATGAGCGTTTTAAAGGTTCTTTTAAAGATACATGGTTGTGCAATTCTGATGCAAGACCCGTTTGGAAACCATTTTACTTCATGCAGGATGCTCCTTCTACAAGAGTTGATGTAGACAGGGATCTCTGGAAACTGCCATTATTCGACCTTGGCGATACAGCAATATATTTCTCTAAAAAACCAATTCCCGATTCAGAGAGGGCAACAATGTCAGGCCGAAGGTTCGATTTCGACCCGGAAGCTGGTTACCTGATTCTTGATATTGACGATATGTATAATGAGGATGGTTCTGTAAACGATAATATTGATCGTCAGTTTTACTTCCCGATTACAAAAAGATACCAGGATTTAACAAAGCTTGAAATTCCACAGGAATATTCACAAAGAGATTTCTTTGTTATCCGTATATCGGAAATGTACCTGATTGCTGCCGAAGCTACAATGAAACTAGGAAACTCCACAGAATCATTCAGCTACCTTGAAACACTTGCTAATGCACGTTCATTTGATGGTGACGGAGCGGCAGTTTTGGCTGCATATGGAGTTAACAACGGCAATGATATTGATATCGATTTTATTCTCGATGAGCGGGCAAGGGAACTTGCAACTGAAATGCTGCGCTTTTTCGATCTTAAAAGAACAGATAAACTTCTGGAAAGAGTAAAAGCTTATAACCTCGATGCTGCTGCTAATATTCAGGATTTCCATAAACTTAGGTTTATTCCGCAGGATCAATTAGACGCAGTACATAATAAAGATGAATTTACTCAAAACCCGGGGTACTAATTATGTTAAATACTAACTCACAAGAAAAACTTTCTTGTAATACTAATAATAAATCTACAAATGCTATGAGAAAAATTTACGTAATGCTTATTTTACTGGCATCCTTTACAATGGTAAAGGGACAGTACTGGCGAATCTACGAAGCTGATGTATTGCCTCTGGATACCGATGGTGATACCACTGCGAGCGGCGAAGTTTTGCCACATGCTTTTATGTTCCATAAATGGAGCGATAAGTTACACGGAGCAGGTTTTATCGAAGATATTATTTCCGATGCTCAGAATGAAGGTAATAATATTTTATACTATTCTGAACCTAGTGTTGAATCACCTCCGGGCTCTTCCAAACCTACTGCCCGTGGTATGTATCAGCATAATTTTGGTGATTGGGCCGATTCGAACTTTACAGTTTTAATCAGGTTAGCAGCTATAAAGGGTTTAGAGAGTGCATTCGACATTCAATGGAGGAACGGTTCTGCAAACTCCCGCGACGAACTTTATATTGAAGCTGGAGATAGTACCCTAAGATTTGGAAAATCAAGTGGTTCAGTTAAAGTTAATGCCGATTTAACCAGGTGGCATATCATTCGGGTTCAGGTACTGGGCGATAGTGCAACAGTCTTTCTCGATGAAAACACAACACCTGTTTTGGCATCAAAAACAACCTCAACTGACGCCAATAAGTATATAAAATTTGGCGACCGGGGAGATGATACACATGGAGCATATGTCGATTATATTATGATTGATACAACCGGAGGATATACACCTGCAGAATCAGCAATTCCTGATTCACTGATAAGCGAAACCGGTGGCGAAATGTTACCCGGATTTGGTAAAAACATTGCCTATGTTACCCGTGTAGATCATTTTGATGCAGATGGATTCTTTGCTGATTCGATGAATGTTGAGAACCTGAAAGCTGCTGGTTTTAATGTTACTATTCCTGATTATGCAAGTGCAGGTGCTTTATCTGACGAATTTAAAACAGCTATAACTGCCAGCGATCTGGTTGTAATAGGACGTGATATAAGCAGCAGTGATTTCCAGGGTGAAAACAGTGTGTATTGGGAAAAACTTCAGAAGCCTGTTATTTTAATGAGTCCCTACGCAGCAAGGTCTTCTCATTTAAGATGGTTACCGACCAAAGATGCAGGATTAACTTATGCCCGATTCGGAGTTCTTTCAGGTAAGGTCACAGATCCTACTGATGCTGCATTCACAGGTGTTTCAGTTGGTGCTTCCGATTCAATTATTGCTTATTGTTCCGATAATGTTGGAATGGTAAACATTTATGATTCAGTGATAAGCAGAATATCAGGCGAAGTTCTTATTTCATTAATTAACGGACCTATCGCTTATAAAATTAGTGAATCAACCGGAGATACTACAAAAACTGTTGATCTGGCTGAATCTGACGGAATGCCACTTATGCTTCGCTGGGCTCCTGTTACCGATTCAATGTATACAGGTTTGTCGGCTGGTGCTGCTGCTGCTCGTCCTTTTGGCTGGAGAACATATTTTGTTGCAGGAGACGACCATGATGCATATTACACTGCTACCGATACAATTAGAAAATACGGTTTGAACGTATTCTCAGAAGCAATGAAACAGGTTATTGTAAATGAAGCCCTTTATTTGCTTACCTTAGATGTTCCTGCTATTAGTGACGATAATTTATTGTCTGCTTTAGCAGTTTCAACAGGTACTTTGTCACCAGATTTTAGCCCTGAAGAGGTAAATTATACTTTAAGTCTCGATGCCGGAACTACCGAAGTAACTATAACTCCAACATTAAATGATGCTAAATCTACTCTTGATGGAGGTGGTGTTATTCCATTTGACGGAAGCGACACTACTGTTGTTATAACAGTTACTTCTGAAGCAGGTTCTGTTATGCAATATACAATAGTGATTAAAGAAAAAATCAATATTGTAGGTAATGTTATTCCTGAAGGCATGGGTACAATCGAAGAATACCTGGCTCAGGCAGCCGATGGCGATACTTTCCTGCTTATTAATGGAGGTCAATATGTGCCTTTGTCAACTTTGGTTATTGATAAGGATATTACTCTTAGAGCACAGGACGATCCTGAATTGCCATACCTGGCCGGACTTCCTGTAATTCTGAATGACTTTGCTGCTGAAAACATATTCCAATTAGAAGATGGAGCAAAACTTACCCTTATCGGACTTGATCTTGATGGAGCAGATTTAGCATCTCGTTGTGTTTCTCTTCGTGCATCAACCACAAATGCAAAAGTCGAATTATACATCAACCGTTGTCGTTTACATAATGTAACTGGTGACCTTATTGGGGGAACAAGATCAGACTCTGTAATTGTTAAGAAATTTACAATTCAGAACTCATTCTTGTATGAAGCTGGTGAACATGGTGCTTATATTAAAGATATGTATGCCGAAGAAGGAGTTAACAATGATACTTATACATGGCAGGATATTACCTTCTGGAATTTGGCTCAACAATTGGTATGGTGTCAGAATTTCCCGGAAACAGCATCACAGACTTATGTTTTGGATCATATGACCGGTTTCAATTTAAGTACACTTGGCGATAAGGAATTAATTGGTAACTCCGATGGTGGAGGACAGTATAATATCACACTTACCAATTCAATTTTTTCTGAACAACCAGCTAGTACCGAAGTTGATTTATCATCATTGTATTTTACTACTCAAAACTCTAACGGCGATGATAATGTTCTTACAATTAGGAATTTAGTTCTTTATAATGTTAACGCAGTAAATGAAAGAAGTGGCTCCGGAACTATTGATTACGTTAATATTCTGGAAGCTGATCCCCAATTTGCTAATCCGGCTTCAGAAGATTTTACTATTGGAAATTCAGATTACCTGGCAGCTGGTGATGATGGTTCAATAATAGGTGCCCGCTACTGGCATCCCGATTTTGTTGACTATATGTGTGATCTTTATCCTGATGGTGAAAACTGCGGTGGAGTAGGTGTAAATGATACTCGCTTAGATTTAAATGTAGAGGTTTATCCTATACCATTTAATACTGTAGTAAACTTCAGTATTCCTTTAGATAAAGCAGATAATGTAACAATATCTATTGTAGATGTTACTGGTAGAACCATAATGCTTGAGTCAGTAGAACTTGAATCAGGCATGAACAGAGTTTCAGTAAATACTTCTACTATTGATACGGGCACTTATTTCTTTACAATAACTACAAGCATGGGATACTCAACAGGATCCTTAATTAAAGCTGAATAAAATAAATATTATTTCATTAACAGGAAAGACTTACAAGGTCTTTCCTGTTTTCTCTCTCTTACTTAAAAAGGTTCAAAAACATATATCCGACTGATATGACAGTTTTTAAGAATATTTTTTATATATCTCTCTTGCTGGGAGGTTTAGTAAACAATGCTTGTAATGGGGTCGGTTCTGGAAACACTGAAAAAAAAGATGTTAATGTAAGCTATTCCTTATTAGAATCTCCCTGGGAATATGCAAAAGGCATTTTGGATAGCATACCTGAACCCTTGTTTAAAGATGCTGATTACAATATTACTGATTTTGGTGCAATTAACGACGGAGTCACTGATTGCAGCAAAGCCATAAATGATGCAATAAAAAAGTGTTCTGAAGAAGGCGGTGGCAGAGTTATAGTTCCCGAAGGAACTTTCTTAACCGGAGCTGTGCATTTGAAGAATAATGTAAACCTGCATATTTCAGAAAAGGCCGAATTATTATTCACAAAAGATAAAAGTAAGTATTTACCTGCAGTACATACCAGGTTTGAGGGAATGGAGCTAATGAACTATTCGCCACTTATTTATGCTTATAAGCAAAAAAATATTGCAATTACTGGAAAAGGGGTTATTAATGGACAGGGCGAAGTATGGTGGAACTGGAAAGGAAAATGGTCTGGTTCGGTGGAACACTCTTATGATGCAGCAGGAAGAAATACCCAACAATCTGACATAGGAGTACTTTATAAAATGGTGGAAGAAAATGTACCCCTTGAAAACCGTGTTTTTGGCGAAGGGCACTATCTGAGGCCAAGTTTTGTGCAGCCATATTTATGCGAAAATGTCCTGATAGAGGGGATAAAAGTTATAGGTTCGCCAATGTGGATAATTCATCCCGTTCTTAGCAAAAACATTATTGTCAGAAAACTACATATCGAATCGCTTGGCCCGAATAACGATGGTTGCGATCCGGAATGTTGTGAGAATGTGCTAATCGAAGATTGCTACTTTAATACTGGTGACGATTGCATTGCAATAAAATCAGGAAGAAATAACGACGGTCGTAGAATTGGAGTGCCCAGTAAGAATATTTATGTGCGCAACTGCACCATGGTTGAAGGTCATGGCGGTGTTGTTATGGGGAGCGAGATATCAGGTAATATCAGCTATGTTTTTGCCGAAAACTGTGTGATGGATAGCCCTAATCTTGAAAGAGCCATAAGAATAAAATCAAACTCTTTTAGGGGTGGCATTGTAGAACATGTTTATGTTCGTGATATTGAAGTTAAGCAGGTAAAAGAAGCAGTTTTAAAGATTAATATGTATTATAGTAATGAGGAAGGTGAAAATCTGCCCATTGCAAGAAATATTGTTCTGGAAAGGGTCAATGCCTATAAATCAGAATATCCGGTTTGGATTGAATCGTATAAGCAGGAACCGGCTACTAACATTATTCTGAAAAATTGTGATTTGAAAAATATTGAGAAGCCAAACCATATAATCAATGCCGAGAACATCCGGTTTGAAGATGTAAAAATCAATGGTAAAGTAATAAAGGACTTATAGACCTTTAAATAAAAAATATCAATAGTTTTGGTGTTATCGAATATTTACAACAAATCATGTTAATACTTAAAATTATGAAAACCAAATTGTTATCCGCTTTTTTTATATGGAGTATGTTTGTTTTGTCATGCAAGACTCCGGTTAATAATGAATCCGTTTCAGTATTAGTTAGCAATTCTGCAAATAAAGAATACAATGAACTTGTTCTTGAATTAAAGGATAAAGACTTTATTCAAAAAGTAAAGATGTTTGATATTGAAAAGCTTGTTGCAGAAGTTAATGATACAGTAGTTCCAATGCAACTTACTATAAAGGAAAATGAATTAAGTTCAATTTTAGTCTTGTTATCAATATCAGAAAAATCAAGTGCTAAATTAAGCTTTAAAGAGTCTGACAGAGAATTGCCTGTTTTCAAAAAACGTACACAGGCCGAATTATCTGTAAAAGAAGAGGGAGAGTGGGTTCAGGTTCATAAAGATAGTGGAGTGCAACAATATGAATATCAGGGAGGTAAATTTGTTAATGTTGATTACCTGAGGGTTCCCGATAAGCATACAGACCACTCTTTTTATATTCGGTATGAGGGTCCGGGCTGGGAGTCAGATAAAGTTGGTTACAGGTTTTACCTTGACTGGAGAAATGCTGTTGATATTTATGGTAAGAGAACACCTGAAATGGTTTTACAGAATGTAGGACAGGATGGATTTGAATCGTACCATGAATTACAAAACTGGGGTATGGATATACTAAAAGTTGGAGGTTCACTGGGAATTGGTTCCATAGGATATTGGGATGGCAATAGCGCCTTAAGGGTAGCTGTTACTGATAGTATTACATGCAAAATTCTAAATAATGGTATTATTCGCTCTTCCGTTAAAACAAAATATTATGGCTGGAATGATACTAAAATACCGGTTGACTTAAAATCAATTATATCTATTGATGCAGGAAGTCGTTTGACACATCAGGAAATTTTTATTTCAGATGTTCTGGATAATCTTTGTACAGGAATTGTAAAAGCCGATTTAACTGAATTGCTTCAGCCTTCAGAATCTGAGTCTGAATGGACTTATCTGGCAACATTCGGAAAACAAAGTTTGAATAACGATAACCTGGGTATGGTTGTGTTTTTCAGAAATTCAGATTTAATAGAATTAACAGAAGATCTGCACAGTAAAGTTATTGTACTTAAACCGAGAGATAACAAGCTTGAATATTACTATGGAGCACTTTGGGAAATGGACGATAGTGAAATAAAAACAATTGAGGACTTTAAGAAATACCTGGATACTGAGTTATTAAAGCTCAATAATCCATTAACCATAAAATATTAAACTTATATGTTTTTCAGGCGAAAAAAAATAATATCGACAGTACTGTTTTTCTTAATTCTTGGAGTCTCTTGTAATTCCGGTGCAAAGAAAAAACAAGTTGATGCCTATAGCGAAAAGCCTTATTCAGTTCAAATGGGGGAAACAGTTCTGAGTCAATATCCCGATTTATGGAGTATTGAAGAAGCAGACAAACCCCGGTGGACATATACTTTTGGTTTGGTGTCTGCTGCAATGGTTAAATTGTATGATGCTACCGGTGATTTGAGGTACTACAATTATGCAAAGTCCTATATCGATACTTTGTTGGATGAAAACGGTCAGATTAAAACGTATAAAAAGACCGACTATAACATTGATATGATTAATTCCGGCAAGTTGTTATTTATCTTTTATGAAGACACAAAAGATTTCCGGTATAAAACAGCATTAGATACCTTACATAAGCAGCTGGAAGAGCATCCGCAGACCGAAATAGGTGGCTATTGGCATAAAAAACGGTATCCCCATCAAATGTGGCTGGATGGACTCTATATGGGAGGCCCGTTTATTGCCCAATATGCAAAGGTCTTTAATAATTCCGAGGATTTTAACAAAGTTACCAGGTGGTATATAAATATGGAAAAAGTTGCCCGTGATCCTGAAACCGGATTACTTTATCATGCATGGGATGAATCGAGAGAACAAGCCTGGTCTGATAAAGAAACCGGATGTGCGCCAAATTTCTGGGGTAGGGGAATGGGCTGGTATGGCATGGCCCTCGTTGATTTGCTTGACTATCTTCCTTCCGAACACCCGAATTATACAGAGATAGTTGCTATTATTCAACGAATGGCCGTTGCTATAACCAAGGTACAGGATAAAGAAACGGGTATTTGGTATCAGGTTTTAGATCAGGAAGTTCGCGCCGGGAATTACCTCGAAGGTTCAGTTAGCAGTATGTTTTCTTACTTTCTGTTAAAAGCTGTAAATAAAGGCTATATCGATGCGGATACATATAAACCTGTTGCTTTTAAAGCATTTGAAGGTACAGTGAAAAACCTGATTAAGAAAACAGATGATGGTACCCTGGTTATTACACCTGTATGCGCCGTTGCCGGTTTAGGTGGAGATCCTTATCGCGATGGTAGTTTTGATTATTACATCAATGAAAAGAGAAGGGATAATGATCCGAAAGCAGTGGGGCCATTTATTATGGCTGCCCTTGAATATGAAAAGCTTAGAAATTAAAATTTTCAACTGAATCCAACACTTGATTAATTGAAATAAAATAAAAAGCGATGCAGAGGAATAAAATACTTTTGGTTGGATTACTAATTTTCTTATTTGGTTTTTATAGTGTTTCGTCCGAAGCACAGGTAATTTTCGAGGCTGAAGATGCATATATCTCAAATGGAAAAATCGATACAAAACATCCCGGATTTACCGGCGATGGTTTTGCCGATACCGAAAATGAATTGGGAGTATATATCGAATGGACATTTAATTCACTTAAAGAAATTACTGATTCCATTAAATTTCGTTATGCTCTTGGTAAAGACGAGCATAGAACAATGCAGGTTTATGTGAATGATGTGTTGATTGATACAATCGATTTCGATAATACGCTGGAATTCACAAATTATGTCTGTAAATATACAACAGGTACATTAGTTGTTGGATCAAATAAGGTTAAGCTGGTTTCAATTAATGCAGAGGGTGCTCCAAATCTGGATCATATGGCTGTAAAGCTTGATACTAATATTTTTTTTAAAATTAACACTTCAATTGAAGGAACTGGTAATATTGATATCTCACCAGTTGCAGATTCATTCTTGTATGGCACCAGAGTAAAAGTTTTGGCTTCAACAGAGAGTGGAAATATCTTTAATAACTGGACTGGTAATTTTTCCGGCTCATTAAACCCCTTGTCCTTCACGGTTGATCAGGATTATAATTTAGGTGCTAAATTTTTAAATGTGCTGAAGGCTTTTCCGGGTGCTGACGGATTTGCCGGCAATATTACCGGCGGAAGAGGAGGCCTTGTATTTGAAGTAACAAACCTTAATGATTCCGGTGAAGGAAGCTTAAGGAATGCTATAAACCAAAGTGTAAGGCGTACCATTGTTTTCAGGGTTGGTGGAACAATAGAACTTAAGTCCAGGTTGTCAATCTCACACGGAGATTTAACTATAGCTGGTCAGACAGCACCAGGAGGAGGTATAACACTTTCAGGCTATACACTTACAGTTGATGCTGATAATGTGATAATCAGATATATAAGATCGAGACTGGGAGATGTCAATGATATTGAAGATGATGCAATGAATGGCCGGAATAATTCAAATGTACTTATTGACCATTGTACCATGAGTTGGTCTGTCGATGAAGCTGCATCATTCTATGACAACACTAAATTCACTATGCAATATTGTCTGATTAGCGAAAGTTTATACAATTCAGTTCACGATAAAGGTCAACATGGTTATGGTGGAATATGGGGAGGAAAAGGCGCAACTTTTCATCATAACCTTATAGCTCACCATACTAGCCGGAATCCCCGTTTCTGTGGTAGCAGGTATTCAAATCAGCCCGATTTGGAATTAGTAGATTACCGCAACAATGTTATCTTCAATTGGGGAAGCAATAGTGTGTATGGTGCCGAAGGCGGCAATTATAATATTGTAAATAACTATTACAAATCGGGGCCGGCAACAAGTTCGGGTGTTAAGACCAGAATAATTGCACCTAATGCCGATAATGGCGATAATGATCAGCCTTCTGGTGTTTGGGGGATGTTTTATGTAAATGGAAACCATGTTCATAATTACGATAACTTCAGCGAGAATAATTGGGCCGGGGTAAATGCCACTATTTCAGATAAAAAT
This sequence comes from Bacteroidales bacterium, assembly GCA_016938235.1. Lineage (GTDB taxonomy): Bacteria > Bacteroidota > Bacteroidia > Bacteroidales > UBA10428 > UBA10428. The sequence goes on along the minus strand of JAFGVA010000012.1, from coordinate 14,878 downwards.
CTTATTAAATCAGAAGTTGAGTTTGATGTTGACTCAGTTACAACACATTCTGCTGAAATAGCCTTTGAGCATGTAATGGCACAGTCCGGTGCATGCATTCCAAGGCGCGATGCTATTGATCAAAGAATTGTTCAGGAAACCATGACTGGAATACCCACTTATGGTGCTTCATATGGAGCTGGAGAGGGTATAATCGATACTCCTTCTGATGTAGGTGGATATCCCTCACTTGAGGAAGGCACGCCTCCTGTTGATACAGATCATGATGGTATGCCAGATGCTTGGGAGACAGCTAATAACCTGAATCCTGATGATCCGCAAGACAGGAATGGCGATGCCGATACAGATGGATACACCAACCTGGAGGAATACCTGAATAGTCTGGTTGAACAATATACTTATATCATCAGGCCTTTGAATTTTGTAATTTCTTCATCAAGTGAAACTGAAGTGTTGCTGGCATGGAATGACTCAATTGACAATGAAACTGGTTTTCTGCTTGAAAGAAAAGTAGAAGGAGGTGAATATGAGCTTATAGCTGTGATTCCTGCTAACACTGAATCGTATACAGATGAATTTACAGAACCTAATAACTTTACCTACCGTTTAAGGGCATTTAACGATTCAGATACATCATTCTATACTCACACAGCCTTTGTAAAACTTGTTTCGGGAGTTAACGACTTGGCCCTGTTGCCTTCTAATATTGAGGTATATCCCATACCTTTTAGCGAGCACATTAGTGTTAAATTAAATTTATTGCAGGCTGAATATATTACTATTACAATTCTATCTCTGTCTGGTGTGAAAATTAGCAGTATTTACGAAGGTGTTTTGTCAGCCGGTGAAAACTATATCAATTGGACGAATGTGAATTTAAATAAAGGTTTGTATCTGCTTTCAATTAAATCAAATCAAAACAGTATAGTTAGTAAAATAGCTAAGTTGTAGATCAATGTTTGTTGAATCTTAAATCTGAAAAGGAAGGTAACATAATAGGGTGTTTTAAGGCTGTATGGGTTTATTCTTAACCTTCCTTTTCTTTCTACTTTGATAGTAAATGAATGCGTGTGTGATTCTTTTCTGATAAAAAAAATGAAGCTTAAAATAAAGGTATTTCTGTTCTCATTCGGTTTCAGCTTATTCTCAAGTTTCCTGTTTTCCCAGATTACCCTGCTTGATACAGTTTATATCACTAAACACTACAATCAGGAATCATTCATACAATTAATATCCGATTTAGAAGCACAATTCCCAATCAGGTTCTTTTTTGATGAAGGCGATGAGATTCTTACCAACCTGGTGTTTTCTGAAGAAATCAATCATTTAAATCTCAGCACAGTAGTATCAAGATTACTCGACGGAACAGCTTATTCTTTTATTTACATTCCAAAAGGGAATATCGTAATTCTGCCTAAGCATCTCAATAATATTTCAAATGTTGTTCAGGAAAATCAAAATAAAGAAATGCTGATTGGCGATGTGCGGGAACGGGGTAAGCACCGAACAGCCAAACTCTCAGGTAAAATTGTTGATGGGAAAACCGGGAAACCGGTTATTGGGGCTGTTGTGTATTCAGTAGTGGATGATAAAGGAGCAGTAAGTAACATAAATGGGGAATACAACATTGAACTTAAAGCAGGGAAGCACATGATAAAATATTCTATTGTCGGATTCGAATCGCAGGAAAAGGAAATTGAACTTGTGGCTAGTGGTGATTTGAACATTGAATTGTTTGAAGAATCTATTGAACTAACCGAGGTAATAGTTACCCGAAAGCGACCGGACAAGAACGTTTCACAGGCACAAATGAGTACAATTGAGATCAACGCAAAGGAGCTACTTACCATTCCCACGCTCATGGGAGAAACAGACCTTATAAAATCAATGACTTTGATGCCCGGTGTTCAGACTGTAGGCGAAGCAGCTTCAGGGTTTAATATTCGTGGGGGCAATATTGATCAAAACCTTATACTTATCGAAGATGTACCCATTTTTAATACAGCACATTTGTTTGGTTTCTTTTCAACCATTCATCCCGGTGTAGTAAGCAATGTTACACTTTATAAGGGTAATGTACCTGCAAATTTCGGAGGTAGAATATCTTCAGTTATGGATATAGGTGTAAAGGACGGAAATATTGAAAAGCCGGATATTGAAGGCGGAATTGGCTTCATTAATGCAAGAGCAACAATCGAAGTACCAATCATTAAAAATAAGCTCTCAATTGTTGCAGGTGGCCGAAGTACTTATTCCGACTGGATCCTTAAAAGAATGCCCGATGTGAACCTGAAAGAGAGTACAGCAGGTTATTACGATCTTATTGCTAAGATAAAATGGAGTATCAATAAAAAGAATTCCATTTCGGTTTTTGGATATAAAAGCAACGATGATTTTGATTTTGCCAGCACTTCACGATACACCTATGGAAATCAGTTGGCCAATGTGAGGTATAATAAAATTTTCTCCAGCCGACTATCAATTTCTGCTTTGGCCTCCTTGAGTAAGTATAAACTGAAACTTGAAAGTGAAAAATATGTTGACGATCCGGAGGCTATGAGGATCAGATCTGAAATTCAACTTTTAAACACCAGGTTTAACATAACCTATTTACCCTTTATTGGTAATACAGTTGACATAGGGTTTGAAGGTAATCAACATCAGTTCTCACCAGGTGCACAAGAAGCATTATCCAAAGAAACATTTGTAAGCAATATTGTGTTGGAATCGGAGCACTCAAAAGAATGGGCATTTTATATTTCAGATAATTATGAAATAACCAACTGGCTGAGCATAAATGGGGGTATACGGTATTCTTTTTACCAGTACCTGGGCGCGAAATCGGTTTTTGAATTCGACCCAAATTCCCCTAAATCAGCCAGTACCATTATTGATACAAACCATTACATCGAGGGAGATAAAATTGTTAGTTATAATAATCCGGAACCCAGACTTGCCTTAAGGTTTTCAATTGATCAAAAGAGCAGTGTTAAGCTGGGCTTCAATGCCAGTGTTCAGTATTTGCAATTGTTGTCAAATACCTCTGCTGCAACTCCAACAGATGTATGGAAGCTTGCCGATCAATTTGTTTTACCCTTAAAAAGTAAACAATATAGCCTGGGGTATTTCAGAAATTTTTCAGACAACACAATTGAGGCTTCGGCGGAGGTTTATTTTAAACAAATTGAAAACCTGATCGATTATAAGAACGGTGCTACCATAGTAATGAATGAAACCATTGAAACAGATATTGTAAACGGCAAAGGTAAAGCCTATGGGCTGGAGCTGTTTATTCGTAAAAACTCAGGAACATTAACAGGTTGGATAGGATACACTTTTTCACGAACACTTAAGAATACAATAAGTGATTTTACAGAGGAACTGATTAACCGGGGCGAATACTACCCGGCAGCTTATGATAAGCCACATGATATTACTGCCAGTTTAAACTACAAACTTTCACGCAGGTGGAGTGTTTCAGGAAATTTCACTTATAGTAGCGGCAGACCGGTTACTTTACCAGAATACCAGTTTGAAATTGACGGTAGAAAACTGGTGTATTTTTCAGACAGGAACAAATACCGATTGCCGGATTACCACAGGCTGGACTTATCAATTTCTTATCACGGACACCTAAAAGCTGAACAAAACTGGAAAAGCAGCTGGTCACTTTCGGTATTCAATGTTTATGGGCGAAATAATCCTTACTCGGTATATTATACTAAAGATCAACCAACGGCAGCCAATAACTATAAATATTATGTTTTATATAAGCTTTCTGTGGTTAACAGACCCATTCCAACCATAACCTATAATTTCAAATTTTAATGAATCGTTTTTTGAATCATACAAAGCAGTTAGCAGTATACGTGGCAGTGCTTTTAATATCCTGGAGCTGTACAGAGATTTATACGCCTGAAGTTATTACTAATCAAAATCTTATTTACCTGGAAGGTGGGATATCTGATGCCTCAGAACAATACCAGATTCAACTTAGAAATGCTGTTAATTTTAATTCAAAACCTGAATTTACTGCTGTAGAGAATGCTTTAGTGCTGGTTATTGAAAATGGAACAAATGAATATTCTTTTGAGGAAACCGGAAGTGGAGTTTATAAAAGTAAAGTTTCTGATTTTATTGCTAAACCTGGAAGCTCATACCAGTTAGTTATCGAAACAAGCGATGGTAACAGGTACGAATCAGGGCTTGAAACTATGCCTGTAAACAATGCAAAAATTGATTCGGTTTATGGTTTTGCAGAAATGGTTAAGCTTAAATATTACAATACTTACGGTGAGTTTATTGTGAAGCAGGAAGAAGTTAACCAGATTTATGCAAATATTCCTTCAGCAAACGAGAATACCTATTACAGGTTCGATTGCCAGATGTTTCTTGAGTTTATTTCGAATATTATCGTATACCCCGGTACACCACAAGCAGAAACTATAGAATTATACATGTGGGAGTCCTTTTTTCCGGATAACCTTTCAATACTCGAGGCAAATACTAATATCGACAGGATTGATAAGTTTCCGCTGTCCCATACTAAAGACAATAAATCAATTTATGACGAGTATAAGTTTAAGTTTCTTGATAAGATAACTTCTGTTTACGATAAAACAGTTTCTGATACAATTACTCTATTCGAAGAAACAGATACAGGTTTTGTCCAGCGGGATTCAGTTATTTATGGTATTCCAATTACGCTTCATGACAGGAACTACTATATCGGTTGGATAGTCTATATTTCTCAGTACTCCATTACCCGTAATGCATATACTTTTTGGTCAGATATAAACAGACTCGAGAGTTCTGAAGGTGAAATATTTGATCCCATAACAACCCAACTTAGAGGGAATATGACTTGTGTTACTGATGATACAAAACAAATGCTGGGCTTGTTCGAGGTAGCTTCAAAAATAATAACTCCTGCTTTTGTAAATTACGAAGTAATAAATGGAGCATATAAAGGCAGGTTGCTTAATGAGGCTTTTCCAATATTAACCACAGGTGGGTGGAACGATAGCATACCACCCTATTTCTGGGTAAATAAAATAGTTGATTAAGACCATGAAATCAGGAGAATATAGAATCAATAGTAAATACTTTAGAAGGGGTGCGCTATGGCCCCTGATATACTTTCTATTCTTAATAATCAGCTTAAATAGTTTTGGTGTTGATTCAAACAAGCAGGTTATTGAAAAGATTTACCTGCATACCGACAGAGACTATTACGTTTCTGGCGAACAGGTTTTCTTCAAGGTCTTTTACAATATTGTTCCGCAAGCTGAAGATCCAAGTAAGATTTTGTATGTTGAGATTAATGATTTATCCTACAATCAAATTAACCAGGTTATTCTTAATATTTCAGAAAATAGTGCCGTAGGAGTAATTCAGATTCCGGATTCATTAACATCGGGTTCTTACATAATTAAAGCTTATACAAATTGGCAAAAGAACCAGGGGAATGAGCTTTTGTTTTCCAAAGAAATTCTAATAATTAATCGCTTTGGAAAGTATGGAAGTATAGCTTCTTATAACCAGTATTTAAATGCTGAAAGAACTGCAAAAACTAGCGAATATGAGATTCAAAAATCCTCACTTTATTCTAAACAGATTAAAGATATTCCTCTTATACTTTCTGTTAATAAAAACACGTATTCCAAGCGGGAAAAGGTACAGGTGAATGTTGAAGTCCCATCCGATTATTGTTTAATAAATGATTCTGATTTATCAGTTTCTGTGCAATATGTAGCCGATAAGAGTATAGAGCAAAAAACACCCTCTATAAACAATTGGTTCAGTTATATAACAGAACAATATGGGTTTACAGAAAATCAGCAAACCCTAAGTAACAGGAATAAACAAATAAATACTGTTTACCCGAAAGAAACTGAAGGTCGCATAATAACAGGTGTTGTGTCTGATATAATAACAGGTATGGGGCTGCCGGGAGCTCTGGTGTATTTTTCATTCTTCGATACACTGTCATACCTCGATTATGATATCACTGATGAGAATGGAAGTTTCTTTTTTGCCATGCCTGATAATTTGAGTATATCACCGGGGATTATCCAGGTATGGGAATCACCTTCAGGTGTCGAAAATTCAACAATCTTACTTGACTTAAAAGTTGATAATAAAGCTTCGGTTTATAAAGCTGAAACTTTAACTGCTGAATATATAAACATGAAATTTGATGACCAGGTTAAGGTTTTTGAAATCAATAATACCTTCAGAACTGTTCAAATAGCTGAAAATAAATCCAATAACAATTTTCCTTTAAGACCGGGTTATTACGGTTTAAATAAAACTGTTTATCCGAGAGATTTTTTAAAACTGAGCGGATTTGACGAGATAGCGAAAGAAATTCTTCCCGGAGTAAGGTTTCGCTTGGAAAATGGGGAGTACACCATTCGGATTCTTAACGAATATCAAAATGCTTTTTTTACCCAGCCACCCCTGCTCCTTATTAATGGTATGCCTGTTAAGAAATATAATTACCTGGCCGTATTAAACAGTGACGATATTCATCATATTGATATCGTATCGAAATATTTTATTGTTGGCAGTAGAGTTTACCACGGAGTACTCTCTGTAACATTGAATCAAAACTCTTCATTTCATATTGAAGAATCAAATACTTTAATTGCTTTACAAAATGAAATTTCAAACCAGAAATTGATTTTTAATTTCCCTGTATATGATACACCTGAAAAAAGGACTAGTCGAATTCCTGATTTTAGAAATACGCTGTATTGGAATCCGGAAATAATACTCTCAGCTAATAGAAGTAGTTTTGAGTTTTACACCTCTGACATGAGTGGCGAATTCAGAATTACGATAGTGGGTGTAATCAATAACGGTATTCCTGTTTCTAAGTCAATTACATTTAATGTGGAAGATAAGTATTAGTACAATGAAATATGCTGTTAAAATAGTATTATCAATTTGGTTTCTGGGAGCAGGGTCTTTCCTTAATGCTCAGCATAATTCAGAGAAAGATAACTTTAGGATGAAACCTAAATTAACCGGAACAATGTACCAAAAGCAAAACATGTATCCCGGCTCTGAATTTCTTTTCGATGAATGGCAAACAGGAACTATAACTTTGAAAAATGGCCGGCAACTGAAAAACATGCAGCTTAACTATAATGCCTATACCAATGATTTGGTTTATGCTATCGATGGTAATACAGCAGTAGTGGTATCAAAATTCCAGGTAAGTGATTTTATTATATTAAACAGTACGCCGGAAAGAAAATTTATACTAATTAATGGAGACATTATCAATAAATCTTTTAATTCTGAGATGTTTGTAGAGCTTTTGTTTAATGGTAATATAACAATTTTTGCAAATCGAATGATGAAAGTTAACTCATCTCTTGTTATGCAAAACCGGTTTAACGAATCGGTTTATTATTTAACTAACGAATATTATGCCTGCATGGGCGACTATTGTTTTATGACAGCTCAGAATAAAAGAAATTTCTATAGCTTTTTTAATAAAGTTGAAGTAAACAAAATAATAAGAAAGTATAATTTGAATTTAAAAAAAGAGAATGATTTGGTAGAATTTGCCAGACAGCTGAATCAACTTGGGAAAATGGCTGAAATACCTCGTGATTTAAAACAAAAACAATGAACCTGACTGTTATAAAGCACAGATTAATGCTTCTCAAGACTGTTTTATTTCTACTACCATTCATGCTGGCAGTATCCTGTAATCAAAAACCCGTATTGTACCTGACAGGAGATTCAACTATGGCTTATAAACCTGCAGAAGCTGAACCGGAAAGAGGTTGGGGACAGCTATTACCTGAGTTTTTTAACGAAAAAATTATTACCATTGATAATCATGCCCGGAACGGTCGGAGTACTCGATCGTTTATTTATGAAGGCTTTTGGGACTCGGTTCTTGCAATGATGAACAAAGGCGATTATCTGGTAATTCAGTTTTGTCATAACGACGGGGTCGAAAGCAAATTATCTCGTTATTGCACACTTCAGGAGTTTGAATATAATCTTTCAAAATTCATTAAGGAATCAAAAAGTAAAGGTGTGAAACCTATTCTTTGCACTCCTGTTGAACGTCGGAAATTTGATACAATTGGAGTGCTGGTTGATACACATGGTGAATATCCGGATGTTTTAAGAAAAGTAGCACAGAAGAATGGCGTGTTGCTTATTGATTTGCAGCAAAAAACCCATAAGCTCATTCAAGAATATGGGCCTGTGGAATCCAAAAAACTATTTATGCATGTTCCTCCGGGTAAATATCCGAATTATCCCAATGGTCGTGCCGATAATACACATTTTGTTGAAAAAGGAGCCAGGGAAGTTGCCGGTCTTTTTATTGCCGGACTTAAAGAAAAAAACCACGAACTTGTGAAATATTTAAAGGAATAGGATTATGAAACAAGCATTAAAAAACAAACGACAGCGGGTATGCAAATATCGAATGGTTTAGGATAGAAAATTATTAATCCTGAATCCATACTCTATAATGTCGGCAGATAACCGCTCGAATTAACAGTCAGGCTGTTTCAAACTCTACATAGAAAGAATCTAAGTCTATTTGATAAATTACCTTTTTTTTTGAAGAAATAATTCGATTAATAATCCCATAATTTCAATTCGGCTAAAAGCTGGTTCCTGGTTGTTTTTTCTAGGTATTTTTTTTTATCCTTGCATTGAAATAATAAATATCAGCAATGAATAAGTTGAATCTCCTGTTAGCAGCGATAATAATAACATCTTCCGGAATTTTGTATGCACAAAGCGATAACACGAAAACTTTTGAAGTAAAATCACCTTCGGGTTCAATAAAGGCTGATATCCTTATTGGTCAATCTATTGACTATTCAGTCAGCATCAAGGGATATGCCTTTATAAAAAATTCACCGATATCGATGGAGCTGATGAATGGTTTGATTTTGGGTAAAAATGCAGAATTAAAAAAGCTTAAGGAAAATTCGGTTTCTGAAGTAATAAAGCCTGTTGTACAGCAAAAATCGGCTGAAATTAAGGATGAATATAATGAGCTGCAAATGGAATTTTCAGATGGATACAGTCTTATATTCAGGGCTTACGATGATGGCATTGCATACCGTTGGATTACCGAATTTCAGGATTCTATTATTGTCAAATCAGAACAGGCAGGTTTTTACTTTGATAAGGATTATGAAATCTGGTTCCCAAAAGAGGAGAGCTTGTTGACGCATCAGGAAAGAAAATACAAGTATATGAATCTTTCTGAGGTAAGCGCAGACAGCTTTTGTTCTACAGGAACTCTTCTTAATCTCGAAAACGTAGTAAAAGTATATATATCTGAGGCCGATTTAGAATCATATCCGGGTATGTACCTGCAGGGAAGTGCTGAGATTAAAAATGCCCTGGTTGGCAAGTTTGCAGGATACCCTTTAAAAACCCAACAAGTTGACGATCGCACTGTAAAAGTTAATGAATATGCTGATTATATTGCAAGAACAGCAGGCCGCAGGAGCTTTCCCTGGAGAGTAATGATTATTACTACAGAAGATAAGCAACTTCTGACTTCACAAATGATATATAAACTTGCAAGTCCATGCAGAATTGAAGATCCCTCGTGGATTAAACCCGGAAAAGTTGCCTGGGACTGGTGGAACGACAATAATATTTATGGAGTAGGTTTTAAATCGGGAATAAATACTCAGACATACAAGTATTACATCGATTTTGCCTCAGAATTTGGCATAGAATACATCGTATTGGATGAGGGCTGGTATCATCTTGATAATGTTTTGCATGTCAAAGATCAGGTTGATGTGAAACAGATTATTGAGTATGGCAAACAGAAAAATGTGGGTGTAATTCTATGGGTAACCTGGAAAGCGCTGGACGATCAGCTTGCTAAAGCACTGGATGCATTTGCTGATTGGGGTGCGAAAGGCATAAAGGTTGACTTTATGCAACGAGACGATCAATGGATGGTTGACTATTATTACAGAGTGGCGGAAGCAGCAGCACAAAGACATTTGCTGGTTGACTACCATGGGGCATACAAACCAACCGGTTGGTTGCGAACCTATCCGAATGTTATTACCAGCGAGGGGGTGCAGGGTATGGAGCATTGCAAATGGTCGGCTGATTCTGATCCGGAACATAATCTAACCTTGCCGTTTATTCGTATGGTAGCCGGTCCAATGGATTATACCCCGGGAGCCATGAAAAATGCAACAAAAGCTGATTTCAGAGATATTTTTAGTTCGCCAATGAGCCTGGGAACACGCTGCCATCAGTTAGGTATGTATGTTGTTTATGAGAGTCCCTTGCAAATGCTGGCCGATAATCCATCTAATTATTATCGTGAACCCGAATGCATGCAGTTTCTGTCAGAAGTACCTTCGGTATGGGATCAGACAGTTGTTCAGCAGGCTAAAGTAGGTGATTATGTTATTACAGCCAGAAGAAAAGGCAATGTGTGGTACATTGGTGGAATGACAGACTGGAGTCCGAGAATACTTGACATTAAACTTGATTTTCTGGATGCAGGAGAGTATACCATGCAAATCTGGAAAGATGGGATTAATGCCGACAGGTATGGCTCCGATTATGTTTACGAAGAAATACCTGTCGACAAAGAAACCGAAATGGAGGTCAGGATGGCTCCGGGTGGAGGATTTGCTGCAATTATTAAGGCTAAATAACTATTTGCGATTATTAATAATTGCTACCCCAATATTTATTTTTCCATTAATTAGAACTACATCCTGAACTCGCCGATTCTTTATAAAAGCTATGTGTTTCCCTGTATGGGCTTCGGTATATTCAGCCCATTTCTGTGTTCCTTTCATTTTGAAATGGATCTCCGTACTACCGTCTTTAACGGATGAATTTTGTATCTCAGATACCGGAATTTTAAGTTGATTCTTCAGGGCATAGAGTGCAAAGTATTTTTCATTATCACCCACCCTAAAAGTAGATTTCATTATTTCAATAGAATCAAATTTGATAGCCCCGTTCAAAGCAGAGCTGTCAGAAATAGCAAGGTATCCAAAGTTCTGCATTTCCGAATTGTTTTCTGGAATTATGTTTAAATAACTCAGCGAGTCGATAATCGAAGATGGAATCTCACTTGAGAGGACTATTTCACAAACTTCAAAATCAGACAACAGCATCTCTGTTTTATTTGTTGAACAGGCCAAAAGTATTGTAAGCAATACGGTCATTGTAAATGTAATTTTTTTCATAATGTTTTATTTTGGAGGTTTAAATTCTTTAAAATATTCCTGTATGGTTTTAACATATTTTTCAAAAGCATTGATGCCTTTTTTTGTTGATTTACATGTTGTAAGCGGGTAATTGCCCCTGAAAGACTTTTTGATATCAATATATCCGGCATCTTTAAGTTTGCTTAGCTGGAAGCTCAGGTTTCCTTTGGTTGTTTTTATATTCTCCAACAAATAACCGAACTCAGCTGATTTAACACTGACTAAAACCGACATGATTGCCAGTCGTACCTGGGAATGCAATATAGGATCCAGTTCCTTAAACATGATCAGTTTTTTCTCGTTTTGAATAAAAAATATGGCCGGGTATAGCAAAAGACACAATCCACGCAATCGATTCGACTAAAAGCTGTTCGGCCAGTGGGAGATAGGATGAAAGAAAAGCCAGCAATCCAAAAACTATGCCTCCGATAATTAATAAATTATACCTCAGAATGCCGCCGGTAGCAACTATTGCAAAGCCAACAAGCACCATAAAAATGGGATGCTGCAGCTCAAATATTATTTCATGCAATACATTAAACTGAATAAGATTTATTAAAACCATACAAGCTACCACAGAGAACCAGATATATTTCAGCGAGGTGCTTATATATGTTTTTACTTTCTTTCTGCTGAAGAAAATTACATAGAGGGTATAGATTAATACAGCTGCAGATATAGCTATACTGATAGATTTAAAAGTTTGTCGCATACTTAATGGAATTGCAAACTTCCTTGAAGCAAATGACCAGGAGTATGATATCGACATCATCCAGCCCCATAGTATAATCAGCAAGCCGTTGTCATACAGCTTACGTTTGGTGGTGTCAATCATACTTAGAATAACATTCAGTGAAGATTCTTCGCTGAAACTGTTTGTGTTTTGTTTATGTGTTTCCATATAATATATAAAACAAGTTTGTGGTGCAAACCTAATTAAGTTTGTGTTACAAACCAAATATTTATATATGTTTTTTCAGACCGACTTTCTCTGGTAATAATTTTGTTATTCCAATTGCGTCTGCTATGAAAGATGCCACACTTCAAAAATTTAAACCGGAAGATGCTGAACGAATCGTTTTCCTGGAAAGTAGCAAAAAGATTGCCCAGAATCTTTCAAATGGTTTTGCCTGTCCATTTATACTTGATTACGCATTTTGGTTTTTTAATCATTCTCTGAATCAGGATCCTTTCACCTGTTTTGCTGTTGAATTCAATAGTTAACATGTTGGTAATATTAGCCTTTCAGTTGGTATTGATGTTCATCGTAAATCAGCCGAGGTTGGCTACCTCATAAGCGAGCCATACTGGAATAAGGGAATAGCAACAAAAGTTGTAAAATTAATTGTCGACTATGGTTTAAAAAAACTTGGCTTAAACAGAATTTATACAGGTATTTTGGCGATTGTGATGACCCCGGGTTCAGGGATTACCTCATTCAACATCCTGATGTTATGGCCAATGCTAAAAGCTACTTTGTATTTGGCATGATATTTGAATTCTCCAAAGCCCAAATATATTTTGAATTTTTAATAGCGTTGAAAAATGAGAAATTTGATAATTGTAATTTTAATTTTTTTAGGTTGTATAACTTTACAAGCTCAAACAGATACTACAAATACACATATACCTTTAACAAAAAGAACAGCTGTTTGTTTATCTTATTTCGGTCAGGCACTAACACATCCTGGATATAAAGTTGGATTTGAATATGAGTTCTGGTCAATAGACAAAGTCCACACAAAAAAGAATGGAAATGTAATAGATAGGAAACACAGTTTTTTTCTTAGTGAAAATATTAGTAATTATTATCACTCAAGGAATCATGTTGGGTTGCTTTTAAATAGTGAAATTGGATATCGATATATCCGGGAAAAAGGCTTTATGTATGAAGCAGCTTTAGGGCTTGGCTATTTTCATACATTCATAAATGGCGACACCTATTCGGTAAACGATAATAACGAAGTTAGTAGGATTCCACTTGCCGGCCAATCCAATTTTAGTTCTTTATATTCGTTTGGAATCGGTAAAGACTATAGTTTTAAGATGGGAAAACCCTGGGCGTGGCATGCAAAATTTATAAAGTTTATCCAGTTCCCATTTGGATCTCAGTATATCAGCTATTCCGCAGTCGAATTTGGGCTTATATATTATTTGAAATGTAATGATAAAATAAGAAAATAAATGAAGAAAATTATTTATGCAATCATATTATCAGGTTTAATTATCGGTTGTGAGAAGAATGATTTTGAACTAACTGAAAACGCCGATGAATATTTCTTTTTACGAAATGATGGTGCTGATATGCCCGTCTGGGTAAGAGGAAATACCCTATCAAAAACATTTGTCCTGGTTCTTCATGGAGGGCCTGGTTCCGGAGCGATAGGTAGTGAAAGCGAAATCACATCTAATATAACATTAACAGAGAAATATGCAATGGTTTATTGGGATCAAAGATCCTCAGGTATTTCTCAGGGTCATTATAGGAATGAAGAAATTAATGCAGATCAATATGTCGAAGATTTAGAAAAACTGATTGTTTTAATAAAAAACAAATATGGTAACGATATCAGCCTTTTTCTATACGGTGGAAGCTGGGGTGGCTATTTAGGATTTGCTTATTTGGTAAAAGATAATAATCAGGAAAATATTAAAGGATGGATTGACGAAAGCGGTGCCCATAACTTTTCATTGGTTGGAAATGCCGAGAGGCGCAACTTAATAAAATATGCAAATGAATTTATACTCAAAAATATAAATACAGATAGTTGGCAGGAAATATTAGATTGGTGCAATACCCACGATACTATTGCTACATCCGATAATTTTGTTACTATAAACAAGTATGCAATTGAAGCTACCGATTTAATAACAGACAGCATTGCACCAATCGATAATGATCAACAAGAAATATTGCAGCTTTTGCTTTTCGGGCCTTTATCATCTCAACAATCAAGTGTTAATCAAGTCCAGATTGCCAATAGCCCACTGATAAAAAATATTTTACAGTTAAACCTTTCTTCACAGTTATCAAAAGTAACTATTCCTGTTTTAATTACAGGGGGTAAATATGATTTAATCGTTCCAAATGAAGTAATTTATGAAGCATACAATTGTGTTGGATCAGAAGATAAAGAGATAATTATTTTTAATGAATCGGGTCATGCACCATCAGCCACACAACCTGGAGAATTTTCAACTGCTATAATAAATTTTATTGAGAAATTTAGATAATTGAAAATAAAGCACTGGCCATAACATGCGATCATAAAACATTTGGGGTGACGTGGTTATTTGAGCATCCTGCCACGCATCAACTATTCACATTGGTTGATACAAACCCTGCCCGCTTTTCCAAACCTTTCATACTGCAAAACCGTTGCAAAGAATTATGTGGATTTGAAAAATAATTTAGCCATTATTTATAAAAACGACCGGGAAGCAAACACAGATTGGAGAACGGAGTTCGTCAAGAAAATTCATGATTTAATATAGAATCCATACCAGATATTTTATTTTTATCTATCTTGCAATCAAACTACTAACTAAATCATAAAACCATGAAAAAGCTATCTGATTTATTGTTTATCACGTTTTGTTTATTTGCCTTATCAACATTTCAGAAT